>CAVOPP010000012.1:0-164844 GCA_963698135.1 uncultured Methanobacteriaceae archaeon | reverse complement strand
TAAACTATCATCAAATTTATCCGTGATTTCATTTCCATATACTGAGGAATACAATACCAGGATTTTTCTAGTTAAAGTGTCCAGATCTTCATTGGTAAATCCTTCCAACTTCATAATAGGCTTTCTTAAATCCTTATATTCTGATTCAATAGCATCTTTAATTCTTTGATGCAAGGCCGGATAGGAAGGAACCCCTTTTTCTGGATTTTCAAAAAATTCATCAGTACCGGCCATTACAAACAGGGTCTTTTCAAAATTACCTAAATTACACTCGTCATACAAATACCGGACATAATCCAGGGCCGTGGATCGGATATTCTTATTGGCCAGCATTATAATAAATTCAATCTCATCAATTAATATAACTAGACCATTGTAACCTATAGATGAAATTAAAGCAGATAAGGCCTTTAAAAAGTCAAATACATTTTCCTTAGAAACTCCACCCTTAACTCCAAATTGTCTTTTCACGGTGAAAGGAATATTATCATCACATCTTAGCCAGGCCTGGGCATAGTTAGCAATTTCATCATCACCATTTACCGAAGCCTCATAGTAACTTTCAATAGCTGTAACAAAGGAATTGGAATAATTTCGAGCACTCTGTAAATCCATGTGGATATTATCCATCACTATATGATTTTGCTGTAAAGGGTCTTCTGTTTCATCCATGGCCGCGATTTTAAGTTCATTTATCCATCTTTCAATTATATGTTGCAGTGAAACTCCGGTTTTACATTTTAAAGTGCTTACAATTTTTCTATAAACTTCTTCAAATTTATTAAAGGGAACATCACGAGTGATAGTTATCTTAGAGACTACAAAATTATTTTCCAGTGCATTTTCCTCAATCATTTTTAGTAAAAATGATTTTCCAGTCCCAAATTTTCCTTCCACGAATTTGGCCGAAGCTTTTCCCTGTTTAATGTTTTCCAATATATTTTGAAATTCTAAAATTTCTGAATCCCTGCCCACAGAAATTTCAAAAGTACCTTCTGGAGGAACATTTCCATCCTTAAGTGCCCTGATAATATCTTCATTTTCCATTTTAATCCCTCACCGCAATTTAATATATGCCAGTTGATTATCATTTCCTCTTGAATCAAAAAGTTGAACAAATTTTTTAGGGTCCCGAGAAGTAGTATGCACTAGGCCTACATTCCATACATTATGCTGGTAAAAATTCGTTATTTCGGTTAAACTCTTTGTAATTCCCTGTGATTTAATTAAAACATGTAATAATTTGATAAATTCTTTAATTTCGATTTGATTCAGTTTATAAGTTTCTTTAAGGACTTCATGTAAACCAGAAATGGAATTAAGCATAAATTCATCATAATTGAAGGAAAGCTTTTCAAAATATGTGGGAAAAACATCAACCGACGGTGATTTTCTGAAAACTCTCTTAAAATCAATTTCTGAGATTTCCCGATACTCCGATTTAAAATAACTGGAAGCATTCTTTTTATCCTTAATAAAGCTCAAACCATCAACTTCCGAAGCAATTACTGGAGTACGGAAATATTTAATAACTGCCAACTCAATTTTATGGGTGGACTTATCAAATCCTAGAATCTCCTCATCAGACCGAAATAGTCGTTTTACAAGACCAAATCCAACAAAAGCTAATTTTTTAGATTTCCCCATGTTTAGAGGACAAACAAAAAGGATTCTGTCTTTAATTTTAATCTTGTTAATGGTTCTGGCCTGAGGGCTACGGGCACTAATTATCTTTTTTTTATGAAAGGAGTCAATATAATCAGGTTCAAGCCGATGAATCCAGTACTTTGGAGAATTATGAAATTTTTTATCTTTAATATAATCACCCTCAATATGTATACTAATTAATTAAATTTTGCACATATAACCATTTCTTTTTAATTCTCATCGATATATTTATTTAAGGATGTTTCATGTAAATAAGAACTATAAACACTGCACGATTTATATTGATAATCAGGTAACAACATGTCACAGAAAAATAAGAATCCAGCGCAGCAATTAAACTCCCAGGGCGTATTAAATCAGGACCAAAAGGACATTGACCCTAAAAAAATCAACTATTATGATTTATTTAATTCTAAGCCAGATGAGAAAGCTGAAAAAATAGATTTTGATTCTAAAATTTGTGATACTTGTGGGAAAGATTTACCTCTAAACATGTTTCTTAGGTCAGCTATGGAAGCTGATGGACATCGTAAAACCTGTCGAGATTGCACTAAAAAACAAAAAGCAGTCAAAGCATTACAAGAAATATCAGAATATGTTGATTTGGACACTCCCTTTAAAAAAGAAGAGCTCTCTAGAAAAATAAACATTGATTCTAGTTTATTTGAATATTATATAGACATATTACTGGAATTAGAATTAATTAAGGCCGTTAAAGGTTCCAATCTTTACATTTTACCCAAAACAGAGCAATTAGATGAATACGGTGTTTCTTTTAACAGTGCAAAAAGTCTAGAAAAAGATTTTTCCATAAATAAGACCAATGGAGATTCAAATCTTAAAAATGGAACTAATAAGGAAACTAAAATATGTGATTCTTGTAAAAGAGAATTAGAGCTTTCAAAGTTCCTAAGAACACATTTTGAAACAGATGGTTATAGAAAAACCTGTAGGGAATGTACTAAGAAGCAGAATGCTGCCCGGGCACTGGAAAATTTATTAAAATATATAAAAATTAATGAAAAATTTACCAAAAAACAGCTGGAAAGTAAAGTTAAGGATTCTTTTGATTTATATGAACGGTATATCTGGTCATTAGAAGAAATTGGTCTGATTAAATATGATGAGAGTTCAAAAGACTTATAATTTAAAAAATACGGAGCATTTGATTGATTTTTGTAATGAATTCTCTATTAAAATTCCTGAACAAAAAAATGAACTTGGTACTAAATTGGGTTCTAATCAAGATAATAAAGCCGATTCAAGTTCTTTAAAAGAAAATAAAGATTCGGAAAAATCATTGCCAGAAAAAAAGGATTCCATCCTGGAAACTAAAAAATGCTCTAACTGTAAAAAAGTTTTAGAATTAAAAAAATTCTCTAAATCACCGGCAGAACCAGATGGTTATGATAAACTTTGTTTGCATTGTAAAAAAGAGTTACAAGGCATCAATGGATTAAAAAAGATTATAAAATATGTGGATATTGATGTACCCTTTGAAAAGAAAATTATTGAAGAAAAAACCAATATTTACCCCACATTACTGGAAAATTATCTAAATATTCTTCAAGATTTGGATTTAATTAACTATGATAAAGAATCAGACCATTATATGCTGGAAAGTAGTTCCAAGTTTATTGAATTTTGTGAAAATAATGATATATCCTTACCAGATACTTCTAATAAAGTAATTGAAAAAAATAAAACCTGTGATACTTGTGGCAATGATCTACCACTTTCTAAATTTCCTTTATCATTTGTAGAGGCTGATGGCCGCCAGACAAAATGCAATGCCTGTAGAAAAAAAATCCAAGCCGCAGAAGGACTTCAAAAATTGCTTAAAATAATAGAAATTGGTGTTCCTTTTGAAAAACCTGCATTATTAGAAAACTATCTGAATATTCTTCAGGAACTGGATTTAATAGAATATAATAAAGAAAATAACGAGTATATCCTGGAAAAAAGTGATAATCTTCTTGATTTTTGTGAAAAATTCGATATTTCATTGAATAAAGAAATAAAGAATAAAAAATGTGCTTCTTGTGGAAAAGAACAACCAGTATCAAATTTTTTGAAAAGATCAAGTGAACCCGATGGATACAATAAAACCTGCCGCGAATGTACCAAAAAAGAAAATGCAGCTAGAGGTCTGGAAAAACTTTTAAACTACATCACCTTAGGCCAGTCATTCACCAAGGAAGATCTTAAAAAAGAAACTGGTGACGAATTCGCTTTATATGAAAAGTACATCTGGGTATTGGAAGATCTTGGGTTTATAAAATATGATGAAAAAGATAATAGTTACCTATTAGAGAAAAATAAGGATTTATATAAATTTTCAAAGGATTTTGGTGTTTCATTTAATGATTTTAAACTAAATAAATCTAAAATAATCTGTGAAATATGTGGTAAAAATATTGATTCTGCTATTTTTCGCATATCTACACCCCAGGGCCACCAAAGAGCATGTCTTGAATGTTCTAAAAAAGAAAATGCTGTTTTAGGGATGAATAAATTAATAAAAATTGTTGATTTTAATATTCCCTTTAAAAAACAAGATTTAATAAAAAAAATTGATATAAATCCCTCTTTATTTTTTTATTATTTAGATATACTCCTGGAAATGGATTTAATCCAATATAATAAGTCATCTAAGGAGTATATTTTAGAAAAAACTGATAAATTAGAACAATTTTTTAAAGAAAATAAAATAGTTCTACCTAATGCTCATATTGAAAAGCCTAAAGTAGCTAAAAAAACTAGTGAAACTGATTCCATCGTTTCATCAGAAAAAGCCAAAATAATTAAACCAGAAAATAATTCTAGAACACCTGCTAAGAATCACAAAATATGCGATATCTGTGGAAAAGAACTTGATTTATCCTTATTTTTAAGATCACGTACAGAAACGGACGGTTACCGGAAAACATGCAGAAACTGCAGTAAAAAACAAAATGCAGCTAGAGGACTTAAAAAAATCATGGAACACATTGATCTGGACACAGAATTTACTAAAGAATACCTTAAAAATAACGTAAAGGAACCATTTGAATTATTTGAGAATTATATATTCGTTTTACAGGAATTAGATTTAATTCAATACGATGAAAATAAAAAAACATTGAAAATTGAAAATAATGCAAACTTACAGGATTTCTGCGCAGAATTCGATGTATCACTGGGAGAAATAGAAACTAGAATTTCAGGCCATAAAAAATGTAATTTCTGCAATAAAGAGCTTCCAGTATCCCAATTCATGAAATCCAACCGAGAACCAGATGGATATCGTAAAATATGTAAAAGTTGCTCCAAAAAACGAACCGCTATCCTGGGACTTAAAGAATTGTTGAAATATGTAAAAATTAATCACGAATTTGACTGGAATTACCTTAAAAATAATGTAAAAGGATCTTTTAGTTTATTTGAGAATTATATTTGGGCCCTACAGGAACTGGACCTAATCAAATATGATGATAAGCAAAAAAAATTCACAATAGTGCCAACCGACGCTTTCAATAAGTTTTGTGAAGAGCATGACATAAACCCAGACCAAATAGAATCCGATAGATAGTGGAGCATATGATTTAGAACATGATGAATTATATGAAAAAAGTAAAGAAATTGTTTATTCATTAAAAACCGCAGATTTAAATAATCCCGATGTTGTTCTTAGAATAAAAAGCGAAATACTGAACTTTGGTCTGGAAGCCGTGGAACCACTTATAAGCTTACTTGTTGATCCTGACTCTGATGTTAGAATAAATTCAGTACGTATTTTAGGTGATTTGAAAGATAAAAGAGCCATTTTCCCACTACTTAAATTAAAAAATGATGATGATCCTGAAGTAATTCGGGCCACAGCATATGCATTAAGCAAACTAGGTGATGAAAATAATTTCAGGAAGTTTTTGAATTTATTAGGTTCAAAGAAGTATAAGAAAAGGGATATTGTACTCGATAAAGATTCTAAAACCAAAATTTGTGAATCCTGTGGAGAAGAACTGCCATTTGAAGAATTTTATAAAAGTAGGGCTGAAACAGATGGTCTTGACCAGAAAATGTAAGTCATGTATAAAATAAGTATACTGCTTATCGAGGAATTAAAGAACTAGGAAGATTTACAAAATATGATATTCCTTTCAAAAAAGAGGCAATAATCAAAAAATTCAATAATAAATCTAGATCAACAGTTTTGTCATATATAAGGCCTGGAGAAGAATTAGGGTATCTGGAAAAGATTGATGAAGATACTTACGTAATAAGAAAAAATCAGGCTCTTTATAATTTATTATATGAATTCGAGTCAATTGAACCATTCAAATTAGAAGATTCTGAAAATGAATCTAAAGAAACAGAATTTAATAACTCAACTCCATCAACTGAAATTAAGCTAAAAATATGTGAATCTTGTGGAGAAGAACTACCTTTCGAAGAATTTTATAAAAATAAAGCTGAGAAAGATGGTTTTCATAAAAAATGCAAATTATGCTTAAAACAAGATGCAGCCTATAAAGGAATTAAAGAACTCAAAAAATTAGTAACTTTAACACTCCATTTAATAAAAATACAGTCTTAAAATAGACAATTTGAAGAAAAAAATGAAAATTATCTCGATCATACATTTTTATCATATCTAAAATCTGCTAAGATATCGGATATCTGGAACAGATAGGTGAAAATTCATTTATCCTTCTTGAAAAAGAATCTCTTGATTTTATAGAAAAATATGAATTCATTTAAAAATTCGAATCATATGACTCAAAATCAAATCTAGATGATTCATCTAGAATTATCGAAGAAATACCCAATAATATCCTAAAATTCATATTTTCCCAATGGCTCTTCAAATACCAAGAATTCCAATTTATACCCCACTCTGAAAATGGCCTTAAATTCTTTAAAGGACTTTTAGAAACATTAGAAGAAAAAGAAATTGAGGAGTTTATTGATTTCCACAATATTGAAAAAGAAATGGGCCTTTTAGAAGAAAGGAAACAATCTAATGAAATAAAACAATTAGATATTGATAAAATATCCGAGTTTTTAGAAGATATTTTCACTTATTTAAATAAACGATTTGGTGAAAGTTACTGGTTTAAACCAGCTAAAAAGACTTATTCTGGAAATTATATTGCTGATTTAAATCTCTGGAATCATCAGACAGAGGCCATAAATAACTGGCTGGAGAATGGCAGTCGAGGTTTGCTGGAAATGGCCACCGGTACCGGTAAAACACTTACTGCTCTGGGTTGTTTAAAAGAAAAAATAATCCGTGAAAATAAGTTATTGGTGGTTATAGCCTGTCCATTTAATCATTTGGTAAGCCAGTGGGATCGTGAATTAGAAAAAATAGGTATATTCTCCCATAAAATGATTGCCGATAGTACCAATCCCTCATGGAAAAAACAACTAAAAAATGCACTAATTGATATTAAAATAGGCATTTATAATTATACAATAATCCTTACAACTCATAAAACAATGTCTTCCCCCAAATTCATTGATTTGATAAATGGTGCTAGTAACAAAGATAATGAAACTCTTTTAATTGTGGATGAAGTCCATGGAATTGGTGCTCCAGAAATGCGTAAGGGCCTCATATCCCGATATGATTATCGGTTGGGTCTTAGTGCCACCCCATCTAGATGGATGGACGATGGTGGTACTGAAGAAATTATGAATTACTTCCAGGGAACTGTTTTTAAATTTGACCTTCAAAAGGCTATAAATACTATTAATCCCAGCACGGGAGAGTCATTTTTATGTCCCTATGAGTATAAACCATATTTAGTGGATTTAAATTATGAAGAGATATCCAGTTACAATGAACTAACCGAAAAAATTGCTCAAGCTTATTCAAAAGGTAATTCTTTACCTGAACTTATTTCTAACAGACATGAAATCGTGGATAATGCATCTAACAAGTATGGATCATTGAAAAATATATTGGACAATATCCCTAATATTCAACATACCTTAGTATATTGCTCTCCCAGGCAGATGGAATCTGTTCAGAAGATATTAAATGAAAAAGCCATCATCCAGCATAAATTTACCATGAAAGAAGGTGTTAATAAAAGAAAAGAATATGGTGGCCTTTCTCAAAGAGAATATCTATTAAAAAACTTTGATGAAGGCATATATCAGGCTTTGGTGGCCATAAAATGTCTAGATGAGGGAGTAGATGTCCCATCAGCTAAAATAGCCGTAATGATGTCCAGCACACGTAATCCCATACAATATGTTCAAAGAAGAGGCCGAATACTTAGAAGAGCTCCTGGAAAAGATAAGGCCGTTATTTATGATTTAATTGTTATTCCTCAACCAGATTTAGAAGATTATGAATATAAAAAAGTTGAACTTGATTTAATCCAAAAAGAAATTGACAGATATAAAGAGTTTGCAGTTACCGCAATTAACCATAAAGATTGTTTAGAAGTCATCAATGAATTAGAAAAAAAATTAGGAATAAATGAATGAGGTTTAAAAATGCCTGAGAATCCCAATTCTAAGATAATTAAGAAAGTGAATAATAGTGATTATGATGAAGCAATAAAAGATTTCCTAAAAGAAGCCTTAAGGTTTGAAAACACTATCAATCATGAATCTAAACCCACATATACTGCAAAATATGATACTCTCATTCGAAGACATGCTAGCAAATGGAAAAATGGTGCTTTAAGAATGATTATTGATAAAATTATAATTAATAATTTTCGACAGTACAAAGATACTGAAATTATATTATCACCACCTGATGAAGAAAAAAATTTTAATATCATTCAGGGAACTAATGGAGCTGGAAAAACTAATCTATTTAATGCTATTACCTGGTGTATTTATGGTAAAGAAATCCATCGCCCTATCAAATCAAGTGGTTTACCACTCCTTAATAATTCCAGATCAGAATCTATGCAAGATGGGGAAAAGGAATTAGTTAAAGTAGAAATACATATGAAAAACGAATTAGATGAACGTATTCTATTTCGTCAGATCTCTTCAATTTAAAAAAGAAGATGGTAAACTAAGAAAGATTAATAATTCCCGTGCAGAATCTCCTGATGGCTCTCTTTTAGAAATGTTCCGTCAACAGGGAAATGATATGCAAAGGTCTTCAAATCCCGAGATTTCCATTACTAGAATGATACCAGAAAGCATTAAAGAGTACTTCTTTTTTGATGGAGAGAAATTAAATAATTATTTTGGAAATAATTCTGGGGAAAAAATACATAATGCTGTTTTTAAAATATCACAGCTAAATCTATTTGAAGAAATGATAACCCATTTAGAAAACCGGCAGAAGTTTTTCAGAAGAAAATTAAACAAAGCAAGCCCTGAAACAAAAAGTTTAGGGGAAAGAATTGAAACTCTTGAGAAGAGCCTGGAAAATTATAAAGAAGATTATAAAAACATAAAATGGGAAAAAAACGCAGCTGAAGAAAAAGAAGAAGAATATCGTCAAAAACTTGAAAATGCTAATATAAAAATGGTGCAGGAATACCAAAAACAGAGAAATAAAGTGGAAAGTGATTTGGAACGATTTGAAAATGAAATAATCGAAAAAACATATGAACGTGATGAATTCATCCGAAAAATGACCCCGATTATTTTCACTTATGATGCTATTAAAGAAACCAGATTAAAAATTGAAGAAAAGGGAGAAACAGGCCAAATACCACCAGATTATAAAAAAGAGTTTCTAGAAAGATTAATAGAGGAAGATATATGTATTTGTGGCACCAAACTTTCTAAAAACCAGGAATGTAAAAATCATCTGGAAAGTTTACTCCAATCCTGCAGCGATATAACTAATATAAGCTCAGAATTAATTCTGGAAAATAAAGAACTAGGCATAATTATCAACAAATTGAAAAAGTTTCCTGGAAAAATTGCAGATTATGAGAAAAAAATTGATGATAGTGAAAAACTGCGAAGAAACAGTAGTATAGAGCTTAAAGACTTAAATGAAAAGATTGCTGATGTAGATTCAAAAGAAATTGATGAATGGGATAAAGAATATCACAGGTGTAAAAAGCTCGTAAAAGATCTTAACCAGAAGAGAAATTGAACATTCAGTTAATATAAAAGAAACAGAAAATCTAATTAAACAAACCAATAAAAAATTAGAGGGTGAACTTAAAAAGAAAGCCCAAAAGCAAAGTTTAACTGTAATAAAAAACTTCTGTGAAGAATCTCTGGAAGCTGCAAAAACTATCAGAGATGAAATCATGACCGAGATACGTAATGAAGTGGAGAAAAAAACAGAAGAACAATTTTTCAACCTAATATGGAAAAAGAAAACTTATACTGCAGTTAATATTGATGAAGATTATAATGTTTCAGTATTAGACCAATTTGGAGGTCATGCAAGAGGAACTCTTTCAGCTGGTGAAACACAAGTTCTGGCATTATCATTTATGGCAGCCTTAAATACAGTTTCTGGTTTTGATGCTCCAATAATTATTGACACTCCTCTTGGAAAATTAGGAAAAGAACCAAAATTAAATATTGCTAGAAATTTACCAGGTTATCTTAAAGGTAAACAGGTTACCATGCTAGTAACTGAAGAAGAGTATACTGATGAAGTTCGAGAAGCTCTAGCTCCCCGTGTAGGTGCTGAATATAAAATAATGTTTAATGACTCTGAAAAAGGTAGTGAATCACAGGTGGTGCCATATGAATAAAACTGAAAAAGCTCCAGACCGTATATATATTAGCGAAGGAGATAGGGATATATATGAGAGATTAAAAAAAACCAGTTTTTTTGAAGGAAAAGATAACAAAGATCTGTTCTTAATGGCATTGGCCTTGGGATTTTATAATGGAAAGTCCATTCCATTAACCAATAAAAAGATTTTTTTCTTATTAAATACTCTTGAAGAACACGAAAGATCAATCATCCATTCCATTGCGGTTTATGAAAAAAGATGATGTTGAGATCTTTTAAACAAAAAAGAAGTTTATAAAATAGCCGAAGAATATGGGAGTGCTGGAGTAAAATTACTTGATGAAATGATTTCTGATAAAGAAGAAGCAGATTTTGTTAAAAGACTGGAATTAATGTTAATTGATGAGTTTAACAATTTAAAAGACCTCAAATAATTTTTTTTCTCATTTTATTGTTTTTATTTTTATAATTAAGGATTTTATATTCCATCATTTTCCATAAAATATTATAATAAACAAGACTTATTATAATTAAATCTTAGAATATTTATGAGGAAAAATATGCAAGTTTCACTTTTTAAAAATGAGATCATTACTGTAAAACCTTTTCTAAAATGGGCTGGAGGGAAAGGACAATTAGTTAAAGAGTTTGAAATCAGACTTCCCAAACCGATTTTGAAAAATAAAACCATTAATAATTATGTAGAACCATTCTTGGGTGGAGGAGCCATGTTCTTTTACTTAAGAACCCACTACAAAATTAAAAAGGCTTTTCTATTTGATATTAATCGGGAGCTTATTGTCGGTTATAGTGCTATAAAAAATGATCATAATATGTTAATTTCAGAATTATGTGCGTTGGAAGAAGAATATCTTGCTAAAAAAGAAGAAGATAGAAAGGAGTTCTACTATAAGATAAGAGAATACTATAATCAACAAATGGAAGATTTTGATTTTGAAAATTATTCAAATGACTGGGTAGAAAGGGCTAAATATTTGATATTTCTAAATAAAACCTGTTTTAATGGATTATTCCGTCAAAATCAGAAAGGGGGATTCAATGTTCCCTTTGGTAGATACACCAACCCCACCATTTGTGATAAAAATAATATTTCTGCTGTAAATAATGCACTTAAAATCGCTGAAATAATAAAAGGTGATTTTGAAGACGCAGAGAAGTATATTGAAAAAGATAGTTTTGTTTATCTGGATCCTCCATACCGTCCTCTAAATAAGACCTCTCATTTTACCAGTTATTCTAAACATGGATTTGATGATAATGATCAAAAAAGATTAGGGGCCTTTTTTTCAAAAATGAACGATTTAGGCGCTTTTTTAATGTTAAGTAATTCAGATCCTAAAAATGAAAATCCTGACGATAATTTTTTTGATGATTTATATAATGATTTTGTTATTGAAAGAGTTCCAGCCAAAAGATTCATTAATCGAGACTCTTCCAAAAGAGGAGCTATAAACGAGATTATTGTTAGAAATTACAAGTAAAACATTAATATGTAAAGATAATCTATATACATTTATGGTAAAATTCGAGCTTTTAGGATTTGACAATTTAGATGAGTATATGGATTATTTTATGAAAACATTAATGCAAACTAATCGTACTTATGATTATTATGTTAATTGGGAAAAAGTAAAAAATAATGTTCAAAATTATGTTACAGAAATTAGTATTTTAAATTCATTAACCAAAATAGAAGTTTCCCAACGCGAAAACAAGCTTAGAAGCCTAATTATTAAATATCCTGAAATTATACAAGTAATACCTCTTATCATCGCCGTTCGCGAAAAAAATATAGTTGTTTTTGATTTAATTGATAATTTATATAAAAAATTCGATTTCTCAGGACAAAACATCGAATTAGAAAATATAATAAATTTCTGCAAAAATTCGGGGATAATAGAACTTTTTGGAGAAATTAATGATTTATATGCCTATCTATTAGGAATGGAAGTTGGTTTAGACTCTAATGCTCGAAAAAATAGAAGTGGGAAAATCTTTGAAAATATAATTGAATTATTATTAAACAAAAAATTAAGTGATTATAAAAATCTTCATTTTGAAGCAGAAGATTCTAAGATAAAAATTAAAAGAAACAAAAGAGCAGATTTTATAATCTATAAAAACCAAGTGCCAAAAATAGTTATTGAATGTAATTTTTACGGTTCTACAGGTAGTAAACCGATAGAAACTGCAAATGCATACATTGATCTAGAAAAAAAGCTTAAAGAAGAAGGTTTAACTTTTATATGGATAACTGACGGGCCAGGTTGGCCTAAAATGCATGTTCCATTATATAATTCTGCAAAAGAAATCGATTTCATTCTCAATTATCATATTTTAGACGAAAAATTGGATGATATTATTAGCTCAATTCAATAATTAAGAGATTATATTGAGAATTTAAACAAATTGATCAAATCCGGATCTTTAAGGCAAAAAAGTTAATATTTCTTAATTAATATATTATTATATATTGATAGGACGTGTGAAAATGGAAAAAATAACTAAATGTCTTAATGAGTGGAATGCGATAATTGAAGCATTAGGAAGTGGAAAACAAAGCATATTAATCCGAAAATCAGGGACTACCCTTCCAGGATTCTTATTATATCCTACAATAACTTATACTAATAATGAAAATTTTTTAGATGGATTTAAGCCTGATTTCAAGAAATTTGCAGAAACCAATGCATTACCTGATCAAGATGGAAACAAAAGAAATGTTAAATACTATGCTGAAGTTGTAGAAGTATTAGAAAAACCATATTCTCGTATTGGGTCTCTTAATAAGTATCATATTTGGACTAATGAACATGTAAAATCATATTTAGCTAATAAAAATGCTAAAGTCTGGTTATTACGTATTTATGAGTTACAAAAAACAGTGATGACTGAAAAAACCAGATCAATTACTTATGCTAATGTCTTGGATGAAATTTCATTAGAAGGAATGAAACCAGTTATTTCTGATAAAGAATTTAAAGAGTTATCTGAAAAGATAAAGAAATAATATCTTTTTTTCTAACAATTATATAAATAATTTTTTTATTAATCCCTCTCTGAAATTTAATCAATGAAGTATTAATATTGATCATTCTTTTTTGATTTTGAACTATTTTTCAAGTTAAATAATTAGATTAAGCTTTTCATTAGAATTTTTTATTTTTTATTATTGAATAGTAAATAAATTTCAAATTTCTTTATAATTGATTCTTTTTGTTAAATTAAATGATAAATAATTTATAGTTTATTAATAAAGTATACTATAAAATACTCTACATTCATTCATTAGTAATCAGGTATTCACATGATCCGCTGGAGCCAATTCGAACAAATAGTAATCCAAAACTTGGGAAGAAACATCCAAGTAGACCAAAACCCACCCCAAAACCAGGCCATCTCCGCACCAACAAATGAATCCCTATTTATCGTAGCCGGTCCAGGAAGTGGAAAAACCACCGTCATGGTTCTTAAAATTCTTAAATTCATTTTAGTTGATGATGTTCCTCCGGCCAGTATATTGGCCACTACTTTTACCCGTAAAGCTGCAGCAGAACTGCGTTCTAGAATTCTTTCTTGGGGAGACCAAATAAAACAGCATTTATTAGATGATCCACAGTATAAACAGCTCCATTATGACCTAAAAAGAATTGATTTTAACCAAATAATCACCGGAACCCTGGATAGTATATCCGAAGACATTCTAAAAACTCATCGGGCCCCTGGTTCCCCACCACCAGTAGTAATTGAAGGATTTGTGGCCAATGCCCTTATGATGAGAGTGGGCCTTTTTGATAAAGACCGGCACCATGAAGAAGACTTAAAAGAGTTTTTAGTGAAAATTCGTGGTACTAAATACAATTTTAATGTTTCTGAAATGAGTAAAATGCTTTTAGAAATCAAAGATCGTATGTATTATGATCAAGTGGATTTTGATAAGCTTAAATGTGAACATGAAAATCCCGGGGCCAAAATAGCCTGTGAGGCCATTGCCGATTATATACATGAATTAGAGTCCCGATTATTATATGATTTTGCCATGTTAGAGGAAGAATTTTTAAAGAAACTACAGCAGGGTAAATTAAATGATTTTCTTTCTAACTTAAAATTAGTCTTAGTAGATGAATACCAGGATACTAATCTTTTACAAGAGCAAATTTACTTCTACCTGGCCCAAGCGGCTATTGAAAATCAGGGCAGTGTCACTGTAGTAGGGGATGATGATCAGTCACTTTATAGATTTAGAGGAGCTACCGTAGATTTATTTACTAATTTTAAAGAAAGAATAGAAACTCAATTAAATATTAAACCAGAATTAATTAATCTTTCTAAAAATTATAGGTCCACCGAAAGTATTGTAAAACTTTGTAATCATTTTGCTCAACTAGACCCCCAGTTCCAGGAAGTTAGGGTAAAGGAAAAACCGGTCATAGAACCGGCCAGAAATCCTAATTACACGGATTTCCCTATTTTAGGTATGTTTAGAGAAGATACTCATAGTTTAGCCCAGGATTTGAGTAAATTCATTAAAGAAGTAGTCTATGGTAATGGATTTACTATTAAACACCAGGGAAAGTCACTATTAATCAAAGTTGATCCTCAAGAGGGTTCTCCCACGGATATTTCTATTCTCTCCAGTTCTCCCCAGGAACTTGGTGGAGGTAAAAAGAAAAAGCTGCCTTTAATATTAAGAGAGGAATTATTAAAAGGAAACCCAGAAATTCCTGTATTCAATCCCCGGGGCCAAAATCTAGAGCGAATATATGAATCTGAAATTTTATGTGGTCTTATATTGGAGTGCATTGATCCCGGGTGTATTTATCAAAAAGAAATTGAGAAATTACCTCACAGTGCCAAAAAAAGAATGACTATCTGGAGGCAGAAGGCCCAAGAATATTTAGAAACTAATCCTGAACCTAATAATCCAGTTTCTTTAGCTCAATTTGTAGAAGCCTGGCAAAATAGAAAACCTCTCGGTAGAAAATCCTGGAAAAGAGAAATCACCATTATGGAACTGGCCTATAAATTAGTTACCTGGATTAAACCCATGCAAGAGGATGTGGAAGGACTGGTTTATTTAGAGGCCATTACCCGAACCATTTCACAAACCGGGCTTTTCAGTAGTTTTGGGGCTGAAATAATATTTGACACAGAAATTCCGGAACTGGAACAAAAATCTGTAGCTGAGGCTATTTGGAATATATTTGTTCCCATTGCCACCGGGGCCATTGACGTGGATGAGGGCCTATTAGACACCCTTCCTGATAACCGAATAAATATTATGTCTATTCATCAAGCTAAGGGCTTAGAATTTCCATTAGTGGTAGTAGATATTGGTTCTGATTTTAGAATGAATCATATAGCTCAAGCATTCAAACGCTATCCTCACGAAGGAGGGAAATCCTGTAATTTAGAAGATGAACTGAGAGAATTTTCACCATTAGGTGTTCCTGGTAGAGATTCTAAAGATCGGGCCTTTGATGATTTAAGTAGGTTATATTTTGTGGCCTTTAGTCGTTCCCAAGATGTTCTATTATTAGTTGGTTTAAAACCAGTTATGGAAGGATATACGACACAACAAGGCCCTAGAACCATTCCTAATGTGGCCAGTGGTTGGGATAGGAATAATAATTGCATCGGACTACAGGAGATTTTATTTATTTAAAAATGGGTTAAAATTATGAAAGATTTGTTCATTTAAGGTGACCATTATGAGTTTATCAGTTAGATCTAAACCATACATAATTCCAGAATATTCCCTTACCGGCGATTTATTGTCTTATTTAACCTGTGGATTGCAGTATCGTTACCAGAATAAAGGAACACTTCCTCCTTCCATGCCTATCCAATTGTGGTTCGGGGAATTTATTCACGGATTAATGGAAGAGGCCTATCTCCAGTGGAGAGATAACGATTTAAAAGAGTTCCCTTGGGATTGGAAGACTCAAGTTAGACCTATAGAAGAACTCATTGATAAAAGACTTCGATCGAGAGGTTTATATCCTCCTTCTAATTTGTTCTGTCCTTACAATGAGTCAGGACACAAACAAGGATTCTGCGACGATTTGGAAC
Organism: uncultured Methanobacteriaceae archaeon; assembly: GCA_963698135.1. Lineage (GTDB taxonomy): Archaea > Methanobacteriota > Methanobacteria > Methanobacteriales > Methanobacteriaceae > UBA349. The sequence goes on along the minus strand of CAVOPP010000012.1, from coordinate 148,415 downwards.
ATCCCCATAAATTAGTGGCCAGCCAGCGAGCTGAAGCAGCAATAAATACATGGGGTCCTCATTTGTTTCCTTTAATTGACAATGCTGAGGTTAGATTAAAGGGTATAAGGGACATGCCTCACTATCAAAAAGGCATTAGCCGATCTAATTACTATGGAATAACAGGAGTTATTGATGTTTTAAGTTCAGTTAATATGGAAGTCCATTCCTCTTCCTCTAATCTTATTTTAAAAATATTAGAAGAAGACCCTATTTTTAAGAAAAAAGTGGAATCATTTGATTCTAAAAATTACGAGATTATTATTGATTATAAGGGTATGAAAAGGCCACCAGTTAATTCTCCCTCTTGGAATCATCACCAGTGGCAAGTTTTAACCTATTCTTGGCTTAGGTCCATGCAAAATGATTCTAATCCCGTAGCTAAGGGAATATTATTTTATTTAAACGAATTAGTTCCATTTAAGGGAGATATTGGAGATATAAAAGCTGATGTAATGAGTGAAAACACCGATGTCATGCCTTTAGGTGAGGATAAGAATAAAATTTTAAAATGGCATTCTAAAAAAGATATTCCCGAATTATCAGATAATTTTAAGATAAAAAGATCCATTAGGTTGATAGATATGGATTATGAATCCATACAGCATTCTTTAAGAGAATTTGACAATGTGGTGGAAGACATTGAAAAATGCACCGTGGCCGAGATAAATGGGGCCGGTATTCAAAAATCATGGCATCCTAGGCCCGAGAAGAGGACTTGTGATGCTTGTGATTTTAAAACATTTTGCAATAATCCCGAACCAAGTTCTCAACGGTTTAGTGTTCCTTAAAAGGAGATAAAAAATGAAACTACTATCCTGGAACGTCAATGGAATAAGGGCCCGCCATAATAACGGCTTCCTTAAACAAGTATTTGATGAACAACCAGACATATTATGCCTTCAGGAAGTCAAGGCCACTATGGAAAACATTCCAGAGCCTTTAAAAAATCTGGATGATTACCATTTATTCTTAAATCATTATCATAATCCGGCTTATGCTGGAGTGGCCTTATTGAGCCGTTATAAATCATTTGAGGTATTAAATGAATTTTTATCTACATATAGAATGTAAATATACTGGTTTTGGATTCCTTTCGAGAATTTTTAATATGTAATCTAACTCAAACTACTTCTTGTTTTAACTACATAATAGTAGATAATTATATTAATTTATAATATTACTTCGACAACAATGAGGATTAATATGATAAAAACGGGTTTTACACCAGAAAATATTGTTTACACTCCTAAGAATATTGTTTCTTTTATCAGTGAACTTGTTTCACCATGGCAACCACGAAAAATATTGGATCCAGCTTGTGGAATCGGAAGCTTCTTTTGGAGGATTAATAAACGATCAAATATGCAGCCAAGTTTTATGGGAGTGGATATTAGTCCAGATATTATTAAAATGGCTGAAGAAAATTTGGACAAATATAATGTTGATTATAAATTATTAAACAATGATTTTTTTGAAATTAAAGACAATTTAGAAGAAAAATTCGATCTTATTGTTTCGCAACCTTCTTTTCAGCAGTTAAAAGATACCATACATGTTGGTGACTTTGAATTTCTGAATAATGAGTTTGCTTACTTATTTGCTTCATTAAAATTGTTAAAAGAGGATGGATATCTAGTTTTCATCCTTCCTGAGCAAAAATCTTTTTTTTATTCAGATTATCATTTTCATATGAGGAGTTTTTTACTAGAAAACTATTCAGTAGAAGGCATTATTTCTCTACCTAATGATACTTTTTATCCAGAGGCCACAATAAAAACTTGTTTGTTAATCCTTAAAAATTCAGAGCAAAAAGATAAAGTATTCTTTGCTAAATATTCTCCGAATACTGCAGATAAACTACTTGAAAATTTTTTTAATGAGAAATCTCATGAAAACCTATCTGATGGTTTTTGGGTTGATGCATCTGCACTGGCAGATAGTAATGTTTCATGGACTTATGACTATTTCAAAAGTATTGAAAGACTAAAAACCAAGAAAGAGAAATCTGAATATCCAATTAAAAGTCTAATGGAAATAGTTAGTTTTAAAGAAGAATTTGACGAATTGGATGAGGTAATGTTAATACCAAAAAATCCTGTTGATGATGTAATTTTCCAATCTGAATTTGATGATTTAAGTTTGAAAAATTATTGGCCATGTAAAGTAACTGAAAGAGAAGTTTCTCCTCAATATCTCAAACTTTATTTAAACTCTAATGCTATGAAAAATGAAAGAAATCTGTTTGCGCATGGAACCTTTGAAAGAATCATAGATAAAGCTGGATTAAAATCTCTGTTGATTGAGGTTCCAGAATTAGAAACTCAAAATCAAATCGTGAAAACTAGTAATTTGTCTGATAAAAATTATCAAAAGATAAAAACATTATACAAAAGTTTCAATGCGGAAATATTCAATTTCAATGATCTCCTCAATCTTATGAATGAATTTGAAAAAATAACTGATGAAGATTTGTTCTATAGAAATTTAATTTGGCCTTTCGCAACTTCTTACCATATAGCCACCAAATCAGCAGGAGATAAAAACACCCAACTGGAAAATCATTTCAAATTATTTGAACAAATATCCGCATTTAACTCAATTGTTTTGTTATCAGCACTTCCTAAAGATATATACCACGAAAAAAAAGAATTTATATTCGGGGAAAACTATTCAAACTTCCATAAAATGTCTTTCGGAGGTTGGGTAGGATTATATTCTCGTTTAAATGGAATATATCAAAGTTTTGATAAAGAAATATATAAAATATTGCCATTTGAACCTAATTTCTACAAACAAATATCTAATAAAAAAATAATAAAAATTTTAAACCCCATTATCGCCAAAAGAAATGAAAAAAGTCATGGTGGGGCGATGCCAGAGATATTTGCCCAAAAAACAATTTGTGAACTTGATAGATTCACTAATCAATCATTTGATGTTTTAACAGCATACAAATCTTTAAAACTAATATATCCAACTCATATGGAAAAAACAAGTGGATTATATCATATTAATACTAAAGTCCTACATGGAAACTCATATAATTTTGACGAAAACAAAATCATCAGTGAAGATGATTTAGACACAAAAGTCCTCTATTTATATAATGAAACCACAGATGAAAGATTAAAACTAAACCCTGAACTAATAAAATTAGTTCAATGCCCTGATTGCGGTAATTGGTCTTTGTATTTCTTCAATAGCATAGCAAAAAACCATGTTAAATATGTTAGCTACCAATTTGAAATACACGACCACAAAACACCACCCCAATCTATTGAAGAAATATTAAGCTAAGTTTAATAATAATAAATCTAAATGTCTATAAAAAATGCTACTATAAGAAAAGATATAACTGGCTCAGACCACTGTCCCCTGGAATTAAATATTTCTTTTTAATCTCTTTTTAATGAATTTCCAACATTATTACTCCTTAAAAATTAAGAAAATATAAATATCATCCAGACCATTAATTTAATATTAAAAACTATTTTCTTAATCAGTTATCAAATAAATTTCGGGGGCAATATAATAAAGTATAAAAAATCAATCCTAACCTTAATCATGGCCCTGGCCCTGTTATCCATGGCCAGCACCGTCTCGGCGGCCAATTATAATGTAAATAATACCACTTATATGAATGTCTTTACCAGTAGTGGAATTGCGGACACCTTTGATCTGGGTGATGGTAATGGCAGTCGAACTTTTCAAGTGGGAGACACCTTCAACTTCTTAGCAGGAGTCTATAACAGTACCAAATAGTCCTGGATAAAACCGTTAACCTCATAGGTAATGGTGCCTTGTTGACCAATCCAACCCAGGATTTCGTGATAAATATTCTGGAAACGGCACTTTATTCCAATATAACCGGATTCAATATCAATGGTTACCTTAATGTTTCTGCAGATAATGTAACCCTTAACAATAATTCCATTAAGGCCTCCAGCAAGGACGGTATAACCATAAACAGCAACAATGTCACTATCTCTAATAACCGGATAAGTGACAGCGCATTCTCAGGTATCAACACTGCCGGAAACAACACCCATATCATAAACAACACTCTACGATATAATAAAGCAGGCATAACTTCTACTGGAAACAACACCACCATCACCGGTAACTCTATTTACTACTATAACAACAACAGCAGCATCAATTCCACCGGTGCAGATGCAATTATAACCAATAATAAAATTTTCAGGAATTTCCTGGTAAATAACACCACTTACACTAATATATTCACTAGTACGGGAATCGCCAGCACCTTCAACCTGGATGGAGCCGACTACGACTTCCAGGACGGAGACACCTTCACCTTCCTGGAGGGCCTGTACGAGAATGTGAAAATTATCCTGGATAAACCAGTGTCCCTGCTGACCAATGGGAGTGTGAACCTCACTGGAAACAGCAGCAATGATATTATCCAGATTTTAAATACCGCTAATAATTCCAATGTTACGGGATTCAATATCAATGGATCAGTGAATATTTCGGCCAGCAATGCCACCTTGAATAACAGCACCCTGGTGTCCTCTCCCCGGGATGGTATAATAATTACTGGAAACAATGTCACGGTTTCTGGCAATACCATACGCTATGCCAACCAGTCCGGTATAAAATCCACCGGAGACAATAACACCCTTAAGTACAATAACATTTACTCCAGTGGGAACGATGGAATCACTTCCTCGGGAAAAAAGGCCAATTTAGATTCTAACGAAGTTTATTACAGTATCAAGGGAAATGGGATTAATTCCACCGGGGATAATGCCCGCATCTACAACGACACCACCAATTATAATAACAAATCTGGTATTTACACCCAGGGAAACCAGGCCAATATCACCTTAAACGATGTTATGTACAACAAAGAGCACGGTATTTATTCTAAGGGAAATAATGCCACTATTTCTCAGGCTTATGCCGTAAATAATTCCCATGCACGGTATATTTGTCTCAGGAAACAACACCCAGATAACGGAATTCCTACACCTACTACAACGGGCTTTCTGGTATTTATTCCAGTGGTAATGGCAATAGTATGAGCTCGGTTTACTCCCGTAATAACACCCAGAACGGTATACACGTAACCGGGACCAGTAACAGCATATATTTCTCCACATCCAATAACAACGGTTATCAATGGGATACACTCTACCGGGGCCAATTTGTATGTGTTTAGTATGGATACCAGCTTCAATAAGCAGAATGGTATCTCTTCTGCAGGAACCAATGCCCGGATCTATTATGTCTACAATGCCTCCGGCAATGGCCAGAACGGTATTATATCTGCGGGAAACAATGCCACCATACTTTATGTCAATGCCTCCAGCAATGGACAAAACGGAGTACGCTCCTCTGGAAACGGTTTAATACTGCAGAGGGCCAACACCAATAACAACCTGCAAAATGGGGTTTACTCCACCGGTAGTAAGGCTAACCTGTACAGCATTGGAACCAATTCCAATAAATTAAATGGGATCTATTCCACCGGTTCTGCAGCTTTTATCCAGAATATAAATGCCTCTTACAACCTGCAAAATGGTATTTACTCTGCAGGAGTTAAAGACATCATAGATAACTCCACCCTCTATAAAAATAGCGTCAATGGGGTTTATTCCACCGGTTCTGATGCTCAAATACTGAGTAACAAGGTTACCTCCAGTGGTAACTGCGGTATTGCTTCTACCGGTAGTAAGGCCATTATCGAGTACAACAGCGTACTGGGAAATAAATACGGAATATATGTTAAAGGATCCCAGGCCGTGGTTTACCTCAATACAGCTAAATACAATACTATGCACGGAATATACTCAGTAGGTACCTCTAATATCCTCTCCAAAAACTCCTTACATTATAATAAAGGAAGTGGATTATATTCCACCGGTAAGTACGCCGGGATCTATTATAATGCGGCCTATTACAACAGTAACTGTGGAATTTATTCCATAGGAAGCTATGCCCAGATTGCTAAAAACGTGGCCAAAAATAATTTAATTTATGGTTTCTATGTAAAGGGCAGCGGGGTGAAGATGGTGTCTAACACCGCCACTGGAAATAAGAAAAAGAATATTGTAAGGTAAATTCTTTTCTTATTTTTTTATTCTTTTTTAATTCCAAAAATAGTACAAAAATTCTAATTTTTTTTAAAAAAATAATATAAATTTATTCTTTTCTTTTCAATATAAAAAAATAATAATTGAAATTAAATACTCATTTTAACCGGGCATACTTTACCTCAATCCCCTCATCACACAAAATATCAAAGGCCCCGGCATCGCGGGTATGTACCGGGTAAACACTTTCTGGGCCAATTTCCCGGACTAAATCCAGAATCTCCGGAGCACAGGCATGGCCTGAGGCATGATAACCGGTGTGCACCTCAATATTAAAGTGTTTTAACCAGTTTCTCTCCCGGCGGCCGTCAATCTCCATCTCGTCATTAAAGGGCTCGGTCTTGGATTTGATATAGATAGCATTTTCTGGTTTGATGTCAATCAGTTCCTTGAATTCAAAGAAATCGCACTGGAACATATATTCTTCCGGGTTTTCCTGTAAATCACAGTAATTTACATTGTTATCCCAGGAAATGTATTCCTTTTCCCATCCCTTATAGTCCCCCATAACATATTCATTATCCAGTTCCTGGCCATTAACCCATTCCCCGTCAAAGCACACCTGGGACTGGCCTCCCATAAGGCCCCAGCTTCTACGGGGTACGTAAACCGCCACCTCATCAATTTCCGGGTATCCTTTACCTGCAAACTCATTTAATAGATAGGCCTGTTTGGTATTGACCACCATGGTCCGGTCTGACTCCCGGGCCGCTTCATAAAAGGTTAAGAACCGGTCCAAATCTCTGATAGGGTAATTGACTATTATGAGGCCTTTGTGGGAAAGTGATAGTTCCTGGGCTCTTTTTTCAATGTCCTCTTCCGTGGTATTTTTGTCCCGGTCAATACGGGTTCCTTCCGTGATTAAAGTGGTGGGAGCAGAACTTTTTAGCTTTTTTAATAAATTTCCGGGTTTCATCTTCGCGTTTACCATGGAAACGGAAATCCCCGGTGTAAACCAGTCCTTCTTCCCCATTATCTGCCATAAAGGCACAGGCCCCTGGGAGAGAATGGTCCACCGGGGCCGATTGTATGGTAAATTCACCTAAAGAAAAGTTTTTATATGGTTCTAAAATCTCAATAGGCCGGGGTTTTTTGGTGTCCCGGGAGGTGGCCTTCTTATGAGTAGTATTTGAATTTTTACTCAGGCGGGCCTTGGCCAGGTATAAAAAATCAGTGGAATAAGACAGGTAATTATTAAATCCGGCCAATCCTGTTTCTTCCAGGGCCTTAATAATTAAATAGCTTTCTTTGCTCATTATAAATGGTATGTCATCCCGTAGGTGGTGCAGGTAGCCCATGTGGTCCAGGTGGGCGTGGGAAATCAAAATACCATCAGCGGCTGGTTTTTCATAATGGTTGAGGCCGCAGTGTCGCAGATAGTCTTCCCGGTACAGGCCCTTTACAGAAGGCAGTAAACCAAATTCCACCAGGTCCATAATCCCATTTAATTTACGGGGCTGTAAAAATTCTGAAAAATAGTCCCCTTCCTTATTAAAGCTTTTTCCAAAGTCCAGAAAGAGGGAATTTTCTTTTCCCTGGACATGTATTTTATTTCCACCTATTTCATCTACTCCACCATAAAAGTCAATTTTAACCATGAATAAACCTGCCTGATGTTTTATATTCTCTTAAATTTATTATATAATGAAATTAATATTAAATATTATATAATAAAGGATATGCTTATATTATCCTTTAAATTCATCAATTAATAAAAAATGACAAGTAGATTATTCACTATAAATTAGATTATAATTACTTTTAATACCCCCCTTTAACGGTAATGGAGCCTGAATAATGTCCAATGATAATGAGATAAGTTCTGAAGAATTTGAACAGATAGTAACACAATGCAACCAGGAACTTAAAGAAGATCCCCTTAACCCTGAAATCTGGACCCAGAAAGGGATGGCCCTGGTGGCCTTAAGCCGACCAGAAGAAGCCCTGGAAAGTTTTCAAAAAGCCCTGGACATAGACCCGGACTTTGAATGGGCACTAAACAACATATCCCATGCCCTGTTCATGTTAGGGCGCTATGAAGAGGCCCTGGAATATTTCCAGATTTCCCTGGAAAAGGATCCTGAAGATACCATTACCCTCAATAACATGGCCTTCCTCTTATCCTCTATGGGCCGCTACCTGGAATCTCTGGAAATATTTAATAAACTATTAAAAGAGGATCCCCATAATTTTAATCTGCTTAAACAAAAAATAAACTGTTTAATGGAGTTAGAAGAATACCCCGAAGCCCTGGATGAAATTGACAGCATCTTAAAAGAAAATAGAGGTGATGGGGAGATAATTACCTGGAAAGGAAATATGTTAATGGGTATGGGAAACTTTGAGGAGGCTCTGGAAACATTTAATCAGGCCCTGAAATACAACCCCCAGGAGTTAGAAGCCTGGAATTCTAAAGGAATCGTCCTATCCATTTTAGGGGACTTTGAAGAGGCCTTTAATTCTTTTAATCAGGCCCTGGATTTGGATCCAGATAATTACCGGCCCTGGGTTTTAAAGGGAACCCTTTTTTATGAAATTAAGGACTTTGAGAAAGCTTTAGAATGTGTGGAGACTTCCCTGAAACTCAATGATTTAAATCCCGAAGCCTGGTTTAGAAAAGGACTGGTACTATATGAACTGGGAAAATATCCAGAATCAATTGAAGCCTATGACCAGGCACTGGAACTATATGAAAACTACCCTGAAGCATGGAATGCTAAGGCCCTATCCTTACTGGAATTAGGGGAACATGAAGAAGAACTGGCCATGTTATAACCAGGCCCTGGAAATCGATCCCAATTATTCTGATGCCTGGACTAATAAAGGGGCCACACTGGTGCGTTTAGGGGAGGATGTAGAGGGATTAAAGAGTTTTAATCAGGCCTTAAGACTCAATCCCTATGATATCAATGCCTGGTTAAATAAGGGAAACATTTTAATGTCTGCCGATAATTTTAAGGACGCTCTGATTGTTTTAAAAGAGCCCTGGACCTAGAACCGGATCTTTTAATGGCCCGGTTTTATTATGCCCAGGCCCTGTTTAATATGGGAAAACCAGAGCCGGCCTTAAAGTGTCTGGAGGAAATTATCAGCCAAGAACCAGAATTTGATATGGCCTGGTTTTATAAAGGATTGTCATTAATAGAACTTGGGAAAAACGAAGAAGCACTATTGGCCCTGGATAAGTCCCTGGAAATTAACCCGGAAAATACCGAGGCCCTGGTGTGGAAGGGGAAATTATTGTTAACCGAGGAGAAGGAAGAATCTGCCCTGCCATGCTTTGAAAGGGTACTGGCACTGGAGGAAGACAATCTTTCGGCTTATTTCTTTAAAGGCATGATTTTATATAATTTAAAAGATTACGACGGATCTCTGGAATGTTTCAATCGCGTTTTAGAATTTGATCCAGAAAATAAAGAAGTATTAATTAAAAAAGCCATTTCCCTGGGCCAGAAAGGAGAACTGGAAGAGGCCCTGGAATCCCTGGACGTAATTCTGGAAAATGAAGCAGATGACTTTGATGCCCTTTATTTAAAGGCCGATGCCCTGCGCCGCCTGGAAATAATAGATGAATCACTGGAATACTTCCAGAAAATAGTGGGTTTATATCCCGACCATGCCGGGGCCTGGTACGAGCTGGGTATAACCTATCAGCAAATGAAAGACCAGAAAAATGCAGTGGAGTCATTTGAAAAGGCCATAGCCATTAATGGAGAATTTGAATGGGCCCTTAACTCCCTGGCGGTGAGTCTGGCCATAATGGGACGATTTGATGAATCCCTGGAAACAGTTCACCGAACTCTGGAGATTGATCCAGATAATCAGGAGGCCCTTGACCTTAAAAAGGATATTGAAGACCTTATAAAAAGCAAAAAAGAGTCTAAAGAACATTCCCTATAATCCGACTAAAAAACATATCTCAAATTTACTACCATTAAAGGAGCAAATGAATGATAATTCCTTCCTTAAAAAACATGGATAATATTTTACAATTTTATGATTATTTTAATAATCCTCAAAACCAGTTTTACCAGGTAGATGCCGAAAAATCCCCTCTGGATCCCTATGCATATTCTTTCCAGACCCTGGAATTTATTAGAGCCCTTTATGAAAACCACTTTATCCAGCCCTTTGATTGGTCCGCCTTCAACACCCTGGAACACGTGGAAAACCTGGAAAAAGCCAATATTTGCACTATTACTAAAATTTTAACGGCCTATGTCCGGGCCGACCGTTTCTGCAGTGGAAGTGTGGCCAATCTCATAAAAGACGGTCATCTCCTTAGAATATTGAATCATTTAATGGAAATCAAATCAGAAATAGAGGACAGGTTCTATGGCTGCCTCCTGGGACTGGCCGTGGGTGATGCCCTGGGAGCACCTGTTGAATTTAAAGACCCAGGAAGTTTTGAGCCAGTTACTGACTTTGCCTCTGGTGGGCCTCACAATTTAAAGACTGGTGAATGGACCGACGATACCTCGCTGGCCCTGTGCTCAGCCGAAAGCCTGATTAATTGTCAGGGATTTGATGCCCAGCACCAGATGCAAAATTTCCTCAAATGGTACCAGGATGGATACTTATCAGTTAATGGCACCTGTTTTGACATAGGAAATACCACCAGGGAGGCCCTGGAAGATTATGAAAAAACTGGAAATCCTTATTGTGGCCCTTCCCATAAGATGTCCGCCGGTAATGGTTCCCTCATGCGCATAGCCCCTATTGCTTTATTTTATTTCTCTGATACCCAGGAAGCCCTGGAATTCGCCAGACTGAGTTCCAGCACCACTCACCAGCATCCACTGGCCATCCAGTCCTGCCAGTACCTCACCGGTTTAATTAGTGGTGCTTTACAAGGAGTTTCTAAGGAAAAATTACTATCCCCCGATTATACTCCCCTTAAAAATTACTGGGAAGAAAATCCAATGCAGGAAGAATTAAGGGAAGTTTTTGAGGGCTCCTTTAAAACTAAAAATCCTCCAGAAATTAGGGGCCGGGGATATGTGGTTAAATCACTGGAAGCTGCCCTGTGGGCCTTTTACAATTCAACAAATTTTAAAGAAGGTGCTCTCCTGGCAGTTAATCTGGGGGAGGACGCCGACACCACCGGGGCCATTTATGGGCAGTTGGCCGGGGCCTACTACGCTAGAAGTGGTATTCCCGATAAGTGGATAAATAATCTGGCCCAGAAAGAAATGATTGAAAAACTGGTGGAAGGATTGATTTTAAATTCTAAGTAGTAAGTTAGATAAGAAAGGGAATAATAAGGAAAATTATAGTAGCTGAGTAGTTAAAAGCAAAAAGAGGGGATAAATATGGATGCAGCTAGATATAAACTAATTTTAAGTGAAAAAGAAAAGTTAAAAAACGAATTTGGCTTTAAAGAACTGGATGGATGTTGGAATTGTAAAAATAGTTACAATTGGGATTACCGGGGCAATGGTGAATGCGAAATTCTCTATGAGTTATTAAAAGAACGAGTTGGGGAAGAAATAGGCATTAAAGATTTATTTTTTGAGGTATATCTCAATGATAAATGTGACAGATGGGAATTAAAGGAAGATGACGAATAATTCTAAAATAAATAAACAAATTAAAAGTAGATTAAAATTAAATTAATTAATTTTCCAGCCATTCTGGCCGGTAAACATTCCAGTAATAGTCCCTGGTGCTTAATTTAGTATTTACATAGTAAGTATTCATTCCCCCAGCGTCTTCTGAGCTTATTTTAATTTGAGTAGAAGAAATTTTTTGTAATACCACGGAATACTGGAAATCAAAAACCCATTTATTATTTTCAAGGTAATAATAGGATTTAACAATTTTCCGGGTACTTTCACTGTACCAGTAAGTTTTCCAGTCGCATTTGGCCTCACTGGTTGTATATTTGGTCCCGTGATCTATTAAATCACCCTTTTGGACTGCAGCCACCGGTTCTATAACTGGAAAGGCAGCGCTAATAAAAAATAAAACCATTAACCAGGTTATACTTATTCTGATTTTCACCCATAACACCCCACTATCAAGATAATTTTTTAAGTTAATTTTTAATTTAAAAGTTTTAATATAAAAAGTTTTTTATTCAAAGGGTGCTTCAATTATACGCCCTTTCTGGCTATGAATACAAATATTCTCCATTTAGAAGTTTTCCAGACTTTTGCAGTTATTTATAAAAAATAAAAAAAATTATATTCATTTAATTCCTAATTAAACACATAAAGAATAAAATTGATTATTTTAAAAATATTTTAATAATAATCAATTAAACCATATTAGCCTAAAGGATACCATGACCAGTAAAACCCTCACCACCCAACAAAAAAAGGCCATTACTCACTATAAAGGCCCATTAATGATTGTGGCCGGGCCGGGTGCCGGTAAGACCTGGGTTCTAATTCAGAGGGTTTCCCATCTAATTAAACACCATAAGGTTTCTCCTGAAAATATACTGCTAACCACCTTTACCATAAAGGCCTCTGAAGAGTTGAAGGTCCGTTTAAGTAAGGAAATTGGGGAACTGGCCGAAAGTGTCCATATATCCACCATTCACTCTTTTTGTAAATCCATTTTAGAAAGTTATCCAGAATATCACCACCTGGGCACGGGATTTGATGTGCTGGATGACGATAGCCAGCTAATTTTTTTAAGGAGTAATCTGGAGGCATTTGGTTTTAGGGAAGATCGTTTAATGGGCCTTATGGATTTTTACAATAAATGCGGGGAAAATGAGATAGACCCGGATATTTTAATTGAAAAAATCAAAGCCAGCTATCCAAATAATAAAACCTATCAGAAAATCTGCCTTTCCTATAAAAAATATCTGGAATTACTCCACCGGCAGCATAAAATTGATTTTTCTGGCCTTCAAATTGCCGTTCTGGATATTCTAGAAAACAACGAAACGGTTTTAAATGATTTGAGAAAACAATATCAATTTTTACTTATTGATGAGTATCAGGACACCAGCCCCTTGCAGGATAGGATTTTCCAGCTAATTACCCGGCCAGCAAATAACATCTGCGTGGTGGGTGACGATGATCAGAGCATTTACTCATTTAGAGGGGCCAATATCTTTAATTTTGTCAAGTTCCCTGAGAAATATCCTGATACCCGGGTGGTGCGCTTAAGTAAAAACTTCCGCTCCACCAAAAATATCATTAAGGCTTCAGAATTATTCATGGGTAAGCACCGGCACATTGAAAAAGAGATAGAACCATGGCGCAGTAAAGGAAATGAACTGGTGCTACTCAAAAACAATACTGAAGGAGAAGAGGCCCATCAAATCGTGAAGCTTATTCACGATATGAAGGAGCATGACATCATTCCCCATTATGGTTATGTCACCTTGCTTTTTAGAAGTGTGAAAAATCATGCCGGGGCCATTGTCCAGGAACTGAAAAAGGAAAAGATCCCCTACACCATCCGGGGAGATAAATCATTCCTTAAAAGGGAAGAAATACAGACCATGCTTTACCTGATGCATTATGTGGATTCTAAAGAATATGGAAAGAAATTCAAAACCCGCTGGGGCAAGTGGTGGGATTTAGACTTACTTTCAAATGATTTAATGGCTATCAGTCCATCCACCGTAGATATTCTTAAAAGTATCCAGGAAGATGAAGAAAATAAAATAGAACTGGGCACCCTACACACCCCGGATGATTTTAAAAAACTAGGTATAACTAATCAAGAAGATATCTGCCAGATATCCGCCCTGAATAAATTTAAAAATGATTTAAAAACCCGGGACATGGACGTTTTATCCGTATTCTATAAAATACTTGATATTTCCCAGTACCTTAAACTATTAACTCTGGGTGCTCATCCCCAGAGAGAATTAAAACTCCCGGAAAAACCTCCCACTATGGACACTCCCTTAGATTGGGAAGAAGAAAAAAATGAGGACATTCTCTTTAACCTTTCCAAGCTCTCAGGGATAATTAAACGATACCAGGAGTTTTCTAAGGAGCCTTCCCTGGAAGATTTTCTTAAATTTTTATTTAAATTACCTAAAAAAATGCAGTACGACGAGGAGATGCTGGAAGATCCCCGTTCCTTGAAAATTATGACTGTGCATCAGGCCAAGGGTCTGGAATTTCCCGTGGTATTTATCTGCGGGGCGGCAGAAAAGAAATTCCCCATGAAAGGCCAGCATAAAGATATTCTACCCTTACCTTCTGAACTTTTAAAATTCGTTCCTGATGGCCAGATAAATGAAGAGAGAAGATTATTTTACGTGGCCATGACCCGGGCCCAGGACAACCTGATCATATCCCCTGGCGGGAAAAAATCACAGTTTATTGAGCATGATATTGGTATTGAAGAATTTTCTGATGTGGATAAAATCATTGAAAAATGTGAAGAAAGGGATGTGGCCCACAACCCCCTGCAAGTTTCTTTCTCATCTATCAGCACCTATGAAACATGCCCATTTAGATATAAATTGATTTATTACTATTTATTCGAGTACCAGCCCACTCAGATGCAGAAATACGGTACTATACTGCACCACTGCCTGAACCGGATTCACCAGGCCATGCAGGTTAAAGAGGTTATTAATAAAGAGCGGATTGAGTGTTTTGTGGATAAATCATGGGCTGCCCTAAATGATGATGAGTCAGAAGACCAGTTTAATAAGGCCCAGCTGGTGGAAAAACTGTTTTATTACTACCATGACATGAAAAATTACATTAAAGAAGTGGTGTCCACTGAAGAACCTTTTGCCCTCTTTAAAGGTGATACCCTGATTACCGGAAGGACCGATTTGATTATCAAAAATTCCCGGGAGGAATTGGAACTGGTTGATTTTAAGGCCCGGGGCGAATCTGCATTGGAAAGGTTGCAGGTGGAGTTACAGCTTAAAATATATGAATACGGCCTGCAAAAAAAGTATAATTTTGATAAAATGTGTGCCTATCACTTTGACAATAATGATAAGACTTACTTCCCCCGGGAAAAAGATTTCCAGGAGATCGAATCACATATCCAGGACATATGTAAGGGGATAAATAATAAAGAATTTATAGCCATTCCCAGCACTAGATGCGTTAATTGCTTCTTTAGTTTCTGTTGTGAGGACATGTTGCCTTAATCTTAAAGTCTATAATCATTAAAATAAACCTATTTATTTAGTTATTAAAAGTTTAGAATTTGCTATTTGAATAAATTATTCTGGTTTTAAAAATTAAACCAATCAAAAAATTTAATATAAAACAATTTCTTATTTTGCCTACTTTTTTACACTTGAAGTGTATGTTAGTACTTATTCAACGGTATAACAAAAACATATAATTAATATCACTTTATGTGTCTTTTTTTACACTTGAAGTGTATGATAAATTTAGTTAACATGTACTGTAAATATTAAATTAATTAGGGTATTCCATGCAAAAAATAAGAAAAATAAAAAAAATTTAAGTAATGGCTTTATGAATACCTTCCGCAATTAAGAAGTTCTTAAATGCTCCCTCGGGGTAAACATAAATATTTCCCTGATTGTACTGGTCAGAAGCCGTGTTAACCAGAGCAATGTATTTAGTTTTATCCTTCTGGGTGGCATTTAATATGGAAGACATCATTCCCTGAACAGCATCTCCACGGGTTTCCCCCAGACTACTCTGCTCACTACGTAGTGTTTCCAGAGAGTCACCAGAGATATTTCCCCCACTCACATCTATAGATCCAATAGATGCAATCATGGCATCCACTGCTTCCGTGGTGACCAGAACAACAATATCCGGTTTCACACCGGTGTTATATTCCACAATCTCCCGGGCATAGGTAGCACCTTGCTCTGTATTATTTTCCCATAAAGCATCATGCAGACGCAGTTTACCCTCACCTATACTCTGCAAATACGCCGGAACTGGAGCTGTTGGATGTACCATTCCCCCAGGGTAAATCTGACTGATATTGGTTATTTCACCATCATTCATTTTTACTATAATCGCCATGTCCACTGCTCCTAGTCCGGGCCTTTTTTCAGTCTCGTCTACACCCAGTACCAGAATGGTGTGCTCCCCCACAATCAAATTTTCAGATATGGCAACATATTGTATATAGGCATTTGCAGAAAGGCCTACTATGGCTATAAACAATATAATGATAATAATATTCTTTTTATCCATTTTTTAACCATCTATTCTAATTATTCTATTAGAAAAATTAACTTTAAATATTTTTTAGTAACTAAATTCTATAATATTTATTTAAAAGTAATTTATTAAAGTATTAAAAATCTTATTAAAGTTCAATTTTAATTGATATGTTATAATAGTTGTAAATCTATACTTAAAAAATTAACTGAAATTATACATAAGCAATTAATATTAAAAATAATCCTGGAAAAAATAATAAATTAATTTTAACAATTGTTAAAAAGAGTTAAAACATTCCATTTAACCGGGTAAAATAAAAAAAATTGTTAAATTACTGCCAGTTCCCCGGCTGAAGTAATTTCCAGTTTGTCCTGGGCAATAAAACCCATTTCTCTTAATTCACGGATGTGATTGTAGGTCATTCCCCTACTGATTCCGATTTTAACGGCCAGGTTCTTAACAGAAGTTTCACCTTTCTGTAATTCTTCCAGCACTTCTTTTTTTGTTTTAGAAATTCCAAAATTTAAAATAGGTAGATCAATAATTTCACTGTCTTCTTCTGTTACATATACTATCCTTTCCACATCGTGGTGACGGGCATAACAACCAAATAAAGCGCCCAGGGCCTGAGGTTTCCGGCCTCCACTAATATTAACCACAACTCGTCTTCCATTGGCTCTTTCGTCTTCAATAACACTGGTAGTGTCTTCAGCGACTTTCACCACATTATAAAGACTGGTTTCTTTAGGAACAATTTCTATAAATTTACCTACCGTATCATTTAAGATCTGTTCCACCTTGGTTTTTTCGTCAGGTGCACCATCTTCCCTTAAAAGAATAACCTTTTTAGGAGAAAAATTGGTGATGCAAATCATAACCGGCTCAATGGCGTATATCGTGGAAATCAATGTTGTCTCCATATTACCACTTTCCTTAGCTTTTAATACCTTCAATATATGTGAAGGTTTAACAATGTATTCTACAATGAAATGATATGTTTTAACTATATAATATATATTTTGCCTAAAAACACTGTAGTATTCACACCTCAGTTATAAAAGAATTTTTTATGGTTAAATTCTAAATACAAAACATTAATTGACAAATCTAATTTTTTTTATTATATTAACTATTGAATAAAAAAATGGAATAATACATATTTTATATTCAAATTTGATAAAGATAAACAATATAAAAATGATATTATCCTGAAATTCCTAATTGATTTTTAAAATTTATACAAATTAACAATAATGTTTATATCATATCACCCCAAATATTAATTAATTAAGTATATATTAAACAATTAAAATAATAGCATTTATATATACAGCATATAAAATATTAACAATTTTATAAATAATTTTTTTTGTGAATATAAAACATATACATTTATATAGGATTATGAATAATTACTATATACAGAGCCATAGTTAGGTGATTATGTGCAATATAAATTAGAACATGTGCAGGAAATATCTGAAAAACAAAAACCAAAAAAAGCAATTTCAGTATTGATCTGCCATAGAATTCCAGAGCGAACCTTTAAAATAAGAGGTAAATACTTACCTGTTTGTTCCAGGTGTACTGGAATATATTTAGGAGCTTTCTCCTATTTTGCACTGGCTTATCTGGTAAAAATAGATTATAACTGCTATTTAATTACAGCAGGGGCCTTGATGATTGTTCCCACATTTTTAGATGGATTTACCCAGCTACTGGGAATGAGAAAAAGTAACAATACCTTGAGATTCTTCACTGGAATTATAGCAGGATTAGGTTTAGCCATACTGGTTAAGTCCTTAAAATTCTATTTACTGGTAAATTAATCCCTTAATGGCCTGGAAATGGAGGTGTGATTATGAGTGATTCTGATATAAATGAACCCACTGGGGGATGGTGGAGTAAACAAAGCGGTAAATCAAAGGCTGTTTTAGGTTTAGCAGGATTTTGCTGCTTAGGACTTTTAATATTAGTAGTTGCAGGAGGATTTATGTCACCTGATGCCAGCACTACCAATTCTACCAGTTCTGATGATTCTAGTTCCTCATCAACAACTTCACCACAACCCGTTGAATCAGAAAGTGATTATAAAGCGTCTTGTAAAAAAATTAGTTTCAAAGAGCTCAATAAAAATCCAGAAAGTCATGCAGGGGAAAGAGTGAAACTTTCTGGAAGAGTAATCCAAATAATGGAAAGTGGCGGTTTAACAGACATTAGAATGGATGTAAATGATAACTTCGGTGATACTGTCTATGTAACTTATGCTGGAACCACATCAGCCCTTGAAGATAGTATGATAACTATCTATGGAGAAGTAGTAGGAAGTTACACCTATGAATCCCAGGCAGGATGGGAAATAACCCTTCCGGAAATAGATGCCAAATACGTAACTGTATCTAAATAGCCATGACCAAACCAAAAATTCTCATCATAGAAGACGAATCTCTGGTGGCCATGGAATTACAGTGCAGTGTAATCTCCTGGGGATATGAATGTCCATTCATTGCGGTTAAGGGGGAAGAAGCAGTTGAATGGGCTCTTCAAAACTCCCCAGATATGATACTGGCCGAAGTTTTTCAAAAAAATGGCCGGGACAATATATCGTCCCTGGCCGAAATTAAAAATGTGCTGGATGTTCCGGTGATATATTTCAGTGCATATATTGATGAAAAACTGGTAGAGAGAACTCTGGAAACCCGTCCTCATTGTTTTTTATTAAAACCACTTGATAATCAGGAATTGAGAATTAATGTGGATCTGGCTTTAAAATCACTTAGGGACTGAAAATGAAATCATGACTGGAATAAAGAAGGAATAAAGAAGAAATAAATGGGGAATAAAGGGGGAATAATATGGAAACTTTAGTAAAAGATTTTTTATCAAAAATAGAAATAGGAGATGCTCAAGAATATAAAAATATGGCCCTGGTACCTTTAAAAGCCCCGGAAAAAATAAACCATAATTTCTTGAGTCTGGGGGAAGCCCTGGCATCAGATATGATTAGCATAACTGAGGTGGATAAGTCAGGATCAGTTCCTAATTTAAAAGTGGTTAATAAAGCTTCCACTCCAGTATTACTCCTTGATGGTGAAGAGCTGATAGGGGCCAAGCAGAATAGAATTTTAAATACCACTATACTCCTAAAAGAAAATTCTGAGACTATTGTTCCGGTAAGCTGTACCGAACAGGGCCGCTGGTCCTATCAATCCTCAGAGTTCGCTGATTCCATGCACGTGGCCTCTTCCCGTGTAAGAAGAGCTAAATCCGCGTCAGTTAACCAATCACTGAAAACCATGAAGAATTTCCAATCCAATCAAGGTGAAGTGTGGGAGGAAATAAGAGAAACATCCCATAGAGCCCAGGTCAATTCAAAAACCAGTGCACTTAGAGACATTTATTCATCTCGCGAAAATCTTCTGGAAGATTATTTGAAGTCATTTGAACTGGAAGAAGATCAGAATGGGGCCCTATTCATTATAAATGGAGAGGTAATGGGAATGGAAGTTTTATACAACAAAGCAAGTTATGGAAACTACCACCACAAACTGGTAAAAAGCTATGCACTGGATGCCATACTGGAAGAAAAGAAATCCAACACTAAAATAAAAGAAAATGCCCATGATTTCATGAAAATTGTCTCCCAGTCCCAGCAGGCTTCTTATCCATCAGTTGGTCATGGAGAGGATTATAGATTTGAAAATAAAGTTTCTGTGGGATCCGGCCTCGTGTGGAATGAATCCATAGTTCACATGGCCTTCTTTAAAAAGCCAGATATGGGAGAAAACCCAGAAATTAAGCTTTCTCGGGCAAGCCACCGGGCTAGTTACCGTATTTAACTTATTTTTTCTTTTTTTATTATTCTTTATTATACATATTGAAGTAAAAATGGAATCATAATTTATATTGAAATTAGGAAGAAAATTCATAAAGTAGAATAATTATAAAAAAATTTGTATTTTTTAAAAAAAAAATAATTGAATGTAATTTAAAACGTTTTTTCAAGTTCATCAAGGTAAGTACTAGTATATGTGGCCCCTTCTTTTTCTAGTGTTTTTCTTAAAGCTTCTGATTCCATATAATTTCTTGCGTTTTCAATATTGTCCCATTCAAATAAAATCATGACTTCATTGTGGTCGTCGGAGTTACGGAAGAGACGAGCTTCTTTAGAGCCCTTTTCTTTGCGTATAGCTGATCTTTCATCGAAAACAGGCTTCCACTTATCATAACTTTCTAGTTTTAGTTGTGCAATTACATAAACCATATTCGCACACCCCCCTTATAATTTAATTATGTTATCTATATACCATAATTTTTGCGTCAGATTATTGTATAATAAATTCCTTTAAGATGAATTAAATCAATGATAAAATTAATTTGATTTCTTAAATCATGATTTATTGAATTATATGAGAAAATTAATTAATAAATTAATTTAAATATTATTCCATGAAAGCTTTTGAGACTATAGAGAATATTGAAGTTTCTGACGAGTTTAGAGTTTGTCCCAACTGCGGTTATGAACTGGGTTTTCATACATCCCTATTAAAAGAAAAATCACATTATAAAATTATTCTTATCTGTCCCACCTGTGGGGCCCGATACGACGTGGGATGGACCCTCGACCTATAATTTGTCAGAAGAATATTAAAATCTTCAGTGGACGATAATTTTTTTCAATTATTTATAACAATTGTAATTTGCGAAAATTTATGGTGGAAAACAACAAAGTATGAAATGGTGAAAATATGGAAAACAAATGCGAAGTTAGTGGATATGATGAAGTTTCAGATAGCATTAAAAATTTACTAGGTTTAGAAAAGTCTCCTGTGGCCATTAAATTTGTTTTAAGGGAAAAAGACCTGCCCGATGATATTGAAAAAATATCAGAAAAAGTTCGCCACTGCGAAATGGTACAAAAAGCGGCCCAGGGCGAAATATTCTATGCTACCGCAGATGAACAACTTTGTAAAGGGGGAGCTACCGCCATAGGACTTATGGATGCACCAGAAAAAGTAAAAACCGGTGAATTTTACTATGAACTGGGAAGATTTTCCAGTATTGGATCTGCCAAAAGAACCATGGATGCTATTCCTAAAATAGAAAATATGATGTACGCCCTAGTCTATGCCCCACTGGAAAAGGCCAATTTCCACCCGGACGTAATAGTGATTATCTCCAACCCAGCACAGGCCATGAAATTATCACAGGCCCTGATTTATACCCTGGGTGGTCGTGTGGAATCAGATTTCGCCGGAATACAGTCAATTTGTGCTGATGCCGTGGCCGGGCCGTTTTTAAGAAAAACTGCCAATATTACCCTGGGATGCAGTGGATCACGTAAATTTGCCGACATAAAAGATGACGAAGTCATTGTAGGTTTAAATGCCGAAAACATTGGTTGCGTGGTTAATGCGCTAAATGAAACGGTTTAAATCTACTATATAAGTTTTTTAAAACTTATTATTATTTTTTTTATTTAAATAAACAAAAATAATTGAGAATATCTGATTACAATTTCAAATTGATATAACTTGAATATAACCCCCCAATTAATGGACTATTTTTTGATATTAAATCGGATAATATTGAATTAATAAAAATTAAAATCACGAATAAATCCGAAAATAGGGATACATTAATAACACTTAAAATCATAGTAGTTTTGCAGGTCCATTTACGCGGTTAAAAATTTAACCTTGTTCTACCAGGTGGACCTGCAATCAATGTTATAATTTACATTCTATTTTTAAATAAAAATAAATTAATGATTCAAAATTTACAATATTCAATTTTAATAAAAAATAAACTAAAAAAATAGAATTAATCTTTAAAATTACTTAAAATAAGCTCATAGTCCTTTAATCTATTTATATTGATCAGTTCAAGTTCGTTTTCACATTCCAATCCATAAAATACCACATTATTTTTAATCATTTCCCTTAAAATAGGATTAATGTTACTGGAGTACTGGGGCAAATATTTCTTTAGAATATCCCGGTGACAGCAAAAAGGCATTCCTAGACCTTCTGCAGAATTTAAATAGCCATTCTCCATTCTGGAAAGAACTGATAGGATATTATCCGGGTTTTTATGTGATTTTACTTTATCAATGAGGTTGGAAAATGTTCTGGTGGTTACTGTGGGCTGGTCCCCAGCAGCACAAAGACATATATCATATTTAGAGTTTTTAACACCATTAAGAAGGGATTGGGAAAGTGGAACGTTTTCTGGATTGTTTTCCACCACCCGAATTCTTTCATCATCCAGATTATCTAAAATATCCCTTAATTCACTTTTAAAATGGCCCAAAACAACCACACATTCCTCAACACCAGAGTTAAGAACTCTTTCCAGGGTATGTAAAATAACTGGTTTCCCCTGAATATCTAAAAGAAGCTTATTTTTACGGGGAAATTCTCTAGCATTCTGGTCCTCTTGCATGCGCCTATTTTTCCCAGCAGCAGTTACTATGGCAGATACAGAAAGAGTCATTTTAAACCTCTAAAAAAAATAAAATAGAATTAGTTAGGAACTAATTCAACCATTTTGGCATATATCTTAGTATTTCCACCAGATCCGGTGGTCCACATAATTATTTTTACCGGATTATCACCAGTATTTTGAACCTTTATCCCGGTGGCCGGGTTAAACCCAAATAATACGGCGTGGAATTCCCAGGTCATACCTGAAGGCAGTGGAAATCCTGCATCAGCACTTACTGCTCTCAGGGCCCTGGCCGGTGGGCAGGAACCGTGGGAAGCATAGCCCCCCGGAGCTTCAGGGTCCCTGGATGAAGTAAAACCTACAGTTTCTTTACCAGACGAAACCGTATTAGCCGGGATTATGGTTCCATTCCAGGCCGCAGCAAAAGCCCGGGCATTATATGCTCTTTTAGAATCATCGTATTGTGGATAAGAACCCAGGAAACTAACAGCACTGGAAGCATTTATCGCCGAGTAACCATTCATGTAGGCCATGACTGGAGAACCTGCCGGATAATTTTCCATGTAATCTACCGTGGATTCTCCAAAGAATTCCTTAATTTTAGAGGGAACAACTTTGTTTCTTCCATCACTGAAATTACTCAATGCATAATCAATGGCTACCTTATCACCATTATCGGCATCATCATACCATTTTTTCAGGAATTTAACAGTAAGATATTCGTGAGGAACCGTATCATTATTAATATTGTCATAAGCTACGGTTTTGATGGTTTTATTATTTTCTACAATATCTAATCCACTTTCGGTTTTAACCCCATAAGTGTAAGGTGTTTTAAAACCCCAAACAAATGTCTGGGGGGATTCTACCACTAATTTATCGGCACTGACTGTAAGCATCCCTGGACCGTCAAATCCCTGGGCCACCCCATATCGGGAAACACTGCCACTGGTTATTTGAGAAATAGGTGTTTTGACCACTCCAGTTATCAGTGATTCAGTTAAATCCATGAACCTTAAATCCTTAGCATAATCAATAAGATAGGCGGGATGGCTAATAACCGGAACCTTCCTTATTTTACTATCATCTACCACATCCATTCCAGCAACTACCGTATCACCAATACTCATACTGGTTATTTCCTCAGCTTTTTGAGGTGAATTAAATTTCTCCAGGTATATTCCCAGAGGAACTAGAACTATGGCCAGTAATATGATGGCAATAAATATTTTAAATGCTGATTTCTTCCAAAATTTCTTTTGAATACTTGACTCCTCCTTCTCCAATGATTAAAATTACGTCGTTATCATTAACAATTTCCAGTGCTTTTTCAATGGCTTCAAAAACCTGTTTTTTGCTGGCCCCTAAAGTGCCAATCTTTGCTTTTTCTTTACTGGCCTGTACAAAAATTATATCTTTTTTAATAATATTTGAGGATTCTCGGGCGGCATAGGAAGCTGGAATCACCATATCCGCACTATTTAAAATCTGTGCAATTTCACGATCCCCTACCAGACCACTTTCTGAAGATATGGTATTTATCACAATCAATCGCGACTCTGGAGCAGGGCAAATAGCCTGTATAGCTGCCTTTACCCCGGCCGGGTTGTGGGCAAAATCAATAATGATTTCTGGGTTTTCACAAATCTTTTCAAACCGACCGTCCACACCTTCAAATTCTTCAATGCCGGCCACTATATCCACAAAATCAATGCCCATAACAATGGCAGCTGAGGCCGCAGCCAGGGCATTATAAACGTTGCATATCCCGCCGGTTTTAAGGTGTACCCGGGCAGAATTAGAACCAATGATTAATTTAAAAGAGTTATCGGTGACCTGAGTAGCTATAACATCTATTTCAGGGCGTTTATATCCACAAGCACAGCGATAATCTCCCAGATGCCCCAGATAATGTTCGTTGTATTTCAGGATGTTTTCACATAAGGGACATTCCCTTCCCTCTGGAAATGAATTTAATTCCATTTCCAGGCCTTTAATACCATAAAATATCACATTATAGGGATGTATGTCCCCGGCAAAGTTGGCCACCAGTGGATCATCGGCATTTAGCACCAGAATATCTGCCACATCCACCATTTCTTTTTTACAGTTAATATATTCTATAAAATCATTTTCCTCGTCCAGATGATCCCGGGATACATTGGTAATTAGTCCCACAGATACTTCGCAGTTTAAGGCCGAATTTTTGATTTCATGGGCCCTGCCAAAGGTTCCTATTTCCACCACCGCGGCATCTCCTTTCAATCGAGATTGTAATGCTGGTATGAGTTCTGTATTTCCCTGTATATTCATAAAATGCTCCGGTATGTTGAGTCCAGCAATTTTAAGAATATTTTTAAGCATTTGGGTGGTGGTGGTTTTACCATTAGTTCCGGTTATACCCACCACTGGTTTTTCAACCTTAAAGAAGCTTAAAATTTCGTTTACACTGATAATATCTGCATCAGACTTTGATTTAATGTCTTCCAGGAGTGCATCATTTTCCATCAGGCTGGGAGCTACTGCAACCGTATCTGCCTGGGCTAAAACATCAGGGTCATGACCTCCCAGATCCAGTTTTATTCCTTCCTGGGCAAAAACAGCCTGGAGAGGTGTTTGATGAGCTGAATCAGAAACAGTGACCTCTGCGCCGTGGTTGTTTAAAACCCGGGCCATTAAACTACCTACTGTTCCACAACCCCCAATAACCACTACTTTCCCTTTAGAATCTTTAAATGACTTAATAGCATTAATAATATCATTTTTTACACTGGAATAGGCATTAACCACCCCAGGACCTATGTGTAGTATAGTATCACCGGGAGAAGAAATTTCCAGAGCTTTGGAAATGGATTTCACCACATTTTCCGTGAGATATGTTTCGGTGGTTTTTGATCCGGCAGCCACTTCCTGGGCAGCTTCAATATCAATCACTTCTGTGGTTTCGTTTTTAGCACTGGCTATGACCACGTCACAGTTTTTCCCTAAAATAGAACCTATTTTAAACTTATCACGGACAGTCAAAGTGTCAGGATTATCCAGACTTACAATTAAACGTCCCGGAACCTTTAAACCTTCAAATAACTTTTCCATACTTTCCGGATTGTGGGCGGCATCCATGAAAATATTAACTCCATCCAGGTGGTCAATTTTTTCAAAACGGCCCTTTACCCCATTGAAAGACTCCAGCTTATCTTTTATGTAATCCATTTCAAACCCAAGAACCAGGGCCGTGGCCATGGATGATAGTGCGTTTTCGATATTAAAGAAACCAGGTACATTGAGAGTTATATTTATTTTAAAGGATTCCACTATTTTCCTCTGGAAATTTCCACAATTACAGATAATTTCTCCACAATTTTTACAAATTGCTGTGGGGAGACCCGTGGAAACAACATCAAATGAAGTTCCATCCATTCCATTGAGTTTTATATTCTCGGCGAATATATCCAGATTAACTTCCGCCGGAGGATAAGTTTGTCCATTGAATTCTATGGTTTGAGGTGTTCCCAGGCCATATAAAATATATTCCGTGTCTATTTGATTTAATCGCTGGTTTATTATGGGGTCGTCTCCATTGGCAATTAATATCCCTGCCGGGTGAACCAGGTCTTTAATAGAAAAGTTTCGACCGATGTAATCTTCATAATTTTTAAATTCATCCATGTGGTCCGGGGTGAGGTTGGTTAAAACACCGGCGCATATTTCCAGTCCCTGGGCCATGCGAATGGTTCCGTGTGGTAGTTCAAAAATAGCAAAATCTTTACTTTGGGTTTCTTCATTAACTACCATGTCCACCAGACCCTCAATAACCAGAGAATCCTGCAGGGAAGAAAATACCAGTGTGCGGAAAGATTCTGATTTTAAAACGTGATTTATCATGTTGGTGGTGGTGGTTTTACCATCTGTCCCGGCGATACCCACCATGGGTAATTTTATGAGGTTATTTAATATTTCACCTATATCAGAAGTTGTTATTTCTTTAATATCATTTTTAGACCGGGAATTTTCAATAAATTTCCTTATATCAGAATCTGCTGGAATATTAGGGGATACAAAAATAGCATCAGCCCATAACACACTGTCAAATATGTGGGTGCCTAATTCAAAATTAATTCCCTTCTTTTCCAGTTCTTTAATTTTATTTCTGGCTTTTTTAGGAAGTGAATTGTAATCTTTAAAGTCGGAGACCCTTACCTGGTTGCCTAAATAATTTAAAAGATTCGCTGCTGGACGTCCTGCATTCCCAGCCCCTACCACGAGAATTTTTTTGTCTTTAATCACGTTATCAACTTTTAGCCATTATATCAAGCTTTTTTTGAATTTCCAGAATTTTATTCTGGCCATTACCGCCAATAAATATGTATTTATAATCCTCAGTCATTTTCATAATCATTTCCAGTAATTTATCTGATTCACCAATAGTTAATATTTTACCTTTAAAATCCAGGCATTTTAATCGTTCCAATGCTTGATCAACTGTGTTTTCAAGGCCTGGGAAAAGAACCACAACTTCTGGTTCATATTTAGAAACTTCGTCCAGTATCTCCAGTCTCCAGGGTTCGTCTTTTCGGGGGGTTCCCAGGAAAACCGCCTGAAATTTTCTCTCTTCCAGTACCACCGCGGTGGCATGGGCATTATCGGTTTTACCAGCGAATATTTCACTTTCATTAATATAATAAGATTTAATACGGCCTTCAATCCCATGGAATTCTTTTAAAGAATCCTCAATAACCTGTTCATCAATTTCCAGCACCCGGGCAGCGGCCTGGGCAGCACCAGCATTTAATTTATTGAATTTACCAACCAGCTGAATTTCACTGTCACATTCCTGGAAGAAATTACAGGATTGGGCAGATTGTGAAAGTTCATGGAGCTGGACATCGTTTTTGTTTAAAATAACGTTTTTTCCTTCTAAAAATCCAGCTATTTTTTGGCGGTAATTATCTAGAGAGCCGTGCACGTCCATGTGATCTCTTTCCAGGTTGGTTAGGACCACCATATCAATGTCAAAGCAGTGATCGCAAAATTCCAGGGTCATATCGCAAATTTCCACCAGAATCACGTCGTATTCTTCTACATGGGATTGCAGGACTACTTCAGTGTATCCTTCAAATCCCCCTCCTGCATTTCCACCCACCAGGACCTTTAAGCCGGACTTTTCCAGAATTTCCTTTATCATATAGGTGGTGGTGGTTTTACCATTGGTTCCAGTAACTCCAATGGTGAAAACAGATTTATGAGCTTGCATTACATCAGGAAGAGTTTTTTTAGAATCTTTGATCTGGATGGCCATGTCGCTTTTCCATAAACCAGGACTGACAATAACCGCATCGGCAGATTGAATTTTTTCCATGTCATGGAAACCTAAATCAAATTCAGATTCATCTAAAATCTCATCTAAATCTTCCCGAGAAAGATCATCATTTAAGTCACTGGCATATACAGCATAATCTCTAATTTTAAGAGATCTTACAGCTTTTTTTCCTTCTACACCAAGACCTAGAACGGCTATTTTCATTAGTACACCTAAAACTGAATATTAGAAATTAAAATGTTTAAAACGATCTTACTTTTAATATTAAGGTTATATTTTGAATATTTATTATGGACAATTATATGAGATAATTAGTGGGAATTTCATGAATATAGATTTTTTTATGAATTAAATTAATTATTCGTTGGTTATACTTAAAATTCCATATTTATATACTTAAATCTTTTTTATTATAATGATGGTAATTTTTATTATAAATCAAACAAGGCAAGTGGGTTTTTATGTGATATAGACAAATGATTTAAAAATCGAATTATATTAATTTGGAACGAAACTTAATTATTAAAATTTTTTTATACACTTCTTTTGTTTAACAAGATATATAATCTTAATGAGGAGTAGGATTTTAACTACTAATAGTCATTTAATTATTAAAAAAAGTATTATTAAGGTAAATAAACAAAATCAGGTGAAAATAATCAGTTAATATCATTATTAAGACCACCCCCAATAGAATAATTGTTTATAAATTTATCGCAATTCATTATAAAAACCATTTAACCGGTAAAGTGGGATACATGAATAATATTGAGGAAATAAAAAATAATATTAATAAAATAAATTAATAGAAAATCAAGGGGTATCCAGAATAATTAACTCCTTAACCGGCTTTCCATCACTCCACAAGCCCATAAATCTCTGTTGTGAAGAGTTTCCCAGAGCATATTCCTTATTTTTTCCATAAAAGGCCGCCTCATAAAGTCCATCAAATAATTTCCAGGTACCATAATAATCCAGACCATTAACCAGCACCGTAAAATTATTAGAGTTCCAAACTGCCAGAGGGGCCAGGTGATCAGCTTCCAGGGCTGGACTTCCATGCTCATCAGAGACCATAATTATAAAGTCCTTATTTTCAGCAGGTACTTGGGGAGTATCGGAAATAATCTTTTTAGCATCATTGTTACCAACAATATCATCTTTATCTCCGGCCAGAGTTAATAAAAGCGTGTTACTGGATATATTAGACAGATTTTCCATTACTGGGCCCATTTGATCTTCACTGGAACGGGATTTACCTGGTTCAACCGAAAAAACGGCTTTAGGAATTGGAATTCCTTCTGAAGATGCCCGGGCGGCCATATTTATACTTATAATGCCCCCGGCAGAATGTCCTACAATGGCCAAATTATCAATCTGGGGACGAACGTGATTACCTGATTGGAGCTGTTTTAAGGCATCCCTGACAGAATATATGGCATTTTGAGTGAAATTATCTGAAGAATCAAAGATGTTGTTTTGATAGCGGGGATAAATTACTATATTTCCTTTTTTAACCAGGTGATTTATCCAGGCCTGGTAGATAATAGGATTAGTGGCAGCCCAACCATGGTTGAAAACGATTATCGGGGCCGAATCAGGTTTAGGAGAAGCCGGTTCAAATATCCAGTACTGCTGGGCCCCCTGGCCATAAGAATAAGTTATAATTTGTGAATGGTTGTAATCCAAGCCTCCAGGACCACTGAGGGGTTGGGAAGGTGGTTGAACATTAACAGCCTGGACAGAAGCAGGATTAAATAAGAATATTAAAAATAAAACAACTAAAAATAGCATGTAGTTTTTTAAAACCATGGTTTTATTTTGTTTTTAAAGATTAATATTGTTTACCTAAACTTCCGGGAAAACATTCAAATCAATTATTACTAATTTACATTGAAATATTTATTATAAAAAATCAATTATGTGCTGAATTTCGAATGTATTAAAAATTATATTTCCAAGGCTATTAGAATTTGTTCTATGCTGCGTTTATTGCTCACCAACCTTGCTAGCATACTACCGGCAGTAATACCAAGAAGAATTGCAGATAGAACAGATCCTTGCACCCAATATCCCAAAAAATCTGATTTAGTAAATTCCCAAATAAGATAACCTACTAGAATTACTATACCAATCCCATCCATTTTTCCAACAACTGTATTAGATTCTTCATCCCAACTCAGATTATACATGCGGGTGACTATGGTGCCAACTAATAAACCAACAAGTATCCCAACTAAAGCCCATTGGATAATAAACCTTCCTTGTACCACTTCAATTACTATTACAGCAAAGATAGTAATCATCACAATTAAATAGATTCTCAGCCGCATTACAAGTTTTCGATCAATTTTTTCAATTTTAGAATTATCATATCGAATTTTGGACTTATTATCCTTTTTATCCATTTTTATCACTTATAATATCCATAAAACAAAGATCCGCTGTTACTATTGATTATAAGAACCATAAAAAATTTTTTATCAATCATATTAGATTTGAAATTGATATTTTAACCATTTTCATTTACTTTTTCATCCCGGTAGGCCTGGTATAGTACATAGGCAATTCCAACTATTAATGGTCCTACAAATAGTCCAGGCAGTCCTAATGTAATGGCTCCAAATAGAAATCCTACTAATAAAACCAGGGGATGGACTTCTGTATACTTGGAGGCCATCCTCGGGCGAAGGTACATGTCCACCACGGTGTCTATTAACCAACCAAATATAATAACTACAATCCCCACAACATAGTTTCCAGTGATAATACTTAGGACTCCCAGGGTTCCGTAAACTATCCAGGGACCTACCACTGGGATAAACTCAGAAAAAGCAGTTAAAACTCCCAGGAGAAGAACATACGGATATCCAACGAGGTAATATAATATTACAGATAGTAAACCAAGAAGAACTGCTGCTATAACATTTACTATCATTATGGATTTGAGAATATCATTGACTTGAACGTGTAATTTTTTAAATGTTTCATCCTGGGGAAGGATGTCTTTTAAGAGTTTAACAAATTTATCACCGTCTTTAGCGAAATAAAATATTGAAAATAGTAATATGATGACATTAGTCAAGAATGAGGGCAGGTAAGCAATAATGCCAACTATCTGTCCGGCAAGCCACAACGTAAACTGAGCAATCATTTTGCCTATTTGATCTACTAAGGAGCTTACAGCGCTATCTAAAGGCCCTAGATTTTTAACATCAGCATTCATACTATAATTTGTTGCATTTACTGTGCCGTTTGTTGCATTTAATGTACCATTTGTTGAAAAACTGATGCTTTGTGCAATATCACTGGCTAATAATAGAATTTGACTTGCTGTGAAATATATAATCAAAATTAAGGGCGCTGCTAATATACCCATGGCCAAAAAGATGGCCAAAGTTTCATATTTTACATAAGGTTTGATTTTTAAAGCTAAAGGTCTTACAAGGAAAGCAATCATAGCTCCGAAAATAATGAGAGTTATAATTGGCATTAAAATCCCAAAAGACAATAAAGTGAAAAGAATAATAAGAATCAACAAAGGAGTTACTGATGACATTTTTATATCTGGAACCATTTTTTACCCCATTATTTAATAAAAATATAATAAAAAATATTGCTATTAAACTAACTGTTTATTATTTGTAAATTTTATTTATATAATATATCATATCAAATCTAAGTTATAATTAATCTATTTAATAAATTTTAATCAATATAATGGAATAAATCATAAAGTTTGATGCTATGACTAATAAAACAGGAAAAGTTTTTAATCCGGAATTGGAATTAATTAGAAATGAAAAAATAGAAAGATTAGAAACAGAATTAGAGGACATTAAAAATAAATTTAATGAAGCAGAATCAATTGCCCGGTTTGGTTTTTGGGAATTGGATCCTGTGACTTTAGATCGAACCTGGACTGATGGGCTTTATAAAATTGTAGGATATGAGCCTGGAAGTGACCAGCTTAAACATTATTATGATAATCAGAAAATAATACATCCTGAAGATTGGGATAATTTTCATAATGCCACTCAAACGGTAATTACAACCGGGAAAGATGTAGAATTTGATGTAAGAGTAATAAAACCAGATAATTCTATCTGTTTCCTCCATATAATAGCTAAACCAAAAAAAGACGAGAAAGGGAATATTACTGGCGTAAGGGGTACTGCGCAAGATATAAATGATTTAAAAATAGTAGAAAACCAATTAAAAGAGTCAGAAGCATTTTATAAAACCCTTTTTGAAAATACTGGAACGGCCAGTATTGTTATCGATGAGGATACCACCATTTTAATGGCCAATAGCCAGTTTGAAAAACTTTCAGGTTATTCCAAGGAAAATGTGGAGGGTAAAATAAGCTGGAAAGAAATGGTTCCTCCAGAAAATCTGGATATGATGGAAGAATATCACCAAATGCGCAGAAAAGGTATAGAAAGTCCACCGGAACATTATGAAGCTCAGTTAGTTAATAAAGAAGGCCATATTAAGATTATTTTAATTAATGTGGCCATGATTCCTGGGACAGCCAGAAGCATAGCTTCTCTTATTGATTTAACTGAGCTTAAAAAAGCTGAAAATATACTTCAAACAACTTTAAAACGTTTTTACACCATTTTAAATAATATAAGGGCCAGTATTTTGTTGGTAACAGAAAAAGATACTATTGAATTCGCAAATCAATCGTTTTGCGACTATTTCAGTCTCATGGAATCTCCAGAAGAATTAATAGGGCTCACTGCATCTGAAATGATTAAAAAAATAAAAAGTGCCTATCAATTTCCCGACGAGGAGTTAAACCGTATTCAAGAAATCGTTAATCTTTGGAAACCGGTGATAGGTGAAGAAATTCATATGAGAGGAGGAAAAACTTGTCTACGAGATTTTGTTCCCATTTTTGTTGGAGAGAAACCATACGGCAGATTATGGCTTCACCTTGATATCACCGAACGTAAAAATATGGAAAAAGAACTGGCAGATAGTGAAAGAAGATACCGGTATATGGTTGAAAAATCCACTGCCGGAATGTTTATTTTAGATGAAAAGGGTGTAATTAAATATTTAAATGAGCATATGGCTCAAATGTTGGATTATACTAAAAATGAGATGTTAGAACTGTCTATAAAAAGTTTTATTGGGGAAGAAGAGGAATTTTATAAGTCTGGGAAACATGTTGAGTCCCAAATAGAACGATATGACTGGTTCAAACTTTTAGATAAGAAAGGGAACATATTCTGGTCAAATTTAACTGTTTCTCCTATTTTTAATTCTAAAAAAGAATATACTGGTTTACTGGGAATTGTTAATGATATTAATATGCAAAAAGGTTTAGAAGAAACATTTTTAGAAAGAGAAGAGATCTTTACCGATATCATTTATGACATGATGGAACTGCTCAATAACATTGCCCAGGACAAAAATAAATCTGAAAGTAATAATGAATCATCATTCCCCAAAAATTTGGATAATTAGATGTTAATACTCTTTTTTTATAAATAGAAAAAATCTAATTTTCTCATCTAGCACTTGATGAATAGAACATTAAATATCCTCATTCAAGATTATTTAATATTCTGCTCTTTTTAAAAATAATGAAAAGAGTTCCTCAAAATTTAAATCAATTTTCTAAAATATCCTGAGAAAATTTTTCAAACCCTATAATGTCAATAAACCGGGCCATTCTCTGTTCTATGTTCTTTTCTTGGTAATACTCAACTATTTTACCAATAATGTTAATTACCTGAGCATCAGATAGATCTCTGGCTAGAACTTTTCCTTTTTTGGTTTGAAGCCCACATCTTCCACCTACTAACATTATCCATCCTTTCGGAGCTCCAATAAGACCTATATCCCTCACAGTAGATTCAGCACATGAACTGGTGCAACCCGAAATGGCTATTTTAATTTTATGGGGTGTTTGCATCTTATGAAAATTTTCATCAATCATCAGTCCCATTTTAACAGTGTTTTGATAACCTTTCTTACAAGAAGTATTTCCTGTGCAGAATTTAGTGGCTCTTACACATTTTCCAATGAAACCACCAGGTTCCATATCCAAATCATCCCATATATTATCAATATCTTCTTCTTTTATACCATATAATCCTATTCGATGTTCAGAAGTCATTTTAATGATTTTAACATCGTATTTTTCTGCAATGTCTGCTATTTTACGTAAAACATCTGGTTCAAGTAATCCCCCAGGGATATGCGGTATTATAGCATAAGTTTTCATATCCTTTTGAACTGCCGCCCCTTTTTCTGGCATGTTATACTTTTTTTCTAACATTTTTTCCCCCTATAAACCATTATATAATATATTATATCACACGATAAGATTTAATATTATTTTTATAGAAGAATTAAATAATTATAGAAGTTCATAACATCACCGAATATGATTAAATAATATTTTTAATCATACATTTAAATTCAATAACTATTTATATGGAGTAAAATACATGCATTTGTAGAAATGGAACTGCCTCCATAGATAATTAAAATATTGGCGTTCAATTTCTCCTAAAAAAAGTTATCAAGTAATAACGATTTAATCAATTTTTAAAGGGAGGTGAAAAAGTGAAACTAAACCTAATGGCCATAGTTATAGCAATAGTTCTTACAGCAGTTTTAGCAATCTTCGGATTTTATGTAGGATTAATAGCTATCATAGCCCCAATAATAGCTGGAATTGTAGTAGGTTACGCATATACCAGTACCACAGGCGATGGAGCAATTAACGGAGGAATTGGAGCCGGTATAGGTGGACTTATTTATACCATACTTGCATACTTCGCATTTGCCAGTTTTATAACTGCATTTACTGTATTAGTACCAACTGGAGCCAATTTTGCAGTAACTGTAATCGGAGCTTTAATTATTGATTTCATACTTGGTGCAATTGGAGGAGTTATAGGAGTCCTTATTAAAGGGGAATCTGCTGCTTAACTTTAATCCAATATAAGCAACTAACTACATCGATAAGATTTAAACTATTATTTTTTATTTTTTTACAAATGATTTCAAACCTACTAATAAACTATATAAAGTCTGGAAAATAACAAAAGATAATTCGAATTCCATTGAAAATGATTTTAAAATATAATAAATAAATAATTTTATATAATTTTTTACAAATATTACATCACATAAATGTTTGATTAAAAGGTTTGTTAATATGCAGGACCCGGAAATTAAAATAACAAATGATCCCTATCTTGAAAATTTTATAAAAAG
The DNA here is from genome assembly GCA_963698135.1 of uncultured Methanobacteriaceae archaeon. Taxonomy (GTDB): domain Archaea; phylum Methanobacteriota; class Methanobacteria; order Methanobacteriales; family Methanobacteriaceae; genus UBA349. Next base: position 113,154 of record CAVOPP010000012.1, on the reverse strand, counting down.
TAGAGAGCTCTCTGAATCAAGTGAAAGAGTATATATTGGAAGGTTAAGATCTTTTTGTGAATTTTTAGGTATGAATCCTTCTGAATTAATTAAAGAAGCTCGGAAAAATAAAGGATCGAAAATTAACGAGTATTTTCACGATTACATTGATAACCTAAAAACAAGTGGGAAATCATTTAATACTATTATTAATCACGTAGATACAGTTAAAGCATTTTATAAAGAATTTGATGTTGATACCGAAGGTATTAATCAGATTATATCACCAGAAACAGACGATTTGAATCCAAAAGAGATTATATCCTCGCATCAAATTAAAGAATCTCTTGAATTAAGCTGTTTGCGGGATAAAGCTATTATTTTACTCCACACGTCTTCAGGTATGGAAGCTACTGAATTAAGACATTTAAGCTATGGTGATTTTATTAATTCAATAGAAGAATACATCGATTTAAATCCTGAAGATAAATTCAAGGTGGCTGAAATAGCTGATAAAGTTTTTAAAATGGATGGAATTGTTGGGACCTGGAAAATTTCAAAAAATAGGACTGGAAAAAATTATGTCACTTTTAATAGTCCCGAATCAACTCAGGCCATATTAAGTTATTTAATAGATAGGGAAAGAAAAAATAAGCCTATTAAATCATTAAAAGACCCACTCTTTGTTAATTCTAAAAATCAAGCTCTAAATGTTTCCACCCATGGTTCTATTTTTAAACGAGTAAATAATAGGGCTAATTTTGGGTATTTAACAAAAAAAAGAAGATTTTTTTCTTCAACCATGCTTCGAAAGTATTTTAAAACTAAATTATATGAATCTGGAATAGACGAGCCCATATCCAACGCTCTTTTAGGCCAAAAATTGGATGATAATATAGATTATCATTCTGAAGCTGAAATTAAACTTCTTAAAAATAAATATCTTGAGGCACTGGATAATCTATCCTTTGAAAAAAGAAATATAGAATCTGTGAGCAGTGAAGAGTATAAAGAGCTTGTTAAAAAGCTTGATGAAAAAGATAAAGAATTAAAAGAGATTAAAAAATATTTGAATCATATAAAACAGATCATTGAATAAAATAATATAAAATGTATTATATTGGTTTATGGGTGTAAGATTTAATAACCGATTTTTCATCTTTTATTTCTCTCTTATAATGGGCCATCTCTTTTTTAGTTCCATTTTTGGTGTTTATCAGATTTACAAACATCTCACCGTCGATAATATGCAGTTCATTGTAACTGGAGTACATATTTCCCCGGAGTCTCTGGGTGGTGGGGGTTCCTGAGTTAATTATGGCCATGTTTTCCAGCATCCACACATTAGGAACGTGTTTATGACCACCTAACACAAAATCAACCCCATTATCTAACAAAACGCGGATTAAATCTCCCGCATCTAATAACATGTTTCTTTCTCTACCAGTATTGGGAATAGGTAATAGATGATGGTGAAAAGTAACAACTTTGACTCTATCATCAGATATTTTCTTCAGTTCTGCATTTAACCAGTCCATTTGGTCGCGTCCAATTTGGCCAGCACTAATATCTGGTTCTGATGAATCTAATCCAACAATTGTGAATTTAGAAGTTTTGTCTTTGTGAACAAATTTTCTCTCCCCAATCATGCTTTCAAAATGTACCAATCCTACATTACGAGCATCGTGGTTTCCAGGGATCACGTAAGTTTGGGCAATAGAATTTAATTCATCAATAAAATCCATTACCTGGTCATATTCATGTTTGTAACCCTCTGCAGTAAGATCTCCAGCAAAAATTAAGAGATCTGGATTTTTGTCCCACAATTGTTGGAGAAGATTAGATTTAAGTTCTTGTGAAAATGTACTGTCTCCAAAATGCAAATCTGATATTTGAATTATTTTTCTATCCATAAAACAACCTTAAACCTTTAATGAATTTATTTAGTTTACTATATTTTATTTTACTATATTTTCCAGAATTAAATTATCTTAATAATTTATAATAATAATTCTATCCTTTATAATCCGTCATATTTTCACTATTTCTAATTTTCAATCTTAATAATAGTTTATAAATGAATATAAATAATTATATGTTATAAATGTTCAATTAATAACTACATTATTGCAATATCTCAAAAAAAAAATTAGCTAATGGAGATGTAAAAATGAATGCCAGTGATTTTATTGGAATGAAAGTACTTACTAAAGATGCCTTAGAAGTTGGAAAAATAGCAGATCTTGCTATGAACTTAAAAGAATGTCTTGTTGATAAAATTATAATTGCTGGAGGAAGTACTTTAAAAAAAAGTTTTTTTGCAGTGACTGAAAATGATTTAGCAGAAATAGGGGACTATGTACAGCTAAAATTAAGTAAAGATGACCTGGATAACATTTCAAAAGTAGATAAAATTGAAGAATTAATGGAAAATGAATTTCATTATAAAGATTTAGTAGGAAAGCAAGTAATTTCTGAAGATGCAATGACTGTTGGTAAAATAGGAGATATGATCATCGACCCTCAAGGATGTCTTATTCACAATGTTCTTGTATTAACTGGCGGTGCATTTAATAAGAAGCATCTTATAATCTCTAACGAAGATATAAACTATATTGGAGATTACGTTCTGCTTAAAATTACTAAAGAGGAGTTAGAACAAAAAACAGCTGATTAATATTATTAATTGATTTATATTTTTTTTATATCCCGATTGGTATTTCAGGAGATAGGTCATTATTTAATTGTACATTTAAATTAAATAATTATTTAAGTTAGAATACTATATCTAGTATATCATTATAAGGAGGTAATTTAAATGGAAGAAGTAAAAACCGTGATTAAAGAAGTAAAATCTTTGCCAGTGATTGATGTTTCCTTAATAACATCCGTGATTTCTTTGATTTTATCATTCATAGCAGGAATCATATATTTCATTATTGGATATGAAACATTATACGATATTAGTAATTATATCATCGCTTTACATCCTCAAACAGCTGAAATTGTAAATTCAGCAGCAGCTTCAATTGCAGGTATGGGTTTCGTCTATCTTATTCTAATTTGGCCGGTTATGGCATTCTTTTTAACCTTTATAGGAACAGCTATAGTAGTATTATTGTACAATTTCCTGGCCCCTAGAATTGGTGGAATTAAATTAGAATTAGAATAAAAAATTATAAAAAAATTATCGGAGTGAAATAATGGAACAACAACAACAGCAACAAATTAGTGGCGGAGCAATGATAGGATATGCTATCATCTTTGGGATAATCTTAGCATGGTTCCCCGGATTAATAATTTGGTTTGCATGGATATCAGTATTCATGTTATTATTTGGTGGTATTGCCGCCGTGATAGCGAATAAATAATAATTTTAATAGCTAAAACCAAATACAAATTTGTCTTAATGGCCATAGGTCTTAATGGCCTAGGATTATTATAATCCTAAATCTTCTTTTTTAAATTTCAAATTCAATAAATTAAAATAAAAAGGATTATTATTTTTCTCCTGCTTGGCACATCCAATTTACTTTTTTTTTATTTCTGGGAATTAACTATTTCTATGATGATCCAGCTGAAATTAAACAATTTGGTTAATTATATCAAACTCAGATTAAATCGCACATTTAAATTTCAATAACTATTAATCCAAGATTTTTCAAATATAATATTATAATTCGATAATTAAATGGAGGGATTTAATGAAATCGAAAATAGCATTATTTGGAATAGTAGCAATATTGGTGGTAGTTGTTGCTGCTTCCGGATGCACCAATAATGAAACGCTATTGTATCAATACAATCTATCAGAAGGCGATGCTCCAAATTTTATTGGGGCACAGAATGTTACCGTGCCTAATGGAACCAATAACATCAAAGTTGATGCCCAAAATTTGACGAAAATAAATTCAAATGTTAATAGTTCCTATGTGAACATATACGCTCTAAGTACGGTTCCGGTGACTGTAACTTTTACTGGAAACACTACCGAACTTCAAAAAACCTACAACTCCAGTATAATTTCCATGAAATCCATAAACTTAATCAATGAAACCAGTCCAAAAACAATTTCCTACACCTTTAATGATACCAACATAAAAGGATTTTTAATAGTAAATATTAATGCAAAAGGAACCATTCAGATATTTACATCTTAGAAAACTTTGATGAAAAAACTCTTTTCTTTTATTATTTTTTTGTATTCAAATAATTAGTATATAAGTAACCGATTCTTTTCGAAATTATTTTCCCTAATCACAACACTATTAAATCCTGAAATATTTACTTTTTAATTCAAAAAAAAAAAATAAAAAAAAAATAGGATTAATTTATTATTTCTCCTACTTTATCTGCAACATTCCAGTGGTCACCTTTCTTATCATTTCTGCGGATTAACCAAACTCCTATTGCTGCTCCAGCTATGGCTCCAAATGCATCCATAAATAAGTCATTCATAGTGTCATCATGGGCATCCTGGGTAGGTGATCCTTGCATTTGAGTGTTACCTGTAATATCTCCTAAAGGACCCTGGGACAAGTACGTGTCATAGGTATATTCTCCCATTTCCAGTACTCCTCCTAAGCCTATAGTTACCAGTACAATGATAAATGCCATGGCCCCATATGATGCTTTAAGCTTACCATAGAAGTACATGGTATAAACAACCATCATACCAATTAATGCAATGTATAATGGGAGCATGAAATGCATAAAGTTGTCATAATAAGGCATCTTCACATATAATCCAAGGGCATCCCCTCCTACAAATTCAAAAAGAACCATGGCCAGTAATAAAAGCTCAATTTCGACTGGAAGTGCACGTATTCGGCCTTTGGTGAAAAATGAAGGTGCATTAATTATTGCCAGTGATATTAAAATTAACAAACCAAAAATTCTTTCGGCACCATTAGCGCCCCCAAAAATCAAAACATAAATACCAACAATTAACAGAAATATCCTTAAAATTCGAAGTAAATTTCGCTGTAAAGGACTTATATCTTCGGGATCAGGATTCAAATAACTCATTCTCTACCTCCTTAAATTTCAATTATTTTAATTATTTCATTGATATTAGAATTATCTTTTATATAAACTTTTAATTGTACATTTAAAATCGATGATTATTTATACTAATATGTTATGAGTTATTAGTTAGCATGTTTAAAAAAATTAAAGGAGGATAAAATAACATGGCTGAAGGAAATAATATATTATTAGGTATTTTAGCGATAATATTAGGTATTTTAGTAATTGTTTTCCCATTATTTAGTGTATTTACTGCTAGTGTAATGGCCGGATTTGCTATAATTTTATTAGGAATCTGGTTATTGTCCCAGAGTTTCGGAATATGGAGTGCAAGTAAAGGAGCTAGTATAGCATATTTGATACTGGGAATTATAGCAATAGTAGGTGGAATTGGTTTATTCGGAAGCATACTTGCATTTAGTGCATTGGCAAGTTTCTGGCTTTACTTCGCTGGTTTCTTCCTGATTATATCCGGTATAATGTCTTTCTTTGTTAAAGAAGAAACTGCCAGTAAAGGAGTAGGTGGATTAGGTGTTATATTAGGTATATTATACATAATATTAGCTTCATACGCATGGAATCCATATTATCTGGCTTTATTGATAGGAATATGGTTAATAATTGATGGAATAGCTTTATTCTTTGTTAGTCCATCAGATTTAATGAAATCAAACGTTCCAAATGAATAATAGGATTATTTATAATCCTGAATCTTTTTTTTTAATTATAATTTTAAACTTGAATATCTAAAATCTGTGATGTTTCCTGGTTACGTTATGTTAATCCGGCTTTTTGAAACCTTGCTGTAAATTCAGATTATTATACTGTGCAAAAAATAAAAAATACAACTCCTGATGAATTGTATCAGAATTTAGTAAAGGTAAATGAATATAAAAGGCATTATAAAGGAAGAATTAAACCCTAAAGTTATCGAATTTCTGGTTAACGAAACATTTAATATTTTATTAGATATGAAATATTGATGCTTACCATCCAAAATTAGGAGATGAGGATATGACATACGTAGATGATGTATTAGAAGAGCTGAAGAGAAAAAATCCTTATGAACCAGAGTTCATACAGACTGCAACTGAGATTTTAAGATGTCTTAATGTAGTGTTTGAAAGGCATCCTGAATTTCAGGAAGCAAAGATTTTAGAAAGATTTTTAGAACCTGAAAGAGTGATTATGTTTAGAGTACCCTGGGTTGATGATAATGGTGAAGTACAGGTGAATCGAGGTTTTCGTGTTCAGTTCAACAGTGCACTTGGCCCATATAAGGGCGGGCTCCGTTTTCATGAGACGGTTAATTTATCGGTTCTTAAATTATTAGCATTAGAACAGATTTTAAAAAACAGTCTTACAGGCATGTCAATTGGCGGTGCAAAGGGTGGAAGTGATTTCAATCCAAAAGGCAGATCCGATGCTGAGGTTATGAGATTCTGCCAGAGTTTCATGACTGAACTTAGACATTATATAGGGCCTGATGTTGATGTCCCTGCGGGGGATATTGGTGTGGGTTTAAGAGAAGTGGGGTACCTATTTGGGCAGTATAATAGAATTGCAAATAGACATAATTGTGTATTAACCGGAAGTGGAATAGAATATGGTGGATCTCTTGTAAGAACCGAAGCCACAGGTTATGGCCTTATTTATATATTGGAAGAAGCTTTAAAAGCAAGGGGGGAAACTTTGGAAGGTAAAAAAATAATAGTTTCTGGTTCAGGAAATGTGGCCATATATGCAGCTGAAAAGGCTATACACCTTGGAGCAACAGTTATTGCTATGTCTGACTCAAAAGGTTACATTTATGACGAAAATGGAATATCTATTCCCTTTGTAAAACATATCAAAGAAGAAAATAGAAAATGTATCCATGAATACTTAAATGATTTTCCTGATACCATCTATAAAGAAGGAAGTAAAGGTCTTTGGAATATAAAATGTGATATAGCTCTTCCCTGTGCTACTCAAAATGAGTTAGATGAAGATTCAGCAAGAAAACTTATTAATAATGGAGTTAAATATGTTGCAGAAGGAGCAAATAAGCCATCAACTCCCGAAGCTACTAAATTATTCTTAAAATCTGGAATAATGTTCTTACCAGGAAAAGCAGCTAATGCTGGAGGAGTTACAACCAGTGTACTAGAAATGGCACAAAGAAGCTCAAATATGCACTGGTCATTTGATGAGGTTGATTCCCGATTAAAAAGAACCATGGTTGACATATATAGAAATATTGATAAAATGGCTAAAGAATATGGATTTGAAGGCAACTATGTAGTTGGAGCTAATATTGTGGGATTTATTAAAGTTGCAAAGGCAATGATAGCTCAGGGAATTGTCTAATAACTATTTATTATCAATTATCTTATTTTCTATTAAAATGGAGGTCTAGAGGTAATTCCAAAGTTCTTGAAACTCTTCCAGGTGGCTGATAACCGGGGCTTCAAAATATGTGGAAACGTCGTGTTAAGGGCCTTCGTTTTTTTCAGACTTTGGGGTTCGTTAATGTAATGTTTACTTGTATCCCAGTAACTCTAGTTGAATGCCGATCCAATTATAAATGCTTTTTTCCCATCAGCAACCAGAACCTTGGCATGCATGGAATAGGGACCTTTGGCCAGGTATATCCTTACTTACCTCGCTCTCTTTAAAGTAATCATTTAACTAGTGGTAATTATCAGGAACCACTCTATTTTCATTTATAATAATTTTGACGTCTAATCCCGTTTTTGAGCTTTTAGGAGTTTGTATGCTAATGTTTCATCGTTTTTATAATCTGATGGATATCAGAAGATGGAAAAAACTTTGATAACTATTTAAAAATACTCTTCAACTAAAAAGCAACTAATAACCGCGATATAATCTTAATAATTATTTTCTTTTAATTAATATATTAAATAATCCATTATTTTTAATTCTCTTAATTTCATTCTTTTTTCCTCAAAAAATTTGTACCTTAATAGACATATTAAAAAATATGAAATTATGCATCTAACCTTGAAACAAAAATTATTGAAATGGGGGCTAATATTATGGATGATTCAAAATCTGAGATTAAAAATTCGGGAAAAAATCTGGAAAGGGCCACTTTTGGAGCAGGTTGCTTTTGGGGTGTTGAAGAAACTTTTAGAAATCTTAATGGAGTTGAATCCACAGCAGTCGGTTACATGGGTGGAATAACTGAAAATCCAACTTATGAACAGGTCTGTCAGGGAAATACCAGGCACGTGGAGGTTGTGGAAATGCTTTACAACCCGGATGAAATTTCCTATCCTGCATTACTGGATGTTTTCTGGGATAACCACGACCCTACCACTTTAAATCGGCAGGGCCCGGATATGGGGGAACAATACCGGTCAGTTATATTTTACCATAGCCCTGAACAAAGAAAAGAGGCAGAGGAATCTCTGGGAAAACAGGAATCTTCTGGTCGTTTCTCCCGAAAGATAGTGACGGCCATTGAACCGGCCCAGACCTTTTATATGGCTGAAGATTACCACCAGCAATATTTAAAAAAGAGGGGATTGAAAAGCTGCAGGTTTTTTTAAAATTTTGTCTTAAATTTATCTTAAATTTGATCTAATTATTTTTTTAAAATGGGAAAAGAAAAGGAAAAAAAGGGGAAAGGTGAATAAATGTCCAATTTAAAAATTAAAGAAGATGTTTCTATAGTTCTTTGCGGAGAAGCAGGCCAGGGAATTCAAACTGTGGAAAGCATCATGGTGAAGGCCATTAAACTAGGGGGTTACCATGTGTTTTCCACCAAAGAATACATGTCCCGGGTGCGTGGCGGGCAAAATTCCACTCAAATACGTGCCTCTTCCCAAAGGGTGAGATCCTACGTGGATAGAATTGACCTTCTGGTAGCCCTGAGTGAAGAAGCGGTTTTGCATCTGGAAGACCGGATCTCTCCTGAAACTGTGATTATATGTGATGATACTCTTTTAAAAGAGGTGGATATGGATAAATATCACGTAATCAGAGTTCCTTTCCTGGAAAAGGCCCGGGAATTAGGAGGGGCCATATATTCCAATGTCATTGCCGCCGGTGCCATTTCCTGCATTCTGGGAATTGAAAAAAGGCCTTTGATGAATGTATTGAAGCCATGTTTGCCCGCAAGGGTGATAAGATTTTAAAAGGGGATCTGGAAGCCGGGAGCGAAGGGTATTCTTTAGGAAAAGAACTGATAGATTCAGGAAAAATTTCAATTAATATTTCCCAGGACTCCCAAATAAGAAATGAGCTTCTAATAAATGGTACCGAAGCGGTGGGAATGGGTTGTATCTCAGGAGGATGCCGGTTCATGTCATCCTATCCCATGACCCCCTCCAGCCCTTTGCAGGTTTTTATTGCAGATAAGGCCCATGATTTTGAAATGGTTTTTGAACAGGCCGAGGACGAAATTGCCGCCATAAATATGGGACTGGGAGCATCTTATGCCGGGGCCCGCTCCATGGTGGCCACCTCTGGCAGTGGTTTTGCCTTAATGACTGAGGCCGTGGGTTTATCGGGTATGCTGGAGACCCCCATTGTGATTTATCTGGCTCAAAGACCAGGCCCGGCTGTGGGACTCCCCACCCGTACTGCCCAGGAAGATCTGGATATGGCACTGTATGCCAGTCCCGGAGAATTTCCCCGTGTCATTTATGCCCCGGGAAAATTTGAAGATGCCCTGGAAGTGGCCCATTATGCCTTTAACATGGCTGAAAAATATCAGATACCTGTTTTCATCTTAACAGATCAGTATTTTGCCGATATTTACTACAACATCCCCCATTTAGAGGTGGATGATCTTAAGGTAGAGAATTATCTGGTTGAAACTCATCCCGATTATTTAGCTATCTCCTCACTCCCCACGGCATATCCCCCCGGGGAATACCGGGTTATGGGACTGGCCTGGCCATTGTTGATTCAGACGAACACAATGAAGAGGGTCATATCACCGAAGATCTGGATATGAGAACATCCATGGTTGAAAAAAGGATGAAAAAAATGGATAAAATAGTAGAAGACGTCTTTGAACCAGAACTATTCTATTATAAACCTCCAAATGTAAAAGAAGAAAATGAAAAGGATAAGAGATTCAAGCTGCTGATTATTGGATGGGGATCCACCTACTGGCCTATTTATGAAGCAGTAGAAAAATTAGAAGGAAATGACGTGGCCTTTTTGTACTTTAAACAGCTTTACCCACTGCATCCAGAGACCAGGGAAATGCTGGAGAATGCGGATAAGACTGTTATTCTAGAAAATAATGCTAAGGGACAGTTTGCTAATCTAATCAAATTAGAAACTGGTTTTGAAATTGATAAAAAAGTTTTGAAGTTTAATGGAATGCCTTTTTCTGTAGAAGAAGTTATTGATATATTATTAGAAGAATTGGGAGACGATTAAGGGGTGTTAAGATGGATCCAAAAATTTATGATATGGTGGGAGCCGATGTGGCCTGGTGTCCCGGCTGTGGGAATTTTCCTATATTAAAATCAATTAAAATGGCCCTGGGTGAGCTGGATATTGCTCCAGAAAAACTGGTTATGGTTTCTGGTATTGGCCAGGCCGGTAAATTACCGCACTACATAAAATCTAATGTATTTAATGGACTTCACGGTAGATCACTTTCTCCAGCAACTGGAATTAAAGCCTCCAATAAGGAAATGACAGTGATTGCGGTAAGTGGTGATGGTTGTACCTATGGGGAAGGCGGAAATCATTTCATGCACACCATCCGCCGTAATCCAGATATAACCAATATCGTCCACAATAACATGGTTTACGGTCTGACCAAGGGACAGGCCTCTCCTACCAGTCAGCCTCACTTTAAAACATCATTTCAGGTGGATGGAGTTTTTGAAGAACCATTCAATCCATTATCAGTTGCCATATCCCTGGGAGCTACCTTTGTGGCCCGGGCCTTTGCCGGGGATATTCCTCAAACCAAAGAGATAATAAAAAAGGCTATTAATCATAAGGGATACGCTCTGGTGGACATCTTCCAGCCCTGTGTGACTTTCAATAAGGTGAATACTTTTGCCTGGTTTAAGGAGAATTCTTATTATCTGGAAGATTCCTATGAGCCCAATGACAAGGTGGAAGCATTTAAAAGGGCCATTGAAGGAACCCAAAACCATGAAAAGTTCCCCTTAGGTATTTTTTATGTTAAGGAAGGGGTTAAAACCTTTGAGGAGAATATTTCGGTTTATGAGGCTGATGATTCGCCATTGTTCACCCGGAAGGTTGATAAGAATAAATTAAAGGCCTTAATTGACTCAAAGCGGTCAATTTAATTTTTTATTTTTTAATAAAGGGATTTCCAGTGATTAAATATTAAATTAAATAGGAATGTAGTTAATCATGAAAAATCATTCTAATATGAACTATTTTATTTTGAGGAGGGGTTAAGATGGTGTTTGTTGAAATTTTAAAAAAAGATGAATTAGATGATGGTGAATTGAAAATGGTAGACATTCAGGGGCATGAATTTTTAATCACCAGATTAGGGGATAAATATTATGTTTCTGATAATCGTTGTCCTCATATGGGAGGTAATTTGTCCATGGGCAAACTAGAGGGGACTGTAATTACTTGCCCGCGACATCACAGCCAATTTGATCTTGTTGATGGACATGTAATTCGTTGGACAGACTGGACTGGACTCAAATTAAAAGCAGCTAAAGTATTAAAATCTCCTAAGAATCTCAAAACTTATGATGTAAAGATTGAGGAAGATAGGATTATGGCAGATTTGGAATAGAACACTAAAATTTCAAACAATAATTCTATATTTTTTAATAAATTTTTCCAATAATCAAGTATTAAATAAAATGTACGCTACATCCCCCCTGGGTCACATCTATATAATACAAGTAACAAGGTTATAGTGATGTTTGAAGAAGAAATGGATCTAAAAACTTATCAACTTTTTATTACCCGGGTTGCAGAAACTGACGAAGAATATGAGCGTTTTGTGGGAAGACTGGATGATGCCTATGATTTTAACTATGAAAATCATTCAGATAATGTTCTATCAGGAAAATCAGATAAAGAAGAACTAAAGAATACCCTTAAAGACACTATCAATGGGGTGGAAATGGTTATTATTCTTGCTGGACTTTATCCTACCTATTTTAATATGATATGGGCTGTAATTGAATTGTCCCATGAACTAAAAAAACCAGTGCTCCTTATCCGTCCCTATGGTATGGAAGATGTTCCTGCAGAACTAGAAGAGGCCAGTAATGGTGTTATTGGCTGGAGTGCCTCCTGTATTGCCGGGGCCATTAAGGGTGTTTTAAATGATGATGAGGATGAATACTGTGAATTTTAAAGAAAATAAAATAAGCATCTAAATAATATTATGACTAATTCATTCTAATTTATGTAAAAAAAAATTTATTAAAGAGTAGGAATTACCCTAACTCTTAATTGCATGTTTTTTCTTACCTGCATTATTTGGCAGAAGCAATCACATGCATACCAGGCTTACTGGAGGTTGCATTGTATATCTTATTGTAACCATTAGCCTTGTAATTATAATCTACCCATTTACCACTCTTGTAAACCTGGACAGACCGATGTCGGGATGACATACTGGTTTTGTACTGGATAATTCTTGATTTAACACCTGATTTGCTTAGTTTTTTGTGCAGGTAGTTACTCATGGCCCAGCAGTCTCCAATACTACTGTAAGCATATCCACGTGTAGATTTTTTCTTATAAGAATATTTTTTATATTTTTTGTATTTATTATAGCGGTATTTGCTATAGTATTTAGAATACTTTTTGTACTTTTTGTACTTCTTGTATTTCTTATATTTATAAGCCGCATCGACTTTTACTACTTCATCAACTTTAATTTGAGTTTTAGAATCTTTTAATTCGTTAAATTGTGTATTAGAATCTTGATTATTATGTGCAAACGAAGCAGGCACTAAACCTGCCACTATGGTGAGTGCAAAAAGCACTGCAAAAACTTTGTTTCGCGTAATTGTATCGCCTCCATTCCAAAAAGTCTCAAACTTGTAAGACTAATCTTGGAAAAATGGACTTTAGTTTACATCACTTATAAAGGTTTTGGTCAAAAATTAAAAATAAGGCCGTTTTAGGGCCTCTTTTATGATTTAAGACCATCTAAAAAGTTATTGATAGAGCCCTATTCGGATAACATCCCATAAGGTCTATTTTCAAGAGTGGGGCATTAAATGTGGGGTAATTTAATATAATAACCTTGATAAAAAAGAATTCCAAATTGGTTAAAGAGTAGCACTGGAAAAATAAGAATTTATAAAGACTTTTTCATTAAATTAAGTTTAATTATCCCTTAAAAAAACTTTAAAACGATTAATATTCCTTAAATCCAATTAAGACTTTTTAAGGAGTATTTTTCAAATTTATTGTGTTTTTGGCCTATTTTAAGAAAATTTTAAAAAACAAATTAAAAAATGAAAATTGAATAAAATATTTCAATTTTTATTCATGGACTATACCAAAACTATATCCCTAAATTCGAAAACCATTTCTATTCAACCGTCACCTTAGATATTCCCTCGATCTTCTCCACTTTAATGATATTTTCAGCTGCTTCTTCCAGATCAGCATCATGGGTAACAATTATCATTTGTGGAATAATTGACATTCTCTTTAAAATATCAATTAGTTCTGATCGGCGATAAGTATCCAAATGTATGGTGGGTTCATCTAGCATTATAAGCTCAAGACTGCCTCCGGAAAGTGCCTTGGTAATGCCTAACCTTAATGCTAATGCAACGGCTATTCGTTCTCCACCACTTATCATGTCCAAAGTAGTCTTACCAACTGGCCCGTACACATCAATGTTATAATCTTCGTCCAGGGTGATGTCGGAATATTCGAAATTGAATTTTTCAAAGAATTCCTTGGTATTTTGCTCAATTAAAGGCCGGGACTTATTCCTTAATTCCTTTTGAATACCGTCTTTACCATATAGATCCCGGAATAAATTGAGTAATTTTAAGAAATCATCCAGAGAGGAAAGTTCGGCTTTATATTTATCATATAATCCCAGTTCACCCTCAATTCTCTTAATATTTTCCAGCACGCCTTTAATCTGGCCACTGAATTCTTTTTCCTGGCCATTTGTGTCCTGAAACTCAATATTTTTACCATTAAAGGAATTAATTAAATTTTGATGAATCTCCTCATCATAGGCTAGACCTTTAAGTTCTTGTTGGGACTTTTCTTGCTCTCCTGTAATCTTGAGAATTTCTGCACCTATTTTTTGGATTTTTTCCACAACTGATTCTTTTTTAGATACTATTCCCCTTATTTGCTGGTATTCGTCATTAAGGTTTTTTAGGCGGGATATCTCAGCATCTATTGATTCCATGTCCACGGTGGAAAGGCCAAGTTTGATAGTAAGATTATTAATTTCCTCTTCTTTGAGAGTTTTTTGATTTAAAAGTTCTTTCATTTCTTTATCCAGTTCATCCAGGTTTCCAGCAGATTCCAGTGAACCCTGAACCTTGATATAGCGTTCATAATTGGCCTGGATCTCATTAAGACGGCCTTTTTTAGAGTTGAGATTGGCTTCCATCTCCTCTAGGAGGGCAACTTTTCCCTGTAAATCTTCCATTTGTGATTCTATTTTTTCCAGTTCACCAGAGATATCCACTAGAGATTCCGTCTTTTCCTTTAAAATATCAGTATTTATGGAATTAATCTGGAGATATTTACTATTTAAATCAGTTTTTTCTTCATTGAGATCTTTTAAAAGAGATTGGATATTTTTTATGGATTCTGAGTTGGATTTTATGTCATTTAGATACCCGCTCACCAGTTCATTCTTTTTAGACTCATCAATATCAGATTTACATACCGGGCACTGGCCTTCCACTGTTTTGAGTTCGCTCAATGGCTTTTGCATGCTTTTATTTAGACTATCCAGACTGGAAATTTTGCTAGTATTCTCATTAATCTGAGTGGTTAATGACTCCAATTTAAGTTCAGCAGCAGATTTGAACCTGGTTAAATGACTGTTTAGTGCTTCCCAATCTTTAAAATCAGTGCCAAGTATATTATTGGCATAATTGAATCTTTCTCCAATTTCCTGGGTGATTTTTTTGGATTTATCTTGAATTTGGGTTTTATTTATTTTTAATTGAATCATGGATCCTTTTATACCGGAAAAAGGTTCCATTTGAAGGTTAATTTCATTGATTTTTTCCTTAATGATATTATATTCTTCAAAGAATGGCTCATTTTCAGATAATGTAGTCTGGAAGTTATTAATATTAGTTATGCGAGATTCAATTTCTGCATTTTTAATATTTAGATTAGCTAAATCAGATAAGGATTCTTTAAGAGAGGCTAAATCATTAATTCGGGGAAGTTCTGGTTCAATTTCTTTGATTCGTTCTTCTTTTTCCTCAATTCCCTTAAGTTCCTCTAAAAGATCTTTTTCATTATTTCTGGCCGTCAAAAGCGATTCTCTTTTAAATCTAATCAAGGATTCAATTTCATTAAAGCGGATTTTACGAGTATCCATCTCATCTTTATCCCGTTTAAGGGCTTCCAGTTCCATGATTATTTGTTTGATTTTGGATTGGCTGGTTTCAATCTCCTTAAGCAGAATGGTTTTTTTCTCCAGCTCAGCATCCAGTTCCTTTTTTAGCTCACCCATGCCCTCAATTCGACCCTTACATCTTTCTTTTTGACCTTCATAATCTTTTATTAGGGGAAGCATATTTCTCCAGGCCTTTTCCAGTGATTCTATTCCTAATAATTTACCAATTAACTGCTTCTTTTCGGACTGGGTTTTATCAATGAGGTCTGCTATTTCACCCTGTCTTACATAAACAGCATTGAGGAAAAGATCTCCATCCATTTCCATAAGATCCTGTATCTCATAGCTCACCTGTTTATCACCGGTGGCCAGGCTATGGAAAGATTCACCTTCTTTTATTCGCAGTTCTGCTTTAGAAGTGCTTTTTCCACGCTCTCGCAGAACCCGGTAAGTTCTACCACCTACGGTGAAATCCAGTTGAACTTTCATTTTGGTCTGTCCCGACCGGACCAGGTGCTGAAGGCTACGTCCAGAATGTTGTTTAAAAAGAGCAAAACTAATTGACTCCAGGATAGTTGATTTACCTGCCCCATTTTGCCCCATCACAATGGATATACCATTGCTAAAATCCAGGTGCATTTTGGAATAGGACTTGAAGTTTTCCAGAACAAGAGAATTAATTATCATAGAACTCCCCGTAAAATTTTTTACTGACCTCTTCTGCATTTTCCATATTTCCAACAGACATTTCATTTAAAAGAGATAATGCTAAATCAGTTATTTTTTGATTTTCAAAATCCTTTAATTGTTCACTGATTAATTTATGAGGATTAAGATCACGCCCATCTTTTAAAATCTCTTCTCCTTCTATTAACGATTGTGATTTGAAACTTGGCCTTAAACTGAGGCATATATCTGCAAAAACTTGATTTAATTCATCATACACTTCAGATCGGTTAAAGTTACCCCCTTCCACCGTTAAATTAAGCAATGGCTTGTTAGGAAGAGATAAAACAAGATTTTTTATTTTCTCTATCTCTGCTGTGAGTTCAGGATACTGAATATTCGCCCGAATGAATTCCCGGGGCATTTCCATATTTATGGATTCTATTTCCGGTACATCGCCATCCATGTCCACCAGGTAAAATCCTTTACCGTTTTTCTGGTAATTTCCCAGCTCATCAATCTTCCATATCTCTGAAGAACCAGGATAGGCCAGTTTTCCCTGACCATAATCATCGGTGATACGGGCATGGATGTGGCCCAGGGCATAGTAATTAAATGATTCTGGAATATTGGCCAGTTCTAACTCGTATTCAAAAGGAAGATACTTATCAATGCCCTGGTGTAATACCAGAATCCTTTTATCATAATCCCTGGACATTACTTCCAGCTTTTTAAGGCTCTCGGTGAGATAGGTGGCCTGATGTTTGGAAACATAGGGAGTTCCCCCAATAAAAACATCCTCTTTTATGAAAAAAGGATTATTGGGACTAATAATCTTTAAACCCATTTCTTTAAAGAGAACCTGGGGAGGTAGGGAGTTTTTACGCATTATCATGTCGTGGTTTCCGGCAATGGAGTAAACTGGAATTCCTGCATCTCTCAGGGCCAGTAATCCTTTTTGGACAGTCAAAAGGGCATTGGTAGGTGGTCTGGAAAATTCAAAAAGATCACCAGAGTGAATTACAAAATCCGGCCGTTCTTCTATTAATTTATCAATAATATTGTTAAAAATGTTGTAAAAATCAATTTCTCTTTCATAAAGTCCATACTGCCTGTAACCAAGGTGAGTATCTGCTAAATGTGCAAATTTCATCTAATAATCGCCCCCAAGATTAATTATGTCCTCTTTCTCGTCTTCATATTTTTGTTCATTGTTTTGTATGGATTTTTTCCACAGGTCAATAACTGCCAGGTCCTGGCCAAATTCTTTATTCTTATGCTCATGGATTTTTACCAGGGCTGGTATTTTAGTCATTAATCCTAAAACCACCGCTTCCCCAATATTCAGAGAGGGTAGTTGTTTTACCAGATCCTCACTTAAACTTTCACTGGCTGATTGGACGTGCCTCTGATCCTGTGGCTCCACTAATCTTAAAATTATCATATTATTAGCCTGAGATAGAGAATCAGGGTCAATTGATTTGGGACTCTGGCTGACCAGGCAAAGTCCTAGTCCGAATTTACGTCCTTCCCGAGCAATTCGACTAATCCAATATTTTGATTTTGGTCTGCTATTTTTAGGAGCAAGAATATGAGCTTCCTCTAGTAACAAAAAATACAGGATGAGACATATGGCAATTTATCATCATCACTTATTTATTTCTTAGCCATTTTTTATTTTTTTCAGAGATTCCGCTTAAAATATGCCTTACAATGACCTCTGCAGCAGATTCATCCATCGAACCCAAATCAATAATATTAGCTTTGCCCAATTCAAATTGAGAAAGAATGTTTCCTACATTGGAACTAATAACCGAACCATCTCTCCGTTTTAAATCATCTATCTTTTTCAATACCTCACTTATCCTTCTTTGTTCGGTCTTATCTTCTTCCCTAATATTCAAATCTTCAAGTATATTTTGCATTGAACTGATAAAATTAAAATTTTTATCGGGACTTCTTGATTTCTTTCTTGATTTATCGAAAGCCTCCCAGAAATAACGATTCTGATGAACTGCATTTTCTTTAATTCCTGCCAAATCTTTAATTTCCGAAAATGACATGTATAATGGATTAATTTGAGGTTGTATTAATTTTGATTCTCCATTATTAAAATTAATATTATATTCAGAGTGTATATCAAAAATTACCACACAACCGTTGTACTGAAGTATTCCATCAACTACTACCGCTACCGTATTGGATTTTCCGGCTCCAGTCATGGCCAGTATAGCCATGTGCCGGGAGAACATCTTCTCCAGATCCACTTTCACTTCCACATTTTCCTGGCTGATGAGAGTTCCCAGACTTAAGCTATTCTCTTTCTGGAATATTTTTTGTAAATCATCCTGGGAGGCAGGGATTATTTCTGTTCCTGGCGGGGCAGGAGTGCGGGGAATACGCAGATGGTCTTTAATATCACCTAATATTCTAACTGATCCCCGAATATAGTGGTCGTCCCCTTCGATTTGTTTGATCTTTTCAATGGTTTTAGGATCAAATATTTCATCGTTAATAGATACACTGCCCCTTACCAGTGATTCTATCATTCCCAAAACATTTTTATCGTCGTATTTTAATGAAACGTATTCCCCTACCTGGGGCATTTCCTTGGATATGAAGCTTACTTCTACCAATGAAGTTTCTCCAATGCATCGGCCTATGATTTCACTCATAACATTTCCCTCCCGTCTTTTTCAATAAATCCCATCATCCTTAAAAGCTGGTTCATGTCAACTTTCTTTATAACCACATCATTATGGGCCTTTTTAAGTAGATAAGGATAACCTTCCGTACAATTAGCTTTTATAATATTCAATAATTCTATTATCTCCTCTTCCTCTGCTTCATAGGGTAACTCGAATTTAAGGAGGTTTTTATTATCCTCCAGTCTGGCATAGAATGTGGTAAAGGTGAGACTCCGGAAGAACTTATTTTCCACCGGGAAATCGTGTTTCACTGTTTTAGAAACTTTTTGAGTTCGGGGAATAGAGTAACCCTGCTTCTGGTGGTTCCTATCAAATAGGGCCATATCCGGAATATCAAGACCAAAATAGTCGTTACTGGTGGATGTCTTAGATATTCCCACAATCTTTCGCCCATTTTTTAGGAGTCTGCTTATAATTAGCAGATTTTCCAGGCTCTCCAGGTAGATGGTGGCCTCAGTTTTATTGGCAAATTTTTCAGATATATGGTCTTCAAATTTAGATGCAGAAATTTCCACGGCATTCAGGTTGATTTCAGCATCAAGAGATGATAAATAGCGAGATTTTATAGTATCTTTAATATCACTGGAGAGTTCCCTATCCATGGGAAGCGGACGGATGAGGTTTCCCAGGAGGGAACCATCAAATAAATAATAATCTGGATTATGTTCTTCAAATGATCTTAATGCGTTTTTCAATTCTAAAAGACTCATGTAATTTCGCAGACGGTCCTCTACAAATCCGTGGTGGGGCATGATGTCCACGGTGGAACTTTCTATTTTTTTGAGTTCTTTTTTGTAAATTAGAGTCTCGGCACTGATGGCATAGAAAACAAAGCTCAAAAATTTTTTTCGATTAATACTTCCGTCTCCAGCAGCTAATGTGGAATCTCCTTTATTTTCAGTAAAAGAATGATCAACCCAAGATTTGCTGGTATCTGGACCACTGGCATAGAATTCATCCAGTTTACTTATTATTTCTCCTTTTTTTGAGAGAGCTATTTCCAGTAATGTTTCAAGCATGAAGGCACCTGTTTGATATTATAATATTTTATTGTATATAATAAGTTACCTCACATATATATAGTTTACATATACAATTCAATGAAAAAATTAAAAGATTTGATATTTGCTTTTAGAATAAAAAATATTAATGAAATAAATGCTTTAAAACTAAAAAAATAAAATAAATTATTGAGAATCTTCTTCCTCAATAATAACCGCTGTACCATAGGCCAGGATCTCCTGCATTATATCAGAAATCTGATCTGAATCAAATCTGGAGCTTATAATGGCATTGGCCCCCATACTACGGGCATGTTCAATCATTCGCTCTAAGGCCTGGTTACGGCTTTCTTCCATCATTTTCACGTATTCTTTTATTTCTCCACCAAACATGGACCTTATACCGGCCCCAATTTGGCCACCTACACCCCGGCTTCGCACTGTCAACCCGTAAACGAATCCTAAAGTTTCCACAGCCTTATATCCAGGCACAAAATTAGAGGTTACCACCACAATGTCATCTGCAAAAGTAACAGTGTTTAAAGGGATAGTTTCGGGCCTTACCTCTTCCATTTCAGTAGCTGGCTCTTCGTAGGTTTCTTCATCGTAGGGAGTTGCTTCTACTTCTTCTTCCATGACCTCGACTTCAGATTCTTCTTCAGGTTCTTCTTCTACTTCTTCTGGAACCCTTTCTTCTAATTTAGATCCGCAGTCGGGACAGAAGTTGGTATCATTGGTATAATCAACATCACAATCCGGGCAGTGTTTTAAAGTTTCTTCATCAGCAGTAGTATCTACGGAAGTATCTACGGGATGTTTCTTTGGGAGTTTCTTTGGGAGTATCCATCACCGGAGTTTCTTCCTTGGCAGGCTCTCGCATAGGTGGTGCTTTAGGCCGGGGTAAATTTCCAGGGGATTTAGGTGCAGAAACATCTGATTTAGGGGTTGGAGGAGTTTCACTTCTTTGAGGTGCAGACTTTGCCATCTTTGCCCTTTTCTTTTCTTCTAATTTTCTTCTAATTTCTTCACTGGTAACCATAACATCAACTCAAAATTTTCTAATTAATATGTGGGTAATCAATTCTTATTTAATTTGCGTTTACTTCTAATAAAATTTAAAATGATGGTAAAAAAACACTGATTTTTTATTATTGCTAAAATTAATTATTTAAATGTTCGATTAAGCACTTTAAACATTTATTCAAAATGCATTTATATCCAATTTATTTAATTTTGACCAAGATTCTCTATTTTATTTTTAATAGAAAAATCTAAATTTTAAAAGGAATATAATAAAGGTAATAATTATATATTCAATATATCATCAATTGAAGAAAGAATAATAACAATAATAAAAAAAAAATTAAAATAATTAAAATAACTAAATTCAGGCAATTATGAATAAAGCAATCATAATCTCGGCTCTACTGGTAATTGGACTAATTACTTTTTTTGCCATAAATGCACTGGTTAATCCAGATGTTACCACCCTTGATTCCGTGCAGGTCAAAAATTACCAGGGCCAAAAACTCTCATCCATAAATGATTTCCGTGAAAATTCTATTAAAGGGCCACAAAATGTGAATATTAGTAATTACACCCTGCAAATAACTGGAAGAGTTCAGAATCCTAAAAATTTAACATATAAAGAGGTTATAAACCGTAAAAACTACGAAAAAGTGGTGAGATTAGACTGCGTGGAGGGCTGGTCAGTAACCATATTGTGGAGAGGAATTTTAATCAACGATCTAATAAAAGAAGCTAAACCAACTCCTGATGGAAATATTGTAATATTCTATGCAGTTGATGGTTATTCCACATCTTTTCCTCTGGATTATCTGGAAAAAAATGATATTTTAATGGCCTATAAAATGAATAACGTGACCATTCCTCCAGAGCGAGGATTTCCATTTCAGCTGGTGGCCGAAAGTAAATGGGGTTACAAGTGGATTAAATGGATTAATAAAATAGAAATATCCAATGACACCAATTACAAAGGATACTGGGAAAGCAGAGGTTATTCAAACTCTGGAAATCTAAATGAAAGTTTTTTTACTTGAATTAATGGAAATAAGGATATATAAGAATAATTTTTTAATTATAATTTAAATCAATCTCAAATTATAATAGAAAATAATAGTAGAATAGTAAAATTAATGGCAATTAATAAAATTAGTAAATTAGTAAATTAGAATCAGTAAAATTCAATTAAAAGGGATATCATGGACGGTATAAGCATTCAGGACTATAAGAAATTGAAAAAATATATTGCCTATTTGCTGTATGCTATAATAATCATCGTAATTATCAGTGGACTGGGAATCAACTATCACCGCACCATGGAATTTATAACGCTGGGGATACTGAGTAAAAGTCTTTCATTTAATTTGCATGTCTGGTTCTTTATCCCTCTGGTGATTCTAATTGTTTTACACACTTCTTTACCAGTTTTAAAAAGTAAAATAAGGAAAAAATAAATTGATAATTGAATAAAATTGATTATAATTTTATATTGATTTGTTATTAGTTTTTATCAGAGTATTTTTACCCCAGTATTTTTTTAAGCGATTTTATATCCATAGTATTGATTATATCCTCTTTCGGGGCCCATCCCCGTCGGGCAGTGGCAATTCCCAGATCCATGTTTTTCATTTCCCCAATGGAATGAGCATCAGAATTTATAACAAGTTTGCACCCCATTTTCAGGGCTTTTTTTATGTAAATATCCCTTAAATCCAGACGATTGGGATGGGAATTGACTTCCAGAAAAGTTCCAGTTTCACTGGCTTTTTCCATGATTTTATCAAGATTTAGATCATATTCCCGATGTTCCTGGATTTTCCGGCCGGTGGGGTGGGAAATTATATTCACATAAGGATTTTCAAGGGCCTTTATCATCCTATCAGTCATTTCAAAGAAATCCTGTCTTAAATCAGAGTGGACACTGGCCACCACCAGGTCCAGTTCATTTAAAATATTTTTATCCACATTAAGATTCCCCTCGGAATCAATATCTGCTTCCAGACCTTTAATTATGGTAAAGTCCTTTAATTCATCATTTAAAGAGTCAATTTCCGGAATTTGACGGCTAATATCCGATTCATCCATTCCCTCAGCAGTCCGCAGTGTTCCCACATGGTCGGTAATAGCCAGGTAATCATATCCCCGGGAACGGGCCTCCTGAACCATTTCCCTGATAGAATTTTTACCATCACTCCAGTGAGTGTGAACCTGCAGATCTCCTTTAATATCACCGTAACCTATTAATTCAGGTATTTTTCCTTTTTGTGCGGATTCTATCTCACCCCTATTTTCTCTAAGCTCCGGGGGAATGTATTGCAGACCCAGTGCCTGGAAAACGTCTTCTTCAGTCTTTCCAGCAATTACTTCTTCACCTTTAAACAATCCCCATTCACTAAGTTTCATATTTTGAGAGATGGCTATTTTTCTTAGTTCCACATTAAGTTCCCGGGACCCTGTAAAATACATGAGGGCCGCCCCAAAAATATCCCTTCCAAATACCCTTAAATCACAGTCAAGCCCTTCTTTAAGAACAACCGTAGTTTTTAAAGGTCCTTTAACAACTATTTCCTCAACAACAGGCAGTGATACAAAATAATCCATTACTTCCTGGGAATTTTCAGAAATTACCAGTATATCAATGTCACCTACGCTTTCTTTACGGCGCCTGATGGAACCGGCGATTTCCACAGTTTCCACTACCTTTAAAACTTCAATCTGGTGTTTTATGGCCTCGGCCAGAGGCATGATGTGTCCTAAAAGTTTTCTTCCTGAATTTTTACGGGCCAGCTCAATGTTTTCCAGGATTTTTTTCTCTTTTTTATCACCCATACCCTTTATTCGGCGGACGTGGTGTCTTTTGGCGTGGCGTTCCAGATCATCCAGATTTTCAATTCCCAACTCGTCATAAAGCAGTTTTATGGTTTTAGGGCCCAGACCTTCCACCTCAATCATGGCATCAAAGTCCACCGGGTACTCTTTTTTCAGGTTTTCAAAATATTCCAGAGAACCTGTTTCCACGATTTCCTTGATTTTGGCGGCAATGGCCTTTCCCACCCCTGGCAGCTCTTCCAAACGGTTTTCAGCAGTTAAAGTGCTTATATCATCAGATAGTGTTTCCACAGTATGGGCGGCCCGACGATAAGCCTTCATGCGAAATACATCGTCTTTCATTTCCATGAAGTCAGCTATCCTATCCAGTATATGGGCCACTTTTTCATTTTTCATGAAATCACCAGGAAACAAGTTAATTTTTGTTTTTTGATATCTATTGAATTAAAATCTAATTATATGGATTTTTGGTAATAAATTAGCGTTTTTACTTATTTGTTTATATTTTGTTTTTAAAATCAATAAAATTTTTCTACTAATATGACAATAAATTAAAAAAAATAAGCTAATTTAGAATTTAATAATTTTAATAGTAGATTTAATCACAAATACAGTAAAAAAAATAGAAAATATCTAAAAAAATGTAAAATAACTAAAAATATCTTATATATAAAATATGTGGAAATGAAAAATAATAGAAAGAGTTTATTTTCTTCTCATACCTTCCACAATCTCAGAAATCTTTTCTTCCACATTGGTACTATCTTCCACCACAGTTCCAGTAACCACAATGTCCGCACCAGCTGAAACAACGGCATGGGCATCGTCGCCTGTGCGTATTCCTCCGCCAACAATAAGCATTACATCAGTAACTTTTTTAACCATTCCAATCATTTCGGGAGCTACATGCTGGTCTGCACCAGAGCCTGCTTCCAGGTAAAAAAGACGCATACCTAAATATTCAGCCGCCATGGCATAGGCCGCGGCCAGATCTACTTTTTTGCGTGGAATTAATTTAGCATCCCCTACCCATCCCACAGTTCCTCCTGGCTCAATTACCAGATATCCCATAGGTATGGTTTCAATTCCCATTTTTTTAATAACCGGAGCACCCAGTGCCTGGGCCCCAATAATCCAGTAGGGATTGGATGAATTTAAAAGACTCATAAAGAAAATTGCATCGGCGTATTCACTCACACCACTTATGTTGCCCGGGAAAAGAACTATAGGCACGTCAAGATTTTCTTGAAGTATTTTAGCAGTGGCATCCAGTTCATTTGCATCAGTAGTAGAACCTCCCAGCATTATACCATCAGAACCTCCAGCAACAGCTGCTTTAGATATAGCTAATGCTTCCTCAGGAGTTTGTTCTTCAGGATCCAGCAGGGTGAGGTGGATCTTTCTTTCCTTTAAAATATCCTTAAAATAAGCTTCAACTTTCATTTTAAAACCTTGAAAATTAATATAACCTTTAAATTCGATTCTGAAATCTTAAATTTTATGAATTAAATAATTAAGCGGAATCGAAGGCAATAATAAATATAAATAAATATAAATAATGAATATAAAAGGTTAAAGGGTGTGATTAACCCCTTGGTTCTTTAGCCTTGTATCTTAAACCTTTGTAACCACATTTCCGGCACACTTTAGCACTCGGTGGGTTTCTAGCGTTACATTTAAGGCAAATTTTAACATTGAATATTCTTTTCTCTGCTTCTTCAAATCTAGCCATATAGTTATCCTCCTATAAATTCGTTTTGAGCTTTAACAACTTCCTCGCTATTTTCAGCTTCGGAATATGCTTCTAATAACTCTTTATTGAGTATTAGAAAATGAGGTCCCCACTTAAAATGGGACATTATATCTTCTGCTATATCTTTCAATCCCACTATATAAAAGGTTGCTGCAATTGCCTCTGCAGTTGAAAGAATACAGGGCTTGCCATAGTTGACAGGATTTGCTGCAACAAGGAAGGGTAGTGATCTATGATACTTAGAAGTTTTAAAAATCGCTGTAGATTTTTGAACCTTCTTCCAGGAGCAGTCTAAACCTGCCACTCCACGATTAATAACGGCCTCCCTATCTTCACGGGAGACTGCTTTTTCAGAATAAGGATTCAGTACAATTGCACCTCTAGGTAACTGATTGAGATGATTTACTATTTTAAACTTTCCCTTTTTGGCCATTTTAAAAGTGGTGCATTTCTTACGATCGCACTCCTCGGCATGGTAAACAGTTACTTTCATTATTTCACGGCAATTATAATATCCCAGACAATTTTTATTTTAAAGGTTATATTATAAATTAGGGAGTATTTAAAATTGATTATTTTCATGTGGTTAATAATTATTTTAATTTAATACTTGATAAATAGTGAACTGAATTTAAATTAGTTAATGAATTTAAATTAGTTAAAATATGCTTCTTTCGTATTCTAAAATCTTTTTCATGATATAACCAGGGTTTTCCAGATCTTCCAGGTCATAGTAACGTCCACCAGAATAAATGGCCAGTTCCATGTTAAAATTACGGCCGTGTTGCATATTTCTCTCAAAATTAACTACCACTGTGTGAATATGATTTTCACGGAGTTTATGAGCTACATCCAGGGCATCTCTACTGGGATTAGAATTAATACCCACGTTAGGCATTCCATCAGTGAGTAAAACAATCATAGGGACATATTCATCGCCTTTTTCATAGGATAATATTTCAAAACCTTTTTTTAAGCCAGAAGCCAGAGGAGTGGTACCACCAACCCGGATTTCTTCCACTTTATTTTGAAAGGCGGAAGCCCTCTTGGTGGTGGGAATAATTACTTCTGCTTCCTTTCCTTTAAAACCAATAATACTGAGCTTGTCCTTGTGACGCTGGGCATCTTGAATCATCTGATTTAAAATCCCCTTAACCCTATTAGCTTTCTTTTCCGAAAACATGGATCCACTAATATCCACAACCAGGGCAATGGAAGCCCGGGCCCCGTGTTTTCTAACTTTTTCCCGTAGATCCTGCGGCTCTACCTGGATTTCTCCCTGGGATTTTAAGGCCGCTGCCCTCAAAGTAGCATCAATAGCAATATCTCTGGGTTTTTGGGTGGAGTATCTGCTACGGACGTATTTTCCTTTTTCTGTTTTGGATTCAACCCGCTTACCATAGAGACGTTCCTTTTTTTTACCCTTGACTTTAAGCAGTTTTTTTATATCAATCCCCATATCAGTAGGCTCAATAATGGCCTGGTTTTTGTTTTCTGCAAATAATTTTTGACCTTTCTCTTTACCTCCAGAGTTACCATTGGCCGAGGCTTCTGATTCTGTTAGATTTTCCCGGTTTTGATTTGAAGCTTCATCCAGATTATTTTCTCCTTCATGCTCATCTGATTGATTTTGACCCTGTTCTGGAGAATTGTTATTATCCGGACCCTGATCCCGGTTTTGGTTCTGGTTAGAATCCATATCAGAATTCTGGTCAGAGGATCCATCAACACCAGATTCCTGATTATTTTCCCCATTACCATCTGCATCCTGATTTTGGTTCCCATCACCTTCAGAACCATTGTCTGATTCCTGATCTTTTTTCTCTTTTTCTTCTTTTTCTAGTTCTTTTTGGCGTTCTTTTTCTCTTTCCATTTCAGATTTGGCCTTATCCATTTGTTTACAGACTTTGTCCGGATCTTGTGGTTTTCCAGGTATTCTTTCCCCTAAAACCAGTGTTATGGCCTCTTTTAAGTCATCTTCATTAACTTTAGTGCGTCCATTATAAGCAGCAACTGCTTTAGAAGTTTTTAAAACTGCAATATCAGCCCGATGCCCATCAACACCCACTTCCAAACATATTCGGGCTATTAATTCCATATGATCATTGTCAATCTGCACTTTAGAAAGTAATTTCCGAGCAGCGACAATTTTATCCAGTAATTCTTTTTGATCTTCTTTAAAAAGCTTTTTAAATTCATCAGGATTCTTCTCAAACCTCTCCCGGCGATCCATTATAGTTACCCTATCTTTAATTTCATAAATACTGGTGACTGTTATGTGCAGTCCAATTCTATCTGCCAGCTGCGGCCTTAATTCTCCTTCAGCCGGGTTCATGGTACCTACCAGTATAAATTTTGAAGGGTGGGAAATGGAGATACCTTCTCTTTCCACATTATTTACCCCATAGGCAGCGGCATCCAGGAGTACATCTACCAGATGGTCGTCCAGGAGGTTAATCTCATCAACATACAATATGTTGCGGTTGGCATCTGCCAGAATACCAGGTTCCAGTGCTTTCACACCTTCTTTTAAAGCTTTATTAATGTCGATAGAACCAACAACCCTATCTTCAGTTGATCCCAGTGGTAATTCCACTACTTTCATCTTTTTTTCTTCAATTTCCAGATTTTTAGAGCGGCAGATTTCACAGGTTGAATCTTGATCATAGGGATCGCAATTAAAAGGGCATCCTTTAACAACAGGAATTAAAGGTAAAAGATCAGCCAGAGCCCTAACTGCCGTGGTTTTACCTGTACCTTTATCCCCTTTTATTAAAACCCCACCAATACCCGGGTTTATGGCATTTAAAATTAAAGATTTTTTTATCTCTTCTTGACCGACAATGGCCGTGAATGGAAAAATAAGATTTTTCATGGACTCACCTTGGTTTAGTCATTAGAATTCATGGTAAATAAGATTTATACTCTTTATTATCAATCAATGCTAACTAATATAAAATTATATAAAAATTTATTATCAATTTGATTATTCTTTTTATAGATTTTATCTGTCTTTTTTATCATAAATATTTCACATTATCCTTTAATTAATGGAAATTAATACTAACAAATGAAAAATACCCAATAATGCAATTTAATTTAATTAAATAAGCTTAAAAAGACCAAAAAACAATGATAAAAACAAATAAATAAGATTATAACAAAAAATTATATGGTGATGTTATGTGTACTGTAGGCGGCCCTATGGCTGATATTAAAATGAAAAAACTGAAAACTAAACGTTGTAAGTGCTTAGATTGTGGTAACGAGTTTAAAGGTATAGGTAAAAGAGTAGTATGTCCCTCCTGCCAGTCAGAAAATGTGGAATGCGCCGAATAGACACATCCCAAATATTATTTTTATCTGGCGATTCAGGAACGGTGGGCATAGTAAAATCTGGTCAGGCCAGAATGGTGTTTATTGGCACTCCAGATGAGGATGAAGTGGTAATGTTCCTGGAAAAAGACGACTTACTGGTCATTTCTGCTTTTGGTAAAGGTCCAATAGTAGAAAAAGGAATAAAAAGTATGGCTTACCTTTTAAGAGAAATGGAATCTCCTATTATAGTTTTACCAGATAATCACCCTACTTCTAAGAGATTAAAGATGGTGGTGGCCGTGGGAAGCCATGTAAGATTGGACTGCGACATTGTCCCTGGCACCCATCCGGAACAGGACATTTTATGTGCTTGTGAATCACTTTCTGGTGTTAAATTAAGTTCAACTGAAGAAGGGGTTCTAATTGAGGGTAACGTCGATTATTTAAAGCTAGAAACGATTTAATCCATTTATTTTTTAACACCAAGTTTATATTAAATAATTAATAGATATAATCTACATCATAATGTTAATAGATATAATATCCTATAATAGTAAAGTATAATTCTATGTTTACCTTATTTTCAATAAATTATTCATCATACTAATAAATTAAATCATTTTAACAACATTTTAAAGTTTTATTGAATGAAATATATCATATTAACAAGGGATTACATGTTCAGCGAGTTTTATCAAATATTTGGACAAATGGTAGTTATAGCAGGCGTAATTATTCTTGCCATGCTTTTTGTGACTCTTATTCTGGGTAAAGTCCTTATTAAAAAGGATAAATTAATCTTTCCCAAGGTATTACTTTTAACAGTAGATCTCTTTTACGGGCCTTTTAAAAAGTTCTCAGAAAGCTTAGGTTTTGA
This sequence comes from uncultured Methanobacteriaceae archaeon, assembly GCA_963698135.1. Lineage (GTDB taxonomy): Archaea > Methanobacteriota > Methanobacteria > Methanobacteriales > Methanobacteriaceae > UBA349. Next base: position 83,429 of record CAVOPP010000012.1, on the reverse strand, counting down.
TGAAAAATTAGTGGATCATATTGGGGTAGAAGTTAGGAATAAAGTTAATGCTAAAAAATTCAACTCAACTAATGACGATGAAAAGCTTTTGATTCTTCCCCACTGCTTGAGAAGTCCTAATTGTGAAGCTACTTTAGAAGAGTCAGGTATGGTGTGTACTAACTGCAAAAAATGTGTTATTGGAACTTTAAAGGAAAATGCAGAATCTGCGGGATACAAAGTATTTATTATACCCGGTTCAACCTTCCTTAAAAAGATAATTGAACAAAATAACTTCAAGGCCGTGCTGGGGGTGGCCTGTTACCAGGACCTGAACCTTTCCATGATGAAACTATCAAAATTTTCCCCACAAGGAGTACCTCTAACCAGAGACGGTTGTTTTAAAACAAAGGTGGATCCTAAGGCAGTCCTGGAAAAGATGGGTATTAAAGACGAAATCTCATCTGAAAATTCTCCCATTAAAAATATCAGTCCTTGCAGCAAGGAAAACCCGAACAAGCGGTCTTTTTAATTTTAAAATCTTTATAATTTTAATATATGAAATTTCATTTTTAAATCAGTCTAAATCGTTTTATAATTCTTTATTTTTCTTATCTTACAATTTTTTAAAGATATTATCTAATTTTCGTCTAGATTTTCTTAAGATAATTGTTAAAATATAATTATAGAATGAAACAAATTATTTTTAAGATTTAATAGCCCCCAGTAGAATGAAAAATTAATCTAAATTATTCTAAGAACTTGAGATGATATTATATGGAAAACATTCCTATTACCGATAACCACATTCATGTAGACCCATTTAATGGAGAAGGCCCTCTTAAAGTCGCTGAAAAATTCAGTCGGTCAGGGGGAAAGAGAATGATAATACCTAATAAACCATCCTGGACATTCGGGGAACCATTCAACTTTAAAAAAGCCATGGAAGAAGTATTAAAATACGTGGATGAAATAAACGATAATACTGAAGTTAAAGCCCATGCAGTAGTAGGTTTACACCCGGCAGAGCTTTCCAGACTATTAGAAAGTGGTAAGGATTTAGAAACTGCAGAAAAAATTATAAAAGAAGGTCTGGATTATGCCCAGAGCCTGGTTTTAGAAGGTAAAGCACTGGCCATTGGTGAAATTGGGCGCCCTCATTACGAAGTCTCAGAGGAAGAATGGGAGTTGCAGAACGATATTATGGTATATACCATGGAACTGGCCCGGGAAGCAGAGTGTGCTGTACAGCTGCACACCGAAAGCTCCAGTGAAGAACAATTTAAGGAATTCGCATTGATGGCCAAAAAAGCCAGTTTAAAAGAATATAAACTGATAAAACATTTTTCAGGTCCCTACACAGATAAAAAAGAGAATTTTGGATTGACCCCGTCTTTAATATCCACCAGGGATGTGGTATCTAAAGGAATAAAAAAGAGCAATTATTTTTTAATGGAAACTGATTATCTGGATGATTTAAGTAGGCCAGGTGCTGTTTTAGGGCCCAAAACAGTTCCCCGTCGTACCCAGGAGTTCATTACGAAAGGTCTAATGAGTGAAGAAGATGCCTTTAAAATACATTCCGATAATATAAAAAGAGTTTATGGAATAGATGACGATTTTTAAATATTTTAACTCAATATTTTTCAATTAAATATGGAAATTGAGAAAAATATTTGAAAAAAATGTGAAAAAATGGAAAAAACAAAAGGATTAAAATAGTATCAGTGGCTTCCGCCGATGATGAAACTCACGGCACTGATAACTATACCAATAATAACTATTTCTATACTTGTTTTAAACAAACTTTCCCGGGATACCCGACCTAAATAAATTCCCAGAATAATCAGAGCAGTAAAACACAGAGCAATAGTCGTATATGTAGCCGTCATTCTATCGGCTATAAGCAAAAAGGGCAGTACCGGGACAAATGCTCCGGTGAAACTGGAAAATCCATGGGTAAACATACTCATGTAAATTCGGCGCTTGGCCTGTTTGTGGATTATGGTGTCATCCAGCTGCCCTTCATCCATAACCATTTTACGCTCCAATTCTCTAAGGGTTCGCGTTTCTTCAGCTCGCTCCCCAATAAATGATCCAAAGGCATTGGACATGGCCAGAGCTATACCTCCACTGAGACCAGTAAGTCCAATAAGATAATTAGAAAGATCCCCACCGGCCATGGTGGCCACACCACTGGCCGTCAGGGTCACTCCCATAACCGCCAGAATTCCATCTAAGGTTCCTAAGGCCACATATCGACTCATATTGAGGTATTCATGTATAAATTCCCTTATATTCATTTAAAAAGTTCTCCTTGAACAAAATATTGATTAAATCCATTATTTTATAATATTAGTTTATATCTAAGTTTTATGATTCAATAATTTATCCAATCATAAATAATTATTTTTGACGCGAATTAAATATAAAGATTGATTTATTCTTTTATCCCCTTCCTAAATCCTTATGAGCCCGGGCCAGGTGTCCAGCAGCTAATGCTCCCATTAAAGATAATTCTCCGGCCAGAACGGTTGCCGCTACGATTTCTGCAAATTTATGCACTTTTCCTGATCCAAAGGAATCCATAATCTCCAGGCATTCTTTAGCAGTTTCCAGACGGGTTCCCCCACCAAAAGTGGCCAATGGGACATCAGGTAAGGTTACCGAGAAGTAAAGGTCTCCATTTTTGTCCTCAGCCGTGGTAATTCCCAGACTGCCCTCCACTATATGGGCCTCGTCCTGGCCAGTGGCCAAAAATATGGCCCCGATCATGTTGGCATACTGAGCATTGAAACCCAGGCTTCCAGATATGGCTGATCCCACAAAATTTTTAGCCATATTAACTTCTTGAATGGCCTCAGGAGTGGTTTTAAGTCTTTTATCCACGATTTCTCGGGGAACCACTATTTCTGCCACCAGAGTTTTTCCCCGGCCTTCAATCAGATTCAAGGCCGCAGGTTTTTTATCTACACAAACATTTCCACTTAAAGCAATTACATGAGCACCTGTTTTTTCCGATAATAAACTTAAAGCAGTTTCTGTAGCTATGGTGACCATATTCATACCCATACTATCTCCCGTGGAGTATACAAAGCGAGGGTAGATGTAGCGACCTACCACAATAACTGGATCAATTTTTAACAATTTTCCATGACGAGTGGTGGCTTCGGCAGCTTCTTTAAGTTCTGTGAAATTATTTTCAATCCATTTTTTTATTTCCATGGCTTCAATAACAGATTCTGCCTTAATAACTGGAGCCCTGGTCATTTTATCGTCAATTATCCGGACATTGGCCCCTCCAGATTGGGTAATTGTAGAACATCCTCTGTTTACTGATGCCACCAGTGCACCTTCTGAAGTGGCCAGTGGAACGTAAAATTCGCCTTCAGCGTGTTCTCCATTAATTTTTAGAGGACCAGCTATTCCTACCGGTATTTGAATGGCCCCAATAGGGTTTTCAATGTTCTTTTTCATGGCCTCTTCCATGTCCAGAGAAAAGTGTGATACATTGTCCAGCTTGGATACCGAAATAGTTTCCATGAATTTTCGCCGTATTTGGACAGCTTGTGGAACAGATTCAGTGTATTTTTCTATTTCATGAAGTTTAATTTCGCCACTGGCAAGTTTATTAATAATTTCGTTTTCATTTACCATGTTACTCACTCAAATGGATTTGTATAAGAATAATAAGAATATGATTTGTTAATTTAATAATAAATGTTTATGAAAATAAAATCTTTATATAAAATCTTTATAATTTGTATTTTTAGACTTTAATGGGAATTATTACAGTTATGGACATCTAATTGGACATCCCCATAAATAATTTATTAAATTGGTAAAATTACTATTACCAATTATTTAATGTCTTTAATCATCTGCACTATTTCTGAAGGTTTACGTGCTACCTGGACACCTGCTGATTCCAGAGCTTTGATTTTGCTCTCGGCAGTTCCACTTTCTCCTTCAATAATTGCGCCAGCATGGCCCATTTTTTTGCCTGGCGGAGCAGTAGTACCAGATATGAAGGCCATTACCGGTTTGGAGATGTTCTTTTCAATATATTTAGCCGCCTTTTCCTCGGCATTTCCCCCAATTTCCCCAATCATGACCATGGAATCAGTATCTGGATCATTTTCAAACTTTTCCAGAACGGTGGCAAAGTCCAGGCCCACCACCGGGTCACCACCTATTCCTATACAGGTAGACTGGCCCATTCCCGCCCCAGTGATTTGACTGGCAAATTCATAGGTCAATGTTCCGCTTCGGGAAACAATTCCTACATTTCCCTGGGCAAATATGTGGGTGGGCATAATTCCCAGCTTTCCCACACCAGGAGAAATTATTCCCGGGGTGTTGGGTCCAATAACGGTTGTGCCTTTTTTTCGGGCATATTCCATTATTTGCATGGAATCATGTACTGGAATGTGTTCGGTGATAATAACCACCAGATCAAGGTGTTTGATTGATTCAAATGCAGCGTCCTTGGCAAAAGGAGCCGGGACAAAAATAATGGAGGAATTTACATCCATTTCTTCAGTAACTTCTTCTATAGAATCGTATACATTGATTGGTCCAAATTTCTGGCCACCTCTGCCTGGAGTCACTCCGGCCACTATATTTGTACCGTATTCCAGCATTTGTTCTGCATGAAAAGAACCCTGTTTACCAGTTATTCCCTGTACCAAGCATTTGGTGTCTTTATCTAAAAGTATCATGTTTCATCCCTTTTTTTATAAATCCTTGTAATAAATGATATTAATTAAATTTATCTAATTAGAATCGGTATTTATTCTATTTTGATATATTCTATTTTGATATAATAAATTCTGATTTCTTTTATAATGATTTAGTTTATAATAATATATGTCAATTCTATAATTAAATTTTCACTATTTTTCAAATATATCTGTTTTTTAATATTTTTCAATATTTGATTCAAATAGGCATTTTAATTGTAAAACGTGTATGGTTATTTGCAAATTCAAATAGCATTTAATATGAAATGGGGTATTGGTTATTGCAAAGAATATTATAATTTAATTATTAAAGCCTTAAAATCCGGGTTCGCTCTTCAAAAGGAACCGCTAAATCCATCATATTTCCATTCATGTAAGCCGTTACCGAGAAAATTACACTTCCAGGGATAACATAAGATGGTGCACCTTTTTTAACCAGATATACATTTTTATTTCCTAGTGCAGCACCCATCATAGCACCAGCAACTACCCCTACACTCTCCAGGTCTTCCAGGGTAACAGCCACTACCGGATCATCAGTTTTATCTGAAACATACCCTACACCAGGTATTTTTTTAACACCAGGTAAAATCTCGTCACTGACATCGGTAACTCCATCCATGCCCCGGGCGGCCTTAATGGCCGAATTGGCCACATCTCCTACAAAAGATTCTCCACCATAAGTATCAAAGGCCATTATCAAGGCATCCGGAAATCTATCCTGACGGATATTGGCCTCGGCATAGGATATTCCCTCACCAGCACCTTCTGGTGTGTCAGATATACCCCTAACATCCCCCAGATCTTCAGAATTGTCAGTTAAAATATCCACGATACCCCGATTCACTTTTTCTAAAAGTTCATCCTGTACAAAAGCACTGATAACCACGTCGTCACCGGTGACGTTGGTTAAAGCCGCATTCTGAGCCCCTGAATCTATCAGGTGGTGTATATTGTTTTGCAGATTTTTTATGAGATTTTTACTGCAAGAAGTATCATTGTTAGATATATCAGCACCAATGGCCGTAATTTTCATGAGATTCACCCTTCAATATTCTTTAAATTACTTTTTTGGAATAAATTTGAATAATAAGATTTGATTATCTATTGTTTTTTATAGATATTATGTTTTTGATTTTTATTAAAAATGAACTTGATAAAATTTCAAATAGATAGTCAAAATCAGAAGGATATTTAAAAAAAGAAAAAAGAGAATGAAAAGAGATTAATTATTCTTCAGATTTTTCTGGAAATCTTTCTATAATTGATTCTTTTTTAATAGCAGAGCCCAAAACACTACCAATTACAGCCAATATGACTTCAATTATTAGATAAATTAAAAATGTGCCAATTAAAGCTCCAATTAAAGCTGATCCAATACCGTACATGGAATACATGACCACAATTATCAACATGGCAATGACACCAGCTATAACACCAGTAACGGCTCCATTTATGGCCCCTCTCTTAATGTCAGTTCCTACCATGAAACCAACTGCAATTCCAGCAAATAAGAAGATGGAGAATACTGAGGTTTGACCCGAGAATATATCAGATACTATGTAAAATGCTAAAGCAATAATAACTCCTATTATCACTGGTTTCCATTGTATATCATCATTAATCATTTTTTCACTTCCAAAAAAATTACTTTATTTTCTATGTTATGATATAGATAAGATGGAACTGATTTAATAGCTTTTACCAAAATCTTACCAAAATTCATGCCAATTCATAACCTAACTATTAATTAATGAAAAAATCATTAAAAACATTATTGGAAGGACTCATTAAAAATTTCGCATGGTTTTATTATAGTAAAAAAATAATATAAAATTAGAAACAATAATTCAAGAGGGCCTTTGAAAATGGAAAAATATAAAATATGCGTACCGGTGTTTGAAAAATCGGCGGACACTGTCATTGCATCAGCTGAATCTTACATAAAGTCAGGAGCTGACCTTTTAGAAATAAGATTAGATGCCCTGAAAAGCCCTACCCCGGATATGGCCCGAGATATCATTAGAGAAATTGATTTTCCAGTTATTGCCACTAATAGAATATCCACCGAAGGTGGTTACTTTTCGGGATCTGAAAAAGAAAGAACCGATATTTTAATGGCCGCTGCCCAAGAAGCAGAATACGTGGACATTGAACTGCAATGTAAAGAGATCTACCGCTCCCCCATAATTGAAACAGCGAGAAAAAGTATAATTTCCTTTCATGACTTTGATAAAACTCCTCCCCTGGAAAAACTACTTGAAATTGTGGAAGAAGAAAATGAATTAGGAGATATAGCTAAATTTGCAGTTACACCCCAGAATATGGCAGACACCATTACCGTGCTAAATGTTCTCTCTAAATACCCCAACACCTTGGCCATTTCCATGGGCGAAATGGGAAAATACACACGTGTTGTGGGACCATTACTTGGGGCACCATTTACTTTTGCCTCAGCAGGATCTGTAACTGCCCCTGGCCAGTTAGATTTAAACACAACACGTTTTATGCTGGAAAATCTTGCTCAAAAATAATCAAGCATATTATTTTAAAATTATTTTTTAAATTCAATAATTTTTTCTACTATAATTAAAATTTATCACACATGATTAAGAAAAATATATTAATATAATTGAGGATTCATCAAACTTATAACGGAAGACCAACATGAAACTATTATCATATATATCATATCACAATTTTGGTGGTGAACTAATTTGAATAAAAATTACGGGATTTTAATTGGGATCATATTTCTGGTACTCATAGCAGGAATAGGATCTGCCCTTTTTTTAAGCCAATACACCGGTGCAGTTACGGTTAATATTGAAACCAATGGCGCCGATATTACTGTGGAAACTTCTACTTTGCCTTTTACCAGTGCCCCTTCTTCCATGGAACAAGAAGTAGCACAATATCTTGCCAGTGCCATAAAAAATCCTAATAGTACAATAGAGAGCATAACAGCAGATATTACGACCATCGGCCAAAAATATAACTATGAAAAGGTTACAGTTAATTTAAAATCACAATTTGGAGAAAATCAGCTGCCCTTACCTGCCGTGGTTAGTGGGGATTCCATGTATCCTACTTTAAATGATGGTCAAAACTTAATGGTCCTTAAAACAAAAAATTTCAAAGTTGGGGATATTGTTATTTCCAAACACGATGAATACGGCCTCATTGTTAAAAGAGTGGGAAAGATAGAGCCTAATAGAGTTTACTTAATGAGTGACAATAAAAACGTGGAAACCATTTACCAGGGCAATTACATTATAACCAAGACCCCTTTGAATACATGGGTACCTCGGGATTACATTATTGGTGTGGTAAAGGAATATTAGTCATTTATTTTTCCTTATTAATTATTTTTTTATTTAAATATCAAGGAGAGGGAACATATGAATGTTTATTTTATTTTAAAAATAACTGGAAAGACTAATTTTGAAGAAGCTTTGAATAAATATTCCGAAGAGGATTGGGAACCGATTTGGGCGACTTTCAAAAGGGGTACTGACCAGAATGTTAATCCCACCTACGAGATTATTCTGGAAAAAGAAAAGCCTCAATAATTATTTCGGGGAAAAAAGCATTTAACCTCCCTTAAGGTGTAACATTTCGTAAATAAAAAATTTTACTCCGTAAAATTAAAAATTATTTATTTTATTAACATAAATCAAATTTTCTTTTTTATATAAATTAATGGAAGTTGAAATAATATATTTTTTATAATTAAAATATTCACCTTAGATAATGATTTATTCATTATTAACCATTAATAATCCCTAAAATCCATAACCCCACAACTAAACTAATTATATTGGCCAATAAAGAAATTATAATGGCTCGGGAATAGGTTATATCTAAAACTGCTTTTAATAGAACTATCTCTGTTAAGAAAACCAGGGTTTCTACAAATAATAAATTATGGAAAAAATAGATGTACATTCCAGTGGCCAAAGGAAGAGTTATGGAATTAATTAATAGGGAATAAAAAAAGAGTTTTACTGGCTTTTCTCTAATAAAACTCCAGATTATAACGAATTCTATGATTACCGTAATAATCCACGGGGTAAAAAAATTATAAATAAACATGGGAAATTTTTTGCAGATTTTTTGCAATTTTAGAAGATTTTATGAAGATTTTCTTTTTTTCAATATGTAAATTAAACCCACCACGGCCACTAAAGGCAGTATAAGATAGTAAAGATAATTTAGATATGATGATTCTGGTAAAGAAGACTCAGGAGTTTGATTCTGGTTCTGGAATGTTTTTTCATTCTTTTGGCCTCCAGAATAACCATATATAACCCTTGTTTTCTGAATTTTCAAATTATTTCCCTGGATAGAATCAATACGCAGCAATACCAGAGCACTTTCCAGGGGATTGCCCATATTTACTGATCCATATAGGCCTTCCAGCGAAAGATTGGATCTTGCTACCCTTGAATCATTCCTTAAAAATTCTTCTACCTCAGTATCATTCATTTTATCCCAATTAACCTGATTGAAAACCGATTTGGGAATAGCATAAATATAACAGGTGCTCAGTTTATAAAATGAGAATTCAGAAGAGTTTAAAACCTGCATGGTTGGGCCAGGAGTACCATGTAGAACAAAAACGTAATCAGGATAATCCTGAATATTGGTCAGTTGATAATCAAAGGTTATAACCTTCTCACCTGGCTCAATAACGTCAGCAAAAGCCGGAGAAATAAAACAAAATAGGCATTATAAGAAAAAATAACTAAGTATATTCTTTTTTCCATGTTAAGTCTATATTCTTATTTTTTAATATAATTTACATTAATTATAAAAAATTTAAAATTAAAATGCATAAATATAAAATTTAATGAAAATCTAAATATCTGAATAGAAAAAATAAAAAAATAAAAGATTAGCTCATTTCGGCCAATCTTTTAACTCTTTTCACCATATTGGGGTGGGTAGATAGTAATTCAAAAACTTTACTGGAAGTTTTTATATTAACTCTGTCGTATTTGAGACTGTCTAACTCCTCTTGAGATATAGATCCATCCATATCTAAATCAAGTTGACTGAGTTCTTGAATTTCATTTTGAGCATCAGATACGTCATTGACAAAAAAGGCCTTAAATCCTTGAACTTCTTTTAATTGTTCTTTATTGGCCTTAGATGATTCATAAGTGAGTTTGTACAATGCGCTGGCCAGTTCATGCGGTTCTCCACCGATTTCCACACTTCCTTGATCGGCATAATATTCTCGAACACGGGAAACAAATAGTACCAGTAATTGTCCTATGATGTAGGCCACAAATGCACCAATACCTATTATAGCAGTATAACTGTCATTGTCTCCACTGCTGAATATAGTGCTCCAGGCCAGCCAGTAGCAGACTAAAGGCACAGCACTAATTAATGTCATAACAATCATGTCACGGTGCTTAATATGTGATATTTCGTGGCCTAAAACCGCTTTTAATTCACCTTCATTTAATTTATTGAGAAGGCCTCTGGTTACACAAACTCGACCGTCTCTCTGGGTTCTACCAAAGGCAAAAGCATTGGGAATGCTAAATTCAGAAATTCCTACTTGTGGTTTAGGTATTCCCGCATTCATGGCCAGTTCGTCAATCATCCTGTGTAAGTTAGGTGCTTCTTCAGGTGAAACATATTGCACCTTCATGGACCATCCTACCAGGTTTGGCCCTGCCAGATACTGAATTAGTATAATTGCTAAAGCAAATCCAACATAAAACAGTGGTCCTGAAATCCCTAAGAAAATCCCTACCAGGGTCACTAAGGCATAAATAAGGGCGAAAAGAATCATTGTAGCTAAAATCATTCTAATTTGTAGCTTCCAGGTACTAACTTTTTTCATTAGCATTATCCTCCAAATCTATAAAATTCAATTTTGAATTCTTATTATATTATTCATATCTTAATTCATATAATATAATGCAAAACAAATATATAACCTTTTGTTATTAAAAGATAAAAATTTGTAAAAAAATAATAATGAGATATTATTTCTAATAATTAAAAAAAGTTTGATAAATTAAAGAGAAATTAATCTTTTTCCTTCTTTTCTGAGTCTTCATCATCTTCTTTTCTCAATTTATAAACAATATAAATGAAAATAACCACCAGAGCAGCAGCCACCACATAGTCCAGCATATGGAAAATCTGCTTCATGGTTTCCCATTCTGGGCCCAGAGAATATCCTATATAACCCAGAGCAAAACACCAGGGCAATGAACCAACAAAAGTGTAAATGGTGAATTTTTTAAAGTCCATTCCAGCAATACCTGCAGGTAAAGAGATAAAAGTCCTAACAATAGGAAGTAATCTTCCAATTAACACTGCTTCGTGGCCGTATTTTTCAAACCATCTATCAGCAAGTTCCAGTTTATGATGGCTAATCAGGATATATTTCCCATACTTTTCCAGTAAGGGCCTTCCTTCTTTTAATCCAAAGAAATAAGCAATCCAGGATCCCACCAGGTTACCAAAGGCTCCTACCAGAGTGATACCTATTAAAGTCATCTGACCCTGCCAGGCCACATAACCGGCAAAAGGCATTATTATCTCACTGGGTAGAGGTATACAAGCACTTTCAAGAGTCATTCCAAAAAAAACGCCCCAATATCCCAGGGTCTGTATAAGATATATGGCCACTTCGCTCAAATATTCCACAATACTAATCATATAATTAATAAGGATATTCTCTACTATAAAAAGTTTATTTATAAATTCAAGGATTATAAATAAAATTTATAATACATTATAGAAATAATTTAAAAATAATTTTTCTCTATTCTGAATAACAATATAAGTTACAATCTAAGTTCTAATTAAAATAAAATAAAATTATTCAAATTTAAGGAATCCCGTGGGATTAACTCCCAGACTGATTAAAACTTTTTTTTCAGATTCGCCCATAGTTTTCTTAGCAGTGGGAGGGATAGGGCTTCCTTTTTTGGCCAGGATTATTCCGCTTTTCTTCTGAGCCCCCATAAATTTTCCCGCATCACCATTAACCACCAGTGTACCTTTTTTCATTTCAATGGCAGAAAAATCGTCGCAGTTTCCATTTATAAAGACCGTGCCTCCATTTAAAAGAGCTCCCGTATTTTTGCCTGCATTTCCATTAACCTTCACCACCCCTTTTCTCATGAGAATTCCAGTGGAAAGATCAACATCGCCCTGGTGAATAATCTCCGCATCTATATTCAGCCGGGCCCCAACTGTGTCACGGATACTCTCGTCGTTAATATTAAGACGTTTTCCTGATAGTTCAGCCCCTATTAATTTCTCCCCATGCAATCCATTGGTAACCACATCGGTAATTGATTTAAATTTTTTATAACCTTTAATATCAGATTTTACCTGAATCAAATTACCAAAAGGCTCTTTAACATTTCCCTTAACATATATGCTACCCCGAGCCATGCTTATCCCCATTCGAGAGTCCACATCACCGTCAATAATGACTTTTCCCACGTTAATATCACCGCCGTCACCACCAAAGTATTGTAAATTCACACCCATACTGGAACATGCGCGATGGCCTAAATTTCCTTTAATCTTAATAGAATGGCCTATTTTTAGATGTTCTACTACTTCTCGGAAGGTATGGTGGTTTCCCGGGATTTTATCATCGGGATCCATCTTTTCTCCCTGGTGCTGCCAGTAGAAATTGTAGGTGAAATCACAAAGACAATCCACCGGTTCAGTTAATTCCAGTTCCATTAAATTTTCTTCATCATCCTTTTTTCGGCCAAAAATATTAAGCATAATCAGTCCCCAATGTTATTTGATAAAAATAATCTTATAATTGGATACCTACCTAAAACATTTCAAATTAGCATTCCAATTAATATATTGTATTAATATTCAAATAGAAATTATTTTGCTTTATATTATAATTTAGATATTAATAATTTAGATACTCAGAAATTTTTAAAATTAAAATTAATATATTGAAATAGAATAATCACCAGATTTATAAAAATTTAGTTAAATAGAGGCAAAAAATGCATTCAAAGGAAAAAAAAGAAATATTGCGTTTCTTGAAAAAAATTGGGGTGGACACCCGTTTTGTGAGTGTAATGCCTCAAGAGCTTCTCATAAATAATTTGAGGTTTTCTAAATTCTCACGAAGCAGAGAAGAGCTATTTAAAAAAAATTATCCAGAAATAAAAGTAGTAAGATCCACTATTTTCCAGAAAATATGTGCCCGATCCTCTAAAGTTCTGGGAGAATCTTTAAAGCCCCGGGAAAAAGTCCTGATTAACAAATCTGGTAATCCGGGTGATGTGGCACTTTCAGTGATTTTAGAACCTTACAGCCGAAAATATGGAATTGAAATAATTGAAAGGGAATTTGATTTAGAAAATCTGGAAACACTGAAAGAAGATTTCAATGTGGTGGCCCTTCCCTTGACTCTGGACGCAGAAGTGGAAAATGTTCTGGGCCGCATATTCAGTGGGGAAAAAATAGAATTGGAAAGTTGCCAAAAAGATTTCCAAGGAGTGAAACTAATTTATCCTTTATTAAACGTTCCCCAGGAGTGGATCTGTTACTGGTTAAATCGAGAAGATTGTTCAAACAATGAAAAAAACGAACTGGCCCACGAATTTTTGATATATCTGGAAGGGGTGGTCCCCCAGGTAAGGGAAAATATCTTGAAATCAGCACATTTTGTTGTTAATGATTAATTATCAATCTTTAATTTGATTTTCTTTAATTATCATTAGAGAAATAAAAAAGTAAAATTTAAAATTAATATTAATTATGATAATTAAAAAAATATAAATTTATTTTGAATTCATCCTAGCAGATTCTAATTTAAATTCCTGATTTAAATCATTACAGTATAGTTCAACAGGGATATTAAATACCTTTTTTCTAATTTCAGCAATTTCATAGCATTCTGGAGGTACAACCATCCAGAATCTCTTACCACTGTAGCTAAACCTTTTTAATTTCAATTTATTTTGAAAAAGCGTTTTATTAGATGTTTGCACTTCAACTATAATCTCTTCGCGATTTTTTATAGCACGTATATCTGGAATAAAGCCATTTAAATTCTTGGGACGGCCGTTGGGATGGTTGATGTGATTGGCAGTTACTCGATATCCCTCATGTTCCAGGTATGCAGAAACAGATTTTATTATATCGTCCTGTAGTTTAAAAGACTTGGAGTTTAAATAGTTGATTTTTTTCATTTTTCTCCCTTTAAAACTTTAATTCCATTTTTTCATAAGAATAACCTAATTTACATCCCATTAGATTATAATTTTCAAATTCAAATTATTATTTCCAAATTCTATTTGAACATTGTTTATACATTATGAATTAATTATATAAATAATTATATGTTTTAAAAAAATATCTGCACATAGTATTTATAGAAGTTCGAATATATTAAAATATGGTGATTATGTGGGCTTGATTACTGAAGAAACATTAAAAATGAGATATATTGCACTTGTAAAAAAGGGAATTTTAGAAGAAGACGAATGCGCATCGTACTCCAAGAAAATGGATATAAAGCCTTGTATGAAGAAAAAAGTAGATAAATTTGAAGATTTTTTTGTACCTGGAACCGTTTTGCTTAGTGAAAAAGCTTCTTATCGTCTTAGAGTAGAATATCCCGTTGAATAGAATATTTATATTCCATTATCATTATTATCCACTTTTTTTATTAATTAACTAGATAATGACAATTTTACCAGATTGAGTAATAGAATACTTTTCAAACATCTGGGATTGCTTGATTAATCCCATTTCCATAAGGCCATTCAGGTGCTTGTAGACCATAGCCCGGGAAATACCTACTTTTTTTCCAATAGAAATAGCCGTAAGATTATCCTCGTCCAGAACCTCTAAAATTTTTAGTCGAGTATCAGACAAATCCAGTTTTAAAACAGGCAGTCTGAAAGATTTATCCTGGTAACAAATAAATATTGCATCAACAGCTTCCTTATTAGCTGTAAAACTTAATAAAGAGCCTATAAAATTGGCATCATATGCCACATAAACTTCCCCATGTTTTTTTGCACCCCTGATAACATCGGTGATTTTTTTACAGGCCTCAATGGGGTCCTGAGTCTCAATTCTAAGGGTTCCACCTTTAATAAATTTGTCCAGACATTGATCTTTGTGCTCGTCCGACTGGATACAAATTAAACCATCTATCTGGGTTTTCATAGAAACATCAAATAAACAACGCCCTCTTAAATTAGTTATTAATGTCTTCATAATACCACATTACACCCTATTTTTAAATTTAAGCCATTATTAGAAACGATTTAATTTTAGCAATAACCACTTATTCTCACTAATTCAGCAATGTACTTCAAGCAAATTCTGACTACAGATTATTTTGTCTCACTGGTATATAGATTTGTCTATTATTAAAATCTAAAAAAAGTTACCTTTAAATCCAACCGTGCTGAAAATAATTTTAATAAATTTATTATTTAAAATGGTGATTAAAAGATGGCAGAAAAAAACATCACTATCTCTGGAACGGGTCTTTCAACACGAAAGATTAATAAAGAGATTAAAAAAGGATTGAGTGAAAATGAAAAGAATTTTTACATTGAAAACTCTCAAAAGCTGGATTCTATTGTTGTGGGTTTAAGGGAAGAATCAAATTTTAAATTAAAAGGTGAATTTGGTGATTTTGTTGGAGCCCTGAATCATGGGGCTAGAATCGAAATATCTGGAAAAACAGGGCGTTATGTTGGTAATAACATGACCCATGGAGAAATAATTGTCAATGGTTCTGCCGATGACGGGGTGGGATTTGGTACCTACAATGGAACCATTGTGGTGAAAGGTAATGCCGGTAATTCAATAGGTCAGTTAAATAAAGGCGGTACCATTGTAATAGATGGAAATATTGGAAATTTAGCTGGGCTTTACATGTTAAGTGGTGAGATTATAGTGACCGGTAATGCAGGGGAAGACACCGGGGACTGGATGATTGGTGGAACCATTTATGTTGGTGGTGATTTCCATACCGGGACCAATGCCGAGGTCAAAGCACTGGAAAATTCCGACAAAAAAAAGCTCCAGGACATATTCCAAACTTATGGGATTGATGCACACGTAGAAAGTTTCAAAAAAATAGAACACCAGGAAATAAGACCATTCTATGGTTAAGAGGGATTTAAATGGTACAAATATTATTAACTGACCCTAAAAAATGCGATGGATGCAATGATTGTATCGAAGCATGCGAAAAGGTAAATGGCGCCAGCGCACTATTTTTAAATAAAATGAGTGATGGATATTCTGCGGTGGTGTGTCAACAGTGCGTGGATCCGGCCTGTGCCAGAGGATGTTTTAAAGATTCCATTACCAGAGATAATGGCGTGGTTAAAATAAATCAGGACTCCTGTGCTGGTTGTAAAATATGTATGTTAATGTGTCCTATTGGAGGAATAACATACACTGAAGGCGGGATGCTTAAGTGCGATCAGCAGTGCGTAAATGATTCCAATGATATACCATCCTGCGTTAGCGCCTGTGAAAGTGGGTGTTTGGAAGCAGTAGATGTTCAGGAATTTGCTAATGGAATGCAAAAAGGGTTCGAATTAAGTCCAACTGCCACCAATAATTCTTTTAATAACAGTACATCTTCTTCTGATCTGGCCGCAGCTACCCAGGGCCTTTGTGTCTTCTGTGGTACCTGTGAAATAGTATGTCCTACCGATGCCATAAAAGTAGTTGACGGACGTCCAGAAATAAATAAAAATCTATGTATTATGTGTAATTCTTGTCTGGCGGCCTGTCCAGTTTTAATTCCTACCGGTGCCGGTAGCATATGGGATCCAAGGACTATTGCTGATATCCGGTACACTTCTAAGGCAGGGAAATATGTTTTAAGAGGATTTGGTACAGAAAGGAAGTTACCCAACTTTGACGATATTATCATTTTACCGGCCCAGGCATCAATATCTCCTGTTGACAAGTATCGGGAAGCATGCAACACCCAGGTGGTTCTGGGTACCCGTTATGCGGAGGAGCCCTTAACCTTACAAACCCCTGTTCTTATTGCCGGTATGTCCTTTGGTGCTTTAAGCAAAGAAAGTAAAGTGGCTATGGCTAAGGGTACATCCATGGTTGGATCTTGTGCCAATACCGGTGAGGGCGGAATGCTTCCAGAAGAAAGAGAAATGGCCGAAAATTTAGTAGTACAATATTCATCTGGGCGTTTTGGTGTTTCTTCAGATTATTTGAATGTTTCTGATGCCATTGAAGTCAAAATTGGACAGGGTGCTAAACCTGGAATGGGTGGACATCTCCTGGCAGAAAAGGTCAGTCCAGAAGTGGCTGAAATTAGGGGAATACCTCTAGGAACAGATGCACTGAGTCCTGCCCGTTTCTTAGATGCTACTCGCGAAGGAGACCTGGCCAAACATATTGAACTTTTAAGGGAAGTTACTGATTGGAGAGTCCCCATTATAGTTAAATTAGGTCCAGGCAGAGTAGATGAAGATGTTAAGATTGTTGCCGAAGCAGGAGCCGATATAATCTCTGTGGACGGAATGGAAGGAGGAACTGGTGCTGCCCCAGAAGTAGTTATCGAACATACAGGTGTTCCTACCCTGGCCTCTCTGGTACAGGCTGTAAATGGACTAAAAGAGATAGGTTTAAAGGACGAAGTTGACCTGATTATTACTGGTGGTATTCGTAGCGGTGCAGATGTGGCCAAAGCTATGGCTATGGGTGCCGATGCCGCCTACATTGGAACCGGAGCTATGATTGCCATGGGATGTCGGGCCTGTCGTATGTGCTACACCGGTAAATGTCCAGTAGGAGTAGCTACGCAAGATCCTATCTTGAGAGAAAGAATGGATCTGGATTTATCTGCCATGAGAGTTGCTAATTATATCAAATCCATGACTGAAGAAACTAAGATGTTAGCCCAGTTAACTGGTCATAATGATATAAGAAAATTCTCTACAGATGATTTAAGAGCATTAGATGTTAATGCTGCAGCTATAACTGGTTTAAGGCTTATTGGAAATTAATTAATGTAATTTTCAATAAATCTTTTTTATTTTAGAAAAATAGTAAAAATTTAATAATTTAAATAGAATAAAATTCATTTCTTTTTTTTATGGTGAATTATATTAGAAAATGAAGAAAAATTAAAGAAAGAAAAATTAAAGAAGAATAAAGATAACATTAAGATTAGAATTGGAAAAGAGAAGTTTGCTTTCCTTTATCCTCATCATTGACTTTTTTATCCTCTTCATCCTTTTTATTTGACTTAATTTGAGATTTAGAAGATTTTTTGTCTTTATCTGAATCATTTTTGGAGTTCTTTGTGGTCCTTGTTTTTTCTTTAGAAGCTATTTTCTCTTCAACCTTCTTCTCCTCATTATCAACTTTTTTAGAGGAATGCTTCTTTTTGGATACCTTTTTGGTTGCCTTTTTAGATATCTTTTTTGATGGTTCAGCACCAGAAAACAATGAAGATTCTCCGCCCTCTGAAATATCAGGAACTTCCATCTTCTTTTTCTCTGTGAACTTTTTGGCCACTTTTTTAGGAATCTTTTTACTGCGGAAGAGCTTGATCTCGTCATCCTCGAACCCCAGATAACTGGCCATTTCATAGGCCATCTCATCATTGGCAAACATGATCTCCATAAATGGGAATTGACTTATAGCCACCTGGTTAGAAACATGAAGCTTTTCTGACATTTTTGAGGCCACTCTATCACGTAGATCCCTTTTTGAACGGGTTCTACCAAGAAGAGCAAATGAGGAAGAGCCAGTATAACGGGCAAACTTACGATAGGTTTCATCTTTAGATAAAGCCACCCCTAATCCCATAAATTCTGAAGCATACCTCCAGTAAGTGTAATTACGACTGGAAATGGCCCTTCCAAAGTATAAATCGGCCTGGGAAATCATTTCATATGCTTTTTCAATTTCATGAGGTTTTTCATATTCCCGGGGAATGTTTTCCGCAATAAGCTCCATTACCAGAGTAGGATCTTCATCCAGACGCATGGCCTGTTTTATCTTTTTGAGGGTCTTACTCTTTAGAACTATTCTCACCGAATCAAATATATTAGAAGTAGAATCTTTAGCACCTACTAAAGTCAAATCATCCATAGTAATGCTTTCTTTTCCCTGGGCCATTACCGCCAGATCATTTATGGCCGAGCGCATATCGCCTGTGGATCTTTTAGCCAGTTCTTTAATAACATCGTCGTCGAATTTAACTCCTTCTTCCCGACAAATTTTCTTTAAAAAAGCACCAATGGAATTAGTGTGTAATCTAGGGATTTTTATTACATGCGTCTTAGTTTTAATTGTTTTAAGGCGTTTACTATAAAAATCATTGGCTATTAAGATAAGAGGGTGTTTACCATCCTTGATGATCTTTCCAATTGCTCTGGTTCCACCCCGATCGTCATTTCCATGTATTCCATCCACCTCGTCAAGAATAACGAGTTTTAATCCCTGGTTAAAAAGAGATCTGGTGGCTGAAGCTTCCCCCACAGTATTCATAATAATATCATAGGAGCGCTTGTCACTGGCATTTAGTTCTACATAATCAGAGAACTCCTGGGCAATTACGTGGGCCATGGTGGTTTTCCCTGTCCCTGGAGGACCCACAACAAGCAGGGGCTTTTGTGGTTCGCCATTTTGCCACCCATTAATCCACTGCCTGATCTCTTTTTTGGCCTTGGCATTGCCAATTATCTGATCAAAGCTTTGGGGTCGGTATTTTTCCGTCCATAACATCTAATCTGTCCTCTTAGAGCATATATCAATATTAGTCTGAAACATAGTTTTCAAATATTATTTATAAATTATAATTTCCAATAAATTATAGTTAATCCATCTATTTGGCCTTTGATTTAGACAAAAATTTAGTTAAAAGGGCTTCCAGTTGAATACGAGGATTAGCTCCTTCCCTAATTCTAAAATCAGATTCACTAATGGCTTCAATCAAATTAATGTAAACTTCGGTGTCAATGGCATCTTCCATAGCCATTCTAGAAACATCTTGATAAATCTGGTTTACCATGTCTTCCCCGCTGGTTCCCTGTAAAACCATTACTTCCCTTAAAGTGTCTCTTGCACCCATAAAATCGCCATTCAATGCCGCAGTCAACATTTTACGCACGTCTTTTGGTCGGGCCTTGGATATTACTTCGTAAATACTTTCTTCAGTTATTTTTTCATCGATGGATGCACAGGACTGCAAAATATTTATGGCCTTTCTTACGTCTCCTTCGGCAAAGTAAACAATGGTCTCAATGGCCTGTGTATCAAATTTCAGTTTTTCCTGGGTGGCAATGTATTCCAATCTTTTGATTATTTGGTGACCCTTTACCGGAGCAAAACGGAATATAGCACATCGGGACTGTATAGGATCTATTATCTTAGATGAATAATTACAGGACAATATAAATGAAGCGGTCTTGGTGTACATCTCCATTTCCCTTCGAAGCGCATGTTGAGCATCTTTAGTCATGTTATCCACTTCATCCAAAAATATAATCCTGAATGGTGCTCCCACCGGCTTTAATCGGCAGAAATTTTTGATATGCGTCCTTACCGTGTCAATTCCCCTGGCATCAGATGCATTTAATTCTAAGAAATTCTGCCTCCAGTATTCACCCAAAATTGATTTAGCCAGCGCCAGAGAAGTTGTAGTCTTTCCAACCCCTGCCGGACCAGTAAACATGAGATTAGGCATGCTTTTTTCTTCTACGTAATTTTCTAGCCTCTGAACAATATGCTCCTGGCCCACTATTTCGTCCAGAGAGCCTGGTCTGTATTTTTCTACCCATGGTCCACTCATGAAATCACCGTTATTATCTTTTAGTCTGATTATTCCATCAATATACTATATCCATTATTATACTGTAAATCTTTAGATGTAATCATAATTTCCATAATGTTAAATCTTAAATATATCCTTAAAGGTTATTTTCTCTAATAAAGAGCAATTAAAGACCTGATATCTTCCAACATGCCAATTATATGGTTATTTATTAAAAAAACTTATTATTCAAATGTTTTTACAGTATTTTTATTTTGTTATTGTACCTTATTAAATTATTTATAGGAATTTTTAATTTATAGAAATTTTAAATTTTTAAAAGTATTTATTAAAACTTTATTTCAATTATTTCTTTCAATACCATTCTTTCTCTTTAAAAGGATAATCAATATGATTATTTAATTAGAAATAAAATATTAGAATAATAAATAGAATTGATAAAATAATTAGATAACTAATGGAATACATTTACATAAATTAGAATCCATATTTAATTAACTAAATCATTATTATTTAATTAAAATTTATAATTATAATGGTTATAATTAAAATGGTTTTTATAATTAAATTTATAAATAAATGAGGAGTCCGAATGATTTCTATGTCAGATCTGGAAAAAATGAGGGATGAAACTGATGTTGAAGGTCTCATAAAAGCATTGAATACTAATGAAGATGAAAGGATTCGGGAAAAGGCTGCCTATATCCTGGGAGATATCCGCGCCAAAGAATCCGTGGATATTTTGATTGAAAATTTAAGTGATGATTACTGGCCCCTCCGGAAGGCAGCTACCTTATCTCTGGGTAGGATTGGAGATAAAAAATCGGTTGAGCCAATTATTAGCATGTTAAAGGACAGTTACTGGCATGTTCGTGAAACTGCAGCATTATCTCTAGGGGCAATTGGTGATAAACGGGCGGTTGAACCAATAATTGAAGCCTTAAAGGACGGCACTTTGAATGTTAAATGTGAAGTAGTGGATGCCCTGGGCAGTTTAGGGGATACTAAAGCATCTTTACCATTAACCGAAATTTTAAAAGAAAAAGATTATCTTTTACGGGCCTGTACTGTTACCAGTCTTGGTAAGATAGGCGATAATGTAGCTCTTAAAGCACTGGTAGGATCATTACAGGACGATAGTTATTTTGTAAGAGTAAATGCCACCAATGCTCTGGCCACAATTGGTGACGAAGATGCTCTCCCTTATCTTGAGGCAGCATTAGAAAATTCAAATGGAGAATCTCATGGATTTGAGGTTGCCCTTAAAAAAGCAATTGAGAGCATATCCCAAAAATCAAAAAAGTAATTTTGAAAAAATAGAAAATATTTCTGGGAAAAATAATTTTGGAATATTTATTTTGTTTATTTATTTAGTTTATTTTAGCATGGTATAATTTCTATTTTCCAGATTATAGTAGTTTAAGCAGAGTATCCTCCATTATATTTACTGGAGCTGTCTTTCCAGTCCATATTCTAAAGGCCTCAGCTCCCTGATAGAGTAACATTTTTAATCCAGAGACTGTTTGGGCTTCTGCTTTTTTTGCTTCCTTTAAAAGAACTGTTTCCATAGGGTTATAAACTAAATCATTCACCACCAGATCAGAATGCATCATATTTGCATCAGCCACAGGTAAATCGTCCTCATGAGGATACATACCAATAGGAGTAGTATCAACAAGTATATCTGCCTTTGAAAGTTCTTTTTCTAGAATTTCCAAATTTCCCGTGGAAATATCAGATTCTATCCTGGATTCAATTTCATTTTTTAATTTTAAAGCTTTTTCAGGAGTTCTATTGATTATAGTAATGTTTTCAATTCCTGAAAGAATCAATTGGAAAGCAACTGCCCGGGCGGCTCCACCAGCCCCCACCATAACCACTTTTTTACCTTTTAACTTGATAACTTCTTCCAGGGCTCTTACTGCTCCAATACCATCGGTGTTGTACCCTTTAACAACGTTATTATCAAATTTAAGAGTATTTACTGCACCTATTAATTCCGCGGGTTTGTCAATGACATCTAAAAATTCTATGACGCTGGTTTTATGAGGAATGGTTACATTGAGGCCTTTAATTCCTAAAGAACTGGCACCTTGAATGGCAGGGCCCAGGGCCGTTTTTTTAACATTAAATGGAACGTATGCAAAATTCAATCCTAAATATTCAAAAGCAGCATTATGCATAGGTGGTGACATGCTGTGTTCCACAGGATCACCAATTAAGCCCACAATATTAGTTTTTCCAGTTATCAAAATTTCACTATCCCTCTATAATTTTAATATCTTCAATTAATTCTCAAATATAATTTTATAAACCATATTTAGTCGTCTGATATTCCTTTTTATCAATCTGATAAGATGAAAAATCCAATCACTAGTTTTTACTATTAATAATAATGAGATTAAATGGGATATAATTTTATTTTTCCTTTTTAATTCTTAATTTTGTTTAATTCACAAATTAATTACCATTAATTATATTAGTCTATTTTTAGATAAAAATAGTGTTGAAAGTTATTAATAATTAAAGAGACTATAAAATAATTTATATATGTATATTTTATTGACTTATGGATTTAACTTAATAATTCAAGACCTATACGCATTAATTCATTAAATTAAGGTATTATTAATGGATTAGAATAATTCAAGTTAAATTTAAAGTTTATAGGTTAAGAATAGGGGAGAGTGATAATTTGCTTGCAAAACAGAGGTTTGTTCTGGATACAACAGCTTTTACAGATAATGTTTTAAGAGATGACCTGGGTGAAGGAAATTTGAACAAATCAGTGGATGTAATGCTGGATTTACTGGCTCGATCAAGGATCAAACTCAATATAAGCTGTCACATGCCTCCTGTAACTTACAAAGAATTTTCAGATTACATGGCCCGCTATGAATGCCCGGAAGAAGTAATGGTAAAGGCCGAAACATGGATTGTGAAAAAAACGCCTAATCGCTACGATACTCAGATTCCTTCAGAAATATTTTTCGAATATGTTCAGGATATGCGGGAAAGGATGAATAAAGGCATGAAAACCTCTGAAACCGCTATATGGGAAGCTGCCGTAGAATCCATGGTCATGACTTCCCGTGGAGAAGCAAAAAACAAGGTTGAAATGGAAATTATCGGAAAAGCCATAAAAGACTTCCGTAAAAAATACCGGGCGGCACTTAGAAAAGGAACCTTGGACAGTGCCCCAGATCTTGATGTTTTGCTCCTGGCCAAAGAACTAGGTGCTGGCGTGGTGGCTGCCGATGAGGGGATTAGAGTTTGGGCGGAAAGACTGGGATTAAGATTTTTAAATGCTTATTCATTCCCCAAAATGCTAAAAGAATATTTAAAATATTATGATTAAATTATCTTAAATACATCTTTAAATTCTTAATTTCGAAACGGAATATTTCTATCCTGAATATTCAATTCCAATTAAGGGCCATCAATTCTTTTTATTTAAAACCTCATTAAAATCTATATCCCATAAAATTTTGATTATTCATTATTCTTCAAAATATTCAAATATTTATTTAAAATAAAGAATTTAATAATATATAAAATATAAATCCAAGTTTAAAGTAATTTATAATCTTATATGAGATAATCTTGCGAGGAATTAATTTATAATTATCAAATATTTCCTCAGTAAATTAATAAAAATAAATTATGATATAAAAATTATCAATAAAATTATCTATAATTCACAAATTCAGTATCAAATAATTATCCCTGGAGGAAAAATTAATGGAATTATCAAAACCGCGAGGAACCAGAGATTTCCTCTTTGAAGAAATGAAACAGCGAAAACAAGTAGAATCTACTTTAAAAAAGGTTTTTGAAACTTACGCTTATCAAGAAATAAAAACTCCTTTATTTGAGGATTTGTCTCTTTTTACCATGAAATCAGGAGAAGAAATTGTAGATCAACTTTACAATTTTAAAGACAAAAGTGAAAGGGAAATGACCCTGCGTCCAGAGATTACTGCTCCAGTGGCCCGTGTTTTCATGAATGAGATGCAAAAATCTCCGAAACCAATTAAAATGTACTATTATGGTAGTTGCTTCCGATATGAAAGGCCTCAGAAAGGGAGATATCGTCAGTTCTGGCAGTTTGGATGTGAGATGATTGGGGGTAAAACACCTGAGGCAGACGCAGAAGTAATTGCCATGGCCTCCCAAAGCCTGGAAGAACTGGGCCTGGAAGGGTATGAAATCCACGTGGGCCATTTAGGAATTTTAAGAGGGCTTTTAAATGAGGCCCATGTAGAAGGAGCTGACCAAGATCAAATAATGGCTTTAATTGATAAAGGAGATGAATATGGACTTCAAAATTATCTCCATAAAGTGGAAATTGATGAGAAGACCACAAGTATCCTTTTAATGATTATTGAAATGAAAGGCGGAATTGAAATATTAGATGAAGTTCGCGAACAAATTTCCGATAAAAAATTGGTTTTAGAAGCCCTTGAAGAATTTTCGAATCTTTTAAAAACATTAGGTGATTTTGGAATAGATGATATAGGGGCAAAAGAAAAGAACAACGTGGTAATCAACCTGGGAATTGCCCGGGGCCTGGACTATTACTCCGGGATGGTTTTTGAGATTTATGTTCCTCAATTAGGAGCACAAAAACAGATCTGTGGTGGTGGAACCTACAACTTGATTGAAACCTTCGGTGGAGAGAAAATAGAATCTACAGGTTTTGCCTTTGGGTTTGACCGATTAATGAATGCTCTAATGTTTGAAAAAAAAATTCAAAGCACTTCTGGTGCTACCCATGTTTTTGTAGCGCCCATATCAGATGCTACCCGCCCAAAATCTTTTGAAATTGCACAAATACTGAGAAATGCAGGTATACCTACAGAAGTAGATTTGGGCCGGCGAAAATTCAAAAAAATACTCTCCTTTGCCAATCATTTGAATGCTAGATATGTGGTTTTAGTAGGAGAAAGAGATCTTGAAGAAGGTAAAATAACTGTTAAAGACATGGATACTGGAAATCAGGAATCAATACCAGTGGATAATATCTTAAACCATATTTTAAAGGCACGTTAGTAAGACAGTGCGGTCAATTAAGGCAATTTAAAAATATGGCCAATAAAACCATATATGACTTTTAAAATACCATTAATAAATACATTAAAGGAGATGTAAAAATTCCATTAAATTTTAAACATAATATAAATGGTCAAAACCTGATCATTGCTATATCACAGGATTCTGAAACATCAGAAGTTCTAATGGTTGCTTATATGAATGAAGAAGCATTAAAAAAAACCCTGGAAACTAAAAAAGCACATTACTGGAGCACATCTCGTAATAAGCTCTGGTTGAAAGGAGAAAGTTCAGGGCACATCCAGTATGTAGAAGAAGTCATGGTAGATTGCGACGAGGATGCCATTCTTCTCAAGGTCAAACAAGATGGTGGGGCTTGCCACACCGGTTACTATTCCTGTTTTTACAGGAAAATTGACTTAGAAGATTTAGATAAATTAAATGATACAGAGAAGCTGGAAAAAATTGGAAAAAAAGTTTTTGAACCAGAAGAAATTTATGGGGAGAGGTAAATGAGAATTGTACCAGATACAAGTGTTATTGTAGACGGACGAATCACCAATATCGTGCAAGAAGAAGAATTTAGAGGCAGCGAGGTGATTGTTCCCGAAGCAGTTGTATCTGAGTTAGAATATCAGGCTAATAGAGGTCGGGAAACTGGTTTTAATGGTCTGGAAGAATTGAAAAATCTTCAAGAACTCAACAAAAAGAAAACCATTTCTCTAACCTTTGTAGGCCGAAGACCCACTTTAGAAGAGATATCACTTTCCAGAGGTGGAGAAATAGACGCCATGATCAGAGGTACTGCCAGAGAACACGACGCCGTTTTAGTTACCAGTGACCGGGTCCAGTCTGAAGTTGGTAAAGCACAAGGTTTAGATGTTGTTTTTATAAAACAAGAAATAATGGCCTATGAAGAACTTGAAATAAGCAAGTACTTCGATAAAAACACCATGTCAGTTCACCTTAAAGAAGGCGTAGTGCCCATGGCCAAAAAAGGAACACCTGGAAATATCAATCTAGTTAATATTAGTTCTAAGCCATTAAGACATTCTGAGATCCATGCTATGGCCCGTGAAATAGTAGAAAGGGCTAAAAGTGATTTTAAAAGTTTTATTGAAATTGAAATGGAAGGGGCCACAGTAGTACAGTTTAGGGAGTACCGGATTTCCATTGCCCGACCTCCATTTTCTGATGGATTTGAGATAACTGCAGTTCGTCCCGTTACCCGGGTTTCACTGGAGGATTATAAACTTCCAGATAAATTAATGGGCCGTTTGCGAGACACTGCCAAAGGAATATTAATTTCAGGTGCCCCTGGTGCTGGTAAAAGTACTTTTGCCCAGGCAGTGGCTGATTTTTATAGTAAAGATCTTCGTTCCATAGTCAAAACCATGGAATCACCCCGGGATTTACAGGTAGGAAATGAAATTACTCAATATGCACCTATTGAAAAGGACATGCAGAAAACTGCCGATATTCTATTACTGGTAAGGCCTGATTATACCATATACGATGAACTGCGTAAAAGTAAGGATTTCCGCATATTTGCCGACATGAGACTGGCCGGTGTAGGAATGATTGGTGTGGTGCACGCCACCAGAGCCATTGATGCCATTCAAAGGATTATCTCAAGGGTAGAATTAGGAGTTATTCCTTCCGTGGTTGACACTACCATTTTCATTGATGAAGGACGTGTAAAAGCCATTTATGACGTAAAATTGACCGTTAAAGTTCCTACTGGAATGACTGAAGCTGATCTGGCCCGGCCACTCATTGAAATCAGGGATTTCGAAACAGGAACACTGGTCAACGAAATTTATACCTATGGTGAGCAAACCATAGTTATGGATGTAGGAACCGCTTCAGCCCCTGCTTCAAAGGATAAAACTCCTGTTCAAAAAATTGCCGAGAGAGAAATTGAAAGGGAATTTAAAAAGAGGATTCCTGGAGCAAGATTCAAAGTGGAAGTTAAATCAAATAAAAGGGCCACCGTGTGGATGGAAGAAAAATATATCCCCAAAATAATCGGCAAAAAAGGAAAAAGTATAGATGAAATAGAAAAGAAAATAGGTATTGGTATTGGAGTAGAAGCCCTGGAATCTCCCAGCATTGAAGAAAGGTTTGAAATACCGGTTGAAATGGCTGGAAATTATGTAGTTTTGAACTTTGGTAAAGATGCCATTGGTACAGCCTTTGATATTGTTGTTGAAGAAGAATACTTATTTACAGCCACTGTAGGTAAAAAAGGATCTATTAAAATCAAAAAGGATATAGAACTGGCAGATATCATAATTAATGCTGTGAAAAGAAATATTCCAGTTAATGCACGGATACGCCGGGATTAGTAATCCTATCCTTATCCTTTTTTTTATTTAATTTCTTATTAAAAATTAAAATTCTTATAAATTAATTATTCAAATTTATCTTTATAAAAAATTTTTTTAAAAAATACCCCCAACTAGATGATTAAAATGAAAATTGGAGTTTCCACACTGGCACTTTATCCAGACCCCCTAGAAGATATTTTACCTTTTTTAGAAGATTTAAAGGTTGATTACTGTGAAATCATTAATGAATACCCTTTAAATGAAGTTGAAAATGAGATATTTGAATCTTATTCTATTAAAACAACAGTTCACAGCCCTATCTCAGATATGAACCTGGCCTCACCTAATGAATCTATAAGAAATGCATCTATAGACCAGATTAAAAAATCAATTAAACTGGCCAATCAACTGGATGCAGAGGTAGTGGTTGTCCACCCTGGACAAATACCATTTTTGGCCCGAATTTTTAAGGAAAAAATCATGGAATATAATTTCAACTCTTTAAAAGATTGTGCAGTTTATGCCCAGGAAATGGGAGTGGAAATGTGTGTAGAAAATATGCCTGACATGGAAGGGTATCTTTTTAAGGATATTAATCACTTAAACGATCTGGTAGATCAATTAGAAGTATTCATGACCCTGGATGTTGGTCATGCCCACAATACTGGTTTTTCAACTACGGAAATGGTTAAATTGCCCCGTATGAAACATATACATCTCTCAGATAATGATGGATCTTTTGATAATCATGAGGCACTGGGAAAAGGAACCATTGACTTTGATAACCTCCTTAAAAATCTTAAAAATATTAATTATTCCGGGGTTTTAACAGTAGAAGTCAAAAACCGTGCAGAAATAAATGAAAGTCTTAAATTCCTAAAAAGCAAGATATAAGTTTATAAAAAGTTTAAATTGGCATATGCCATTAAATGATTAAAATAAAGACTTTATTCAGTCTTTAACTTCAATATAAGCAAAAATGCTTTATTGTAAAGATATTTATCATATATTTATAGATAATTTTAAATAAAATTCATTAAATATTCTTATTTGAAATATGTTAACATTAAAATAAAATTATATTAAATTTTTTAATAAAATTTTAGATTGTAATTAATTAATCAGTTTAATTTAAAAAATTAATTTAATTAGTTTAATTAATTTATAATTAAATTATATTAAATATCATATAATGGGTGAAACAATGAAAGTGGCAATAATAGGTGGAACAGGGGATCAGGGATTTGGATTAGCATTGAGATTTGCAAAATCAGGGGAAAAAGTCCTTTTAGGGTCCAGAGACATTAAAAAAGCTGAAAATACTGTTAATATTATACACAACATGCTCAAGGGCGAAGAACTAGATTGTATTAAGGCCATGACCAATCAAGACGCTGCAGCTCAAGGAGACATATTAATTTTAACAGTTCCCTTACAGGCCCAGAAAATCACCTTATTAAGCATAAAAGATCATTTAGAAGGAAAGATATTGGTCGATGCCACTGTGCCCCTGGAAACCTGTGTAGGTGGTACCAGCACCAGATACATTGATTTGTGGGAAGGATCTGCTGCTGAGCGAAGCGCAGAAATCTTAAAGGATAAAAATACCGTGGTAGTTTCTGCCTTTAACAATGTAAGCTCGGCCAGTTTAACCAACATTAAAGAAGATGTGAAGTGTGACTGCTTGATATCCGGGGACGATCCTGAATCAAAAGCCATAGTAATGAAACTGGCTGAGAAAATACCTGGTGTGCGGGCCATTGATTGCGGGCCTCTGGAAAATGCCAGAATTGTGGAAAAAATTACTCCACTTTTAATTAATCTAAATATTAGAAACAAAACCAGATTGGCGGGTATAAGAATTACCGGCCTTTAATATTTTTTTAAGTTTTTAATTATAACATTTTAAAAATTTTAAATTAATCTTATTAATTCACTTAAACTTTAAATTATTCAAATAATAATTAAATATGTTGAAATTATTTGAATTGTTTTTATTCAGATTAATTAATTCAAATTTTATCAGATATTTTAATAATTTTATCACGTGAAGAAAATGGAAATAATAAAAAAAACCACCGAAGAAATAACTAAGCATGCTCTGGCAGTTATTGACAAAATTGAAGAAGAACAAGTATCTAAAATGATAGAAACCATCATAAACTCGGATTGTGTTTTTATTGTAGGTACTGGTAGATCTGAGCTGGTAGGTCAAATGTTTGCCATGCGGCTAATGCACCTCGGTTTTACGGTTTATGTTGTGGGTGATGTAACCACTCCGGCAATTAAAAAATCAGACTGTCTTATTGCCATATCTGGTTCTGGTGAAACAAAAACTGTTACCCTGGCCGCAGGAACATCAAAAGACGTTGGGGCAAGTGTTATAGGAATAACTGCTAATTTAGAATCGACTTTAAGTAAATTACTTGATGTAGTAATAAATATTGATAGTAAAACAAAAGAACCATGGAAACATTACACTTCTAACGTTCTAAAAGGTAATTACGACGATTTAACACCTATGGGAACATTATTTGAAGACAGTACTCATCTTTTCCTGGATGGCCTCATAGCAGAGTTCATGGCACTTTTAGGTAAAAAAGAACAGGACTTAAAAATGCGACATGCAATTATTGAATAAGTAATTGCGTTCTATAAAGAAAACCATTTCATTAAAAACCATTTCTTTATAGTTTTCTTAAGCTAAAATTACATCGAAATACATCGAATTACAAATTGATTTATAATTTAATTAAAAATGAATCATCTAATTAGATTTTAAAGGTGAATAAATGCGTTCTGAATTATCTCAAGACATTGTTACCATATTTAATCCTTCATCAGTTAAAATAAATCAAAAAAGTCACTTTGGAAGATTAGAAGAGGATCGTCTTGAATTATCATTAATAGAAGCAGTATTCTTGCTGGAAAAGGGAAAGATTTCAATTTTTGAAGAGGATAAAGAGTACTCTTTAGATGATTTAACCTCTCTTTTAAAAGAAAAAGGATTATACAGTAAGTACCGTGTTTTTAAAGACCTCAGAAACAGAGGATACATTGTTAAAACTGGCTTTAAATATGGGTCCGAATTCCGACTTTATGAAAGGGGAAAATCACCAGGAGACGGGCATTCAGATTTTTTAGTTAGAGTAATATCTGAAAACTACGATTTAAATGTCATGGACTTTTCCAGCTATGTCAGGGTGGCCCATGGAGTCAATAAGAACTTGATGCTAGCCGTAGTTGATGAAGAGGGAGATATAACTTATTATAACATAGAATGGGTTCGCCCTTAATTTAAATAAACTTCTAAAAATCTATTTATTTACATGGTGATTAAATAATAATTTAAATAAGGTGATTTATTTGATAGACCCCTGGGGCTCTTCCAACGTAGATTATGAAAAACTTGTTAAACAATTTGGTATTAAACCATTCAAAGATTTAATTCCTGATTTGAAGGATCCCCACTGGCTCATGCGCCGGGGAATAATTTTTGGACAGCGGGATTATGGCCGGATAGTCAAAGCCATTAGAGAAAAAAAGGATTTTGCAGTCGTAAGTGGGATGATGCCCAGTGGAAAAATGCACATTGGCCATAAAATGATCGTAGATCAAATAATATGGTACGAAAACCACGGTGCGGATATATACATCCCTATTGCAGACATGGAGTCATATTCAGCGAGGGGTGTGGATTTTGAAACCTCCAGAGAATTGGCCATATCAGAATACATTACCAATTACATTGCTCTGGGACTTGACTTTAAGAAATCCAATGTAAATGTTTACCTTCAGTCCAAAAATCTGGATGTGAATGATTTAGCTTATATACTATCCAAAAAAGTTACCTTCAATGAAATGAAAGCTATATACGGATTTAATGGCTCTACCAATATGGCCCATATGCAGGCCCCTCTAATCCAGGTGGCAGACATACTCCACCCCCAGCTAGAAGAATTTGGAGGCCCAAAACCAACGGTTGTTCCAGTTGGTCCCGACCAGGACCCTCACATACGCCTGACTAGAGATATAGCAGACCGATTCAAAAATCAACTTAATTTTATTTCACCATCTTCCACCTATCACCGGTTTATAACCGGCCTCACCGGAGGAAAAATGTCCAGTAGTCAACCCAAAACTGCTATATTTTTAAGTGATAGCCCTGAAGAAGCTGAAAAAAAGGTAAAAACTGCTAAAACAGGTGGTAGAGAAAGTCTCAAGGAACAAAAAGAAATGGGTGGAGATCCAGGAAATTGTGTCATTTATGAAATGCTATTGTATCACCTGGAAGAATCTGATGAAAAGCTGCAGAATGTTTTGGAGAACTGTAAAAATGGTACTCTAATGTGTGGAGAATGTAAAGCCCACACAGCAGAACTAATGAAAAAGTTCTTTGACGAATTTTCGCAAAAACGGGTAAAGGCTTCAAAGATAGCTGAAAAAGTCCTGGAAAACTCAGAATATTAAACTATTGATTTTGTAAAAGACCAAAATTTCGGCACAGGAATCATTATCAATGAATTCTACTTAGGAATCTATTAGAAATTATTTAGGAATTCTATTTCTTTATATTTTTAATAGATATTATTTCTCTTTTTATTATGCTAAGATTATGCTAAGCTTTGATATTAAAATTCTTATTTTGATAATAGATAGATAGTAACTCATCAATTAATTTAATTATTTATTGAAATTACTGAATTTTTAATATAAATTGGAATAAATCAGAATATCATTTCAATTAATTATAAAAAAGATTATTAATAAAATCAAACAATTATAATTCATAATAATTCATATTCAAATATTTAGATAATTTAAATCAAATTATTAAATGGTTTAGTAAAACTAAATAAATTCTATACATATTTTAATTACCAATGAGGTAAATCCATGGTTAAAAAAGATAGGTACGAAAGTACAATTCATGCCCTTTACAAAAGAAATGAAAAATATTTTGCAATTTCTGCCTTGATATTTTTTGGTTCAATGCTTTTAGGATACTTGCATTTATTTGACTTTTTACTGGCCCCCATGTTGCAGCAGTTTAAAAAGAGCGTGGCCCAGGGTGAAATTCAACTAACCACATTTTCACTTTTTAAGAACAATATTCAGATTTTACTCAGTATGTATTTTGGGGGCATACTTTTAGGTTTAGCTACTGCAGCACTCCTTTTTATAAACGGTGCTTTTATCGGTTATTTTGGAACTCAGGCCCCCCTAGGAGATTTCATGCTATTAACCCTGCCTCACGGAATATTTGAAGTTATCAGCCTGATTATAGCTGGTGGGGCAGGTTTTAGACTAGCCAGCTTTGTTTACAAATTTTTCGACAGCCTGATTAATGAAACATGGTATGGATCTTCTCTGGGAAAGCTGAAACATGTTTTCAAGGAACATTCAGATGAAATTAAGGAATCTTTAATGTTAATGGCCATAGCAATCGTTTTTTTGTTTATTGCAGCAATTATAGAAGCCAATTTCACTGTTGCCTGGTATCAATATATAAAAGGATCAATATAACTTAATTATCGTTTAACATAATTTTGTTATATTACTTTTTTAACCTATTATTAGATATTAAAATTCATTTTTTTGAATTTATTATCGAAATATTGTTAAATGGTAAAAATTTAAAGAATCTAGAATAATTTAAAACCATATTTATAAAATAAAAGTGATATTAATAAACGATATATAAATTATAATCCCATTTTAGAAGTTTTAAGTGAGAAAATATGGTATTTATTATTCTACACTATTACCCACACTAATAATTAATAAAACAAATTGTACAAATTCTTAATTATAAATATATAATCTTAATACATAATCTAATAGTTATTTATCAGTAAATCACGGTGATATCATGATAAAATGCGTATCTTGCGGTAAAGAATACAGTAATGATGAAATAATTTACACTTGTGCCGATTGCGGCGCAGTTCTAGAAGTTATATGTAATCCAGATGTTTCTAAGGACATTTTTGATTGTAGAAAACAAAGCATGTGGAAATACAAAGAATTCATGCCTGTGGATGAAACCAAAATAGTTAGCCTGGAAGAAGGAGGGACACCCTTTGTTAAATGTGACAAGCTAGGTAATGAATTAGGAATAGATCTATATGTTAAAGTTGAAGGTTCTAACCCAACAGGTAGTTTTAAAGACAGGGGTATGAGTGTTGGTATCACCAAGGCCATGGAACTAGGTGTTTCTACCGTGGGGTGTGCATCAACTGGTAATACTTCGGCATCTCTGGCAGCTTATGCAGCTCGTGCTGGGCTTCGATGTGTAGTTCTTCTTCCTGCAGGTAAAGTAGCATTAGGAAAACTGGCACAGGCCATGTTCCACGGAGCAGAAGTACTTTCAATTAAAGGTAACTTTGATGAAGCATTAGAAGCAGTAACTGCCCTTGCTCTGGAAGGACAGTTGTACTTATTAAATTCCGTGAACCCTTTCCGTCTGGAAGGACAAAAATCCATTGGATTTGAAATTGTGGATGATTTAGGATGGCAATCACCAGATCGTGTAATATTGCCTGTAGGAAATGCTGGAAATATTTCAGCGATATGGAAGGGAATCAGTGAATTTTATGAAGCAGGATTTATTGAAGATCGACCTATGATGACTGGTATTCAAGCAGAAGGGGCCTGTCCTATTGTTAATGCCGTGCGTAAGGGAAAAACCGAAATCGAAGCTGTTGAAAACCCGGAAACTGTAGCTACAGCCATTAGAATTGGTGCTCCAGTCAGTTCTCTCAAAGCTCTTCGGGCCATTTATGATTCCAATGGACACGCCGAAACCGTCACTGATGAAGAGATACTTTCCGCCCAGAAATTACTGGCCAGAAAGGAAGGAATTGGTGTCGAACCAGCCTCTGCTGCATCTATTGCCGGACTTATGAAACTAGTTGATCAGGGCGTTGTTGATAAAGGAGAACAAGTAGTTTGTATTGTAACTGGTCACCTTTTAAAAGATCCAAACACTGCTATTAATGCTTGTGTTGAACCTTTAGAAGTAGAAGCCGATATTAACAAGTTGTCAGAAATTATAAAGAATAAATAACATTTAAATTTTTTATTTTTTCATGATTTTTTTGAATACTTTTTATGGCCATCTAGCCAATTTTAACATTCTTTTTTTTCAAGACTGCTCGATTATCATATGGTTAGTTACAAACTCAACCAAAACAATATAAATTGACTTATCATGACCAAATATCATATAAATTTGGCAAAAATCCCGCAAATTAACGATAAATTTATATAGGATGTTTAATACAGATTATATTACATAAAATGAGGTGATTAATTATGGAATTACCAATTGCTCCAATCGGAAGAATAATAAAAAATGCTGGTGCAGAAAGAGTGAGCGATGACGCTCGAGAAGAATTAGCAAAAGCTCTAGAAGCAAAAGGCGAAGCTATTGCAGCAGAAGCTGTTAAACTCGCAAAACACGCCGGAAGAAAAACTGTAAAAGCTTCTGACATTGAATTAGCAGTTAAAAGACTCTAATTGAGATTATAACTGCCCTTCTTTTATTTTTAGGTTTTTATTTTTAATTATTTGCAATTTTTTTTTCTGGGATATTATCTTAGAATACTCATTAAATTCATATTTTTCATATGCTTTTTTCAGGATCAACACAGAATTATATTCAATAAATTAAATAGTTTAATAAAATTGTTTAATTCAATAAGTTTTAATGATTTTCTAATTTTTCTTGAATAATATAAAAATAATTAAAATTATTTTGTTTTAAATGAATATATGCTGTTAAAATATCCAATGATCCGAAATATTAATTACAATACCACAATTTTCCAATAAATGAGCCCTAAATTACTAAAAATATAATATTAAAGCTCTAACGGGCCATTTACAAAATAGAATAGAAAAACTTTATAAGGGATAAATCCCAATCTATGATATGTCTAATTCTCTAAACTTATGATTAGTTTAGGAACTTTTTATTTAAATTATGGATAAAAAATTTTTATTAGATTATCGGCATACGATTTTTAAAATCATTATTAATCCATAATTAAGCTGTTAAATCAGCAACTTTTATATAGTAATATTATATAAAAGTACAAATTACAAATCACTGATTTGTAAACTCGCAACAATTAAAAAACCTTTTAGTTGCGATATTTGCCGATGGATGGTAAATACCAGATGAAAAAGGAGGTAAATAATATGGCAAAAGCAATTTACGTAAAATTCGAAGTACCACAAGAGTTAGCTGACAAAGCTGCAGAAGCATTAGAAATAGCAAGAGACACCGGTAAGGTGGCTAAGGGAACCAACGAGGTAACCAAAGCCATTGAAAGGGGAAGCGCATTATTAGTTTTAGTTGCTGAAGATGTGGAACCTGCAGAAATCGTCGCTCACATACCAGTACTGGCTGAGGAAAAAGAAATTCCTTACGCATACCTACCTACCAAAGATGAAGTAGGAGGAGCAGCTGGTTTAAATGTCGGAACTGCTTCAGCATGTATCATTGACGCTGGAGAAGCTGAAGACTTAGTAAAAGACGTTGTGGAAAAAATCGAAGAACTCAAGAAATAATATTATTCTATAATGATAATATTATATTCCAAACTATTTTTACCGAAAAGCAGTAGCTTTTCAATTTAATCTAAAGGTGATTATATGGAAGAAGGAACTCCAGCAGAAGTAATTGAGGTCCTCAAACGAACTGGAATGACTGGCGAAGTCATGCAAGTTAAATGCAGGATTCTGGATGGAAGAGATAAGGGCCGGATACTTACCCGTAATATAATGGGACCTATTCGCGAAGGCGACGTTTTAATGTTACTGGACACCATCCGAGAAGCCAAGGAGATTAGGACTCCTTAATTAATCAGGGAAAGGTGTTGGACATGAGAGTATGTTCATTCTGTAAAAAGGATATGGAAGAAGGAACTGGATCCATGTATGTTAAAAAAGATGGTACAGTATACTTTTTTTGCGGAAGCAAATGCGAAAAGAATATGATTAAACTTAAACGAGTTCCAAGAAAAGTTAAATGGGTTAAAGAATGATGGAAAAAAGTTTCGTTATGATGAAACCCGATGCTGTCCAAAGACGGCTAATGGGAAAAGTTTTAAGTAGATTTGAAGAAAAAGGACTCCAAATTGTTGCTGCTAAATTGATGCACATTAGTGAAGATCTTGCTAAAGAGCACTATGGCGAGCACAGTGAGAAGCCTTTCTTCAATGGTCTGGTAGAGTACATTACATCCTCTGCAGTTTTAGCCATGGTTATCCAGGGCGATGACTGTATCAGCCTTATCAGAAAAATGGTTGGTGCAACCAACCCCAAAGAAGCTGATTTAGGAACTATAAGAGGAGATTTTGCTCTTGACATGGGTAGAAATATTATTCACGCATCAGATTCTCCACAATCAGCGGAAAGGGAAATTTCTCTATTCTTTGATGAGACTGAGATCGTAGAATATGAAATGCCTGATACAGACTTAATCTACGAATTATAATCCCCCATTTTTCTCTTCTTGATATTCTATTAAAATATCAAATTAGAATTTATCAGATCATATCTTAATTTGTTAAAGAATTTTCTGAAATTAAGACTAATCTGATTACGAATCAATGAATAAATCGGAATATTCGTTCTTAGTTTGATAATTAAATTGTCTAATTAAATTAATTTAATAATTCAATTCAAAATGATTGAATCAATTAAAATCAAAAACAATGAAATCATTGAATAATCGGAGATCCCAATGAAGATTAGATCACCCATTGTATCAGTACTGGGTCATGTAGACCATGGTAAAACCACTTTGCTGGATTTTATTAGAGGAAGTGCTATTGCATCTAAAGAAGCTGGGGGAATAACCCAGCACATCGGAGCAACAGAAATCCCCATGGAAATCATTGAAAACATTTGCGGAGACTTTTTAAATAAGCTTTCCATCAAAGATCAACTCCCTGGTTTATTCTTTATTGATACACCTGGTCACGAGGCATTTACCACTCTCAGAAAGAGAGGAGGTGCTCTGGCAGATTTAGCAATTTTAATTGTTGATATGAATGAAGGATTTAAGCCTCAAACTTACGAGGCATTAAATATCCTTAAGATGTATAAAACTCCTTTTATAGTTGCTGCCAATAAAATTGACAGAACATATGGTTGGCAAGTGAATGAAGGTGCTTCCTTTATGGAAACATTCTCTAAACAATCCACCAATATTCAACAAACCCTGGAAACCAAACTTTATGAACTGGTAGGGATCCTTCACAATGAAGGATTTGAATCAGAAAGGTTTGACCGGGTAACTAATTTTGCTTCACAGGTCAGTATTGTTCCAATTAGTGCTAAAACTGGTGAAGGAATACCTGAGCTTCTTACCATGCTTATGGGTTTAGCTCAGCAGTATTTACAGGAGCAGTTGCAAATTGAAATTGATGCTCCAGCCAAGGGAACTATATTGGAAGTTAAAGAAGAAATCGGGCTTGGATTAACAATTGATGCCGTCATATATGATGGAATTATTAAAAAAGATGATCATATTACACTTATGACATCTGGAGACGTTATAACCACTAAAATCAGGTCACTTTTAAAGCCCCTGCCTCTGGAAGAAATCAGGGAAGCTAAAAAGAAATTCAAAAAAGTTGATGAAGTGGTGGCTGCCGCTGGAATAAAAATAGTGGCCCCTAACATTGAAAATGTTGTGGCTGGATCTCCTTTACGTGTGGCTAGAGGGGATTTAGAGGCTGTTCGTCAAGAGATGCTAAGTGAAATTGATGATATTAAAATTGACACTGAAGAAGCTGGTGTTCTAGTAAAAGCTGATACGCTGGGATCTTTAGAGGCACTGGTTAATTTACTTAAAGATATGGACATACCTATTCGAATTGCGGACATTGGCGATGTTTCTCGACGTGATGTGGTAGATGCTGATATTGTTCAAAAGGAAGATGTTCTTCACGGAGTAATCATTGCATTCAATGTAAAGATTCTTCCTTCTGCAGCAGAGGAGCTAAAAAGTTCACAGATAAAAGTGTTTTCAGGTAATGTCATTTATCAAATTACAGAAGATTATCAAGCATGGATTAAATCCATTGAAGAGAAGAGAAAGAAAGAATGGCTGGATGCCATTGTAAAACCTGCAAAAATACGAATTATACCTAAATTAGTATTTAGACAAAGCAAACCAGCTATTGCAGGAATTGAAGTTTTAAGTGGAACCGTTAAGCAAGGTGCTACTCTTATTAGAGAAGACGGTGCTCGTGTCGGTACTGTAGAAAGTATGCAAGATAAGGGAGACAACAAAAAATCTGTCCCCCGTGGTCAAAAAGTGGCTATGGCCATTAAAGACGCTATCCATGGAAAAGACTTCGAAGAAGGAGATGAACTTTACATAGACATCCCTGAGAATCATTTCCGGCTGCTGGAAACAGAATTAAAAGACAAACTTAGTGAAGATGAATATGAGACTCTTCACAAAATTGTTGATATAAAAAGAAAAGAAGAGCCTAGTTGGGGAATGCAACCGGCATTCTAATGCTTTTAATAGAAAACAATAAATATAAATTTAGTCTTATAAAGGAAAAGAAAAGGAAAAAAAGAAGGAGGAGAGAATTTGGCATTTAAAGTAGTCGTTTCAGAAAAAGAAAAAAGTGTTCAAGTGGAAGTTGATGCAAAACAGTCCAAAAAATTAGTTGGTTTAACACTTGGAGAAGAATTTGATGGTACACTAATAGGTATGAATGGTTACACTCTAAAAATCACTGGTGGAAGCGATAAAAATGGTTTCCCTATGAAAAAAGACGTTAGTGGTCCTAGAAGAATCAGAAGTTTATTATCCGGTGGAATTGGATACAAACCAACCCGTGATGGTGAAAGAAGAAGAAAAACCGTTCGAGGAAACACCATATCCGATGATATAGTTCAGATAAGCACTATAGTAACCCAGACTGGTGAAAAACCTCTGGATGAAATTGCAGGTTCTGAAGAAGAATAGATATAATTCCTCAGAAATATTAAGAGAAAATTTTATCTTAAATTAATTATTCTTAATAGATCTTTGGAAGAATAGATATACTTCTTAATAGATATATCCATATAATATTTAAGAATATTAAAAATAATATTTAATTAAATATTATACATAATTATAATATACTTTTTAAACTAAAATAAATCATTAAAATTATAGGTGTAATCTGTGAAAATACAATCGGAGATTAACATAGGGCTAGTGGGTCACGTGGACCATGGTAAGACCACACTTACCAAGGCATTGTCCGGAATTTGGACCGATACCCACAGCGAGGAAACAAAAAGGGGTATTTCTATCCGTTTAGGATATGCAGACATTACTTTCCGCAAATGCGCGGAATGTGCTGAACCCCAATGCTATACTACTGCACTGGTTTGTGAAGAATGTGGAAAAGAAACCGAGATGCTCAGGAAAGTATCCTTTGTAGATGCCCCAGGACACGAAACCTTAATGGCAACAATGCTTTCAGGAGCAGCCATAATGGATGGAGCTGTTCTGGTTATTGCCGCTAACGAACACTGCCCTCAGCCACAAACCAAAGAGCACTTAATGGCCCTGGATGTTATTGGTGTAAAAGAAGTTATAGTAGTTCAAAACAAAATTGATATCGTTTCTAAGGAAAGGGCAATAGAGAGCTACAACGAAATTAAAGAGTTTGTTAAAGGTACTTGCGCAGAAGACGCCCCTATAATTCCAGTGTCTGCTCAACAAGGCGCTAATATTGATATACTCATTGATTTAATTGAAAAGAGAATTAGTACTCCAGAAAGACATCTGGATAAACCTGCCCGTTTATATGTGGCCCGTTCTTTTGATATTAACAAACCTGGATCCCACCCCAGCACTATTGTTGGTGGAGTAATTGGAGGTTCTCTTGTACAGGGAACACTCAAAGTCGGGGACGAAATAGAAATTAAACCAGGTATACAGGTTAATAGGGATGGAAAACAAAAATGGATCAGTCTTCACTCTGAAATCACTGGACTTATAGCCGGTGGCGAAGATGTTGAAGAAGTAGGTCCTGGTGGATTGGTAGGAATAGGAACCAATCTTGATCCTGCTCTAACTAAAGCTGATTCACTATCTGGATCTATTGCAGGGGAACCTGATACTTTACCTCCAGTTATGCACGAGCTAAGCATGGAAGTCAATTTATTAGATCGAGTAGTCGGTACCAAGGAAGAGAGAGAAGTAGAGCCAATTAAAGCCAAAGAACCTCTAATGATAAATGTAGGAACAACCACCACGATTGGAGTGGTGACTACTGCTGGAAATCAAGCAAAAGTAACCCTTAAATTACCAGTAGCTGCAGAGGAAGGTCAAAGAGTTGCTCTATCTCGTAGAGTTGGTGCTAGATGGAGGTTAATAGGATATGGTATCCTTAAATAAGTCTAATGACCAGAATCATTTTCAAGTCGATGAACCGAATGGAAATGGTTACTCTAAACCCCCTAATTTTAAGGAGGCAGTCTTAGACGCAAATTTTTTATGATGCCCTTCCAGTTCAATGTAGATATAATTTCTGAACTGGAAATGACCTTACATTCTTATAAACTAATTGTGCCAGATTTTGTTATAAATGAATTAAATGGCATTAAAAAAGGTTCTAAAGGAAAGAATAAAATTGCAGCGAGCATAGCTCTTAAAATAGCAAAATCTTATCCTATGAAAATTAAGCATATCCCATTAGAACCAGAAGAAAAAGTAGATGATGCTCTTATTCGGATTTCAAAAGTTTTATGTACAAATGATCGCGAATTAAGAGAAAAAGCCAGGAAAAAAGGCATAACTGTTGTCTATTTAAGACAAAGGAAATACCTGGCCATAGATGGGCACATGAAATAACCCATAAACAAATTAAACTAATAACTAAATAAACTAAATCAGTTCACTAACAGTGAATAAAAATTACTATTAAATAGTTTAATATAATAAAATTAATGTAATACTTAATTATCATTAAATTAATTATCATTATTCAGTTCCAATGAAAAAGGAGGAATATTTAATGAATCTCTGGAAAGATATTGTCCCCGGACCATCAATACCGGAAGTTGTATACGCAGTAATCGAAATACCTAAAGGATCAAGAAATAAATACGAGTACGATAAGGACTTAGAGTCTTTTGCTCTGGATAGAGTTTTATACTCACCATTTGTTTATCCTGCAGATTATGGATTAATACCCCAAACCATTTATGATGATGGAGACCCCATGGATATCATGGTTCTCATGGAACAACCTACCTTCCCTGGCTGCATAATTGAAGCCAGACCTATTGGTATGATGAGAATGATTGATGGTGGAGACAACGACGACAAAATACTGGCGGTTCCTCTTAATGATCCCCGATTTGAAGATATCAAAGACATTGATGACGTTCCATCCCACTTATTAAAAGAAATTGCACATTTCTTCAAAGAATATAAACATCTTGAAGGAAAAACAACCGATGTATTAGGTTGGGAAAATGCCCAAAAAGCAATGGAAGCCATAAAACATTCCATAGATTTATACAATAAAGAGGAATAATATATTCCTTAAAAGTAAGATATTTTCTTACAATCTAAATCATAATTAAGAATTAAAAATTAAGAAATTTAACGAGGGATTTATTTGTATTTTATATCCAAAATTGAGGACACTGTTAGAATTCCCCCTAACCGTTTTGAAGAGCCTCTGGAAAACGTAGCGGTGGAAACTATTAATGAGGCCTATGTTGGAAAAATAGATAAAAAATTAGGCCTTATGGTGACTGTTAAATCAATAGAGGAAATAGGAATAGGTAAAGTTATAATGGGAGACGGAGCAGCCTACCATGATGTTAAATTTACCGCTCTATTTTTTAAACCAGAATTACACGAAATCGTAGAAGGGGAAGTTATTGAAATAGCTGAATTTGGTGCCTTCGTTAGAATTGGACCCATGGATGGTCTAGTCCACGTTTCACAGGTTACTGATGATTACATTAACTACGATGGAAAAAGAGGGGCTCTATTAGGTAAAGAATCCAAGAAAACTCTGGATGAAGGCAGCAAAGTTCGAGCCAGAATAGTAGCTCTAAGTTTAAAAGGTCGTTCTACCAAAGAAATTAAAATTGGTCTTACCATGAGACAACCTGGACTGGGAAGATTCGAATGGATTGAAGAAGAAAAAAGGAAGAAGAA
This sequence comes from uncultured Methanobacteriaceae archaeon, assembly GCA_963698135.1. GTDB lineage: Archaea > Methanobacteriota > Methanobacteria > Methanobacteriales > Methanobacteriaceae > UBA349. The sequence continues at coordinate 40,313 of CAVOPP010000012.1, read as the reverse complement.
GAAATGAGTCTTAAAGCTTGCACCAGATGCAAACGTATAACTAATGATGAACGTTGTCCAGTATGTGATATAACCACATCAACCAATTGGAGTGGGGTTCTTATTATTATAGACCCTGAACGTTCAGATATTGCCCATGAACTGAATATCAGCATCCCTGGAGAATATGCACTGAGGGTTAGATAGTGTTAGTGCTAACAAAAAAGTTAAGATCAGAGTTAAAAGAGCCATTAGGAAATTTATACACTTCCCTTGATGAAGTAAAAAACTCTTTATCTGAATATAGCTACATAATCTCTGTTGGTGATGTTACAACTAAAAATCTCATAGAATCCCATGTATATCCTCGATTAGGAATAATAGATAATCGAATACAGAGGAAGGATTCAGATCATGAAATAGAATACCATACAACCATATTAAATGCTGAAAATCCACCTGGAACCATAACTAAAGATCTATGGGAAACCATAGACCATGCTATTAGCTCTTCATCAAACAGCACGGAAAATTTTTTAATTGTGGTTAAAGGCGAGGAAGACTTGGCGGTCCTTCCCAGTATTTTAATGGCCCCTGAAAATGCAGTTGTACTATATGGACAACCCAATGAAGGCCTGGTTGTTGTTGAAGTGAATAAAGTAAAGAAAAAAGCTGAAGAATTAATCAATGAATTTGAGGAGGCAAAATAATGGAACTCAATATAATCAAAAAAACCGAAAATCCACTCTTAGATAGAACTGAAATAGACTTTGAATGCGTTTACCAGGGAGAATCAACCCCTAAAATATTAGACGTTAAAAGCAAGTTAGTAGCTATGTTAGATGCTGACAAAAACCTCCTGGTAATAGACACCGTAAAACCCCACTTCGGTGAAGGTAAAGCCAAAGGTTATGCTAAAGTTTATGTGACTGCTGAAAGTTTAAACGATGTTGAAACTGAGCACGTCCTTAACAAAAATAAAGAAGCCTCAGCAGAAAAATCTGAGGAGGAATAATTATGAAGAAATGTGAGCTTTACGATGTTAAAGATGACAAATTAAATAGGAAAAATCCTTTTTGTCCTCGATGCTCCAGCGGAGTATTCATGGCGGACCACGGTGACAGATATTCCTGTGGTAAATGTGGATACACTGAATGGAAAAATAAAGACAAATAAATAAATTTTTTTTTAATTTTTTAATTTTATTTTATTACTTAATTTTTTTATATTTAATTTCCAAATATTTCGATACTAATTATAAGTATGTTGATTATAAGCATATTTAAACAATAAAATGTATTTTATTAATATAACTTACAAATATTTTTAATTTAAAATAATTTATAACTAATAAAAAGGTGTTTTTGTGAACTTAAGGGCTGGAAGACTGGGTAAAAAGATGAGTGAAGATGCTGCCAACTATACATCTTCTTTAGAGTTTGATAAATACATATTCGAAGCAGATATAGAGTGTAATCTGGCCCATACCACTATGCTTTCTCAGCAGGGAATTATAGAATATTCAGTTGCCAATAAAATATTAGATGCCCTGAAAGATCTTAAAAAAGAGGGTATTGGAGCATTAGATTTAGATCCTTCCGTAGAAGATATTCATATGGCTGTAGAAAACTACGTAACATCTAAAGTTGGTAAAGAAGCAGGTTTCATGCATACTGCCAAATCAAGAAACGACCAGGTGGCCACTGATCTCAGGATAGTGCTTAAAGTAAAAATAAAAGAAATTCAGAAAGATATTATTGATTTTATAGAAGGTCTGGCTGATTTTGCCCAGGAAAACACAGAAACAATAATTATAGGATACACACATCTGCAACACGCCCAACCAACCACCTTTGCCCATCATTTAATGGCCTATGCCCATTCACTAAAAAGAGATTATGAAAGGCTTAAAGATACCTACAAAAGGGTTAATATAAATCCTTTAGGTTCTGCAGCCATGACCACAACCAGCTTCCCCATTAATCGGGACATAACCACGGAAATACTTGGATTTGACAGTATAATGGAAAATTCCATGGATGCCGTGAGTTCCCGGGACTTTATCGCTGAAACAGTATTTGATCTTTCCATGCTGGTAACTACCCTTAGTAAGATCTGTGAAGAAATGGTTTTGTGGAGTACCCACGAATTTGGCCTTATTACTATTTCTGACGAATTTTCTTCCACTTCTTCTATTATGCCGCAAAAAAAGAATCCCGACGTGGCCGAAATTGCACGGGCCAAGACAGCCGTATTATATGGCGAATTAAACACCATATTAACCATTTTAAAGGCAATTCCTTACACTTACAACAGGGACCTCCAGGAAATAACCCCCCATTTGTGGAATGGAATTGAAACAGCTCACTCTACACTAAATATAGTTAGAGATATGGTTTTAAGTATTCAAATCAATAAAGAAAGGGGACTCGAGTTGGCCCGGGCCAATTTTGCCACAGCCACTGATTTAGCAGACGTTATAGTACGGGAAAAGCAAATACCATTTAGAATTGCCCATAAAATTGTAGGTAGAATGGTTACTGATGCCCTGGATAGTAACATGAAACCAGAAGAAATTGATCAGGCTTTTCTTGATGAAATAACTGTGGAGATAACTGGAAATCCTCTGGGATTAAATAATGAGCTCATTTCTAAAGCACTGGATCCACTGGAAAATGTTAAAATGAGAAAAGTACCAGGTGGCCCTTCCCCAGAAATGGTTAATCTTGCTTTAAAAAATCTAAGAAGGTATTTAGAGAATGAAATTGAATATTTAGAATCTTAAATTGAGTTTAAATTGAGTTAATCCAAATATTCATTTTTTATATTCATTTTTTTTGTTTATAATTTTCTAATATTTTTAAGTTTTTTCTTAAAAGCTAATTTAATATTTTAATTACTTATTCCGAATCGTGACTTTTTTCTTTCTTATATTTTTCTCTTATTTCTTTGGCCAATTCTTCATCTTCAATAACCACAGCACCAGTGTATCCACAGTTATAACATTCCCACAATGACCAGTTTTGGGGTAAAGCCCATTTTATATTGTCTGAACCACAATTAGGACAGAATTTTCTCTTAAATTCTTTCATAACATATATATAGTTTAGTATGCAATATAAAATTATGGATGGAAAAACTGACCCTAAAATACTGGGATTGATTGCAGTATTAATAGGGATTTTAATGTTAATCTACCCATTTTTAGTTGGTTATCTGGTAGGAATTTTCCTTATTGCTTATGGTTTACTTAAAGTCTTTTCCTGATTCTTCTAAAAATGGAATAGATAATTTTTTTAAAAAAAATTTACTAAAAATATTTTTTTATTGTTTTATTTTACTTTAGGTCATTTACATAAACTCCAAATCAAATCCAGTGCCTGGCCTGGCTCTAAAACGCCCGCTCGAGTTTCTCTTAGAACCCTTTGAATAGAGTATCGTCGCATATGAGGAAACTTCTTTTGAACTTCCCCTAATAATGGACATCCAAAATAATTAGATTTTTTTACATCAAATATATCTGTTACCCTTTGCATTTCTTGTTTAGATACCCCTAAAAAAGCCGGCAAATTAATCCTTAAAATACCATCCTTATAAATTAGAGATTGAGATCCAGTAGAAAGCATATCCCCAAAAATTACTATATTTATATTGTTTTCCTTAGCATGGGAGATTACAGCTTGATGAATCATTTTAGAGCATCTACCACAGGGATGAAAACGGCCTTCAAAACTTTCACTAATAATTTCTGAAAAATTAAGGTCTATGTAACTGTGATGGACTCCAAGGTTTTCACATAAATTGTTTATATTATTTTTAAAGTGCTGGGGCAGTACAATACTCCCCGGGTCTGCAGTAACTGCCAGAGGATTAAATCCCAAATAATTGGAAACTATTAAAGAAAAACTACTGTCTGTTCCTCCAGATAAGGCAACCGCGGCTTTATAACCATCATTTTTATTGAATTCTGAATTATCAACAGTTTCTTTATTTTTCGTTTCCTTGGAATTATTTTTTTCTAAATCATCCACATTTGAATTATTTTTCATATCATTTTTAATATTTAAGTAATCTGAAAAATTAAATAGTGATAAGTTTCCTATTTTTTCAAAAAGCATGTCCATTAAATTATTCAGGGCCATATGATTATCAAATGGTTTTTTAGAGGTTAAATCATGGATTTTTTCACCAGCAAGCTCCATCCGGTATTTCTTAACCATAATATCAGTGTAAGCTTCCACATGAATTTTTTTTATTCCAGATTTTTCTCTAAGCTTACCTACTACCCATCCGCCTTTTCCAATGACCGCAGACTTATCAGGCCTGTCTGGTGTTATAATTAGAAGTTCATTGTTTTTTGAATCAAAGACTATATCTTTAATATTTAACTCAGACTCTTCATGCCCGATTTCAGTTCTTATTTCTTCAATTACCGTGATTAATTCATTTTTCGTAAATTGCAAAACAACACCTATATTCTATTTCAATTTTTTTAAAATTTCTTTTCTAGATTTATGTGATGATTTAGTATATATGAATTTAATATTATAAAATCCTGGTAAATTAACAAAGCATAAATAATGATGAAAAATATATTAATAGATACGCTCTATGAAGGGGGATAATATTGCCTAATTTTAAAAGTTTAATATTTGGATCTGAACAGGAAGCCTGGGAAGGCAAAAGGGAATCTGAAAATGTTATAATCGGATATGATTATAAACGATTTAGTAAGCCCCCTATCATAGGGAATAACCCACTTATTAGATCCAACAGCATTATTTACAATGACGTCACCATAGGTGACAACTTAATGACTGGACACAATGTTTTAATAAGGGAGAAAACCACTTTAGGCAACGATGTTTTGATTGGTACCAACACGGTCATTGAAGGCCACTCTAAAATAGGAAACAATGTGAGTATCCAGTCCAATGTGTACATACCTAAAAAAAGTTTTATTGAAGACAATGTGTTTATAGGCCCTTGCGCCTGTTTTACTAACGATAGATACCCAGTTAGAGTTGATTACAGACTGAAAGGACCAGTTATACGGAAAGGTGCGTCAATAGGTGCGAATTCAACCTTTTTATCAAACATTGAAGTTGGAGAAGGTGCCATTGTAGCTGCAGGAGCCGTGGTAACCCGTGCTGTTCCTCCGTGGTATCTGGCCATTGGAGCCCCGGCTAAAATTAAACCACTTCCACCGAAATTAAAGGTTTCTAATAACATCTAATTTTTTTAAAATATAAAATAGTTTTAATTATTTTTGAGAATTAAAATTTTAGGTTTTAAATAGATTTAAAATAAAATAATAGGTTCATTCTCTGCGGTATACTCCTATTAATTCTACCTCTTCAATTATATGACCCACCATGGCCTCCAAAAGTATTTTTTTACTAATTCCTTCATTTAAACTCTGAGAATCGAATTCTAATTTTGTATTTAAAGCATATAATTTAAAGAAATATCTATGTTCACCACCTGGAGGACAGGGCCCACTATATCCATAATCTCCAGAATCATTTAAACCCTGAATAATACCATTTTTAAGATGTTGAATAGTTTCAATTCCTCTATCAATACCTACCATATCTGAGGGTAGATTAAAAATTACCCAATGCGTCCAAACTTTTGACGGTGCATCGGGATCTTCACAAATTAAGGCCAGAGATTTGGCCTCTTCAGGAATTTCACTCCAAAATAGGGAAGGAGAACAATTTTCACCGTCACATGTATATTCTCGAGGTATTTTATGGCCATCTTTAAAAACCGTGCTTGAAAGTTTCATGGTTTCACCTTATAATTGTATATATCCCATACACCATATCTAATACTATGGGCCAGCACAAAGTAAACTCCTCTAAAGACAATTCTGTTTTCATAGTCACCCACAGCTATAAAAAAATAAAAAAAGTATTTAAAAAATTAAAAAAGTCTAAAGGGAACATCGTACACATAGTAGGGGCCCCTGGAACTGGTAAATCAGCCAATATTTATCGTGCTCTGGAAGAAACTAATTTGAATATTTATGAAATTGATAGTAACATCTCCAGCCCAAATGATCACTCCCAGGAAGTTTTTTGCACCCTATTAAAAGACCTTAAAAATTCTCTGGATGTAGATTCTAAATTAGAAGTTTATGACAAACTGGCGAATTACGACGCCGTTCTCTTTGCTGATCAATTCCACGACAAACATCTCATAGATAGTAAAAAGGTGGGATTTAGTGAGTGGACCCGTAAAGCGGGATTTAAGTCTTTCAGATTCTATTTTATCTGTATAAAAGAGTATTTAAAATTCTACAAGCAATTCCAGAAAATCAATATAATCTTTCAAACAGCATGGAGAATTCGTATTAAGGATAAAAAATATGATTTATTCACGGATTTTGGTATTTTTTCCCGGGCGATTTTAATTGTTTTAGGAAAATTATTTTGTGTGGTAGAAGTTTCTTATTCTAATTCCGAAACAGTTAATATTGTTAAGAGCCATTTAAAAGATATTGACGATAAAAAAATGGAAGAATGTATAAATAGGCATGGCCATAGGCCCAGATTAATACTTAATGATCTAAAAAACAAATGATATGTACATGAAATTCTTTAAACCATTTTTTTGAAATACAAATAATATCTCTGAATTGATTAAAAAGGTAAAATAATGATTATTACTCTTTTGAAATCCACAAGATTAACCTGGGCTGCCAAAAATGTCCATATGTATCTTCTGGCTCTTACTTATACCTATTTTTTTCAAATTCCAATTACAAATCCTCTAGAAGTTTTGGAAGGCCTTTTTTTAGTATCAGTACTTTGGGGGGCACTTTACTCTCTTAACGACTTAACGGATCTAGAAATCGACCGGAAAGACAAAAGCAAAAGCAATCGGGCATTTATAGAAAATTCAATTGACCCTAAAATTGTAATGGTATTTGTAACTATTCTCGTTTTATCAGTTTTTAGTGTTTCTTTGATTACATTAACTCCCCTTTTTACAATAATTCTACTTTTAATGGTTATAAACCAGTTATTATATACTTTACCACCTGTCAGACTAAAAGAAACTGCATTAGCACCTTTTGCCAGTACAGCAACTAATAATGTTTTAAGAGTAGCTTCCTGTACTGTGATTTTAGGAAATATACTTCTGGTACCACTAAGTGTCTATCTTTTGATGTTCGTCGCGGGAATGGGCACTTATCTCATGTACAAAGAAGAAAAAAAAATAATGCATGGTTTAGCTGTGGTATTTTGTATTCTACTGGCATATATACTATATGTAGGTGACATGAACCTCATGCAAGTTCTGATAGTCATTGTACCTTCATTTTTAGCTACAATACCTTTATACATATCAAACTTCTATGAAAAAGAGAAAATGATTAGTCTGGCCGATTTTTTATATCATAAAGTTGTTTTGATATTTTATTTGGCCTGTATTATTGTTCTTTTATTGTAAAGCAAAAAATAAAGTTTTACATTTATTTTAAAGAATAATTTATTTAATTGATAATTTTATAAAAAAAGAAATAAAATTAGGTTAGAATAATTTACCTAATTTCAATAATGCCTTGGGAGATACTTTAACTAACTTTTTTACAAGTTCAGCAGTACTTATTTTTTCAAAGTCACTGTCTTTAAAGGCATCAGCTATGGAGTTAAGTTCATCATCGTTTAAGGTCATCATGTAATCCTTGACCTTTAGATATTTGTTAATAGAGTCTCCAATTTCAGCCCTGCAAGTTTTTTCATAGTCTTTGAGTTTATTTTCAGAGCAATCACCTTCACTAATGGCCTCAGCAGCTACTTTACCGGCAATCATTCCACCAGTCATTCCACTAATGATTCCACCACCAGTTAAAGGATTTACCTGACCAGCAGCATCCCCTATAACCATTAAGTTATCAGTGACCATTTTTTTAGGCATTCCACCTACAGGATCCCCACCAATGTTTAATTCAACTGGTTGAGCATTTTGAGTGGAAGGACAATTTTTAACAAACTCTAAAAGATGTTCATAGGCAGTTTTATCAGTGTTGGTGGTTAAAACACCCAGACCTACATTGGCTATGTCGTCACCTTTCGGGAATATCCAGGCATATCCACCTGGAGCCACACTACCAAAGTAAAACTCGATACAGTTGTTATCTTCCATTTCCACACCAGCCATTTCAAACTGAGCAGCAGATTCCATATCTTTAGGTTTTACTGCGGTTTTAAGGCCAGCCCATCGAGCTACTCGAGATTCTGGTCCGTCAGCGGCAATTACTATCTTAGCTTGAATCTGGAATTTTTCACCCATGCATTCTGCATCAACTAAAAATCCTTCATCAACCCGTTCCATTGAAGTGGCCAGAGTTTTAATTTTAATTTCCGCACCGGCACGTCCAGCATCCATGGCCATGTATTTATCAAAGACTTTTCTCTCTAAAATACATCCAGCTTCTGGTAAGTCCACCTTATCAGAAGTTAACCATACATTAGTTCCATCAGGAGCAATTAATCGTACACCATCTAATTCACGGGTGATCCAGCGAGGATTAGGTTCAATTCCTAATGATTCTAATCCACCATTAGATACACCTTCAGCACACCTTTTTGGTGCTCCAATTTCGGATTTTTTATCCATCAATAATACTTTAGCTCCTCCACTGGCTGCGTGTTTAGCAGCAGTCGATCCAGCAGGTCCGGCACCTATAACTAATACATCAGTTTCAATAACCATTATAACACCCGAATTACTCCTGTTCCAGTGCCTTTACTGGGCAAACCTGGACACAAAGACTGCACTCTTTGCACTGGTCTTCATTAAATTTCAAAGTGAGTTCCCTTACTTCAATCAAGTTGCGGGGGCAAACTCCTGCGCATTCCCCACAATACATACACCATTCCTTGACAATCATCTTATCTTACCTTTTAAAATTAATTATGAGTTTAATTACTTTAGATTATTAGTCTTTGGCTATTTTAATATATTATCTTTACTATACAAAATTACAAAAGACATGAAAAAATTTAGCACATATTCAATGAAAGAAAAATTAATTCAGAGAATAAATTAAATTTGTTTAATTCATTATTATAGTTTTAGATATTTATTCATTTCCATTAATATAATCTTTTCAATAATGCAGATATAATATAAGTTAGATAATAAATTATGTATTAAATATTTTAATTTAATGGTGGTAATTATGGAAGAAAAAGATATAGAAAATGGCCCAACTGTTGAAGAGGAATCTCAAAAAGAAAATAATGATAGTGATACTCAAGACCAGGAAAAATCCAAAATAAATGCAGAAAAATTATTAAATGATATTATCAGCGGTATTCAAGATAAAACTGAAGAATTTGGAAAAACCATAACTGACTATAAAACAGCGCTTCAAAAACCATTAACCGACGTCATAGAAACAGAAGGCAGCTTAATAGTTAAAATTGATCTACCTGGTGTTAAAAAAGAAGATATTGACCTGGGAATTTCGGAGGATAGTATAGAAATTAAAACCATCTTCGAGGAAGAGGTTGAGGATGAAAATGTTAAATATCTCCAAAAAGAGCGAAGTCACGGCAAAACCATACGATCAATGACTCTTCCATTCAATATAAAGACGGATGAAGTCAAAGCAATATTTAAAGACTCAGTATTGACTGTTGAGCTTCCTAAAATGGATAAAGAAGTTCATAAGGTTGATATTAGTTAGACCAGTGTTAAAAATAAGGTTTTTTATTCAGTAGGTGTAGATGGAGCAGCTTTTTGTAGCAAATATCCACCATTACTAATTCCCAAAAGGATTACTAAATCTTGTGACAATGGTGGAAAACTATTAATGTCGTTAGGGGAATTAGCACTCATTAACTGCAATAAAAGTACGCTGTATGCAATTAAAATTAATATAGTGAAAAAGAACATCTGAATTTTTGCTAAGTTTAGATTTGAACACTCCGCTAGTTCATCACCGATGAATATATCTGTGAATTTAGCACCTTCTGAACTAAGATTTTTACAAACAACACCTTCTTTGTTTAAATTTATATATGGATCTTCATTATTTTCTTCTTTTTTATAATTCCTTCCTTTCTTATCGCCCAAAATTAAATTTGTACCAACCAGCGCTGTAGTTCCAATACCTAACAAAGTCCATATCTCCCAGGGTACTGCAATTATCATAGCACTAACTAAATCCGGGCTATTATACAATTCATGGACCCTAGACAAAGATAATGTAAAATAAGCCGATATGATTATTAGAGTCCATGAAACTAACTGAAATCTGGAAAGGCTCATCTGATTTCGATCATCGATTAATACTCCTCTAATATCCCCAGTTGCTAATCCTAATACTAATAAAAAAGCAAACATTAATCCTAAAACAATCATCCAAAATAGTGGCAAATAAATATAGGAAAAATATCCTAAAATAATCATGAAAAAAATCAAAATTATTCCTATTACACCCCATTTCATGAATATACCCCATTAAAATTATTAAATATGTTTAATGTTTATTAATTTTAATCTATTTAAGTTTAATCTTTAATAAAATTTACATATTAATTCTTAGATTAGTATCATTTTATGTAAAATTAAATATTATTCTAAATAGAACATAATCTTTATATGTATGTAAGTACTTACTTACATTATGGATAGTACTGAAGATAGAATACTGAATGCAACTATCAAAATCCTGGATAAAGAAGGATGGGAAGGTGCCACAACAAAAAGGATTGCTGCTGAAGCCGGAGTAAATGAAGTAACGTTATTTAGAAAATTTAAAACTAAACAACTACTTTTAGAAGCCGCAAAAAATCGTTGTGCCAACCACTTCCTGAAAGAACTGGAATTACTTCTAGAAATCGATGATAAAATTGACATCCGGACTAATATGGAAAATATCTGGAAAAATTCTTCAAAAATGATTGATAAAAGAACTAATTTAATTCGAATATCTATGGAAGAAGTGAGGGGTGTTCCCTTTGAAGACAGAGTATTGCCTAAAATTTCCAAGATAGTACTGGATAATTTATCAAATTATTTCAAAAATCAGATAAGAAAAGGCGTAATGCGCAATATAGACCCTGATGTGGCTGCTTTAAATATTTTCAGTATCGTTTTCCAGATGAATGTTATGTGGAAAATTTACGGTCAGAATCCTCCAGTAGAGGATGAAAGGTGTATGGAAAACTTTCTAGACATATTTATGAAGGGAATACTGATTTAAAGGTAATTTGGGAAAAGGCCCTCTCCCAGCTAATAGAATAATAAATTGAAATTCCGTTATTTTAAGCGTTATTTTAAGACTTTGGAGATTATTTTTTCTCTTAATTTTGTTATTTCTGAGTAAATTTAGAGTATATAAAATTTAGAATTTTAAAAAAGAAACAATTCAAATTTGAGGAAAAAAAGTCATTTTAAATCAGGCAAATGATTATCAAGATAATTAATTTATAGAAGTTATAATTAGGATGATTTCATGATTAAAGGCGTTAAAGAGATTTTTAAAAACGATATTAAAGCTATTAAAAACAATCCGGTTGTTATATTTGTATTATTGATAATTATAATTATTCCATCACTTTATGCATTACTCAATATTCAGGCCACCTGGGATCCCTATGCACGAACAGCGAATATTGAAGTTGCCGTGGTAAATAATGATATAGGATACACAACCAATGGAACCGATTATAATGTGGGAGATATTTTAGTTGAGGATTTAAAAACCAATAAAAATTTCAGCTGGAAATTTGTTAGTGAAAAAGAAGCATTAAATGGAGTAAAAAATGGAGATTATTACGCTGCTTTGATTATTCCCGCAAGTTTTAGTGAAGATTTACTATCAATTCAAACTACCACACCGCAGCAGGCCAAAATTGAATATGTGGTTAATGATAAGTTGAATCCAGTTGCACCGCGGCTTACTAATGCCGGGGCAGACGCGGTCCAAACTAAAATTAACAATGAAGTTATTAAAACCATAGATGGAATTATTTTTGGCCAGCTCAGTGACGTTGGTTCAATGGTTAAAGATAACAAAGGGCAATTCCTCAAATTAAAGGCTTTTGTAAATGAATTAAATGGAAAGATAGGGGATATAGATGGGACAATATCTCAGGCCAATTCAGATATGAGTACGGTGAACAAAATATGGCCCCAGATTAGTGCCGCACTACCAGAAATAAAAACTTATTCAAATTATGTGCGAGTCAAATACGATACATTGTATAACCAAGTTGCTTCTGATCCCCAAAAAGCTTTAACAACTGTACAAGACATGAAATTGAAAGTCAGCGACACAATCACCGGCTTAAAATATGTTGATGCCATTTTAACCAGCTTGTACAATGCTACTGGAGACCAGCAATTAAAACCGGTTATTGCTCAAATTGAAAATGATATCAGCGTGGCAAATAAGGTTCTTGGCGTATTAAAAGGAGTAGAAACTGATATAAAAGATGGTAAAAATCCTCAAGGAAAATTAACAGAATTAAAAACGTTAATTGATAAAATGGATGATGGGGTCAACACCCTGTCAAATAATAAAGCTGAAATAAACCAGAAAATACACGATGCTTCTGCAAAATTAGCCATAGTAAATTCCAAATGGCCTATATTTAAAAAAGCTATTCCAGTAGCTGCTGTCAAGCTCAATTCAATAAATGAGAACGACTTGAACAAATTAATCGCATTTACAGACACCAATCAAAGTGATGTGCAAAATTACTTTGAGAGTCCTGTCGAGTTGGAAAAGAAACGCATGTATCCTGTTGATACCTATGGATCTGCTCTTGCCCCATTTTATATTCCAATTTCATTATGGATAGGCTGTATCATTGCCGTAGCCATGATTACCATGCGGGTAAAAACAGGGAAAAAATATAATGCTGAAAGTGTTTATCTGGGAAGAATGGGATTATTTATGATAATAAGCATATTACAGGCATTATTAGTCGCAATCGGGTCAATATATTTACATGTGCAGATGACCTCTGCTTTACTGTTCGCCCTGACCACATTATACATAGGACTATGTGCCATGATAATAGTGTACTCCTTAACATCTGCCTTTGGAAATGCTGGAAAAGCCATGGCCATTATTATACTGGTTTTGCAGATTACGGCAACTGGGGGAATATTCCCTGTGGAAATTCTGCCTCCATTTTTCCAGGCCATACACCCATTTTTACCATTGACTTATGCTGTGGGTGCCCTACGGGAAGTGGTGGCTGGAGTTATATGGAGTAACTTCTGGTACAATATTTGGGCTTTGGCTCTGTTTCCAGCACTGATTTTTATTCTTACCCTTTTAATAAAAGAAAAAATGGACAAAAGGGCACAGTGGACTGAGGATCACCTGAAAAAAAGTGGATTGTTCTAATTAAGAGATAATAACCTAAGATAAGAAAAAGAATAATCTTTCTTTTTTCTTATTTTCTTTCTATTTTTTCTTTCATTTTTTTTTTTGAATGTTAAAACTAAAAAAAACTATAATTAAAAACACTATACTATATCCCCATTTATAGAAATAGTGTAATCTTTAATTATTATGTTCTTTTGAGCTTTTTCTAATGCCCTTTTAACTATTACCTCAATACCAGAACAGCAAGGAACTTCCATGTGCACTATGGTGATTGATTTTATGGCTTGCTTTTCAAATATCTCTGCTAATTTGTCCACGTACTGGTCAATGGTCTTGTCCAGTTTAGGACATAAAATGATTAAAACTTTGTCTTTCAAGAATCTTTGATGGAAATTAGGAAAAGCAAACGGTACACAATCAGCCGTTATAAGAAGATCTGCATTTTTTAAGTAAGGAGCATTAGGGTTTAAAAGTTGTAATTGAACCGGCCAGTTTCTGAGCTCTGGACTGACTTTAATCTCTGGTTCATTATTGATTTCAAGCCTATTTCCACTTAAATCTTGCGTCATTGAACCGGGACAACCACAAGCTATGGGTTTTTCTTCTTCATAATCGGGAATTTCAATATTTTTTTCCTTTAAAAAGTTAATGGCCTCATTTACCAGATCATCCTGGCCATGATCATGCAAATGTTGTAAATGGGCCTTTATAACATTGGGTCCGGCTTTAACAATATTTTTCATAACATTATACTCATTATAAGGCTCCGCTTCTCTTGATTCGATTTCAATGGCACCTTGGGGACAGGTACCCATACATGCTCCTAAACCATCACAGAATAGATCACTTATAAGTCTGGCTTTTCCATCAATTACTTGTAAAGCTCCTTCAGGACACCCTGTAATGCAATCACCACAGCCAGTACATTTTTCCTCATTTATTCGAATAATATCTCTTTTCATGACAATTTCCCCATTAAAACATGATTTTTTAGTTATAATTCCACAAAATTTTCAAATAAGGCATTAAGTGACTTATAGCAAAAGTATAGTAATCTATATTTAGTTATATATTAAAATATTAACATGTATTTTGAAAATTATTGATATTTTCAATTAAAATTACTTTAAATTAATTTATTAGGTTATTAGACCTACTAAATACTATATATTAATCTTAAATTTTGAATTTATTGGTATAATAAAGATATTTAATGATTTTAACGATTTGGAGGAATAATTAATGGCCGATGGTCAGTATAAATGGGGAGTAGTATTAGTTGCCTGTTTGGCAATATTTATCATTGTTTTAGATTCATCTGCAATGAATGTAGCAATAACAACATTAGTAGTCGATCTTGATACAACTTTGTCAGCTATTCAAGGTATTATAGCTTTATATGCATTGGTAATAGCTTCCTTTATGTTATTGGGTAGTAAACTCCAGGACATTATGGGAAGAAAAAAGACATTCATGATAGGATTAGGGATATACGTCGTGGGAACTACCATAGCAACTTTCAGTACCTCCGCAGCCATGCTTTTAATAGGTTGGGCAGTTTTCGAAGGTATTGGTGCTGCCTTGATTTTCCCGGCTACCACTACATTGGTAGGATCCAGTTACGAAGGTAAGGATAAGATCACTGCTTTTAGTATTTGGGGTGGGGTAGCAGCCATGGGTGCTGCCATAGGCCCTATAATAGGTGGAATATTTACCACTTTTTTATCATGGAGACTGGTATTTGGATCAGAAATAGTCATAGTGGCCATCATATTCCTGCTCAGACACTACTTGTCTGAATCAACACCTACACTTAAATGGAAAGATCTGGATATTATTGGGGCAGTTCTTTCCATAGTATCTTTAATATTAATCGTTCTGGGCATATTATTCCTCAGTGATCCATTGAATTGGGGATATGTTGCAGTATTATTAATTTCCGGTTTAATTCTGTTTGCAGTATTTTTATTATGGCAAAGAAGAAGAGTTAATAACAATTTACAACCTCTAACTGATATATCTCTCCTAAAAAATCGTATATTTGGATTAGGTACTTTAAACTCAGTTATAACACAAATACCTTTAGCAGGTTTCCTTTTCATCACACCTGTATTTTTGCAGCAGGTAACTGGACTTAATGCTTTTGACACTGGTTTTGCGCTTTTACCGGCATCCATTACCATTCTAATTGTCGCCATAGTAGGTGCCAGGCTAGCAGCAAAGATAGACACTAAATACATCGTGATGGCAGGTTTCCTGGTTTCTGCAGCAGGATTGATAATATTGGCTCAAGTATTTAATGTAAATACTCAAATATCTGATCTTGTGCCTGGATCAATAGTCTTTGGTATAGGAATAGGTCTTTTAATGTCTCAGTTAACCAATCTATCCATGTCTGGTGCAAGAAATGATCAAGAAACCGATGCTTCTGGTTTATTTAACTCGTTTAAAAATTTAGGTTATTCTATCGGAACTGCTTTAATAGGAGTTTTCCTCATAATTGGAATGTTTTGGGGAATTACCGCAGGTATAGAATCAACCGGACAGACTGGAAACGCCACTACAGATGAAATACAAGGCCAGCTTATATTTAATTACTTCGAAACCATGCAAACTGGCACACCGCCTGAAGTATCGCCACAATTACAACCATATACCACAGAAATTATAGATTCATCCATCAGTTCGGCCATGAAACAATCATTCTATGCCATGGCACTAATAATGATATTAGGATTTATAACCAGCTTATTTATACCAAAGAGAGATAATCCTAACCTATAAATTGGGTTATTTCTATTAATAGAAAATATAAAATTTTATGGATTATATAAAATTATGGGGGAATAAAATGCTGATATTAACAACACCGACAATTGAAGGAAAAAAAATAACTGAATATCATGGTTTAGTAACCGGGGACTCACTTTTAGGGGCAAATCTATATAAAGATATGTTCTCAGGAGTTAGAGATGTTGTAGGGGGAAGGACCTCTAAATATGAAGAAGAGCTTTCCAGTGCCAGAAAATTGGCTTTAGAGAGTATGCAAGAAAAAGCAGAGAAAAAGGGTGCTAATGCAGTCGTAGGAACTCGTGTAACCTACCATAACCTGGGAGGTACCATGGGAAATACTATTATGGTTACTATATCTGGAACTGCTGTTTCTTTCCAGGAATAATTAATTAAAACCATTTATTTTTGAGGTGAATATTTTGAGTGCTTTGGAGAAAAACTTTCTTGTAGAAAAACGTTGGGCATTAATAGCCATAGGCCTGGGAGTTGCCGTGGGGTTTCTCTCTGCTCTTATCTGTGTTAGATGGCATTTGATTATTTTTGGATTCAACATCATGTATATAGTGTCTCCATTATTGGCTGGATTTGTGGAAACGATTATTGCCCGTAAAAAATATGGTAAAAGTACTGGTGCCATCAGTGCTCTGGTAACATTTCTTTTAATCAATATTTACGGCTGGTTTGTTTATCCCAGGATAGCAGAAGAACCAGTTACCCTTAGTTTGATTACTATACTTGCCATAGCATTAACTATACAAGCCGCTTTCCCCATATTAGTTAATTATATGCTTTTTGTAGTTGTTATGGGTACTATTCAGAAGATTATTGGATTTTTGATTTACCTACCTTCAAAAATCACGAGTAAACCACCTCAAATCAAATCACCAGATGAAATCAATGAAGCATCTGTTGATGAAATTTTCCTAGATGAACTGGCCATACCCCTATTATCTGTTTCTCCAGTAGATGGAGGAAAAATAAAGAAATATATGGGTGTAGTTGGTGGTGAAGCTGTGGCTGAAGAAAAAGAATCTAAAGGGTTAGTTTCTAAACTTAACCATATAATTCAGCCATCTCCAATGGAAGACATGAATTTAGGAGAGGCCCGGAAGTTGGCCATATCTCGAATGCTAGAAGAAGCTAATTCAATTGGAGCAAATACTGTGGTTGAAGTTTTAGTTAACTACGTTTCTATGGGAGGGTTACAGGGAAGTGTATTTATTGTAACTGCCACTGGAACTGCTGTTTTATGTGAATAAAAGAGTTATAAAAAATTATAATCATTTAGTGTTTGACTTTAGATTATAAATTATAATAATAAATAAAAAATAGGGATTTTTATCCCTAACTTAATATTTTACTCTGCCTAAATATTCCCCACATTTAGAACAGTAAGTATCATAGATAACTTTACCAGTAGCCTTATCCATACCCACATATTTAGTGGTCACACTCGGATGACTGCAAGATTCTGTTTTGGTCGGGGTTGATGTTTTTTTCTCGGTTTTTGAGGTCGTTACCTGATTATCTGATGTTGATTCTTTTTTAGTTTGATCAACTTCATTATTAACCTCATCCGGGTTAGTATCATTCGCTTGAGTTTGATTTTTAGCATTTTCTTCTTCATTAGCTTCTTCTTCTCGAGGCCCAGCACAACCAGAAGACATGACCGTGACGCTTATTATTAACAAAATAAAAAATATGGCCTTATAATTACTTGATTTCAATTTTTCCCTCCTAAAACTGCTTTTAAACTGAGGGTTTAATAACGTAAAAGTGAATATTGATACAAAAAGTGTAGTATTGAAAAATAACTTGTTAATATGTAAGTTATTTACCCCCACCTAGATTAAAATCTTATTTAAACAATTATATATATTTAACGAGATTTAAATTTAAGATAAAGTTTATATATTAATAATAAAAAGAATTAAGGGAATATTAACTATCTTTGAAAAATTAATTTAATCGCTAGTTGAAACAGGAATCATTTAATAATTTAATCCCATCAATTACATTCTGATCATTTTATTATATATTCGGTATATAAGGCTTTAACGAAGAATATTTACAATTATTCTTGGGAAAATTAGCATTCATAAAAATTTTTAGATTTATTCTTTATTTCATAATATTTATCAATTAGATCTAAGCTATTTTCAGTAGCACTTTTCAATTGCTTCAGCAGCTTCACCCATAGAATTTTTTTTATTGATATCCGTTTCAACAATTCTCAATGCTACTTGCTCCTGATAACTTAAATTAATAATGTAATATCTGACTATAGTCCCCCATCAAGTTATGGATACGGTCCAAAGGCGTAAAAGAATAAGAAAAATGAAATTGCTAATTCCCGCTAATTCCACTAATTAATGAATTATATGTAACAATATCTCCCATAAATGCATAATATAATGGAACACAAAGTAATGCAAATCCTAAAAAGAATAATAAAATATATAAAAAAAGAGTAATCCAGTAAGTGGCTTTTATTTTTGTCTTAATATCTTTGAGAACATTATAATTAAGTTTTATAGTTTCATCTATCCAATTTAAGATTCATCATTCCTTTCTAATAGTTTTTGAGCTTTTAAGATCTTTAGTATTATTTTTTATTGTTATTATTATCATTATTTCCCATAATATCACCTCCAAATTGATAACTTGGAGGGTAAATTATATAATATTATTTGTTTAAAAATATATATAAATAATATTAAATTAATTTTCAAAAAAAATTATATAAAGAAAATTACAATTCACAAACCAGATCTTCTGGAACTTCCCTTAAGGAAAGAATGACCTTAATCAAACATAAAACAGTCAAAATTCCTAAAAAGGCCCATCCTGGAATTATTTGACCTAAAAATCCAGTCAACAATACCAGAACCATGATAATATAATAAGGCATCCGGAATATAATCAATACCCTATTTTTACATTCTTCCAGGCTAAAAGAAGATAGATGAATTAAATTTAAGGATAAAAAGGTTAGGGCCAGGGAGAAACAAAGAAGCCATACCTCATAAGATGGTAGAAATTCTTCTAGATCCAAATATATGACGTGTTTTATACCAATAGCAACAGTTACTACTCCTAAAAGTAATGGGAAGTGAGAATATAACCATAACTGATATTTACTAACCTTATTTCCAGATTCAATTACTTTGGCTTCAGCACCTTGTGCTTCTTCAAAATAGCTCCACCATATACAAAATGCTATTATTAAACCAAATATGCCTGTAATTTCAGCTAAAAACATAAATCCAATAGTATTTATGGTAAATACAATACTTACCACTGCTTCCCCTATTAAGATTATGGTAAAAAGACCAAAACGTTCTGGAAGATGGCTGGAATGGGGAGGTAGTTTATATTGTTCTTCAGAAGCAGTGATAGGCGTTAATATATCAATTATCAGTGCTATTCCCCATAAAATAAACCGGAAAGGGACAGGGACAAATGCAGATATAAACCAAAGCAAAGCCGCTAATCCAAAACCCTTACAGTAATGATTTGTAAGTGGTTTAGCTTCTTTAAGGTGTTTACCGGCCCTATAATATTCATATACTAGAATAATTCTTAAAAATGCGTAAGAAACTGCAAAGCTGGATCCACTGAAACTATATGCGTCTTCAACATTTACAGCAAGAGCAGCGACCGCAATCATCTGGAGCATGGTTAAAAATCTATCAAAAAGATCGTCTGTGCCAAATCGGGTGAGGAAAAAAGTATGGCCCACCCATGCCCACCAGATGACAAAAAATAAGGGAATTGATTTCAAAAAGCCGTAAAATGAATAGTCTGCACTTAAATTAAGAGCCAAAATAGAAATAGTGGCAACAAAAACCAGATCATATAATAATTCCAGCCATTCAGCGTGTCTTTCTTCACCTTCGTCCAGCAATCTTAGTCTGGGTGGGGTAATTATGTCTTTTCGAAGCTTCATGTGAATCCCGAAATAAGTAATCCTAATAATAACACTTTTGACCTTAATAATCTGTAAAAATATAATTATTCTATGGAATATCCCAGAATATACCCTAAATTATTTTTATTTTTAATTATATGGGAACACCAGATTCATGCCGATCCGTATTGGGCTGGGAAGGAGGCGAAGAATTATTCGAAGTAGGATTATTAACTGGTTCATAAGTTGGATTCGGATTGCTAGAATTTGAAGAATTATTTGTACCAGAGTTTTGATCAGTACAACCAGATATTCCAACAATTGTCAATACTACCAATAGGGAAACTAAAAAGATTTTAATATTCATAATATCACTTTAATATTACATTTTCATTTGATAAATATCTTTCAGGAATTAAAAAATAGTAAAAATAGCATTTCTTAACCATTAAGTATATACTAAGTCCTTAATTTAGGCCTATTTCTAAATTTTTCTATTAAAACCGGATTTTGAATCAATGAACTCTGCTATAAAAAAAACAACTAATAGGGAATATTATATCCATTAATAACATATATTTTCTAGGGGAAATACATTAGTTAGGAGTGGTTAAATGGATTATTACCATGATGAAAAAATGCAGGAATTATTTGGAATCCTAAAACAACCTAAAACACTGGAAGAGATGGATCTTTCAGAGAGTTTTATTAAAAATCTAATTTTAAAAATTATTGCTTCCTATGGAAACATTAAAGTTAATAAAATACATGAAATAACCGGAATCCACGTGGACATTCTGGAAACTTGCTTAAGAGATATGGAACAGCAAGAATTATGTGCTGCAATTGGAGGAGGATTCCTATTTCCCAGCGTGACCTTTACCATAAAGAAACTGGGGAAAGCTCAAGCAGACAAATTCGCACATGAAAATCCTTATGTGGGAATGGCCCCGGTTTCCTATGATATGTATTATGAAATTATGGAAGCTCAGTTAAAGGGACGATTCCCCTTAAGAATTCCACAAGAAGTTGTTGAAAAGACATTTATGAAAGTTGTGGGAAATGATAATGGAAAGAAAACCCTGGTAGAATCCGCAATTGGTGGTAAAGGATTGTTCATTTACGGGCTTCCGGGAACAGGTAAAACATTTCTTACCAGTAAGATGTCAGATTTGTTACCGCCCCTATTGATACCCCGATACATTGAGTTCAGTGAACAGGTCATCCAGTTATTCGACCCGGATTTCCATAAAGAATGTGCAGAACAACCCGAAGACATTCGCTGGGTTAAGATTTATGCCCCATTTGTTTTTACTGGATCAGAACTAACAACTGAAAAATTAGAAACAAATTTTGACCCGAATAAAGGAGTATATGAAACTTCACCTATAATAAAGGCCAATGGAGGGGTTCTTTTACTGGACGATTTAGGAAGACAAAAAGAAAATCATGGGGACCTTTTAAATCGTTTAATCGTACCTATCGAGAATAAAAAAGACATGATTTACGTTAAAGGAGCTCCCATGATAGTGCAATCCCATTTTATTCCAGCATTTTCCACCAACCTGGATATAACCATTATGGATGAGGCCCATCTAAGGCGAGCACCTTTACATATTTTCCTGGAAAATCCTTCCATTCCAGAAATATTGAAGGTCTTCAAGAGTAATTTAGATCAAATGGGAGAAAAATATGATCCAGAGGTTCTTGAACGATTTGAAATGGTTTATAAACCAACCAGAGAAGGTGGGGAAGGTCTACAGCCAACATTTGCCCATGCAAGGGATCTTGCCCAAATAGCCCAGGCCATTAGAATCAGGAAAAATGAAGAATTAATAACTGCTGAAATAATGGATGAAGCTCTTGGACAACATGTTTTGATTGCTCTGCAGAGAAGATTCACACCAACACTGTTTGAAAGAATAATCCGGCAGAATAAGCACTGATGAATTTCTTTATAAATTTATACAATTTATAAAATATTATCAATTTATAAGAATATTTAACAATGAAAAAGTTTAGATAGAAAAGAGGAAATTCAATACGAAAAATGGCAATAAAAAATTAATCAATAAAAATTAATAATTCAACTATGTCAGCTAAGGGAAAAGTTTTTATTACATCTTTTTTAATATAAAAGAGGCAATAGTCAAAGGAGAACAATAAATGACATGCAGCGTTTTAGTCGGAGGCGGTTGGGGTGACGAAGGTAAAGGTAAATGTATTACTTATCTCTGTCATTATGATAAACCCAGTATAATCGCAAGAGCAGGAGTAGGGCCTAATGCAGGACACTCTGTAGAATTTAATGGTGAAAAATACGGTTTGAGATTAACTCCTTCAGGGTTTGTGCATACTGGTGCTAAATTACTTATAGGAGCCGGTGTACTGGTTGATCCAGAAGTATTCTTGCATGAAATGGATTATTTAAACAAATACAATGTAAAAGAACGAACATTTGTAGATCCTCGCTGCGCTATAATTGAAAAGCAGCACAAGGAAAGAGATCAGGCTTCTGACCATCTATTTAAAAAAATAGGAAGTACAGGGACTGGTTGCGGGCCAGCAAACTCCGATAGGGTAATGCGAGTAGTAAAACTGGCACGTGAGATACCCGAATTAGAAGGTTATACTGCTAATGTACCTTTAGAAATAAATGAAGCTATTGATGAGGGTCAGGATGTTTTTATTGAAGGTTCACAGGGTTTTGGATTATCACTTTACTATGGTACCTACCCTTATGTAACCAGTAAAGACACTACCGCCAGTACTGCAGCTGCAGATGTGGGAGTTGGCCCAACCAGAATTGATGATGTAATAGCTGTTTTCAAATCTTACATAACCCGTGTAGGTGAAGGTCCTTTCCCCACAGAAATTAACCAGCAGCAAGCTGAAGAAATGGGATTAGAAGAATATGGAACAGTTACTGGAAGAAGAAGGAGAGTAGGCCTTTTTGATATGGAAATGGCCAAAGAGTCCTGTATGATAAATGGAGCCACTCAAATTGCTTTAACCTGTGTAGACCGTCTCTATCCAGAATGTGAACGGACAACGGATTATTCTTCACTTAAACCAGAAATTAAACGATTTATTGATGAAATTGAAGGAGAAACTGGCGTTCCAGTTACCATAATATCCACCGGTCCCGATCTGGTAGATACTATTGATTTAAGAGATGAATTACTCTAATTTATCTCAAATACATTCTTTTTTTAAAAATTTTATAATACATTAATAAGAAAATATTTTTTAAAATCAATTTTATAAAAATATAATAGAAAATATATTTTTATATGAAATTAGATTTCAAGAAATAACAAAAAATCAGGAATTAATTATTAGCTTTTTCTCCAGAATTGATTCAAAGTGCCCCAGTGGCCATTTCTAATACTTTCTTTAACAAAAATATCTGCTTTTTTAATGGAATTTTTCATTTTCTCGCCTTTACTCATATAAGCTGCCATGGCCGCTGAAAAAGAACATCCACTACCATGTGTATTGTTGCTTTCAATTAATTCTCCTTCCATGACACTTATTTGACCATTAAAAAGAATATTGTCCCCATTTAAATGTCCCCCAGTAACCACAACATTGCATAATTCCCCTATTTTTTCAGCAGCTTCAATAGCATCGTCTTTATTCTCAATGGATAATCCTGAAAGTAGTTCTGCTTCAAAAACATTGGGAGTTACTATTAAGGCCTCTTTTAAAAGGTATTTTTTTATGGCACTGGCCATTCCCTCTTGTGAAAGAGAACCTCCCGATCCAGCCACCATAACCGGGTCAACCACCATTTTCAAATCATATTCTGAAATTTTCTTTGAAACTGAACTAATAATTTCTTTTGAATATAACATCCCAGTTTTGCCATAAATGACAGGAAGATCTTCTAAAATTAAATCAATCTGTTCTTCAACAAAATCAGATTCTATGGGACGTATACCCGAAACTCTTTGAACATTTTGAGCAGTCAATGCCGTGATTACGCCAGTTCCATATACATCCAACGCAGAAAAAGTCTTTAAATCACTTAAAATTCCGGCCCCTCCAGAAGGATCAAAACCAGCAATGGAAATAGCAATCATTTTACCACTTTATCCCTTTTTCCCTATAGAAATAAAAATTCTTTTTATTAAATCAAATAAAATATCAAATTTTTATAAAATTATAATTTAATAAAATTATAATTATATAAAAATTAATTACAAAATATTTTCTGATGAATTTATTGTTTTGAATATTTATTGTTTTAAAATATTTTTCATATTCTTGAACTATATTTTACTAGAATAAAATCCCAGTATAATTTTTTAAACCATTTATGAAAATTTTCTTCTTACTTCAAGCCGTTCAGCACCATGGAAAGGCTTTACAGTAATGTTTAGTTTCTTTAGATAGTCCTGCGTATTAGTATTTTGACCATGTAACATAATTTCACCCAGATCTTCCGCCGTATTAACATCAAGTGAAAGATAGAAAGAATCGTAAATCTTGGAGGATAATCCATTCTTTTTGGCTTCTAATAAATGTTCAAAAAAGCTACATTCTCCGAATTTTAGCTCAATTGTTTCTGGTTTAAACACTATAGCATTCGTCCCTCCTCCTTTAGCCGGGGCAATTACTACATCATATTTTTCCGAATCTTCAATAATTTTTTTGGGATTGGCCATACCAAGTAAAGGAATATCTGAAGGAGTAATAATAATTTTGCTGCATTCACCACAACACCACTTAACAGCCTGTTTCAATGCTCCATTTAAGTCAGTCTGGCCTTTTTCTTGAAGTATTATAACACCTAACCCATAGGCAAATTCCAGAACATCCTCATCAGCACTTATGACTACCACCTTATCGACATGATTTTTCAGGGCGGAAGTAACATCAGTTAACATGGCCTTTAACAATCCCTCCCTTTCACTGGGACTCAAAGTTGGGGACAGTCTGGTTTTAGCGTGGGAAAACCTGGAAACTGGAATAATAGCATAAGTGGACTTCATTAAATTATCTCCAAGAATTATGTTAATTATGGTAAATTATTTAAAATTTACATAACTAAAAATTGTTAATTTATCAATCTAAATGATTGAATAATTTTTAATTATTAATTGGTTATTAATTTTCTTAATTTAGTAATAGCACTATTTATATTTGCTTATAATCTTGCTTAATTTAATTTAATTATACATTTAATCCCAGTTCATTAAACCAGGTGAAAATCTGATCCGTTACACTTCGACTCTGATTCAATAAAGAACTATTAATGGTTATTTCATTCATCTGTTCTTCAGTTAAATTGAATTTGGTCATTACTTCTATTTTAGTAGTGGACATATTTTCCTTAATATCAAAGAAGCTAATGCCATTTTTTTGACTAAATGCAGCTACTTCCCCTTTGTAAACATTGAAATTAGACCCTTGAACCACATTCCATATTTTAAACTGAGCCTTCATAGCTTCAGAAGGATTTTCAGGATTAGATGAAGTAACAATATCTATTATAACTTCAGGAGCCATCCCTGAAACTGCAAGTTTCTTATTTTCAACAGCCTTTTGATCAGGTTCTATACAGTATGCAGGAACCGTACTATTACTATTAGGTGAAATAACATCGTCCCGAGCAATTACCAGATCTTGAGAAGAATTACTGGATAAGATAGTGCCCTTTTGAACATTTATAATGTCTTTGCCCGTATTTTTAATATTAATCTCATGAGGGATCGTACCGGCAGGTGTCTGTTGGACTATAGTTACCTTTCCATCATTATATGCACTTTCCAGTGTCAATCCTTTTGCTGAAATAAAATTCATTGCTCCTAAGCCTGCAGCAAATAAAAATATTATTATTATGACCAAAATGATCCTGTAATTCATTCATCTTCCTCAGTTTTAATCTAACTTGTATAATGGAATTGCTTCGTCTTGATAATTTATAAGTATTTTTTTGAGATTTTTGATAATTTAGAAATTTACAAATTACGGACTAATGTAGTGAAGCTTAAAACCTAATAGGTTTTTGCCATAAATGCTTTGAATTTAGCTTCACTACCACAGGCGAAACATTTTCCAGATATCTCATCTTCTTGAATACCCAGAATATCTACATTTGCTTTTTCTTCAATTTCTTTTCCACAGGATTCTTCTCCACACCATGCAAAAGAAATTATGCCTTTTTCAGATTCTATGGATTCTTTAGCCCCTTCAATAGTTTTAAATTCCCTAATTTGGCCTTCCATTTTTTCCCGGGCTTTTTCTCGCATGTTGAGACTGATATCGGCCATCAAGTCATTTACATGTTCTACTACATCATCAGTGAGAGATATATTCACCTTCTCCATGTTATCTCTTCTTAAAACCACAGCATTGTTGTTACTCAGGTCTCGTGGACCCAGTTCAATTCTTAGAGGCACACCTCTCATTTCCCAGTCGTAGAATTTTTTACCGGCCCTTAAATCCCTATCATCTAAATGAACACGGAAACCAGCATCTTTTAATTTGCTCTGAATTTCACTACAGGCAGCTATTACTTCTTCCCCGCCTTTTTTAAATATAATGGGCACTATTACAATCTGATATGGTGAAATTTCAGGAGGAAGACACAAACCAGAATCATCTCCATGAATACCAATTACAGAGGCAATAACTCTATCAGAAAGGCCATAACAGGTCTGATAAACATATTCATGCTCACCTTCCGGTGTTTCAAAGGTAATTTCAAATGTTTTAGCAAAGGTCTGTCCAAGGTTATGGACCGTTCCAATCTGTAAGGTCTTTCCATCAGGCAATAAAGTGTCAAAAGCCATGGTATAATCAGCTCCAGGGAATTTATCCCAGACCGGCCTTTTGGTAATCAGATAGGGAATACCTAAAATATCAAAGAACTCTTTATAAATTTTTATAGCATCTTCAACCTGTTTTTCAGCTTCTTCTCTGCTGCTGTGGACAGTATGCGCTTCCTTAAAGGTAGTTATTTCCCTTACTCTTATCAGAGGCCGGGTATGTTTAGTTTCATATCGGAAGGTGTTTACAACTTGATAAAACTTCATTGGAAGATCAGTGTGAGATCTAACCCAGAGGGAAAACATGGGGTACATGGCAGTTTCACTGGTTGGTCTCAAGGCCATTTTTTTATTCAGTTCCGTCAAACCCCCGTGGGTTATCCAGTAAACTTCTTCTTCAAATCCTTTTACATGTATAGCTTCTTTAGCCAGTTCATCTTCAGGGATAAGTAATGGAAAGAGCACTTCTTCGTGTTCTTTATCCAGAATATCTTTTAAAATGTTAAGAGTGTTCTTTCTTATTTTAAAACCATTTGGGAGCCAAACATGCATCCCTTTGATTGGATATCGTGAGTCTAAAATCTCTGCTTCCTCTAATATGTTGTGGAACCATTCACTGAAATCTGTCATAATTTTCACCGTGATTACTGTAATAAAATTAGTAATTATATAATTTAAGTGTATAAATTAAGTAATTGTATAATTTGATTATATTTTGATTTATGGCATTTAGATAATAAATATTTATTATTAAATAGATTTAAAATATTTATCCATAATCATAATCCAAATTAATATCATTTTATAGATTATTTTGACTATCTACCTGAATTAACAGAATTTAATAATTAACCTGATTATTACCTATTAATTATTTTTCCAGATAATATAATTAGTTGTTTGGATTTCTGATTTAAATTTAACTTAAATTAGATAATTTCAAATGTGTCTATTTTATTCATGTATAATATCATATGCATGATAAATACTAATTAAATTACAAAAAATTTATGAATATTTTATAATTGTATTAATAATAATCCATTTACAATTCAATGTTAACTAAATAATTAATAATAATCCATTTACAATTCAATGTTAAGTTAACTAAAGAATTAATAAACTCTGGATTTATAAAATACAATTAAATACAAAATTATTTTATTATAAGTGCTTAAAAATATAATTATCGTATCAGGTAAGATAACATGGATTCTAAGAAAATACAACTGCCGAGAGAGATTCATACTGGTGCAGGTGTAATCAACAAAACTGGAGCCATATGTCGTGATTTAAGGTTCGAAGG
Organism: uncultured Methanobacteriaceae archaeon; assembly: GCA_963698135.1. GTDB lineage: Archaea > Methanobacteriota > Methanobacteria > Methanobacteriales > Methanobacteriaceae > UBA349. The sequence continues at coordinate 12,183 of CAVOPP010000012.1, read as the reverse complement.
CAATGTAATTGTTGTTAGCGGACCTAATACGCTAAATATTGGTGGTAAAAAAGCTATTGACAGCCTTGAAGATAAAGGATTCAATGTTGAAAAAGTTCAAATTGATAAAGCTTCAGAAAAGGCAGTTCAAAAAGTTCAAACAAAATTGAATGACGATATATCTTTAGTTTTAGGAGTGGGAGGCGGAAAGGTAATAGATGTGGCTAAAATGGCATCAACCAATTCCAATATCTATTTTATGAGCGTACCTACTGCAGCATCTCACGATGGAATTGCTTCTCCAAGGGCTTCTATAAGTAATGGAGAAGGAACTGTATCTTTAGAAGCCAATTCACCTATAGGTGTTATAGCAGACACCGAGATAATAAGTAAAGCTCCCCATCGGCTTTTAGCAGCGGGATGTGGAGATATAATTTCTAATTATACCGCCATATTGGATTGGAAACTAGCTAGTCGTCTTTTAAATGAAAATTACAGTGAATCTGCGTCTGCTTTGTCAATGATGACTGCTAAGATGATTATAAAAGACTCTGATTCTATTAAAGAAGGGCTGGAAGAAAGTGCCCGTATGGTGGTTAAATCATTAATAAGTAGTAGTATAGCCATTAGCATTGCTGGGACTAGCAGGCCAGCCAGTGGATCAGAACATAAATTTAGCCATGCTCTGGATATGGTTGCCCCTAAACCAGCACTTCATGGAGAACAGTGCGGTGTAGGAACCATAATGATGATGCACTTGCATGGAAAAGAATGGCAATTTATTAGAGATGCTTTAAAAAAGATGCATGCACCTACAACTGCAGAAGAAATTGGAATAGAACCGGAATATATTATTGAAGCTTTAAAAATAGCCCATAATGTTCGCAAAGATAGATATACTATTTTGGGAGATCGCGGTCTTACCAGAGAAGCGGCAGAAAAACTGGCCATTAAAACGGAAGTGATTTAAATTGATAACCCTCATTGGAAAAAAAATTGCAAAAAAAGGATTAGTATTTATGCATTGTGGAGCTGCCCCTGAATGTGAGGAATGCCGTTTTAAAGGTACCTGTGTTGATTCTTTAGAAGAAGGAAGACTATACATTATCCGTAATGTCAAAGATGCCGAACAAAAATGCAAATTACACGAAGGCCAGAAAGTTAAAGTAGTGGAAGTTGACAAAGCCAATATTAAAGCACTTGTTGATTCTAAAAGAGCATTTGAAGGATCTATGATATCAATAAAATCTCCAGAATGTGAAGAATCATGTGAAATGCATGAATTATGCTTTCCAGACGGTTTATACGAAGGCGACAAGTGTAAAATTGTTAAAACAATGGGACGTCCATCTAAAAAATGTGACAAGGGCTATGAACTCAGTAAAGTTATTTTAAAATATTAATACTTGAATTTTAATGTATATTTTTTTAATTAATTTAATTTTAATTAAATCAAAAAAATTATTTCAAGTAATGATCCATCTTATAGTTTTAGTACAAGTTTTAGTTACAAATTTTTTACATACAATTTAACAGCTAATAATAAAAAAATCTAAGTTACTTATTTCGATCTATAGACCAGGGAGATTAAAAAATGAATTTAAAAAAGATAACCGGTTATGAAGCAGCTGCAGAAGTAATGGATGGGCAAGTAATTGGTCTGGGAACTGGTTCCACCACTCATTATTTCATAGAAAAATTAGGGATGAGATTACAAGAAGAAGAATTAGTTGATATTATGGGAATACCCACATCTTATCAGTCATTTTTCCTGGCCAAAGATTGGAACATCCCGGTAACCACATTAGAAGAACATGACGTTGACATTGCTGTTGATGGTGCTGATGAAGTGGATCCTGCAATGAACCTTATTAAAGGAGGAGGGGCCGCCCACACCCTGGAAAAAATAGTAGATTATTCCGCAGACCGTTTTATAGTTATTGTGGATGATAGTAAAATGGTAAAAACACTGGGAGAGTTTCCAGTGCCTGTGGAGGTTATTCCAACAGCTTCGAGGATTGTATCCCAAATCCTGGAAGATATGGGTGCTGCTACTTCTATAAGAATGGCCGAAAGAAAGGATGGGCCAGTAATAACTGATAATGGAAATTTCGTTATAGATGCAGAATTTGGACTTTTAAATGATCCAGAAGATCTAGAAATTGAATTGAATTCCATTCCAGGAGTAGTAGAAAATGGAATTTTCTCGGGAGTAGTAGATCAGGTGTTTGTAGGGACTCCTGAGGGGATAAAAAAGATTTCCAAATAATATATTCTATTAATTCTCATTTTTTTTAATAAATTTATTTTTTATTTGTTTTATTTATCCATAATTAACTGTATAATAAAAAATGTATTAAAAAAAGAACTATTAAACATTAAAGTTTATTATATGGTTATAGTAACTATGTGTGCAAAGGGAAGCAGCACGGAAGTTTTACTTTTACCTCCACGTAATCTTAATTCTAAAAGTAGATAATCAGTTTCTACTGTTTTTACCTCACCATAATATGTTTTACCAGTTATAAGAGTTATACTTAAATAATCTCCTAAAGCTGATTTAAGGGTATCTCTAATATCTGAACCGCATTCCATAATATCCCCGGACTTATTATAATTTTTACTAATTGAAATTTAACCTAATCAATAATTAAATTCTGTATATTCATATAAATTCTATGCAAACTTGTACTTATAAATTGAGAATTTATTATGCAGATTTAATTATTGTTTATATTGGATTTTTATATTGACTTCTAATTTTATCTCTTTTAATATTTCCTACTATTCAATAATTGGAGATTTTTCTACCCTCCAAAAAGATTTCCCTAGTCAAAAAAATACTTCTGTAAAACCGATACTATACCAAAAGCCGTTCCAAGAACCAGAACTATAGTGGCCCCTGAAGAAATGTCAAAAATATAAGATAACATCAGTCCAAACATGGTCAGAATCATGCCCAGAAAAATAGACATTAACATCAATTTAGGGAGATTATAAGTAAATTTCCGGGCTATGGCTGAAGGGATGGTTAATAAAGCTATTATTAATATCACTCCTACTACTTTTATTAAAACAACCACACTCAAAGCCACCAGGGCCAGTAACAAAATGTAGAAAAAGTTGGAATGAATTCCTAAAGCTTCTGAGAATTCTTCATCAAAAGATATAGCAGCAAATTCTCTTCTAAATAGAATTACAATTAATAATATCACAATGTCCAGAATCAGCATTATTACCAGATCGGATGTAGGAACAGTTAAAATACTTCCAAATAGATAACTGAATAGATCTGGGGCATATCCAGGAGTTAAATTAATAAAAATTATCCCTATAGCCATTCCCACAGACCATAATATTCCTATTGCTGTGTCTTCGCTTATATCTAGTTTTTTGCTTATTTCACCCATGAAAATTGCCGAAAGAATACTGAAAGGTATGGCACTAATAACTGGATTAATTCCCAAAAAATAACCCAGCCCAATACCTCCAAAGGCCGCGTGAGATATTCCTCCACTGATGGAAACAATTCTTTTTATTACCACATAAGTTCCCACCAGACCACAGGCTACACTAACCAGAATAGCGGATATCAGTGCGTTTTGCAGGAATTGGTATTGCAAAAATTCTAACATTGTTTCACTCCAATCTGATATTAATCATGTTCTTTTAATATTCTTTCCGGCGTCTCATGAGTTACCAGATCCAGTTTGAAGTTATAAGCTTCTTTTATACCACTAATAGCAGTTTTAACAGGGCCATGTGAAAATAAACGATGGTTCAAACAGGCAATACTTTCTACATATGATGAAACCACACCCACATCGTGAGAGACTAAAACAACTGCCATTTCTTTTCTAATTTTATTTAATAAATCGTAGAATAATTTTTGCATCTCTGGATCAATACTGGCAGTTGGTTCATCCAGCAATAATAATTTAGGCCTTCGAGCTAAAGCCCTGGCTATTAAAACCCTCTGAAGTTGCCCTCCAGAAAGATTCCCAATCTGTTCATACCTTAAATCCAACATTTTTACTTCTTTAAGAGATTGAATAACACATTTTTCATCCTTAGCATCATAATCTCTAAAAATACCTTTATATCTGCCCATCATAACCGTATCAAAAACATTTATAGGGAAATCTGATTCCAGGTGGGTAAATTGAGGGAGATATCCTATTTTATCCCTTGATTTTTCAGGCGAAACTCCAAAAACTGTCACCGACCCCTTTTCAGGTTTTATTAAGCCCATCATCATTTTAAGTAAAGTGCTTTTCCCTCCCCCATTAGGGCCAATTATAGCTAAAAAATCATTCATTTCTATAGAAAGATTTATATCTTCAAGAATCAGGTTATTATTTATTTTATAGCTCACATTTTTTATTTCAACAGCATTAGAAGACAATTAAATCACCGAATCTTTCTAGTTAACATTATCATAATGCATTCATGATTGATCCTAATTTAAAATCATGACATAGATAATCCCTTAATCAAGTTCCCCAAAAGCATCTGCCACTTTCTTCATGTTAGTTAAATAATTGGGAGATAATTCATCAATAAAAACAATTTTAGCTCCGATTTCTTCTGCAATAACCTCAGCACTTCTGGTGCTGAACTGGGGAGAAACAAATATAACTTTAATATTCTCTTTTTTTGCCTGATTAATCATATTGGCCATTCCCTGTGGAGTCGGGTCTTTTCCCTCATTTTCAATAGCAATTTGAGTAAAACCATATTCGCGACAGAAATATCCCCATGCCGGGTGATAAACCAGTATTTTAGATCCTTTTTTATCTAAAACCTCATTTGTAATATTTTTATCCAGTTGTCGTAGTTCTTTCAAATAATTTTCTTTATTAATGAAGTAGTATTCCTTATTTTCAGGATCAATTTTCACCAGACCAGTATAAATATTTTCTACCATTATTTGAGCATTTTTAGGAGAAACCCATACATGAGGATCGGATTCACTTTCATTTATTTCATGGGAATGCTCGTCTTCTTTTTCCGTGCTGGGAATGAAATTTATACCCTTAGAATCGTTTATAACCATCATATCAGGATTTAAGGATTTAATTTTATCCATATAGACCATTTCAAACTCAATACCAGATCCTACCTGGACAAACATCTGGGCCCGGGAAACCTGCTGTAGTTGACTGGCCCGGGGTTCGTAGGTGTGTGGATCAGCACCGGGCGGGACCATAATAACAGTTTGGACTTTATCACCACCAACATTATCAATAAATTCTTTTTGAGGTAATACAGAGGCTACAATGATAATTTTACCATTATTTGCACTGGAATTACTGTTAAATCCTGATGAAGTAGTGTAATATGCAGAAAAATAAATAAATGCGCCTGAAAAAGTTAAAATCAATAAAACTACAATTAAAAGAATTTTAAAATCTTTTTCCATTTAATTCACCATCAGGAGTTTAATATGAACTTAATGGTCATTTTTTGGCATATAATTACTCAATTTTATAATATATGAGATTAGATTTAATTAAACTATTAATAATATATTTTATGAAACTTAATTATAACTTTATTAAATTTTCATGTAATAATTTATAATAGTTATTAATATTTAAAATTAATCTTAATAAGATTTATGAAAACCTTTATAAATAGTTATTAAAAAAATATTATTATGACAATTATCAGCATATCCCTTAATGAAAAACTTTTAGGAGAATTGGACTCATTAAAAGACGATATGGGATTTTCTGGACGATCCGATGTTATAAGGGCCGCTGCCAGGATGTTAATAGACGAAAATAAACAGAGCCAAAAAATCTCAGGAAATGTTAATGCCGTCCTTTTTTTAATCCATAGTCAAAAAGTCGAAGATAAAATAACAATGATAAAACACGACTACGAAGATATCATTAATACTCAAATCCACAGTCATTTAAAAGAGGAGAATTGCCTGGAAATATTCATTTTAGAAGGAGATTCGTCAAGAATAAAAGAGCTTGCCCGAAACTTTAGAAAGTGTGGAAAAATGGAACATCTCAAACTCATTGTCTTTTAGTATCAAGGCCAAAAGGGAAAAAATAGAAATTAAAATAGAAAATAGAAATAGTCTCTTAAAATAATTTAAATTCCTAAATCAACCCACCAAAAGAAATAGGAAAAATAGAGTAATAAAGAATATAAAAAAATGAAAAAAAGAAAAATGATATTAAAGAAAAATATCATTTTTAACTGTGAGAACTCCTATATTCATGGGTAAAATCTGCATCATACAATTTAGAGGCTTTAAAATCTCCAGGATCGAGTACTGGGCCAACGACAATCATAGCCGTCTTTTTTATTCCCGCTTCTTCAACTTTATTTGAAATATTATTAAGAGTGCCTCGAATTACCAGTTCTTCAGGCCATGAAGCTTTTTGCACAACCCCTACCGGAGTATCATCAGGATAATGGTTTAAAAGGTCTTTAACAACGCTTTCTATCATGTGGACACCTAAAAATATACACATGGTGGCCTGATGACTTGCTAAGCTTGCTATCTGTTCTTTTGAAGGTTTAGGAGTCCTTCCTTCCGGACGGGTGATAATCACCGTCTGTGAAATTTCAGGAAGAGTCAATTCAGTTCTTAAAGCAGCAGCAGTTGCAAAAAGAGAACTTACTCCCGGAATTATATCATATCCAATACCTTTTTTATCCAGTTCTCTAATCTGCTCCCCAATGGCTCCATAAATAGCAGGATCACCTGTATGAACCCTGGCTACAGTTTTTCCTTCACTTACTCCTTTTTCCATTAATTCAATTATTTCATCTAAATTTAAGGAAGCACTATTGTAAATTATTGCTTCTTCCATAGCACAGCCCAATATGTCTTTATTTACCAAAGAACCTGCATATATAATAATTTCTGCACTTTTAATAACTTTATAAGCCTTAAGAGTAAGTAGTTCTGGGTCTCCAGGACCTCCTCCAATGAAAATCACTTTTCCACTCATAGTTTCACTTTACACTGATTATTATTAATTAATAGTTTTAGAAAATTTTCCTGTAAGTTTAATTTGTAAATTTAGATAATTATTAGTTCATACAAGATTTAAAATTATGGAATTATCTTCAGATAAAATTCTTAAAAAATATTAAAATTAATTATCCGGTTTAACCTTAATTTTTTCTTCAAAAATCTCTATTACGCCGTAAGGACATTCTTTAAGGCAAATTTCACAAACACCACAAGAAGCCGGATCAACTTCTGCTTTTCCGGTATCTTCAATAAAAATTGTGTCATCCCCGGCCCTTACATTAGGACACGCTGCAAGACAAAGATAATCACAGTCTTCTCCACCAGAGCAGACTTCCTTGTCCACAACAGCAGATTTAAGTGCAAAGCCTAAGGCCCTTTTTACTGCTTCTTTGGTTTTATATCCTGCCAGGTGCATAATTGTATCACCTACCATGGGATCTGTGCTCATGGAAGCCAGACAGGGATAGTTATGAAATTTGTTCCCGGATTCGAATTCAGCCTCTTCAACAGGCAATCCAATTAGTTTTTCAGCAATATACCATGTTGATCCGCAGGGAGCTCCTCGGATTACATTTATACTTTTTATTATGTTGTCAGCATCTATTTCCAGTTTAGGTTTACCGAAAATTTCAGCAAATTGGTCAATAAATTCATCGCCATTAGGAATTAAAGAACAGAAAGGTTTAGGGAATACAATATTAACTTCATTTGAGGCGTTTTTTATCATGTCCTCAATTTCATTTTGCAGACCAGATGGAATCTGTTTAGGGTCGTGAATAGGAATAATTGCGGATTTAACACCAGTTTGAGAGATAATTTCAGGAATTACAAGATTTATATCACCAAAAAGGCCAACTGAAATCAATAAGTCAGCTTCAGGGAGGTTCTCAGGAATATATTCTTCCACTTCATCTAAAAATTCCGGAAGATCATCAGGAAATTCATACATACCCACAATATACGAGGCAAACCCATGGGATGCAATGGTATTGACAATTCTAGAACCGTATTCACCGGAACTCAGTATAATTATTCTCATTTTAATCACCAGGTATAACTATTAGGAGTCTTTTATTCATTTAAAATATAAATATTACTAGTGTACTTTCTTCAATAATTTTGTAAAATTCAATTTATATTCGAATATTTCGAATATTACATTATTAATTCCGGTAAAATAAAAAATATGCAACTAGCATCAATATTATACCTAAAATAACTCCGGTAATAATCATTCCTCGATCATTACCAAATATAATAGGTATTGGCCCAATTAGAATGACACCACCCGTTTTAATTTCAGTTTTAGAGCCATTGTCCTTATCTGAAGAGGTAGATTGAATTATACTACCTAAAAAAATTAGTAAAATACCTGCTACTAAAACAAAAAAACCGATATTGACCAGTGTACTTCCATTCATCTAATAATTCCTTTATTCTTAAATTATTTTTAAGGATAATCAATTTTATATTAAATAGCTAGTTATTTAAGGATTAATAATAATCTTGTATATAACCCTCTTTTTAATTTTTTGTGTTTCTATCATTTCCATCTGGACCATAGCCTCCAGGATTTCATCCAGATAATTTTGAATACAATCATCAGGGTCTTCTAAACAAATTTGAGAACTGCAAGGACATTTTATATTATTTTCAATTGCTTCTTTACCGAGTCCACCAGCTGATCTACTTAATAAGTTGTGTAAATCTAAACAGGACAGTATTTTTATTTTATTTTCTTTATCTATATCAGGAATATTTAATGTTCCTTTGATATTTTTAGCTATTATCTCTGCATTAAACACTTCTTCTTCAGGAATTATGGTAAATGCATGAACCTCTTCTGATAAGAAATACTCTCCTCTGCTTAAATGAATTTTATCTCTTTTTAAAACTAATCCACCTAAATCATCTATAAACTCTTTAAATTCATTAAATTTATATAAACCGCCAGAATAGATAGTTATTTGGTACATAAAATCATCTATCAACAAATTGTATGTATTATTTAATTGAAATTATTGATTTAATTGACATATTGCCTTTTTTAAAAATTTATATTTCTGTTTTATATAAGTTCTTAATTAATTATTTGGCCCAAAGATTATATTTTTATCTAATATTTTATCAAATAATGATTTTTCTAAAAAATTATAAATAAAAAAGTAATACTATATATATTATTAGTAATATAAAAAATTCATGGATTCCAGAGGAGCCTTAAGTGGGGATTTTGTTTTATCCATTTTGATTACGATAATCATTTCACTGGGATTATTATCCGTAATTTCAGATAGGATGGATCTCACTCAGGAAACAGAAAAAATTTCTCAATCACGTTTATTAACTGAGAAAATAGCCAGTTCAATAAATAACATCCAGAATCATAAAGGAAAGGAGATAATATATAAAATGCCAGAATCAATTGGAAATTCGAGTAATTATGTAGTCTCCGTGAATTCAACTGGAGTTTATATTGATATTGATAAGATAAAAGGGAAATCAGAAATTTATCCAGTAGTCATCGTGAACGAGTTAAACAGCGCCATAGAAGTAAATATGTATCCGGGAAAATCCTATCTGATCCGCAATAACCCATCAAATAACCATAAAAAAACAATCAGCATTATAGAAGTAAATTGACTCCAATTAATGTCGTGGTTCATAGTAAATATCATATGAAATGAGTAAAAGATATCCAAATAATTAGGGGATTTTTTGAAACAATTTATGGATTACAAAGGGAACGTGGCTATAGAATACATTTTAATAGCTGGAATGGCATTTATTATAACCTTGATGATAACCAGTTTTATTGTAAATGAACAGGAACTCAACCAAGCTATAGGGGCTGCTAAAACAGGAGCAACAGAGGGTAAAATAATAAATAGTTTTGCTATCTATCCTGTTGAAACATTTAAAACATATGAGAGCCAAAAACCGGACTTAGTTACACCATCATCAATAAAAATTATAAAAATAGAATCCATTAACCAGGGTTATAATGAAAATTATGGAAAAACAAAAATTCAATTAAGAGCCTATGTTTCTTGCCATACTGTATCTAAACCAGAAGATAGGAATTCGTTGGGTGATCGAATAAACTTTCATATGAGAAAAAGCATTAGCCAGAGTTTTTCCACTGAAAATTTAACTAATAGCATTTATAACCCTGCTTTTTCCCCAAAATATGTTTATACTACTGCTGATGTAAAATGGGTTTGAAATAATTTAAAATAGCTAATAAAATTTAAAAATAATCTTTTTCTAAAATCAAAAATTCAATGCAAAACAGGGAATTTTTATAAATTTCATATTAAGATAAAGTAAATTACTATCCATTTTATATAAGTTTAATACTAAAAATAATAACGGAAAATATTCTGGTTGAATGCAAAGAAAAGTTAATAGTTTTGATACTTGCCAATTTGAAATTATATTAATTAATGCATTTAGTTTAATCCCCGAGTATCAGCCACTTGTTTTCTAACCCTTCAAATTTATAATATATTTAAGTTAAATTTAAGGTGATTAAAATATGATACCCCGTATTACTTCAGGAATTTCAAGCTTTGATGAACTGGTTTCAAGTGATGGTACTGGTGGAATTCCAGAAAACACTGTGACACTGGTTTACGGTCCACCTAAAGTAGGCAAATCCATATTCTGTTACCAATTCATGTATAATGGATTAGAAAATAACGAACCATGCCTTTACATTACATCGGACTATGGAATAAAACAGCTCCAACAAAATACCCTCGATTTTGGTTGGGAATTGAACAAATACTTCCACGACCAGACTCTGTATTTAATTGATGCCATATCAAGTGTTTCAGGTAATAAAATAATGGACACTCCCACTTATGTTTCTTCTTCAGTACACAACCCCACAGACATCATGGTCAAATTAGGAGTGGGAACAAGATTTATCTCTAAAAAATCAACCAGTTTTCGATCAATTCTTGACTCACTCACCACATTAATAGCATTTAATGATGAAATGTTAATTGTGAGGGTTTTGACTGCTTATATTATGAGAATTAAAGAATCTGGTGGAACTGCTATCGTGACCTACACCGAGGGATCTGCTGATTCTAAAGTTGAAACTATGCTGAAATCCATTGTAGATAATATCATTCATTTAAATGGGGATGAAATAACGATTGAAGCTATGGTTGGCGTTGGAAAGAAAAAATCCAACTATTTTATTAATGATAATGGGATTAAAGTTGAAATTTGAGGATTATTTGTAAATTTATTAGCCATTATCAGTTAAAATTACAAAGTTAAAATTACAAACGAATTATATGATCCTGATTAACCGGGGTAAATAGATGATTTTTTTAGTTTTAGGCGTATTTGATGTTATCAAAAAAAAGGAAGACACTGTAGAGGACTATCTTCAACGTCTTGACGAATTACAGGCCGAGGAATTTGACCTCCTAATAAATATTGGGGTAATATATTTAGAGTCTGAAAACTTTGAGGACTCACTTAAATTTTTTGAGAAAGCTTTAAGAATGGCTATAAATCTCAAAAATGACGAATTAGAAGCTTTTGTTCTTGATTCAATAGGTGATGTATATTTTAATAAAGGAGAAATCTTAAATTCTCTCGAATATTACAACGAATCACTGAGAATTTACTCTTCAAAAAAATCACCCCTAGTTGAAGAACTTAAAGCAAAAATAAAAGAAGCAAAAAGAATAAAAGAAGAAATAGAATTATCTGAATTGGAAAAAATAAAAAATAAATCTGCTTCCAACTCAGAAGACGATTATGAAGCGGATTTAGTCAAATTAAAGCCTAAACTGGATAATATAATAAAACTGGTAGAATCAACTTCCATTTATGAAATCTACACCAATGAAAAAGATGCACTTGTAAATCTTAAAGAAGCCTTTAGAATATCCCGTGATATAGGGGATGAGAGTGGAGAAGCGGCTTTACTTTTAATAATGGGAAATGAAACCCTTAAACAGAAAAAATATGATCAAGCGGCGAAATATTTAGAAAATTCAAAATTGTTATTCCAACAATTAGGGGATGAAAGTGGATTAGCAGCCAGCATGATAATTTTAGGAACTGTGAATTTTATTCAAGGCGATATCGACGGTGTTTCTGAAAATTTTAGAAAGGCCGTTGAAAAATTCCAGCATTTAGAAAATAAGAATGCTGAATCAGTGGCAATTGACATT
>CAVOPP010000011.1:0-692687 GCA_963698135.1 uncultured Methanobacteriaceae archaeon | reverse complement strand
TGGCCGAGGCCAATGCCCTCTATGTAATCGGTACCCAAGAGCCTAAGACTATGAAACAGATAGCTGAAGCCTTAGGAGTAGCTGTGAGCACTCCCACCAGAACCATTGACCGTTTGGTGGAAAAGGGATTGGTAAACCGGACCGTGGGTACCAAAGACCGCCGACAGCTTTTAATTGAATCAAACCCCTCGGGCAGGAAAATACTGGAAGAAATGGATGAAGAAGGGCTCATGATCATTCGTAAAATGGTAGAAAACCTAGAAAATAAAGAAATAGAAGATTTAAAGAATATTTTGATTAAAATTAATGAAAACCTTTAAAGGTGAATTTAATAGGCGCTTGGCTTCTTAAAATATCCATATAATTAGCATTTAATTTAAAATAGCAAATAAAAACAAAATCTTTTTATAAGATAAACTCAAATCTTAATAAGCTGTTCTATGCCGGGATAGTCTAGCTTGGTAAGGCGCGAGACTGGAAATCTCGTGGAGAGTTTCTCCGCCTGGGTTCAAATCCCAGTCCCGGCGTTTTAAATAGTTTTTTTGTTTTTAATAAATTAATTTCCATGAAAATTAAAATCTTATAAACAAATTATTGGCCCAAAAAAGGAAATAATTAGTAATAAGACCACTCCAAAGTTATTTATTAATATAATTCTTTTCGGATTCCTTTTGAACCCAATTGTTTTTATTTAATGAAAAAAGATTATAAATCTGACTTTAAATATGCCGAGATAGTCTAGTCTGGTAAGGCGCAGGATTCGAAATCCTGTTGAGCTATTGCTCGTCCTGGGTTCAAATCCCAGTCTCGGCGTTGAAATATTCTTTTTCCAATGAACACTAAAATAATTACGAAAGTAAAAACGGTTTCATGGGGGCCCATTCCTCTTCCCAATCAATAGGAACCAGCTGATTTATCACATTTTCAGGTAATCCCTGGGCCAGTATAGAACGATCATCAGGATATAAATTATACAATAAAAAAGGCATTACCAGGTAAACAGGGCCACTATGCTCTTGAAAGAACTGACCAAAATCAGTTTTTATTCGAAGCATCTCTTCCTGACTAATTCCCAAGCTGCCCACCAGCCCATATAGTTTTGTTTCCTCTATATTGATGTGTGGAAGCCATATTTTGTCTATCGAATCTAGCCCCGATTTAATTAGTTTTAATGAATTTAATACGTTACCATTAGACCTTAAAATTTCAATTCCACTACCTATATCATCTAATGCTTTTTTAATCTCCTCGTGTTGACCCATCAATCGTTCATATGGTACATCCTGTATTTTGTCCTTGAAATAGGGAAACACCTTTTCATTCTCCACCAAGTGATGTCCTTCCACCACTGAGGAAAAACTTTGAACAAATTTAAGGAATCCTTCCCGCTGTGATTCTTCCATAGTTCCAGCAGAAAGAAACTTTTTAACATTTCGAATGGCCACTTCCAAGCTACGGGTAATTACCTTGTGAAAACGGATAAAGTCCTCACCAATATTCATCTGATTCTCCTTTGACAAAAAACCCTCCCCATTAATTTATTAAAATATTAAAAAATTATAGTTCCCTGAAAAATTACCGGGAACCATAAAAAACCAACTTACAACTCATTTACTTATTTCGCAACTCGGTACACATTTCACAGTATTCTGAACCCAGGCACATGGCCTTGGTAGTTCTCTGGGTGTAATTTGGATTCATGTTTTCAATGAAAGCCTGATTAGTAGCCTGACATGACTCACAAAGTCCATCCAAAGCTATATCCATCTCAGTAGCCCGGTTGAGCATTGGACATTCAGTAATACGATCCAGTACCTGGTCTTCACTTTTAGAGACTGTTTCATATTTTAGTTCAGGGCCATACAGCATGTTGAAAACCACGCTCTGAGCCTGGCTTATCTCAGGAGCATTGCTGGCTGGAAATCCTAAAACCATGGCTAGATCAGCTGCTTCTTTACCACCATTTGTCCAGATTTGTCTTAAAAGCTCATCGCCTTTATCCCCTAAAATATCTCCTAAAACCATTTCATAGGCAAAAGGCATAGCTGTTGCAGATCTGGTGGCGATTTGCCACTTGAATTCGTCGGAAAAATCGTCGATATTCATTTTTTCACCTCCCTAAAGATTATTATCACTATAATAATTGATCTCTAAGAATAGAGACTCAAGGGAGGATTTATTTGACTAATTTTTTAGTAATTATTATTATTATTATTATTATTATTATTATTGATATCAAGAATAATATTATATATTATTTTTAAAATTAATAAATTTACTGAATTTAAAAACAAATAAAGAATCAAATGGGAGTCTAAATACGATTATAAAGGCATTATATTGTTTTTTGTCTGCTTATCCCTAGGCCACATCTAATATCATCACCACCATAAAACCCCCAATGGCAGCCATGGCCATTATATCCATGTTGACCTCCCTCTGGCACAGGGGAATACTATATTCAATGACCACAAAAATCACGGCTTCCGCAGCAAAACTCAATGGATATCAGAAGAATGGAAGTAAAAATTGTGACCATTAAATCCCCCTGAACTCCGGCCACCTGTTAAAAAACCGCTACAATAAAAGAAAATTTTTTCGAGAAATTCTGCTCTAATAAAATTTACTGAAAATCCGGTCTAATAGGATTTATTATTCCAATACGGGGGATAAAAAATATTTTAAAATAAAAAATTAAGATTAATTTTTCTTAGAAGATCTGGAAAATTTGTTTCTCAATGAAAGAAAACCATCCATAACCGGCATGGCCACTGCACCCATGAGTTTAACCTTTAAGTTAAATCCTCGTCCACCTAAATCATTAGAAACCTCATTCAATAGTTCAGGAATTTCCAATTTTTGAGGACATGCCCTTACGCATTTTCCACAGCCATTACATAACCCTGCATGTGATTGACCATCATTAAAAATACCACCCATCCTTAAAATATAAGTAATCCCGGCAGAACGATCCTTGAATAAGTATTTGTCATTGTATAGATCAAAACAACCAGGAATATCAACACCTGCTGGACAGGGCAGGCAATAAGCACAGGTAGTGCAATTAATCTTCATCAAGTCTGTAAAAACCTGTTTTACTTGGGTGTAAAGTTCTAATTCGTTAGGGGTAAGGGAATCGGGTACCGTATCATTAGCAATTTCCAGATTTTCATTTAACTGATCCATACTATTCATCCCGGAAATCACACAAGTAATTTCAGGGTGGTTGAGAACCCATCTAAAGGCCCAATCAGCAGGTGTCCTTTTAATTTCAGATTTGTCCCAGATTTCAGCCGCCTTCAGAGGCATGTTTCCTGCCAATTTTCCTCCTTTAAGAGGTTCCATGGCTATAACTGCCATGCCCTTAGAATGTGCATATTCTGCACCTTCAATACCGGCCTGACTGTTTTCATCCACATAATTGAACTGCAACATACAAGCATCCCAATCATAGGAGTCTACAATTGGTTTAAAGGCATCTTTACTGTCGTGGAAAGAAAATCCGGTGTATTTTATTTTGCCCTCTTTTTTAGCCTTATCCAAAAACTCTAAAAGTCCTAATTTCTGGATTCTGTCGAAACTGCTTTTTCCCATGCTGTGAATAAAATAATAATCAATGCAATCAGTTTGCAGGCGTTGAAGCTGCTGTTCCAGATGTTTTTCCATGTCTTCGTATTTTTTTATGGACCACTGGGGCATTTTAGTGGAAATTTTCACCTTTTCCCGGTATTCCCCAGATAATATTTCTCCCAGGAAAGATTCACTGGCCCCACCATGGTAAGGCACCGCGGTATCAATAAAATTTACTCCCTGGTCAATAGCATAATAAATCTGCTCCCGGGCAGATTCCTTGTCAATCATCCCATTTTTTGTGGGTAATCTCATAGCACCAAAACCAAGTGCTGATAATTTATCTCCTGTCTTTTTAACAGTTCTTTTTTGCAAAATAGCACCCCATATATTCATAATTGTAAAATATAATTCCAGTAAATCCTATTATATAAATATATTTTAGATTTTATTCGTTTCTTTGAAAGTAGTTAAAGTGAAATTCCGTCCCAGAAAAGATCAAATGCAATATCCCTGGTTTTCCCATTCCTTTTTTCCGGGTGTTTTTCCAAGTGGTTTACCGTGGCCACAATATTGCCCCACAGGAAGTCCACAATTAACTCGTAAGAAACATTTTTTATTTTCTGTTCTTCTATTCCCACCAAATAGGCTTCTAAAACTCTTTCGGATCTTGTTTCAACCTCTTTTTTGGTTAAAGATGTTATGTATGGTGAACAGTGAAAACTGAGAATAAACTGAAACATTTCCGGACTATTTACCCCAAAATCTACCATTACCACCCACAATGATTTTACATTGTCCTTAAATGATTTTTCACTGTTGTAATGGCCACTGATTTTGTTGAGCATACATTCCTTAGAATATAAATATAACCGGTTAATCAAGTCTTCTTTGGTTTTGAAATAGTGAAATAATGTTCCGGTGGCCACTCCCGCAGTTTTAGCTATTTCTGCAGTAGATGTTCCGTGAAAACCTTTCTCCACGAAGAGATTTAATGAAGCATTCAGTATTTGCAGTTCCTTTTCTTTCAAGTTCTCCACCTTGCAATATAATATTCATAATTATAGACTGATTAGTCAGTTTAGTATTTATAGATTACTTTTAAATTATAAATTTATTTTAAAAATTAAAATAAAGCATGAAAAATAAACATTACTTTAGAAATTCAATTAATCTTTCAAATTACTAACCATGCCCTCTTACACAAAATAAATTCATAATATTCACCATAATATAATAATATACAATATAGTAAATGGATGTCCCTATCATGAAAATAGAACTAAAAACAATTAAACAACACCAGGTAGCCTATATTTACCACATAGGCATCTATGATAAGATTCCAGAATATCTAGGCGCAGTTGTTGAGTGGATTGCCCAAAAAGGATTGCAGGTTAAAGACCCAGTTTATGGCCTTTACTACAACTCCCCCCTGGAAGTTGCTCCTGAAGAATTAGAATGGGAGGTAGGGGCCGGATTTGAAGGAAAAATAGAAATAGAGAATTTAGAAGATGAAAATGGTCAGGAAGTGCAGTTACAAACCATTCCCGAACATCAGGTAATTTCCACAGTATTTCAAGGTCCTTATGGAGAAGCTTCATCAGTTTACGTGGATCTATATGAATATGCCGTGCAGAATGACCTGAAAATAGTGGGTCCGGTTAAGGAAATATACCTAAACAATCCAAAAGAAGCTTCCGAAAGTTTAACGGAAGTTCAATTTCCAGTCATTTAATTAAAAATAATATTTAAAAATTATTTAAAAATTTTTTCTTTTGTTTTTTTAAGAATATTTTAACCATTCCAATGACCTCTATCACGGATACAATAATTAACCATCAACAACAAATAATTAATTGGAGAGTTGGATCATGATAAAAGAAAAGATATTTGAAGAGGTCCAGGTGGCCTACATAGAATGTAAAGGGAGTTATTCGAAGATAAAAGACTACATTCGAGAAGTAGAAATGTGGATACTTGATAAAGACCTGGAAATGAGCGGCATGGTTTATGGAACCTATTATAACAGTCCCGATGAAGTCCCAGAAGAAGAATTGCTATATGAAATAGGTTTTTCAGTGGTAGGGGACGTGAAAGAGGAAGGAAAAATAAAGGTTAAGACAATTCCAGAACATAACGTGGTGGCGGCACTTCATGAAGGCCCTTATACGGAAGTAGGTCCAGTTATTCAATCAGTAGCTCAATATGCAATTGAAAATGGTTATGACATAGTGGGCCCCATAACTGAAGTCTATCTAAACGATCCCAATGAGTTGGATGAAAGCGAACTTTTAACTGAAGTCCAGTTCCCGGTGATGAAAAAATAATCCTTAATTTTCTTTATCTTTAATTTATTAATTAATATTATTTTTATTATTCAATTTTAAGTCATTAAAGTAATCAAATTAGCTTTTTATTTCCATATATAATGTTTTTTACCCAATCAAAAAACCCTAAAAACCTTAATAGATGCAATCCATTTTCTTTTAAATTTTAGGGCTTGATTTAGCTCCACCATATGAAAGATTAAAAATATTAATACAAAATTATAAAATTTATAAAAATTTATATCTCTTAAATTACTCTAATTATATTAGAATGGGGAGTGTTTATATGAATGGAAAAGAAGCAGATATGTATTATAATCAAGCCATGTCTTTCTTAGGACAGGGAGAAACCAGTAAATCCATAGAATTTTTTGATAAAACGCTGCGAATAGATGAACAATATTCACCGGCCTGGAATAATAAGGGAGTGGCACTTCTAAATCTGGAAAAATATGATGAGGCTTTGAAATGTTTCCAAAGGGTTTTTGAATTAAATCCCATGGATAATATGGCCCTTTACAATGTAGGTTATGTTTTTTTAATGCTGGAAGAGTACCAGGATTCTGTCAAAACTTTTGAGCTTTTTAGACAGCGATATACCAAAAAAGACGATTTTTACAAATTTGCTTTGTATTTAGAGGCCAAAAGCCTGTATAATCTCAAAGAATATCAGAAATCATCAGAACTACTTAAAAAAGCACTTAAAAAAGATAAAAAATTCAATGAAGCCCATGAACTCCTTAATCAGGTTTTAAAGGAAATGAAACCCAGAAATCCCTGATATAACCCCCTAATCAAAATCCATTAAGATAACTCTTAATTTGGATAATGTTAATCGCGTATCATCGATTAGTTTCTATCAATAATATCTTAATCCCTAAATTCAATTTTATCCTTTTTTACATATGCCATTCCCTGAAATATAGCCACCAGATCATCTTCATCATCAGTAACCCGTACAGTATAAGACGACAGGCGAGGATTTCTAGATACTTCCTGGGCCTCGGCCAGTAACCATTCTCCTTTTCCAGCCTTCATATAAGATATACTGGCGTTTATAGCCACCGAAACATTTCCATGAGAATTAGCCGCAGCAGCAAAGGCCATATCTGCCAGGGTGAAAATAGCACCGCCATGGACAATTCCCACCCCATTTAGATGATCTTCAGTAATATTCATTTTTACCTGGGACCAACCTTCTCTTATTTCAAGAATTTCTATACCGGCCCATTCCGCAAATCTATCATTTTTAAAATATTTTTTAATTTTCTCCATGTGATTATCCCCAGAGTAAATTAATTAAATTTTAGATGATTACACAAGTTTCCGTTAATTACAATCTATTGCTTAATATATTGCTTCTAAACAATATTAATTATGCAGAATATAGATAAGATGCAGAAAGATTAAGATTTGTATGATTAATGTGTTTTATAAAAAAATTAAAAAATGATAATATAATTAATGGATAAATAAGGAGATTTCGCATGAAAAACAATGATAACACCACCCCCTATCAATCGGAACTCTATGATGCCCACGTAAAAAATACACTACCTTATTATAACTCTTATCACCAGGAAACCATTAATTTAATTAAATCACTCCCTTACGATCCAAAATTATGGTTGGATACTGGATGCGGAACCGGTTCGCTTATTGAAAAGGCAGCAGCTGAATTTCCAGAAACCGAGTTTCTGCTATTGGATCCATCGGAAGGAATGCTTAAACAGGCCCGCGCAAAGTTATCCCCTCAAAAAAGACTGAAATTTCTTGACCCGTCCCCTACTCAGGAATTTAATCAGAAAATGGATAATAAACCAGACATAATTACCGCTATCCAATGCCACCACTATTTATCCCCTGAAGACCGATTGACTGCCATTAAAGTATGTTATGATAATTTAGAAGAAGGAGGAGTATTTGTAACCTTTGAAAATATTCGTCCTCTCACAGAAAAGGGAATAGAAATTGGTAAAAGTTACTGGAAGAACTTTCAACTGAAACATGGCAAAGACGAGGAAGAAATTAACCAGCACCTTAACCGTTTTGACCTGGAATACTTCCCCATAACCGTGGAAGATCATCTAACCATATTAAGAGACACTGGATTTTCCACTGTAGAAATTTTATGGTATTCCTACTTACAAGCCGGTTTTTACTGTATAAAATAACTAATGATAAAAAATCTTGAATTTATGCTTATTAGAATTTAATAAAAATATATCAGAAGGAAATGCCATGGAAACTGAAAGATACCAGAAAGGCTGGGAAAAACTTAAAGAAGTGGATGGTGCAGGGGGAGAGGCTGTATTAGATAGTCTAAATGAAATAGCACCAGATTTAGCCAAATACATTATTGAATATGCTTTTGGTGATATTTATTCCCGTAAAACAACCTCTTTAAAACAAAAGGAAGTGGCAGTAGTTGCGGCACTTACCGCCCTGGGAAATGCCACTCCCCAGTTAAAAGTCCATATAAATGGGGCCCTCAATGTGGGATGTTCTGTGGAAGAACTGGTGGAAATAATGCTCCAGATGTCAGTATACTGTGGTTTTCCAGCAGCAATTAATGGGATAAATGTTTTAAAAGAAGTAGTAACAGATAGGAATATCTCATTTAAACCTTCCTGTGAAAAATCAGCAGATAACCGTTTTAAAGTGGGAGCCAAATGGTTAGAAAAATTGGAAGAAGGTCACATCCAGGAATTAAAAGAAAAACTGGATCCCATTGCCCCAGATATGTTAAATTTTATTATAGGTTATGCTTATGGCTCAGTGTATCAACGAGAAAACCTGGAAGCCAGTTACCGTCAAATCGCCACCATAGCAGCCCTCACTGCCAAGGGAACTGCTAAACCCCAACTGGCATTTCATATAAAAGCTGGTTTAAGTGCCGGTTTAAGTAAAGATGAAATAGTGGAAACTATTATTTTAATGAGCGTTTATGCAGGTTTTCCAGCAGCTATAAACGGGATTAATGTGGCAAAAGATGTTTTTAAAGACATTTAAATATTTATTTTTATAATATTTTTTATTTAAATTTGGAAAGCCTTATATTTTATATTTTTCAAATTTTTTCAACTAATCCTAATATAATTTACAGAATTGGGATTAATTTTGGCAAATTTATTTAAACTACAAAAGGTAATAAAAATAATTAGTGTGAATTTTAGTGTTGAATTTACTATAAACGCTGATATAAAAATTAAATTATATTTTTGATAATCCCTAATAATGGGAAAACAGCAATTATAATGTTAATAACACTTAAATGAAGCTCAAAAGACTATTTAATAATTTAAGGTGATTATATGGAAAGATTAGGTTCATTTAAGGAATATTTACCAATTAAGACCAAAAAAGCCGGGGATAAAAATGTAGGGCTCCTGGTA
This sequence comes from uncultured Methanobacteriaceae archaeon, assembly GCA_963698135.1. Taxonomy (GTDB): domain Archaea; phylum Methanobacteriota; class Methanobacteria; order Methanobacteriales; family Methanobacteriaceae; genus UBA349. The sequence goes on along the minus strand of CAVOPP010000011.1, from coordinate 683,392 downwards.
GATGGGCCCAATATGTTGAGAAAAGAATTCTGCCTTAATCTAGATTTTATTAAGGAACTTCTGGAAGAAAGTGGAAGATTAAAAGTGGCCAAAGTTCTTTTAAATCAATATGCCTCTGATAAACTAATTGAAGCCATAGTCAATCAGGGTTTTTCCCCCATGATGGTGGCTGGAGACGTAGATGTTCAAATGGCAGTAGAGGCCTACGAATTGATTTACAACCCAAATATTGACATAATTGCCCTTATGACCCGTAATGCTGAATTTTTACCACTCATTAATATAGCCAAAGAAAATGGTAAGGAAACCATAGTTATTGGGGCTGAGCCGGGCTTTAGTATTGCTTTAAAAAACTCAGCAGACAGCACCATTGTTTTAAATGGTGAATCTGAACGTTCAAAAGAATAGACGGTCTATTTTTTTATTTTCCAATTTTTACTCACATTTTTCTCTTTTCTCGAACTAATCAGTTATAAATAAAATCTAAACAAATTTATTATAATGGATGATAAAAAAGATTTGAAAAAAGAAGGTGAGAGAGACATAAATATACTCCTCATCTGGGAGCCATTATCCTGTTAATTACAGTTATTATTATTGGCTTTTTAGTACGTACCGGGCCCCGTTTATAGTAATCACTTTCAGTAATCACTTTCTTAATGTGATTTATTTATTTATTAGAATAATTTTCATTTAAGAGGTGAAAAAATGTACAAGTCCATATTAATAGCCACAGATGGTTCCAAGTATGCCCAAAAAGCAGGTCAGCATGCCATAGAGCTTGCAAACTTAATGAGTGCTAATATCACTGTTTTAAGTGTGATTGAAAACGTTTATCTACAAACAATAACTGCTGACGACCTCATAGAAAAAATGGAAAACGCTATGAAAAAAGAGGGTCAGGAAAATCTGGATAATTTCGTTAAACAGTTGGAAATTAATCAATGCCAGGGCACCTGTAAAAATATTAATTTAAAATCAGAGCTAAAAATTGGCAATCCTGCAGAAACCATCCTGAATACTATTGAAGAAGAGAATATAGATCTATTAATTGTAGGAAATTCTGGAAAACATGGTTTAAATCGTTTTTTACTGGGAAGCGTGGCTGAAAAGGTAGTAAGATCCGCGAAATGTCCTGTTCTGGTGGTGCGTTAAGCTCAAACCATTATCAATCCCAATATTATTTTTCTACCATTTTTTTAATAATTAAATTCATTTAAAATTTATTTTAACCATTTATTTAGTCGTTTTTAAGGAATTAAGTCTTTTAAAATCCATTTCACTTATGGATGCCACCAAAATATTTATATGGTGGATAGATACATATGATGTGAATTAGGTAGAGGCCTATAAGAAATTTAATCACTTCTATGTTAAAAATAAGTAAAATGAACAGTTTTAACAGAATAATCTAAAATTATAATCAGTTTAATAAAATTTTTATTAAAAATTAAAAACTGATCAACATCACTTGAAAATAAGGGGATATGAATAAGGGGATATGAAATGCAGCAAATAAATCGGTTGAATAAAAAAGAAATAGGCACAATTATGCATTATACTGGCGATGTGTGTCTTCTTCTGGGAATTGCCATTTTAATACCCATTATAATATCGCTTATTTATCATGAAACGCAGTATATAATTCCCTTTTTGTCCGCGTCAATTTTAACCCTGCTATGCGGCGCTTTAAGTAAAAAACTATTTAAAAAGGAAGGGAACATGTCCCTTAAAGTGGCCATGGTTTTTTCCACTTTAATCTGGCTTATTGTCTGTGCCTTGAGTGCCCTACCCTACTATTTTTCTGGTGAATTGTCCTATCTTAATGCTTATTTTGAAGCCATGTCTGGTTTTACCACCACTGGTTTTAGTATGTATCCCAATTTAGACGTTGTTTCTTATACCATGAACTTCTGGCGAGCTTTTACCCAGTGGTTAGGTGGTTTAGGAATAATATTTCTGGTTTTAGCTCTTTTAAGATCAACAGGGGCCGATGTCATGCGCCTGTATCTTGCTGAAGGTCGTGACGAACGACTTCTTCCCAGTGTAAAACATACCACCCAGGTTATTTTTTATATTTATGCAGGATTTACTGTCCTGGGAATAATTCTATTCATTTTAGCCGGGATGCCTATTTTTGATTCTGTTTTCCATACTTTTACTGCATTATCCACTGGTGGATTTGGAATGCACAATACCAGTGTTTTATTTTATAATAACTTGTGGATCGAAATCGTGGCCATGATTATTATGATGATTGGGGCTACCAACTTCGCCCTGCACTTTACAGTTATAAAAGGTAACTGGAAGGAGTACTTTAGAGATATCGAAACCAAAGTGGCCTATTCTCTTATAATTATTTCTACTATTCTGGTTACATTTATGCTCCTGAAAAACCATATTTATGGTACTGGGATCCTTGAAAACCTTAGATTTGCCCTGTTCCAGGTGGTTTCTGCGGTAACTACTACTGGACTGCAAACCGCCTTTTATCCAGAAATATTAAAACAATGGATTGGCCTGGGACTGTTTTTAATCACCTTGTTAATGATTATTGGTGCCGGTTCATGCTCCACCGGAGGAGGTATTAAGTGGCTGAGATTCGGAATACTGATAAAAGGTATGGTCTGGCAAGTAAAATCATTTATATTGCCTGGTAAAGCAGTTTTACCTAAAAAAATACATCACGTGAGTGAATTAAAGGTAACTGATGATGTTTTAAGACTTACAGGGGCCTTTGTATTTACCTACTTCGTGGTTTATATTGTTAGTATTATTTTGGTGCTGCTTAATTACAATGATATTTCCCAGGTAATTTTTGAAGTGGCCTCTGCCCTGTCCAATGTGGGCCTTTCCAGCGGACTCATAACTGCAAGTTCCCCTGCGCTGGTAAAAATAGTTTTTATTGTTGATTTCTGGATGGGGAGGCTAGAAATATGGCCAGTGCTATTACTGGTATTTATAACCATTAAAAACGTTTCCAGACGATAAATGTCTGGAAAATTAAATATTCTTATTTTTAAATTCAATAATTACAATTGAATCAATTATCCAGATCTTTATTCATGATTTTTTTATTAAAATCAGTGCAATTCCAATATTTCCAATGAAGATAATTATTTAAATTTTCTTTTTGTGTGTTAAATCCAGTTTAATTGATAAATGCATCTAAAATAAATACTTTGAAGAATAAAATATCTTTAGAGTTTATATTTAAGAGGTGCTTAAATGAAGTCTGATAATTTACTACCAATAGTTTTAATTTTGATAGTGTTGGTCCTTGTAGGAGGAGGTATTTATTATTTTTACAACTGGACCAGTGACTTTGATCAGGGCGATGTCTTTTTCCAAATACCAGGGGGATGGACTCAAAACCAGGCCATAGGTGATTTTAATAACACGGTTTATTCTCAAGTAGTTTACACTAAACAAATACAAAATGAATCTGGTGCCAATCAAGAAGCTTTTATCACATTCCAAATGCGAAAAAAAAATGGAAAGGGATACAATTCAACGAATTTACAGGTTTCCATCCTTAATTCAACTAATTCTACCGTGAGCAACATAAAAATAAATAATTACACTATGATGCAGTACACATTGAATGGAGAAGATGTAGCCAATAAAATCACTACACTAAGCATTGGAAATACTATTTTCATGATTGAATATATTTGCCCGCCTTCAGTAAAAAATGAAACTGAAAGTGCCTATTCAACTGTATTAAAATCATTGAAAATAACCAGTTAGACAAAATAATTTAAATTCTTTTTTTATTTTTGAAAGTCGAATATTCAGCAAATATTAAAAAGTTAAAGTTAAATTATTTAAATTCAAACTAATGCAATAATTGATATTAAAATTGATTTAGGCGGTGATTTTTATGCACATAGAAGAAAAAGTAGTGGAGGAACAGCAACTAGCTGTTATTAATTATAAAGGGGCCCCTGAAGATATGGGGAAACTCATATATGAAATTTCAGCCTGGGCTGAAGACAATAAAATAACCCTTTCAGGACCTCCTTTCGCCATATATTACTCCACCCCCCAGGAAAATGCAGAAGAGATTGTATATGATATTGGGTTTCCCGTGGACGGGGAAGTCCAGGGAACTGAAAAGATAATTATAGCCACAGTACCTGAACATAAGGTAGTTTATGCCAAGCACAAGGGGCCCTATGCAGACCTTCCCCTGGTTTATCAGTCCATGGTAGAATTTGTAATGATAAATAAATACGACGTAATTGGTTCTCCCAAAGAAATCTATTTTAATTCTCCAGAGGAAGTTTCTGCCAGTGAATTATTGACTGAAGTGCAGTTTCCAGTCATAAAAATGGGATAAGATTGGATAGAAATGTTTAAGAATAAATTTTAAGATTCTATTCAATTATTTATAAAAAATTTATAAAAAATTCTTTTAGTGGTGGAAATACATCCGGCATTCCATTTTTTCTTTTTTACAATACTGGATTATTTCTTCTTCCACCATTTCCCAGTATTGATTACCTTCAAAATAGATTTCCCTGTATTTACTAGTTAATTCTGGATATTTTTCTTTTAAAAATCGTTTAATATTACCCCAAACAGTTCCGGTGACATTTAAATTTTCAAACATGAAATAATCAGCATAATCTCTTGTTTTTTGAATTATGTCTTCCCAATCAGTTAAATATGGTAAAATAGGACTTATAAAAACATAAGTTTTAATCCCCACCTCATGAAACTCTTTTAAAGCATTTATTCTATTTTTAATAGGTGAAGCCGATGGTTCAACTTTCTTTCTTATTTCTTCATCCAGAGTAGAAAAGGAAAATCCAACTTCTGATTCTGCAAATTGTTTTATCAGATCAATGTCTCTTAAAATCAAATCAGATTTGGTGAGAATTCCTAAAACAGGCTTTAGGGGAATCAATTTTTCAATTATTCTCCGGGTTAATTTGTATTTTTTTTCTAAAGGAAGGTAGGGATCAGTGACTGATGACAAAAAGATGTATTTACCTTCATACTTGGAAGATTTCAAGGGGATTAAATCCGGGGCATTGACCTTAATATCCAGAAACTCTCCCCATTTTTCAGAATGACCGGTGAAACGCTTCATAAAACAGGCGTAACAGAACCGACAAGAGTGAGTACATCCCACATAGGGATTTATTACATAATCTGCAATAGGAATTCCAGTTTTGGATAAAATGGACTTTGATTCTATTTCCCTAATTATCATAATGTACTGAAAGCGGGATTCAATTTAAATTATCAAATATTAGTAATTTAAATAAGAATATTTCTTTTGAAAAAGCAACAATAAGTTTAATTTCCAGCTTTTTCCGCTATATCCTTAAATGAAGCTGCAATATAATCTACTTGCTCTTTAGTCATCCCATAAGCACTACATTTAAACCATTCAGTTTGGCCACGCTTTATACCAACTATCTTTCGTTTTTTCAGTTCTTCATAGAGGAAAAATCCTCTTCGCGGGTGATTTTGGGCAATTTCATGGAAAAATGGTGTTTCAAATCTCACCAGGTCGTGATTGGTAGGCCGCACACCCACCTGCACCACACCCCCAATTTCCTCCATTTGCTCTACAAAATTTCGGGCATTTTTTACTTCATCGTCCCATTTACTAACCCGTTCAATTAAATGCGGCAGAGATGCCATTAAAGTGGCTATGGGAGCGCCCCTACTGGTACATCCAAGCATCTCAATTTCCTTTTTCTGGTGCCTGGAAGATCTTTGCAGTAGTTTTTCGGCCCATTCTTCTTTCATACCCAGTACCCCAATAGGGCCTGAGGCGGCCATGCTCTTATGTCCGCTTCCCACCACAAAGTCCACATTCATTTTTTTGGCATCGATAGGCAGCCTTCCCATGGAATATGCACAATTTAAAACCAGCGGGACCCCAGCATCCTGGCATATCTTACCAATTTTTTTAGCATCAGTAAGATTACCGTAATTACCATCCACATGAGTTAAAAGGGCCAGTTTTATTTCGCCTTTTTCATCAATTGCCTTTTCTAAAACTTCCTGGTACTTTTCAGGAGTTATTTCAAATTCCGGAGCTCCCGTACTTGGTACTTCAATCATATTCAGGGAATTACGCTCGGCAGCCAGGTGCGTGGTGTAATGGGCATTTCCATCAACCACTATATGATCCCCTGGTTGACATAAGGCATGCATAACTGCGAATTTACCTTCCCTTGCACCGTGAACTGTTCTAACTGCATCAACATTAATAAATTTAGCCAGATCTTCCAGAAAACCGCCTATGGATGGTTTAGCAATTTCGTCCAGTCTTCCGGCACAGTAATCACACACACTGTATCCATCACCAAAATCATATAAAGCCTCTCTGGCTTCTGCAGAAAGTACCCCTCCTCTTTGAAGGGGGTTTAAATTTAGATTTTCCCTTTCAATACTTCTATTAAGGCCGTAATTTTGACATTCCATGTTATCACCGATAAAATTAATTTCCTTTAAAAACTAACCAACTACCCTCAGATCATGAACCAGGATCTTAGGTATTACAAATGGACCATATTGCCGCACATTGGATTTAATTTTCTCAGCGGTTTTTAATAATTCAAATATGTTTCCAGATAACATGGCCTTTTTAACTGGAGCTTTTATATCACCGTCTTTAATTATAAAAGCGTTGTTAGCCTCAACTGAGAAGTCTCCAGAAATGGGGTTAGCAGTATGTGCTCCCAAAACATCAGTAACTAAAATAGCATCCTTTAATTCCGATAAGTCACGTTCTTCATTGAAATCCACCACTATATTGCTCACCCCTACTGAAGGGGTTTCAGTAAAAGATGAACGACCACCATTTCCCGTGCTGTACGTTTGGCCCTTGTTGGCCGTGTATAAATCATAAATAAAACCTTTTAAAACTCCATTTTCTACCAGAGTGGTCTTTTCTGAAGCAGTTCCCTCACCATCACATCGAGATGAGTTAAGGCCGCTTTCCAGGGTTCCGTCATCAAATATACTTATATTAGAAGATAAAACTTTCTGATCAATCTTATCAGCCAGCATGGATCTTCCCCTCTGGACATTATCCGCATTTACAGCACTGACAAATGTCCCTAAAAGTCCTGCGGCGGCGTGATAATCCAGTACAATATCCATATCCCTGGTTTCAACAGATTCACCACCAATAGAATCCCTGGCAATTTTACAGACGTGGCTGGCCAGTTCTTCCGCATCGATATCCATGAAACAGGAGGACCGGGAGTCGTATGCAGTGGATTTTTCCCCGTCTTTTTCAGCATTCACGGCAATATAACCCCCGAAGCCCGTGGCAATGTTACGGCACTCTACTCCATTAGAATTTAAAATAAAAATTTCTGAAAGGCCTGTAGAAAAACCACCCGAGGTAGGCTCACATTTTTCTTCGGCCACCGTATCCAGCATGGTCTGGGCAAAATTTAGAGCTTCTTCTACTTTCATTGAATTGAATTTAGGATCATATGTTCCTTTAATATTCGGATATTTCCCCATTTTGGCTATGGAAAAATTTTCATCCTTTTCATTGGCTTTTGAATTAGAAACAGCTCTTTTAACTGTGTTTTCTATTTCTGAAGGGTTGGATGTGTAGGAAAATCCCATTTTGCCCTCAATAATGACTCTTATTCCTAATCCCATTGTTGATTCATCTTTGGCAAAATCAATGTTATCCCTTTGTAAGTCCAGTTGAAGTGATTGTTCATTTTCCACGAATATTTCCACTATATCCGCGTATTTTTGGGCCTTTTTAAGTGCCTTTTCCGCTATATTTTCCATATCTCTCAAAACTCCCTATTTAGTTAAATATTGGCTGAATATTGACAATTATTATTATTTCCATGTAAGTTAATTTAAATTTAAATACCAAAAAAATTCCATTTCCCATTTAATGAAAAGTGATATTAATAAAATATGATATTTATTGAAATCTACCCTTGCACAATATTAGATTTCTTCTCAAATGTTATTATATGCATAATGTAATTTATTTTTGATGTTGTTTTTTATAAATCAAGAATTTCATCTTAATTATGAATCTTAATTATGAATTTATAGTTTCAGATGGTCTTAAATATTTAGTAGAATTTTTAAAGGAATTAAAAATAATATTTAGAAGATTTTATATTAAATCATCCAGGACAAAACGATTTATGGCCTCGGCCACCCCATCACCAAAGCGATTTAGAGTTACATAATCAGCAACAGCCTTTAATTCTGGATCAGCGTTGGCCACAGCTACTTTATGGCCGACTACTTTCAGAAATTCAATATCATTTTCACTGTCTCCCATGGCCATGATATTTTTTGGTTTAATACCCATCTCAGCAGATATAAGTTCCAGAGAGGTTCCTTTATTCACTTCAGGATCAGTGAGGTGCAGAGCAAACTTGGTATCATATATTTCCACATCATGGTCCTTTAAGACATTTTTAATAATGTCCTCGGAAATGGTTCTAAAAAGGGCAATTTCAGAAACCCTCATATCTGAAAATTGAACTCTTTGTATCTTATCCCTGGTTTGGGGCTGGGTTTTTAAATAATCATAGGCCTTTTCTGCTTTTTTAATATCCCCCAGCACTTTCATCTGTCCCTGGGATAGGATTACGCCACCGTTTTCAGACACCAGGCCTCCGGTTGTTCCCAAAAATACAGAAACTGCCCTGGTAAAACACAAAATATTCCCAGTGACAATAACCACCGGTATTCCAGCGTTTTCTGCTTTTCTAACTGCTTCAATAGCACTTATACAAACTTTACGAGTATGATCAGTTATAGTTCCGTCAATATCCAGAGCAATGGCCTTAATGGATCCCATGTTTTCACCCTTTTAGGTAAGAATTTTTTAATCCAAAAAAAATAAAATTTGGAAATAAGTAAAATTATGGAATATGAAAAGAATTTAATGAAGAACTTAATTATTTAAGGGAACTGTATCTGTAAGCTATGTTACAGGTACCCTCCTTGGAAACCATACAGGCCCCAATAGGATTCATAGGTGTGCATTTTTCCTTAAATAACTCACATTCTTCTGGTCGGGCTACTCCTCGGAGTATAGGACCACATATACAGCCAGTAGGTGCTTCTTTAACTCTTTCAACTTTTATGTCGAATTTTTCACGGGCATTGAATTGAGAGAATTCTTCTCTAACTTCCATGACTGAATCTGGAATTTCGGGAAAACCTCTCCATTCCCTGCTGGTTATGTAAAATACTTCTTCTAAAACCTGCTGGGCCTTTACATTCCCTTCTTCTCTTACCGCCCGTTTGTATTCATTTTGAACTTCAGCCTTGCCAGCTTTAATCTGGCGCAGTATCATGTAAACCGCCATTAGAATGTCCAGTGGATTGAAACCAGCCACCACTTGAGGTATTCCGTATTTTTCAGAAAACATGTCGTAAGGTTTGGTCCCAATAATTGTAGAAACGTGTCCTGGTTCTATAAGTGCATTCAAGTTTACTTCCCCTGATTCTATTAAGAACTTTAATGCCGGTGGAATCAACCTGTGGCAGGAGAGTATGGAAAAGTTTTCCGGAGGTCCAGCCAGCAGTTCAGAAGCCGTAGTAGGGGCTGTGGTTTCAAAACCAGCGGACATAAATACCACTTCATTATCCAGCTTTTGGGCGATTTCCACAGCGTTATTGACACCGTAAACTACCCTTACATCGGCCCCGTCCCCTTTGGCCTCGGCCAATGAACTTTTAGAACCAGGCACGCGCAGCATGTCACCAAAAGTAGTTATGGTTACTCCTTGCTCGGCTAATTTGAGACACTCGTCGATTTCACGGGCAGGTACACAGCAAACTGGACAGCCAGGCCCGGCCACCACTTCTACTTCCTCAGGTAGCAGTGATCTTATTCCGTGATGCATTATGGTGTGTTCGTGGGATCCGCACACGTGCATTATTTTTACCGGTTGTGAGATTTCTTCAATCCTTTGTACAATTTCCCTGGATAAGTTTTTCATGGATTCACCTTTGCTTTTTTTGTCAATGATAGTTTAAATGGGATTCATTAATGAATTAATTGGATTTTAAGATATTATTATAAAATTTAAACCAATATTATAACTAAAAATCTGATAGAAATTCTCTGATTTATAGTAGTTTATGCTACTATATGCTAATTTAGTAAATAAGTTTATAGAAAAAAATCTTGAAAATCTGTTTTTTGAAATGATAAATCATCCTAAAAATTATAAAGAATTAAGTTTATTTTTTTCATTATTTTATCTTTTTATTTCTCAAAAATAGATAATATGGAGTTAAAGAACATGAAAAACTAAAATAAATCATGTTTGAACTTATTTATTAATAAAAGATAATTAAAACAGAAGAAATATTTCCAAAAGTTGTTAAAGAATATATTCAAAAACATTTAATAATTTCATTATTTTAAATCAAAAAAAATAAAAAAGTAGGGTTTTAAAAACCCTTAATGTTTTTCCTTATTTGCGTTTTGGTATTGCTATTCCTGCAACCATCATTACCAGCGCAAAGGCCAGTAAAGCAACCGGGACTCCAGTATGCTGCATAGGCACAGTACCTGAACCATTGGTTCCATTAGTTCCATTCCTAATCACGTCAATAACAACTCCAGAGCTGTTAGTTCCAGGATTAGAAGAATCTGAACTAACCGTAGCAACATTTTCATAAGTACCAGTAGCTAGTACTTTAACAAATATCTCCAAGGTTTCAGTAGCACCATTAGCCATAGTACCAATAGTCCATAGACCAGTAACCGGATCATAGGATCCTGTACTTGCTATAGAAGACAGGTACTGCATTCCACTAGGTAAAATATCAGTCACCACAGTATTAAGGGCCGCATCCGGGCCATTATTAATCACCGTGATGGTGTATTTAACCGTAGAACCAACAACAACTTTGGCTTTGTCCACAGTTTTAGACAGTACTAACTCAGAGGTCTGAGGAATACTGACCGTAGCATTGGCCACGTTGTTGGTTAAGTTCCAGTCATACAAGTCTGAAGAAGCATTGGCTATGTTGGTAATGTTACCAGTTTTATTCACCTGTGCTGTGATGGTCAATGTTACCGGGCCTTGTTCCATGAATAGATTACCGATATCCCAGATTCCCGTCACATGATCGTAGGAACCTGTGGAAGCATTATCAGAAACCCATACTAAACCAGCAGGCAACAAATCACTGAGTTTTACACCAGTAGCATCATCCGGACCATTATTTTGTACCGTAACCGTGAACACAACATTACCCAGATAATTCGGGGTAGCATTATTCACCGTTTTGGTAACCGCAATATCCGCAGCCGCCGGCACATTTATAGTCACATTAGCCCTGTTATTAGACAGATTTGGATCAAACTCACTAGCAGAAGCATTGGCCACGTTGTCGATATTGGTATTGTGTCCTAAAACCTGGGCCACAATATTCAAAGTCGCAGAAGCACCATCAGCTAAACCGCCAATAGTCCACACACCAGTTACAGGATCATAGGCACCTGAAGAATCATCAGAAACCCAACTCAAACCAGCAGGCAACAAATCATCTAAACTGACACCAGTAGCATCATCCGGACCATCATTGCGCACTATAACCGTGAAAGTAACATTATCCCGATAATTCGGAGCAGTGTTATTCACATCTTTAGTAACTGCAATATCGGCAGCCGGAGGAACCGTCACACTAGCACTACCATTGTTATTGGTCAAATTCCAATCATAAATATTGGAAGAACCATTAGCAAGGTTAGTCAAAGTCGTATTGGAAGCCAAAACCTGAGCAACTAACTGCAAAGTAGCAGAAGCACCATTAGCCAAATCACCAACAGTCCACAAACCAGTCACATTGTCATAAGAACCAACAGACGGAGTAGCCGAAACAAAACCGAAACCAGCAGGCAACAAATCAGAAACCCGAGTATTAACCGCCGTATCCGGACCAGCATTAGTCACCGTAACCGTGAAAACAACATTACCCAAATAATTAGGAGCAGCATTATCCACTGTTTTAGTAACCCTAATATCCGCAGCCGGAGGAACATTCACATAAGCAAATGCATAATTATTGTAGCATGTTCCAGTCGTAGACGTTCTGAAGAACTGGCATTAGCTGTGTTGATTAATAGTCGTATTAGAAGCTATTACCTGAGCCAACAGTGTTAAAGTAGCAGAAGCACCATTAGCTAAATCACCAACAGTCCACAAACCAGTGATATTGTCATAGGAATCCACAGACGGAATCAGCAGAAACGAAACCGAAACCAGCAGGTAACAAATCAGAAACCCGAGTATTAACCGCCAGTATTCGGACCATTATTAGTCACCGTAACCGTGAAAACAACATTACCCAAATAATTAGGAGCACCATTATCCACCGACTTTAGTAACCGTAATGTCCGCAGCCGGAGGAACAGTCACACTAGCACTAGCATTGTTGTTAGTCAAATTCTGATCAAACTGACTACAGAAACATTAGCAACGTTAGTCATACTACCAGTACCGTTAATCAGCGCAGTAATATTCAATAAAGTCACGCTACCAACATTCAAGTTACCAATAGTCCATAGACCAGTCACATGATTATAAGCACCACCAGAATTATCAGAAATCCAGGATAATCCAGCAGGCAACAAATCACTCACACTAACACCAGTAGCATTATTCGGACCAGTATTAGTCACCGTAACCGTGAAAACAACATTACCCAAATAATTAGGAGCAGCATTATTCACCGTCTTAGTAACCCTAATATCCGCAGCCAAAGGAACATTAACCGTAGCACTAGCATTATTGTTAGTCAAATTCTGATCAAACTGACTACCAGTAACATTAGCAATATTAATAATACTACCAGTCCTGTTAACAAGCGCAGTAATATTCAAAGAAGCCACGCTACCAACATTCAAGTTACCAATAGTCCACAAACCAGTACCATGAGTATAAGATCCTTGAGTCGCACTGGAATATAGATAAACCATAAACCAGCAGGCAACAAATCACTCACACTAACACCAGTAGCATTATTCGGACCAGCATTAGTCACCGTAACCGTGAAAACAACATTACCCAAATAATTAGGAGCAGCTATTATTCACCGTCTTAGTAACCCTAAGATCCGCAGCCAAAGGAACATTAACCGTAGCACTAGCATTATTGTTAGTCAAATTCTGATCAAACTGACTACCAGTCACAGAAGCATTATTAACAAAACTACCAGTTCTGTTGACAAGCGCAGTAATATTCAAAGAAGCCACGCTACCAACATTCAAGTTACCAATAGTCCACAAACCAGTACCATTAGCATAAGATCCTTGAGTCGCACTGGAAGATAGATAAACTAAACCAGCAGGCAACAAATCACTCACACTAACACCAGTAGCATTATTCGGACCAGCATTAGTCACCGTAACCGTGAAAACAACATTACCCAAATAATTAGGAGCAGCATTATTCACCGTCTTAGTAACCCTAAGATCCGCAGCTTGAGGAACATTAATTGTACATTGGCCCGATTATTAGTCAAATTCCGATCAAATTGAGCACCAGTCGCATTAGCATTGTTTGTGATACTACCTGTGCCATTAACAAGCGCAGTAATATTCAAAGAAACAGTTGCACCATTATTCAGGTTACCAATATTCCACAAACCAGTGATATTGTTATAAGTTCCCTGAGATACAGTATGAGACTGATAAATCAAGCCAGCCGGTAATAAATCAGTTAAACTTACACCATTGGCATTACTTGGACCTGCATTAGTCACATTAATTCGGAATATGACACTCTGACCAAAATTAGGAGTGGTATTGTTTACTGTCTTATTAACTTTAAGATCAGCAGCGGCAGGCACAGTTATAGTAGCACTTGCATAATGATGATGATCATCCCCACCACCATTATCTGGATCCTCAGTACAACCAGTACTAGCTGTGTTGGTGGTAGTTCCCACAGTATTCGCTATGGCAGTGATATTTAAAGTGGCAGAATGCCAGTCCTCACCAATTGTACCCACATTCCATACTCCCGTGGTACTATTATAAGTTCCTTGAGAAGCATTGATGGGAAACATAAGTTAAGTTAGAAGGCAATTGATCATTGACTATAACATTGTGTGCACTTCTATCTCCAGGCCCACTATCTCTATTCTTCACTGTAATGGTGAAATTAACACTTTGACCGAGATTTGGAGTAGTATTATTAACCGTTTTAGTTAGTTCTAAATCAGCAGCATAAGAAGTTGATGCTGAACCAGCGAAAATAAACGCGAACAGCAGCAACATTGTACCAAATAATATCGCTCTTTTCACTTTTTCACCTCCTTTATTCTTTTTGCGATATTCAATGTCATATACTGTCTTAAAATCATGCTAAAAGCTTTTTAATTACTGCTAATTGAAAAAAAATCTTCAGAATGAAACATGAAAATTTTTTTTGCTCATTCGTGAATTCAAAGCTCTAATTGATTTTTAAGTTATCCCCCCATGATTAGAATAACAATATATACTCATTATTTGTGCTATAAAGTATAAATAATTTTATATATGATTCTGTTCAATTCCAGATATATTTTCCAACAAAACCCTCAAATAATTGAAAGATTTCTATTAAATTAAAAATAATTTAAAAATTGTTTAATCAGTAAACAACGGATATTATTAAAATTAAGGTTAATTTAAAGTTAAAATTAATAAAAAACTGATATTGTTAATCAAATTTATATTAAAAATTAAATTAAAAGCTGATTTCAATTTAATGTACATATTTGTCCAATGAATGTAAATTTAAGAATAAAAATTATTAAAAAAATAAAGAATATTTAGCTACTATTTGTTCAACTAAAAACTAAAATAATTTATTTTGATCATATTTGAAACGAATTCAAAAAAAATAAAAAAGTAGGGTTTTAAAAACCCTTAATGTTTTTCCTTATTTGCGTTTTGGTATTGCTATTCCTGCAACCATCATTACCAGCGCAAAGGCCAGTAAAACAACCGGGACTCCCGTATGCTGCATAGGCACAGTACCTGAACCATTGGTTCCATTAGTTCCATTCCTAATCACGTCAATAACAACTCCAGAGCTGTTAGTTCCAGGATTAGAAGAACTTGAACTAACCGTAGCAACATTTTCATAAGTACCAGTAGCTAGTACTTTAACAAATATCTCCAAGGTTTCAGTAGCACCATTAGCCATAGTACCAATAGTCCATAGACCAGTAACCGGATCATAGGATCCTGTACTTGCTATAGAAGACAGGTACTGCATTCCACTTGGTAAAATATCAGTCACCACAGTATTAAGGGCCGCATCCGGGCCATTATTAATCACCGTGATGGTGTATTTAACCGTAGAACCAACAACAACTTTGGCTTTGTCCACAGTTTTAGACAGTACTAACTCAGAGGTCTGAGGAATACTGACCGTAGCATTGGCCACATTGTTGGTTAAGTTCCAGTCATACAAGTCTGAAGAAGCATTGGCTATGTTGGTAATGTTACCAGTTTTATTCACCTGTGCTGTGATGGTCAATGTT
Organism: uncultured Methanobacteriaceae archaeon; assembly: GCA_963698135.1. GTDB lineage: Archaea > Methanobacteriota > Methanobacteria > Methanobacteriales > Methanobacteriaceae > UBA349. The sequence goes on along the minus strand of CAVOPP010000011.1, from coordinate 667,873 downwards.
ACCGGGCCTTGTTCCATGAATAGATTACCGATATCCCAGATTCCCGTCACATGATCATAGGAACCTGTGGAAGCATTATCAGAAACCCATACTAAACCAGCAGGCAACAAATCACTGAGTTTCACACCAGTAGCATCATCCGGACCATTATTTTGTACCGTAACCGTGAACACAACATTACCCAGATAATTCGGGGTAGCATTATTCACCGTTTTGGTAACCGCAATATCCGCAGCCGCCGGCACATTTATAGTCACATTAGCCCTGTTATTAGACAGATTTGGATCAAACTCACTAGCAGAAGCATTGGCCACGTTGTCGATATTGGTATTGTGTCCTAAAACCTGGGCCACAATATTCAAAGTCGCAGAAGCACCATCAGCTAAACCGCCAATAGTCCACACACCAGTTACAGGATCATAGGCACCTGAAGAATCATCAGAAACCCACACTCAAACCAGCAGGCAACAAATCATCTAAACTGACACCAGTAGCATCATCCGGACCATCATTGCGCACTATAACCGTGAAAGTCACATTATCCCGATAATTCGGAGCAGTGTTATTCACATCTTTAGTAACTGCAATATCGGCAGCCGGAGGAACCGTGATAGAAACTGTACTGTTATTGTTGGTTTTGTTCAAATCGTACTCATTAGCAGTTACATTGGCCATGTTACTTAATGTGGTGTTACTGGCATTTACCAAAACAGGCAAATTGATGGTAGTTGTTACTCCAGGAGCTAAACTGTTTATCAACAATTCGAACTTGCGCTCTAAATTGTAATAACCATATTGAGTCCATGGACCACTTACAGTAATGCCTGAATAGTTAAGTTCTAATCCAGCAGGTATTATGTCACTCATATAAACATTTGTAGCAGTATCTGGTCCATTATTAGTCACAGAAATACTGAAAATAATGTTACCCAAATAATTCGGAGTACTATTATTCACTGTTTTAGTTACAGCAACATCTGCAGCTGGTGGAACAGTCACACTAGCACTAGCATTGTTATTGGTCAAATTCCTATCAAAAGTGTTGGAAGAACCATTAGCTATGTTAGTAATAATGGTGTTATGTCCCAGAACCTGAGCAACTAATGTCAAAGTCGCAGAAGCACCATTAGCCAAATCACCAACAGTCCATAAACCAGTCACATTGTTGTAACCACCTATAGATGGAGTAGCTGAAATCAAATTCAAACCAGCAGGTAATAAATCAGTAACCCTGGTATTAACCGCGGTAAACGGACCATTATTACGTGCTGTAACAGTGAAAGTCACATAATCCAAATAATTCGGACTGGTGTTATTTACTGTTTTATTTACTTGAATGTCTGCACCACGCACAGTTAAAGTTTGACTACTGTTGCTTCCCATATAGTATTGGTAATCACAATCTCCAGACCCAGTTACCAAATAACCATAGAAAAATGCTTGAACATTTTGAGTTCCAGATGTGGTAGGAATGTATGTGAAATTAGCCCATCCGGATTGTCCTGAGGACGTGGCTGTTGTATTGGATCCAATTTTCACACCATCTACAAAGAAGTGTATTGTTTGGCCATTCCAACCATTACCACCAGTAGTTAAACGAGCCCTTAAGTTAACTGGACTTCCAACATCTGTTGTAGTAGGGTTAACGGTTAAACTAGTTGTAGTAGGGTCTATGTCTAAATCATCAGTGTCACTGGAGCTTCTGTAAGTATTGCCTCCAGTAGATTGCTGACTGAATCCCGCATACATCTCTCTATCACTACTAGATGTCACAGTGTAGATAGCACTAGCATAACCAGTACTGTTTATCGTACCATTAGCAAAGTTAGACCAAGATCCACCTCCACCACCAGTAGTACGTGTCCAAAATTGTACTTGAAGTCCAGCAGGTACTGCAGGATCTGGTCCTGATACATCATAGGTCACCCTAGCAGTACAGTTAATTTGATCCCCTGGAACTGAAGAATTATGACTGAGAGTCAAATCGGTATCGGTGTCATAAGTAGCTGCTGATGCTGATCCGCACAATATAATGCTGAACAGAATCATTAGCGTAGTTATTAGTAGTTTTTTTTGCACTTTTTCACCTCCTAAATAATTTTTTTTAATCAATAAAATTGTATACTGTCTTAAATCATGCGAAAAGCTTTTTATACAGTTGAAATTAATAAAAAATTTCAAATAAATCTTGAAATTTTTTTTATTATTGTTTATTAAAGCTTTAATCGATTTCCCAGTTATCCCCCCATGATATAATAACAATATATACAGATTGTTTATTGTGACAACTATAAATAATTTTATATATGATTCTGTTCAGTAACCTCTCTATTTTTCAATTTACAGGAATATTAATTGAAAAATTTTCATTAAATTCATTAATTATTAATAATTGTTTAATGGAAAATAAAGAGAATAATTAAAATTTTGGCCTTATAATAGAGTATTTTAATAAAAAAATAGATTATACGGATTAAATATGTATTAAAAATTTCATTTCTGCTTTATTTTATATTTATCACGATTATAAAATAAATGAATGAAAAATAGTAGATTTAAACAAATTATATTCCAGGTGGATAATTTAGTAGAAATGTTCACTTCCAAATATAGTTCTATTTTTCACCAAAGGACGTCCTTTTTGTGAAACCATATTTTCATTGGGATTTGCTATGAAATAAAATTTCATAATCCCCTAGTTTTAATGAATTTTGCTTAAAAAATATGTTTTGTGAGATAAAAATACGACATCTTCGTTATAGTTCTGTTTAGCGAAGATAAAAAAGAAAAAATATGGACATTCTTTAAACTCCATATAACAAATAAAAACATCTTGAACCTGTTTGGCAAAATCAAGCAAAGTATTACTCTTCTTTTAAAATTATTTTCATAGAACTTTAAATAACAGATATTATGTGAAAAATTCACCTTAATTATCCTTTAATATAATTTAATCCTTATTTAATCTTTATTTGATTAAAATAAATTATTTTAACTGTTTTTAAATAAATTTTTTGTCTCCTTTATAAGCATTTCTATATGATTTTAATATAAATGCATAATAAATAAGATGACAATGCTAAATATAGAATAGTAAATTAATCTTCGTTTTATTAAATATGAAACATGATTGATAAATGTTGAATATTAAAATAGGAGGTGTCAAGATAATATTTAAGAAATTAGCTGTACTGATAATGCTTATTTTTACAATAACCATATTAAGCGGCACTGTTAGTGCAGTAAACCCATATAATACTACTTTAGTATCAAATAGTAGTAATGGGAATGGGGGGAATCATGAAAGTACTTTTCCCAGCATGAGTGCTGACGGAAATCTAATTGTATATTCATCAACATCCACCAATCTCATACCAAATAAGACTACGACTTATTACGAAAACATATTTCTATTTAATAAAAGCTCAGGCAAGACCACTTTGGTCACCAAAGGATCCAGTGGAACTGGAGGAAATAGGGACAGTTACAGTCCCTGCATAAGTGGTGATGGAACCACCATAGCCTTTGCTTCATGCGCCAGTAACCTTTTACCTGGACGCGTAATAAATACCACGGCCAATATCTATATTTACGATGTAAACACTGGAATTACCCAACTACTTACTGAAGGGCCTGGTGGAGCTGGAGTAAATGGAGATTGCGGTCAGCCATCCGTCAATTACGATGGAACAATCATAGCCTATGAATCCAAGGCCACTAACCTGGATGAATCCAAGAAAACAAAGAACTATGACATTTTTGTTTATGATATGAACACTGGAGAAAACCGGAAGATAAGCTCCGGAGAGATAAATTATTTAAATCCATCTATAAATGCAAACGGAAACTTTATTACCTATTTCTGCGAAGGACATGTTACTCTTCCAGACAATGGTACATCAACCTACGGGAACATCGGCCTTTATGATATGGATGAAAATGAGACCTATCTGGTCAGTTACGGGGCCATAGGAAATGGGGGAAACAGTGAAAGTAACTATCCACGCATCAGTGCCGATGGGAGTACCATTGTATTTGCTTCCTTTGCCACTGACATGATCTACGGGACTTTAACCAATTCCAATGAAAATATTTTCGTCTTTAATTTCAATACTGGATTAAGCCTGATAACTAACGGATCCACTGGAAATGGGGGAAATGGATACAGTTCACGTCCTTCAATTAATGGAGACGGGACTATAATAACCTTTTACTCCACAGCCACCAATTTGATCCCGGGCATGACCACTAATGGACAGGAAAACATCTTTGTCTATAACATAACTTCCGGGAAAATGGGCCTCCTGAGCACAGGAAATGGGGGTAAAGGTGGGAATTACGGAAGTTCTTATCCTGCAATCAACTATAATGGAAATTCTGTAGCCTTCCAATCCGCTGCCACCGATCTCCTTAAAGGAAAAACAATCACCAGCGGTCAGATATATGTTACTTATGTAAACAATGGACCAGTAGCAGTTAATGACAATGTAACCCTTGATGAAGATACCAGTATCGTCATTCCAATTCTAAACAACGACACTGACGAGGACGGAGATGTCTTAAGCATTAACACAACCACTAAACCTCTACATGGAACAATAGTAATAAACAGTAATAAAACCATTACCTATAAACCAAATTTAAATTATAACGGAAAAGACAGCTTTTCCTACACCATTACCGATGGAAAAAATGCATTCAGCACCGCAACAGTACATATTACTGTGAATCCTGTTAATGACAATCCTTTAGCACTAAATGACGCAAAAACAACTCGAGGAAACACATCAGTTGTTATTCCAGTTCTTTTAAATGATAGCGACGTGGATAATGACAATTTAACTGTTATCACAACCAGTAACCCATCAAACGGAATAGTAACTATTAATGCAGATAATACAATAAAATACACACCCAATAACGGTTTTGCGGGTCGTGACAGTTTCACTTACACTGTAAGTGACGGCCACGGTGGAACAAACACTGCTACAGTCAATGTAACTGTTAATAACCCACCTATTGCTGTAAATGACGTATTTAACACTTCGAATGTAGTCCCCATTAACATAAACGTCACTAGCAATGATGTGGACCCCGATGGAGATTTATTAACGGTGAACATTTTAAGCAATCCACTCCATGGAAAAGTAGTTGTAAATGGAACTAATGTCAAATACACCCCAAATACTGGATATTTCGGTTCAGACAGCTTCCAATACACCATTAGTGATGGGAATGGAGGTACCAGTACTGCTACAGTAATAGGGACCATAACTGACATTACACCACCTAAAGTAGTATTGACTTATCCTAAAAACGGTGCTAAAAGCGTTTCAAGGACCAGTACCCTATACATAAAATTCAGCGAAAACATAAAATACAGCATCAACTGGTCAAAAATCGTGGTTAAAAACAGTAAAGGCCAAACAGTTTCTATTAGAAAGTGGATATATGGAAATACTCTTTACATCAAACACAACAAAAAAAGAACCAGATACAGTTATTACACAGTTTACATACCTGCCTCAGCAGTAAAAGACTATGCCGGAAATAAATTAACTACCACATACGTATTTAAATTCAAAACCGGGTATTAAAATCCGGTTTTTATTGTTTTTTTAATTTTTTAGATAAGATGTATTATCATAAGATTCTGTTATTAGATTAGATTTAGATTTAAAGCTTTAATTTTGTTTCTTAATCCGAAAAATAAAATTATTCATTTTATAATTTTTGAACAGTTTGAAAATTTGAACAATATAATAACTTGGCAGAAATATGTTCTCAAAATGTACACTTTAAAAGAAAAAAAGTGAACTTAATAAGTATAAAGAGTATATACAATTAAAAGTTTTAAAATAATGGTGAAAAATAATGGTTTCAAGTGCTGAAGTTGGTAGTCTGCTCAATGGTAAAGATGCTCTAATCCTATTTTTTGGGATTTATTTAATGATTGTAATGAATTTAATACGTAAATACAGGACTTTCGATGTGCAACTCTTTTTTTCAGCAAATAAAAAAAGAAGGAATCGTTTTATCAGAAGATTTGTTATAGGATTTTTGCTGATTGATATTCTACCAGTGATATGGCTTTTGATATTATATGATTTCATAATGACCCCATTTTCAGGCCCATTTCCCATTATGGCAGCAGCATTCGCAGCACTTTCAGTTTTAGGATTTGTAAAATTGTTGCACGCCTTCATTGCCACCGAAAACCACTTGCAGTACTATTCTGCCGATGAGTTTCACCATTATGTAGTATCCCTCTGGGGAAGGGAGGATGATGAAGACAATACATTTAAAAGCCATTTTATCTCAGGAATAGGCTATTTAGTATTCTTTTCATTATTAGCTTACATTGTAGGTAATATTCCTCTTTTGATGGGATAAAAGAATTTTTATGTATATTACAATTATATTTTTTGAGTAATGCACATGTCTATTTCACCTTATTTTAAGAAATATGACAAAAAATTTAATAATTAATTTAAGAATAACATTAATTAATAAAATAATGAATTTAACGGGGTTTAATTGTGCAAAATGTCTCTAAAGAAAAAATATGGTTTTTAGGCCGTGGTTTTGAAGAGTACCTGTTAATGTTTAACTTAAATCTCCCTGATCTTGCACATTGCCGTATTTTAGATTGTAATGCGGGTGCCAGTTCATTTACAGCTCAAATGAATCATAAAGGATATGATGTAATCGCGGCAGATGTTCTCTATGGTCAATCTGTCGAAAAAATGGAAAATGTATCTGAAAATGATTTTTTAACTTTAATGAATGCCCATAAAGATTTAAAAAACAAATCAAACTGGGGATTTTTTGAAAATCATGATCAAATGGTCGAATACCGAATGAAAACGTATCAGAAATTTTTTGAACACTATAAAACTGGAAAAGATACTTTTTACATTGAATCAAAACTTCCTGAACTCCCATTTCCAGATAATAGTTTTCACCTGGTCCTTTCTTCACATTTACTTTTTTTATATGACGATCGCCTCGATTACAATTTTCATTTACAGTCAGTTAAAGAAATGATTCGAGTGTGCAGCCAGGAAGTAAGAATATATCCCCTGGTAAGATTGAGAAGTCAAAAAAATTCAGAATTTGTAGATCAGTTAATTCAAGACATTTCACCCAATTATCATACAGAGATTCAAAAAGTAGATTATCATTTCCGTGAGGGTGCCGATGAAATGCTACGAATTCAAAAAAAATCTGGAGACGAAAGTAGATGCGGATTAATAAGTACAGATATGATAAAAGTTGAAGGAAAATAGCATTTATTGTATAATAAAAGCGGTTTTTTTAAAAGTGGTGCTAAAGTAAGCACTTTTCAATTAACTAGTGTATATGTAATGAATGAAATAGGCCATTTTTGAATATTTTGTTAATTTAGATTTAAACTTTTAATTTAATTTAATTTTTTTGTTCCCTTTTTAAAATTTTATTAATATATTTTTTTTAAGAATATAATTCTGCTTGGAAAACACACATCAATTTATTATGAAAATATGAAAAAGATCAGATAAAGTTCCGCGTAAATTCCTCCTTAAATTAATCCTTAACAAAATTTAAAAAAAACGGATTATTTAGGATAAAATAAACCCTGAAATGCAGGTAATACCACTACTGAAATTACAATGGCTCCCAAAACTGCCCATATTGACCAGGTAATGTTAAGAAAATATAAAATATAAAAATAAATGGTCAAAACAATTATAGTAAGGCCATAAGCAACAATCTGGTGTTTTAAAGTAACTTTGCTTTTTCTTTTAACATTTTTATTTTCTTGTGCTTTTTTCATAAGATCAAAACCAACTAGTTCCTAAAAATAAATTGTACTAAATAGAAATTTAATATAGAAATTCAATTCAGAATATTATCCATTTTAAATATTATCCCATGTTTACTAAATTCTTTCTAAATTGGATTTTTAGACATAAAATGAGAAAGAATAGAAAATGAAAATAAAAAAATAAAAATAGAACTAGAACTCACATTAAGCTCTGTTCTTTCTTACTGAATATTAAAGCAGATATTAAAATCATGGCAATTGCAAAAAATGTTATTACCGCAAAGCTTGCTCCTAAAGGAAGAGCAGATTGACCTAAAATAGCTGCCCGTAAGGCATCCACTCCATAGGTCAAAGGATTTAGATATACTGCGGCCTGGAGCCAGGTAGGAAGTCCAGTGATAGGGAAAAGGGCTCCACTTAACAGGAACATGGGCAGCACAATAAAACTCATGATTAGATTGAATCCTTCCATACTATCTGTAAATGCAGCAATAACCAGCCCCATACCTCCAAGACCCACTGACATGACTAATGCTATAATAATGGACTCTACGAAAATTAAAGGATCCATAGATACCCCTACAATAAAAGAAAGAATTAGTAAAATAGCTGCCTGAATTATTGCTGCAGTACTAATTCCCAGTGCTTTTCCCATCACAATAGAAGGTCTTGAAATTGGTGCCACCAGTATCTCCTTTAAAAATCCGTACTGACGGTCCATAATTACCGAAAGTCCTGAAAAAATGGAGGTGAAAAGTATAGTTTGGGCCACAATCCCCGGATAAATAAAGGCCTGGTATCCTCCCGGTGTGCTTCCAAATCTTACGGCAGCCCCTAAACCGGTTCCAAAAATTATTAGCCATAATAAAGGGGTTACCACCGAAGTAATTATTCGGGATCGGTACCTGAAAAATCTCTTGGTTTCCCTGAGCCATATAGTGTATATTCCTTCAATTTCCGCCATTATTTAGACCCCTGCAATTGAGAATCAGATAATATCAAGTTACATTTATGATATTTTAAATCTTCAAATATCATTATTTTCCCTCACTGCTAATCTTAGAGCCGGTGAATTTGATGAAAACGTCCTCCAGATTAGGGTGTTCCAGTTCAATAGACTTAATTGGAAATCCCTGTTCACTGGCAAAACTTACCACAGCAGGTATGAGGTTTTCTCCCATTTCAACCATTAATTTAACTTCCCCATCCACTAAAAATGCTTCTTTTATGAAATTAAGTGTTTGAACCTTTTCCACGAAATCTTCGGGATTATCCACATTAATGGTAAGAGTATCTGCCTTCAAATCACGTTTTAAATTTTTTGGAGAGTCAGCCGTGATTATATGGCCCTGATTTATAATAGCCACCTCATCACAGAGTTTATCAGCTTCTTCCATGTAATGGGTGGTTAAAAGCACCGTAATATCCTGGGTCTGGTTTAAATTGTAAATATATTCCCAAATGCTTTCCCTGGTTTGAGGATCCAACCCCAATGTTGGTTCGTCCAAAAAAAGAACTTTAGGGTGGTGAATTAAACCCCTGCCAATTTCAAGCCGTCTTTTCATTCCACCAGAATAGGTTTTTACGTACTCATCGGCTTTTTTTCCCAGAGAAATTAAATCAAGCACCTCATCCAGTCGCTCCTGTCGAATGTCTTTAGGCACACCATAAAGGGAAGCGTGCATTTCCAGGTGTTCCCGGCCAGTTAAAATATCATCAAGTGCCCTTGACTGGAAAACTATCCCAATTGAGGCCCTTACTTCTTTAGCCTGCTTTACAATATCATAACCATTTACCATGGCCGAACCACCAGTAGGGCGCAGTATGGTGCATAGCATGGAAATTAAAGTAGTTTTTCCGGCCCCATTTGGTCCTAAAACACCATATATGCTATTCCGTGGTACTTTAAGATCAATAGAATCTACTGCCGTGAAACTATCATATTTTTTACTGATTTTATTAGTTTCAATAACATATCCCATTTTATGGCCTCATAATAATTTTAAATAATTTAATGGAAAAAATCACGATTTGAATTTATTTTTAAACAATTATTTTTAAACAATGGTTATTTAAATCCCTAACTTCATCATAAAGTATGCTTTAAGTATTAATAAAATATTTGAGGGAAATACTTACCATCATATTTAATCATTTTAATTTTATATATTTCAAATATTATTTAAAGTTCTAATTAATCTCAATCTTTTTATGCCATTTTATAAGAATCCACTATTCAGTTTTGTGAAAAATAATTTACATAATAAATTATATTAATTTTTAACTCAATAAAATTAATAATAATACTAAAATAGGTGGGGTTCAATGATATTTGAAATGGTTAAATCGGCAGGTATTGCCCATAATTCTTATTTTTTAAGTGCTGGCGGGAAAGCCGGTGTTATAGATCCCCGCAGAGATGTGGATATCTATATTGATTTAGCAGAACGCAACAATCTTAAAATTAAATATATCTTCGAAACACACCGCAACGAAGATTATACCATTGGTTCATTAGAACTGGCAGAAATTACTGGTGCAAAAATACTTCATGGTTCACAAATGGATTTTGCCTACGGGACATCAGTATTTGATAAAGACACTTTTAAATTAGGTCCACTGGAACTTGAAGTTTTAGAAACACCGGGACACACATGGGAAAGCATATCAATCTCTGTTTATGATAAAACTGTTTCTAATGAGTCCCAGATGGTTTTTGTAGGGGACGTTCTTTTTGCCGGTGAAGCAGGTAGGGTGGATTTTTTTGGAAAATCTGAAACTCCAAAAATGGCCAATCTTTTATATGAAAGCATATACCAAAAAATACTGCCTTTAGGGGACCATGTAATTCTTTGCCCCGCCCATGGGGCAGGATCTGTTTGTGGGGCAGATATTAGAGAACAGGACATAACTACCATAGGATACGAGAAAAAAACAAATCCATTACTCCAGGTAACCAGAGAAGAATTTATTCAGATTAAAGTGGAAGAAGAACTTTATAATCCCCCCTATTTTAGACAGATGGAAATTAACAACAAACAAGGGCCAGAAATAATGGGAAATCTTCCCTATTTAAACCCCCTTAATGCTCAGGAACTTAAAGATTGGTTTAAAAAAGGGGCTCAGATAGTGGACGTGCGGAAACCAACCAGTTTTGGAGGTGGACACATACCGGGGAGCATAAATATTTGGCGAGAAGGCCTTGGTGCCTATGCTGGATGGTTTCTGAATTATGAAGATCCTATTATATTAATTGATGATAATGAAGGACAAATGGATGAAATAAAACGTTATCTAATCCGTTTAGGTTTTGATAATTTGTATGGTCACTTATCTGACGGTTTTTTCCAGTGGTACATGTCAGCCGGGGCAGTTGAAAAAATGGAGATGTGGTCGGTTCACGATCTCAAAAAAGCACTGGAAAATGAAGAAGATATCTTTTTACTGGACGTTAGAAAAATAAGTGATCGCAAAAAAGGACATATAAATGGTTCTTATCATATATGGGCCGGGGAAGTTCCTTTAAAACTGGAAGAGATACCCCGAGACCAGAATATAGTAGTATACTGTGATTCCGGTTATAAATCAGCAATTGCGGCTAGTATACTCCTAAAAAACGGTTATAAATCTGTTAAAAGTGTGTTGGGAAGCATGGGTGCCTGGTTAAATGCAGGATATCCCATAGTTAAATAATTAACCCATATTAGCATTTATAATAATATAATTAATATAATAACATTAAATTAACAATAAATAAATATTGAATTGAATTTAAATTATCTGTTAAATTAAATTTAAATAAATCAGGTGATATTTTGAGCCTATATAAAGTCCCCCTTCTAAATAAAAAAGAGTATGACAACCTTATAAGCAATAATTTCATGAGTAGGATTGCATTTAAAGGAGAATATCCCTACATAGCCCCATTTTTATATGTTTTTAAGGACGAGACCATTTACTTTTTGTCCACCAAATATGGGAAGAAAATTAGGAGACTAAAAGCAAATCCTCTTGTAGCTGTGGAAATAGAAGATTATAACGAAGATTTATCCAATTACCAGTTTGTAACCTTGCAGGGCCAGATTATTGAAGAAGAATCAGCTCAAAAGCAAAAAGAAGTTCGAAGACTTTTTGCCGACCTTATTGAATCCAGAAATCTTTCCCGTAACATTTTAGCTGCTTTAGGACATTCTCCCGACGACGAACTGGCCTGTTTAGTAGAAAAAGAGTGTTCATTTGTGTGGAAACTGGTCAATGTCAAAAATATAATCGGAGTCCGGAATTGAATACAACTACTGAATAAATTATTTTTAATTTATTTTAATTTAAATATTTTAATACATTTTGGATTTAATTATTTTATTTTTAATATATAGAAATAAAGTAATTTTTATAAGAATTAAATTTTAGAAAAAATTAAAATAAAATTTAATCTAAAATTGATTTAATAGATTTTTAAACTAATTAAGAAATTAAATTCAATTAATATAATAAAAAAATAAAAAATAAAAGCGGGTTTGCTTGAAGGAGGCTGTTCACCAGGCATTAACCAAAAATTGGGGGGATATGGAAACGTCGGATTACAGAAATCCTCCATCAAAGCTCATGGTACCCTTATATTCCATCTTATCATCACAAAGGTATAAGGCTTTACCAGTTATAATGTGATTATATTCACAAAGATTAGGGGACATACATTTCAAGTGTAACTTCAGATTGCCAATATTAACCAAATCATTGAAATAAACCTTTAAATATCTTATTTCTAATTATTTTCTGTTTTTTACTTTTGAAAAATCCAAATAACATACTTAAACCAAGTTTAGAGGATTTTTTATTTTCATTTTATAATTAAAGTGGTTAAATGAAGCCATAAGTACTTTAAAATACTATTTCTTTTTACACACAATCAAAAGAAAGTATAATATCTTTTTATTTAAAATTTAACTCTTAAAAATCTTTAAATTAAATTATATGCTGTATAGTTCTTTGAAAACGTATCTTAACCTATCTTATACAAATTAACAGTGTGAATTTAATCACAAAAACATCGATTTATTTTTAAAAATAATATTTTTAATACATTTATGTGTAATATGGAATAAAATTAAAACCAGGAAATTTAATCTTAAAATCAGAAAATCCTAAATCGAAAATCCGGATTAGAAATAAAATTCGTACCATATTTCAAGGAAATATAATTAAAAAAAAATTAAAAGATAGGGGGATTATATGGGGCCTGAATTCCGTGTAGAAACAGATAGTTTAGGAAAAGTTCTGGTGCCTGCAGAAAAACTCTGGGGGGCCCAAACACAGCGTTGTTTGGAAAATTTCAATACTGGTGAGAATTTAATTCCACCAGAGATGATATATTCCTATGCAATTTTAAAAAAAGCTGCAGCAAATGTGAATTTTCATGAAGGGAAACTTGATAAAGAGAGAAGAGACCTGATAATTCAGGCGTGCCAGGAAATATTAAAGGGACAGCATGCTGATCAATTCCCTCTTCATGTGTGGATAAGTGGTAGTGGGACCCAATTTAATATGAATGTTAATGAGGTTATTTCTAACCGCTGTTCGCAGATAATAGGAACTCCTTTAGGAACTAAAGAGCCCGTGCATCCCAATGATCACGTAAACATGTCCCAATCAACCAATGACACGTTTCCCTCAGCAATGTACATTGCAACAGCCCAAGGCGTGATTGAGAGGTTAATGCCCTCTGTAAAACATTTGAAAGAGTCTTTAGATGTAAAGGCAGAAGAATGGGCAGATATTGTGAAAATTGGAAGGACTCACATGCAGGATGCCACCCCATTAACCCTGGGCCAGGAATTTTCAGGTTATGTGGGACTTTTGGAGGATAATTTAGATCGTTTAGAGGATTCATTAGAGACTGTTTATCATTTAGCTCTGGGAGGGACTGCTGTAGGAACTGGTATTAATTCATACCCCGAATTTGCTGAAAAATGCGCCATTGAAATAGAAAAATTAACTGGTTTGCCATTTATAACCGCCCCCAATAAATTTACAGTCCAGGGATCACATGACGGACTGGTTATGGTAAGTGGGGCCTTAAAAACACTGGCCACTTCCCTATACAAGATTTCCAATGACATTCGTATCTTAAGTTGCGGGCCGCGCTGTGGTTTTAACGAGATACACATCCCTTCCAATGAGCCAGGGTCATCCATAATGCCGGGAAAAGTTAATCCTACCCAGTGTGAAGCCCTGGCAATGATTTCAGTTCAGGTAATGGCCAATGATGTGGCAGTTACCATGGGCGGGGCCAGTGGATATTTAGAAATGAATGTTTACAAGCCACTATTAATCCAGAATATCCTGCAATCCATTAGAATAATGGCTGATGGATGTCGAAATTTCAGTAAATTTTTGGTAGAAGGGATGGAGCCCAATAAAAAACAGATCAAGTACTTTTTAGATCGATCTTTGATGCTGGTTACTGCCCTGAGCCCTTTGATCGGTTATGATAAAGCATCTCAAGTGGCCCATTATGCACTGGAAAATGATATAACTCTAAAAAAAGCTGCTATGGAATTAAATTTCATTTCCGAGGAAGAATTTGATCGGGCCATGAATCCTGCAGAAATGGTACATCCTAAAAATGATTAATAAATAAACTATTTATTAAGTCTTTCTTGCACTTTTTCACTGGTTAGTTCCCTCAAAGCATCGGCAGCTATCCATTTGGAGCTTTTTGAATCCATTAACTGAATTTCCTGAGCGGTAACAATAGCTTTCTTATTTAATTCCAGATTTCTTTTTCCAATTTGTCTTAAGGCCCAGTTAACTGCTTTTTTAACAAAATTCCGGTTATCATGTGATTCCCTAATAATTAAGGGAAAGAATTGTTTAAATGAACCATCCGCTGCTTTTTTATCATGAACCGCCAGTACAGCCATCAGGGTAAATGCTGCTCTTTTTACAAATTCTTCTTCCCTTTTGCTCCATTCAAAAACTTTTTTATAGGCAAAGGGAGTTTTATCAAACAGATTCATACAGCACTGATCGCAAATATCCCATGTATTAAAATCCAATGCCCATCGATCCATTTGTTCTTCAGTGACTTCAAGGGGATCATCAACCATACTGGCCAGAATGCGAGTCTCGTGATATCCAAAATCCCACAGTCTTCCTGCAAGAACATGGTTCTTACCAGTTTTTCTAGCAATGCGTCTCAATTCAGGTATTCTGACCCCATAGACCTTTTGAGGATTAATACCAAAACGGGCCATTCCTTTCACGTCTTCGGGATTAGAAAGAGATTGTAATTCGTTTATTATTTCTTCAAATTCCATGATGACACCTTTTACTACTATAAACAGTGATAAACAAAACAAAAATAAATACAAAAGTATATTTAATCATAATAATCTTTTAAAACTCTTAGAGCATTTAAAGTAATCCATTTACTGGGATTTCCTTTTCTTTCAATTCCAACTTGAACCCGACCATTAAAAGTATTTTCCAATATCCATTTACCTTGATAATTCTGTTTGGATATCATGATTTCAAGGGCATCTTGCATTCTTGCATCTTTAAAACCCAATTTAGAGAGCAGACCTAATACTTCCAGGACGTCTATGTTCCACATCAATGGGAAACCAAATTCAAGCCATTTAAATCTACCTAAAACCGGAGGTTGACTTCTTTTGTAGATCTGATGATTAAGCATGTGTTCCGCCCCTTTATTGATATATTCTTCTATTTCGGGGGTTCTCTTATTTTCAGGTATTTCTGCAAAGACTTTTAGTGATTTTACAATAATGCTGTGACAGGTACGTTCACCCCAGCATCTTTTCCATCTTTTATATGGCCATTCATTCGGCGCTTGATCTGGTTTATCATCAAATCTCTGGTATTTTATAAGCCATCCTATTGCTTTTTGGACTCTTTCGTCATCTAAATACCCCAATCTAATAAGAGACCAGGCCATGTTTGCAGTAAGGCAAGGGAGAACTCTTTCATAGTCACCTTCTCCATCTTTATTGCTTATATATGAAAATGCACCACTAATCGGATCCTGGGCATGTTTAAGTATGAATTCGCAAGTTTTTTTAATTCGTTCATCTTTCCCATCGGCTCCCAGCTCTGCCAGGATTATTAACTGCCAGGAAGTCCCTTTATATTTAGCTCGAATATAAAAATTCTCAGGAATTCCCCAGTAGCCCCTTTTTTCTTGTTTAGACAAAATTTTAGGAACTACACCTATTTTCATTATATTTTCTCTGGCTTTTCTCACTTCAAGATCATTATCGGGTTTATCAAGAATATCTTTCAAAGTAAAGTATCTAACTGAAGGATTATCTTTTTCTAATAACCACTTTGTAGGATCTGAATTTAGGTATGATTTCCATGCGCCCATATAATCACCTACTTTAAACCAAAAATACGGGCTGCATTTTCTCCCAAAATTTTATTTTTATCTTCAATACTGATTTTCAGGCTTTTTATTCTTATTATATCTTTACCCGGGTTGACCCAGGGATAATCTGAACCAAACAATATTCTATGTGAACCAATTGTCCTTATAAGATCAATTGCTTCTTCATCATTCAAGGTGGTAGGACTTTCAATGTGAGAAATGGCAATTGCTGTATCAAACATTACATTAGGATATTTATCAGCTATTTCAACTGTTTGATCCCAAAATCCATTACCTAAATGTGCTAAAATAAGTTTCAAATCTGGAAAATTTTCTAAAACTTTAATCCACCTATTTGGTTCACCTAATGCAGATTTATTATCAATATTCATCCCTGAATGGGCAGTAATAGGTAAATCGTGTTTAACCATCCATTCATAAACCGGCCACATTCTCTCATCATCTGGAGAAAAATTCTGAACTATAGGATGAATCTTTAAACCTTTCATTCCCCATTTATACTTGTGTTCAAGCTCTTCCACCGGATTTCTGCCTTTCATAGTGGGACTTACAGATATGAAAGGAATGAATTGAGGATATTTAGCTGGCCTGCTTTTACCAGGTCGAGTTATAGCTACCGTCCAGAAATTATTGTTTTTAAGCTGGTTATCCGGGGCGAAACTGACCATCACCGCTTTATCAATACCTGACTTTTCCATATCTCTTAAATAATCATCAGGAGTACCATAGCTATAGTAATCGACTCCATATTCTTCTTTAATCATTTCTACAACCATTTTTCCAACTTCTTGCGTGGGATGGAGGTGCACGTGGGAATCTATAATCATTATAAAACCTCAAACTATCTTGAAATTGATTTATTATCTGCCATAAAGCCCATTCCCATAGTTATAACTGGAATCATTACATAAGTAAGGCCAATATCCATCATATAATCAACAAAGCTCATATGCATAGGACTGGCCGGCATAAACAGGAAAAGGTCTATAGCTATGTTTATAATATACCATGAAATACCTATTAAAAAACCTTCTTTAGCAAAATTAGAGTCTAGATTCTTTATATAATAGTAAGCCAAAGTTATAACCACTATGGAAAGAACTAAAGGCATAATAGATTCAAAAAGAGGCCTCATGGTAGTTCTTAGTGGAAATACAATAAATGAAACTGCAAAAGGAATTAACCAAACCAAAACCCCATACAATATTATTTTCAAATTTTTGTTCATTTTTTTCACCTATTTTTCTTTATAGGTTGTCTTATAATTGTTCTGAGTCTTTCAGGTTTTGTGCGCCTCATATCACTTAAATATATCTCATGATGTTTTTGACCAGATACACTGCCATCAAATTCATATCCTTCTTTCTCAATGAAATCATGCAGCAATGCAACTGTGGGACCTTCTTCAGAATAAGGACCAATATGCATAATCTGAGCAGACATTCCTTCTTCTAAACTTTCAAACCTCATCCGGGAAATAGCAGATGGATTTTTCTTTTCCTCAACCTCTTCCATAGCTTGATTAATCATATTTTTAGTGATAAAATCAGGCTGCATTATCATGGCCGTCCATTTCCAGCCGGATTTATCTTCCACATTAAAATCTTCCATATTATCAACCCACCACAGGCCTTCTAAGGGCATCACCACATAATCCTGAGATTTTTCTTTTTTAGAAATGAATTTTACCTTGAATGAAACCGGGAAAAGAGCCTCCATGGCTTCTTGATATGCCAGTGATGTGTTGGGATCTCCCTCACCATCAATCATGAGGTAATTCATTTCAGGTACTACCCCCAGAGAAGGTTTGCTTTTAGAAGCTGAGTAAAGTTCTTTAAATTCTTTTTTAAGGTCTATTTTAGTCATTTTAGCGACTCCCATTACTCTTGATTTTTTGCTCTTTGATTTTTTGAATGAAATTTTCTACCCATAATTTTTCGGCCTTTAAAAGGACCAGGGGACGTTTAAAAAGAGCTATTACATTATAAGGAGAATTAATGCTTTCGTGCATTACAATTGATTTTTCAAGAAATTCGATTCGCTCTTCGGTTGATTTCAAATAATTATTAAGACAGGATATTACTTTTTCTGGACCTAAAATCTCAATATTAGCCATTCCCAAGTCAAATGAAGAAATTTGTTTTTGATTTTGTGATAAAACTTCCATGACCTTTTCCTGCATGGCCTGTTGGCCTGCTTCAGTTATATTATATACTTTTCTGGAAGGTTTTCCCTCAGAAGTTCTTAGATTACTTTCCACTAATTTCTTTTCTTCCAGCCTTTTTAGAACATAATAAATGGATGAAAATCCTATATCTGCCCAATTACGCATTCCTCTCTTTTTAATAATCTGTTCCAGGCGGTAAGCATAATGATGATGTTCATAAAGTAGCCCCAAAATGGCAGCCTCAATATCTGATATTCTAGACATATTATGTTCTATGTATAGAATAGTATAAAAAAGTTTTGCTTGAATTTATTACTAAATCATTAAAATAAAAAAAAATATCTATAAAAAAGTTTAGTTTGAAAAAGGGCTTTAAAATAGATATCAAATAAAAAAAATAAAAAAAAAGTTAATATTCAATATCTATTAAATCAGGCTACTTATGTTCTAAAAAATAAAGAATTTGTTGGAAATATTCACTAACTAGTCTTTCATGACCAGCATCATTATTCCAGTGATTAACAGCCATAGACCAATTAATACACCTAAAAGGGCCGGATTATCTTTGAAAAGATTTCCAATAATGACATATAATAGACCTATGATTATAGCAATAACACCATTCCATCTATTTCCACCAGCTTTGGAGATAACTCCTATAATACCAGCAATAACCAGGAATAAACCAACAATCCACACTATGAAACCAGCTAACCATCCAAATAAGGCGGGATTAAATATGAATCCAATACCCAGAATAAGGGCAATTATTCCCAAAATAATTTCCAGAATTCCCATACCTTTGCTTTCACCCATTTCCATTATTCCACTCATTAGCAGACCAATACCCAGTATCAAGACTATGAATCCCGTGATTAAAGCATAAGGAATCAGTCCTAATAACGGAAAGGCCAGTACAATGAGACCTAAAATGATCAAAACCACTGCATTTCCTGTTTTTTCCATCATATTTACCTCCTAAGTTTTCTAACAAAGTTTAATGAATTTGTTATATTAATTTATGTTATTTTAATTAATAACCGTTTTGATTTTGTTTCGAGTGGATTTTAGGAATTTATGTCTTTCTTTGGTAGAAAGATGCTGGTAATAAATCCTAAGAGCAATATTAAGGTCAGGACATTAAATGTTTGTTTCATGGCCGAACTTATGGAAGAGTCACACTATCTGAGTTGCTTCAGGAACCATGCTAGGGGGAATGTCTTGCGGACTGCTTGTCTGCATTTTTTCCACGTAGTTAACGAGACTGCTTCTATTTCTTCATTGGTCATATTTCCATAAATGCTAGATTCATCTATAGCAGTAGTTAGTCCCCCGAATATTCCAAGTAAGAGTAGAACACCTATTAATGCTGTTCCCATTGAATATCCCAAATTTTTAACATTCAAAATCCAGCTCCGTCGGTTTTCTGATCATTTAGGGTGCATAAATGGTGAGATTGGTAAATTGGAAAGTAAAAGACCAATTTTATACTAAATACCACCGTTCCAGTATTATATCCACAGTCTGGGTGTACAGATTAAATGATCCACCCCAGATGAACGTCCCTAATGCAGAAACAATAAATCCCCCCGTTACTATGTATTTGAATCCCAATTTAGACGATAAAGGGTCCCCTATTAGTGAAAAAATTAAAATAGTAATGGAAGCCGGTAAAAGGGCTATTTTCCTCAATATTTATTCTTAAGAAATATTTTTAATTTTATTTTTATATAAATCAATTAAAATTCAAAATATTTGAATAGATTATTAAGTTCTAAGTGCCATATTAATATTATATAGTGATTGTATTAAAATAGGGGGAGAAAATTAATGAAAAAATATTTATTCATAGTTGCTATTGTTGCACTGGTAATAATGGCATCAGGGTGTACTAGCCTGCCAGGAAACAATAATGCGTCCAATACCACTACCAAAACCTATTCCAGTAATGGAATAACCTTTGACTATCCAGATAGCTGGAATGTTAATAATGCAAGTAAGCGTAATGTGGAAGGTATAATACTAACTGATAAAGACTTCAATGAAACCAATGGAACCAAGGGCACTGTCGTAATAATTACTAAAATACCAAAAACTATCAATTCATCTACAGAAATGGCTCAAATCCTAAATAATGTATCTGGTTTAAATGAAACAATTGGGACAATCTCCATAGGTAGCATAATTTCCAATTCATCATCAGGAATTGACCAAATCAAAAGTAAAATCCCAGGTTCAAATTCAACAAACGGTACAATCTCCATAGCAGGTACAACTGGCAATGAAACGACTTTCAGTTTTAAAGTTGCAAGTCAAACCCTGATGTTGCAAAACGTAGAATTTGAAAAGAACAATTTCAAGTACATGATCCAGTTTATCACAATCAACACAGACCTTCAAACACAGCAGCAGTACTTCGACATAATTACAAAGAGTTTCCAGGTACAGTAAACTCTTAATACCTTTTTATTTTTATTTTGATGCAATTATTAAATTTCCAAGGCTTCAGTAAGGATATTTGAATCATTGCCGTGCCTTTAGTCACTTTTTGAATTTATTCACCTTTTGATTTTTCAATTTCATCGAGTTTTTTCTCAATTTCGTCCATTCTTTTTAGAACTTTGTCAATTTTTTCATCATGTCTATCCATGGTGTTTTCGAGTCCTTTTACGCTTTTTTCCAGTTTATCTGACGCTTTACGGCTGGCTTTTCTGAATAATTCAATAAATGAAAAAGCTAGAGTGGCTGTAACTAAACTCACATACCCCATCCCAGTTAATATAATGATTACACCAATTATTTGACCCGGTAATGTAATTGGAACTATATCACCGTATCCCGTGGTGGTCATGGAAACCAGAGAATACCAAATGGCAGATTCATAACTGGTAACTTCAGGATTGACCCCTCTTTCCACCAGGAAAAATAATAGTGAGCCTATAATGAGGACTAATAACAGTAAAACCGTAGCATAATCTAATTTAGTCTTCTGGGGGTATCTGCGTACATTCAGTGTTGTTATTTTAAGAACTTTTAGAAGAGCGTAGATTCTTATTATCCCTAGTATCACAATAATAAACTTGAATTCGAATAAATGCAATATATTAAAGCCTATAAAGAACAAAGGAATACTTCCCATGACATATATCCAATTTTCTCGGATAAAATCCTGGAAATTTTCTTTAGGTCCCCCTATTACTCTAAAAAGGATAAAATCCAGCAAGATAAGGACACATACAATTAGATCCCAGGTGCCAAAGTAATTCACAGAACTAGCTTTTATACCAACGATGAATCCCAGTGATATTAATACAGCGAAAAATAGGTCAATTATTATTAAAATTGATAATAATGCTTCAAAGATTATTCTATAGTGTCTGTCCATTTTTTCACACCATTATGATTGTTAAGAGAATTTAATTAATATAAAAATTATGTAACTGCAATAATATAATTGATTGTGATTTCATAAGCCATTTAAGTAGATTTAATCCTTGAACTCTTAATCAATTAGAATTAATCTGATAGTTTGATAATAGAACTATATTTGAATAAAAGAATATATTTTTTGGTTTTTTGATAAAAAGAGCCATGATTACTCCAGAAGCTTTTTTTAGTTTGTTTATTAACATAGTATTGCCTGCTGCTTTAGGAGTTACAATTGGGTCTCTTTTTGTTTATGCAATTGCATATTTTGCTGGAAAGCCTTTTTTAGAGCGTTGGGGGAAATATCTAGGTATTTCGTGGGAAGATATAGAAAAAGCCGAAAATAGATTTGAAAAAAGTAATTCGGATGCGCTCGTTTTATTTGGAGTAAGAGCAATTCCAATCATCCCCAGTGTTGCTATAAGTGCATTCTGCGGATTTATTCGTTTTAATATCAAGAAGTATCTAATAATAACATTTCTTGGAACACTGGTAAGAGCATTCATCCTGGGATTCATTGGATGGCAATTTGGTAGCCTATATCAAACAGCAGCTAATGAAATTTCATATATCGAAGAAATCAGTCTGGCTATAATCATAATCACCACTATATCGTACCTAATTTACAAAAAGGCATTCAAAAGAGACCATTTATGCTCAAATTAGCAAATGTAGGAGGTTCTTTATTTACAGCCCTGCCTGCAGGTGGTTCTTTTACTCGTACAGGAGTAAATGTTGAAAGTGGAGGTAAAAGTAGATGGTCTGGGGTGTTTTCAGGTATTTTTGTTATTATAATATTTGTGCTCAACCCCAAACGTTTGAAAAAGTTCCCATGTCAGGCTTAGCAGCCATTTTGATTGTTTTAGGATTGGCTATAATAATTAAAGAATGGGAAAATATAGTTTTAGCTTGGAAAAGCTCCAAAATATATCGTTATGCTATGCTTTTAACTTTTTTCGCAGGAGTAGGGTTCAGTATTGAATATGCTGTTTTTGCAGGAGTTATTCTATCATTATTGATTTATGTGCTGACAGCCCACAAAGATATAATGCTGGAAGAACTTGTTTTACGAGAAGACGGCAGATATCAGGAAAAACCTTTACCTAAGGAATTTCCATCTAACAAGCCCACAGTAATTGAAGTCAAATGTCTTGATTATTTTGCAGTGGCCTATTTATTAGAGGAGCAACTTCCTTCTATAACTAAAACATCTAATGCAGTAATTATTATAAATTTGCACGACCGGAGTTATCTTAGTACCAATGTAGTGGTTTGGATGAGAAAATATGCCCAGGAATTGAAAGGTTCTGGTAATCTATTAATGTTGGCCGAGGTTGAAAAATCTGTGCAGAAACAATTAAAAAGAACAGGAGTCCTAGATGAAATTGGAGTTGAAAACATCTTTATGGCCAGTTCCATAGTTAATAATTCAGTCAATGAAGCATTTAAAGCAGCTTATGAATGGATCAATCCCAAATAATCATATTATATTAGAATAAATCTTTGAATTACAAACTACAACGATAATTATCCACTCTGCTAATAAAAAAAGAATTTAGGGGATTAATATTTATTTTTACCTGCCCTTCCAAAAAAGTTTAAAATGGCAATAACACCATTTATTTAATATCTTCTATCGCTCCGGCTTAGCAAATATCATCGATTTCACCACCAGACCTATGGGAACTTTTCCCACTTTTTTTGGACTTGGTCCATCGCGGTATCGACTAATTTTTTTGGATCAAACATTTAATCCCCTCCAATACGTTTAGAGTCTCTCATTACGGCAAACTTGCTTTAAAAAGCTTTGCTGTTTATTCTTCAAAAATCATATTTTTAAATAATTAAAATTCAATTATATTATTTAAAATCTGAAAATAGATTAATTATTTAATAAAATTGTTTGATTTATATTCAGTGAGATTATAGTATAATATTTTTTACATCAATTCATTCTTATTCTAAATAAAAAGCCCATAAATCCAGTTTTTTCTCTTTAAATGAAAATTTTTCCACAACTTTAAGGCCATAATGTTCATATATCGGCACGTTTTCAGGAGTAACAGTTTCCGTGTACACTCCATAGCCATTCCGGATTGCTTCATCCAAAAAAGGCCTTATTAAAATAGAAGCCAGGCCTTTTCCCTGAGATTCCGGATTTATGCCTATACTTATTAAATAGTAGTGTTTTACAGGAGCATTATTCTTTTGCATGCTGCTGAACTTTCTAAAAACAGGCCAGGCCCGTATTAAAACAACTATATTCATTATAAAGAAAACTATTCCTGGAAATAATACTTTCCATGGAAAATTAAAGGTGGAATCAGGTTTTTCCCATATTATAACACCTTTAAGAGGATTAGAAACACCATAAACCTGATTATTTGAAATTCCAATGGATAGTAGAATTTCAAAGAATTTTTTTAGAACTTTTTTTCTTCTGCCTTCATCAGGAATCAGGTAACTCCATAGTGGATCCATGAAAAAAGCTTCTGACATTACTTTTACAGCCACTTCCATGTCATTAAAATTTAAAAGTCGTGGTTTGGTATCTTTTTGCATCATAGGGCCTTTCACTATTTTTAATTAGTAATAGTTATTACATAACATTTAATTTATTATTCAAATAATATAATATTAATATAGAATAATGGAAGCCTTGAAGAGGCATATGGTCTTTTTTCCAAAAGGTAAAATAAAAAAATGTTAGAGCAATTTATAATAGCTGATTTACAGGCCAAAAAGGAAATTTTAATGCGCTTATGAGTATAATTGCTTTATTTTAAATAAATAGTAATAAATACTAATAATACGAGCAATAGGAATATATATTGATATATAGAGGAGTTTTTGATAATGAAATGGGTAAATTCGAAAAAAAGATTAATTTTAATTACACTTTTGGCCGTAATTCTCATAGCAGTGGGTGGTTTTGCAGTTTACGTGTCTGATTACTACCATGCCGATAGTGAAGCCTTGAATGCCCTCCAATCAACTGAAAATTATACGGTATCAAATGGGGCCGATCATATTACATTTACTCCTGCTCAAAATAATAGCACCACGGGAATAATAATCTATCCCGGCGGAAAAGTACAAGCTGAATCTTATGCTGTTCTGGCTTCTAAACTGGCTGAAAGTGGTTACACAACCATAATTGTAAAAATGCCATTTAAACTGGCCTTTTTTGGATCCAATAAAGCAGATGATGTCATAGCCAATCACAGCGAAATCAATACCTGGGTAATTAGTGGACATTCACTGGGCGGTGTTTTTGCCTCAGATTATGCCGTGAATAATCCGGATAAAATTGATGGAGTGGTTTACCTGGCTGCTTATCCTTCAGCTGATGCATCCAATGCCACTTTCAAAGCTTTATCCCTGCGAGGTTCTCTGGATAATCTCACCCAGGAGTCAGACATTTCAGACAATAAAAATAAATTCCCGGTCAATACTACATTTATTACCATTGAAGGAGGAAATCATTTCAATTTTGGTAATTACGGACCTCAAGAAGGAGATAATAACAGTACCATCACCCGGGAAGAGCAGCAGAATCAAACAGTGAATTATATAATCCAATTTATTGAAAATCTCTAATTAAAATATCTATTTTTATTTTTCTATTTCTAATAGTATTTTTTTAATATTTATTTTATTAAAAAGTTGATGAATAAATCAATTAAAAACAACTTATTAGATATTAAATCTCTTAAAAATCCTATAAAAGAAATATTAGAAGAAAATAGGAGAACCCACAAAAAAGGCCAGGAAAGTCACAGCCATCCCAATTTTTATCTGTTTAGAAATCTTTTTAGTGGTCTGGGTGGATTGATCATTTAATATCAACACAGAACTTCTCAAAAACACTACAATGGCCACGGCCAGGACTAGAAGATAGAGAATATTGAATATTCCTAAAAAATATAGTACTGGACTGGCTAAACTGGCCAGAATCATGAAAAATGCTGCTATTTTTGAAGAAACACTTTTTCCATAAACAATTGGTAGGGTAGAGGCCCCTTCCATCTTGTCCCCTTCCATATCTTCCATGTCCTTAACAATTTCCCGGGCCATGGTCATTAAAAAGGCGAAAAATCCTAAATAAATCGATATAGTTATTTCATTAACCACTACACCCCCCAGTACAAAACTGAGGCCAGTCAAAAAAGAAATACTTAAAT
Organism: uncultured Methanobacteriaceae archaeon; assembly: GCA_963698135.1. Lineage (GTDB taxonomy): Archaea > Methanobacteriota > Methanobacteria > Methanobacteriales > Methanobacteriaceae > UBA349. The sequence goes on along the minus strand of CAVOPP010000011.1, from coordinate 641,882 downwards.
TTCCAATTAAGCACTTTGTTTTAAGACTGTAAGCATAGTAAACCATTAACAATGAGCTCAGAAATACGATTATTCCCGGAAGAATACCAATAACAAATCCTATTATTATGGCCACTACAAAAAGCAAAAGAGAATAAATACCAGCAATTTTTAGGCTTATTCTTCCAGAAGGTATGGGCCTTTCTGGACGGTTTATGGCATCTATTTTATGGTCGAAGTAGTCATTTATTGCATTTCCCGCCCCTGTAGCAACAAAAACCACGATTCCGGCCAAAAATACATTGAAAGTAAACTGTCCACTGATAACTGCCATTAAAATTATGGTAATTACGGCCATCATGGCATTGAAAGGCCTTAATATTTCCAGGTACGCATTCATTAAAACACCTTTAAAAAAGAAAATATCTGCAATGTTAATTAGATATTTATTATTAATTATCTCAACTTTCTCGATTGATTACGTATTAATTTAGTATAATTATATTTATAGAATATTTAATAGGATTTATTTCTTATAAAATATTCTTTCAAAATCATTCTAATTTCATATTCACTTAAAATATTTTATTTACATTTAGTAATTTAGATAAATTGTATCAAAATCAAATCCAAATTCACTTATATATTGAACAACTTTATAAATTCATGGTACAAAGTGATTTGTTAGGATTGATATTTGTTTATGGTTATGTAGCGATTTTACTAATAATATCCGAAAAAATTTTGAGTAAATACCCCACTTTCAGCCGAAAGTTTGTTCACATCATGGTAGGGAATGTTTTATTTATTTTACCCCTTTTTACCACCAGATTCGCCATGACATTTCTGGCAGCGGCACCATTTATACTTTTAACATTTTTAATGAGTCCAAAATCCCCAATTAAACTTGATCACAAAGTTTCAACATCAGGACACGGATTAGGGCTGGTTTATTATGCCATTTCATGGACAGTTCTGGCCTTCTTCTTCTTTGACCAGCCGTGGATTATTGCCGTGGGTATTGCCGCCATGTCCTATGGGGACGGTTTAGCCTCATTAATTGGACAAAAATACGGTAAACATAAGTACAACATTTTAGGAGATGCTAAAAGTATTGAAGGATCTCTGGCCATGTTCTTTGTCTTGATTTTTTCCCTGGCAGGAGTCTTACTATACTATGGACAGCCTATTAATGCTCTGACAGTGGTGATGGTATCTTTAGTGGCCACTTTACTGGAAGGAATTACCCCTAAGGGTTTGGACAATTTAACTGCCTGTTTTGGAGCGGTGGGAACTTTTTTATTATTGGGAATCCTGTAAAAAATTTGAATATTAATAAATCATATAACAGGGCTTAGTGAATAATAAATAAAACATTATTTAATTAGAGAATCAGGGTACATCAGGTGTATAAATGCGATTTATAATCATTGACGGCTTAGACGGTGCAGGAAAAGATACACATGCCCGTTTAATTGTAGAAAAATACGCTTCTAAAGGTGAGAAAGTAATCTTCCGTTCTCACCCGGAAAGTGACAATGAATACGGCTTAAAGGCTAAAAAAGCACTTCTAGGCAAAGGAAAACTGAATCATATGAAAGCGTCGATTTATTACGCATTTGACGTGATTAGATCTCTTAGGTTATATCATAACAAACAGAAATCAGATGGTCCAATTGACACTTTGATATTCTCCCGATATCTTTTAGGGGTTGCTTATTTACCAAATCCCCTGGGAAAGATTCTCTACAAAATCCTGGCTGCCATTTTACCCACCACCACCTACATGTTTTTCCTGGATGTGACACCTGAAGAATCTTTAAGAAGAGTATCAGAGCGAGAAGAACACGAAATGTTTGAAAACTTAGATGATTTGGTTAAAACCCGTGAAAAAGCATTAAAACTGGTTGATGATTGGCATATAATAAGTACCTGTGGCAGTATTGAAAATGTTCAAAATACTATAGATGCTATACTGGATGATATAGATCAAAAAAATGTAAATTGAGCATTTAAGTTAGTGATGATAATATACTATTGATTATCAATATTTTATTATATCAATTATTTATTTTGAAAAAAATAATGGATTATTTAATAATTTTCAGGCGGTGTAAAAATTGAAAATTACCTGTTTAATAGAAAATGTCACTGAAAATTCTGATATGGTCTGTGAACACGGCCTGTCCTTTTTTATAGAGAAAAATGGTTTTAATATTCTTTTTGATACCGGGGCCAGTGGGGCCTTTGTAGATAATGCCCAAAATATGAAAATTGATTTGAAAAATTTAGATGGTACTGTATTATCCCACAGCCATTACGATCATGGCGGAGGACTGGAATCATTTTTCAGAATAAATAAAGAATCTCCAATTTATTTGAGAGAAAATGCAGATGGTGACTATTATTTAAAGTATTTATTTTTCTTTAGAAAGTATATAGGCTTGAATAAAACTTTACTAAAAGATAATTCAGATAGAATTAATTTTATTGATAAAAATACCGAAATTTTACCAGGTATTCATCTTATAACTGATATAAAAACAAAATATCCATTTCCCACCGGTAGTAAATATCTTTATCAAAAAAAGAACAATTCTTTGCTAAAGGACGATTTTTCCCACGAATTAATGATGATAATAGATGATAAAGACGGAATAATCATTATCACTGGTTGTTCACACCACGGAATATTAAATATGGTGGAAACTGCCCTGGATCTTTTCCCCAATAAAAAAATTAAAGCAGTTTTTGGAGGATTTCATCTTATTGGATTATTAAATAATATGGCTGATTCCAGGGCCCATGTTCAGGAAATAGCTCAAAAATTAATGGAATATCCCATAGGTAAAATTTACACCGGGCATTGTACTGGAGAAAAAGCATATTCTGTTTTAAAAGAAATAATGAAAGATAAGTTGGAATACTTTGCCACTTCTAATGTGGTAAAAATTGATTAATTCTGAAAAAACGTTTATTAGGAATTTATTTTTAAATTAAAGTAATTTAAATTAATAATATTTTTAATATCGTGTTTTAATAAATAAAATTCAAAAACATAATTTTATTTTTGATGAAATCCTAATATTAATTATGAAATTTCCAAAAAATTCTAAATGGGGAATACTGGGAATTCTAATCATAATTATTTTTTTGTCGATTTCAATGGTTTTTGCTCACCAGCCACGTCTGGCCAGTGACACCAGCTCCATTTCCAATCCCATTGTGGTTAAAAATCCCGAAGTTTCGCAAGCTTTTTATGGTAACTTAAATGGAAGTCCTGCTTACTACAAAATTGAAAGTAACAGTTCTTTCAGGTTCTATGTCAATATTCTTGTTCCAGACAACCCGGGATCCAGGGAGCAGTTAATGTCTGTGGAAATACTGGATTCATCTGGTAAAACCATTGCCTTACTGGATGCAAAAAATAGTACCTGGACCCCTTATTTTGAAGAATTTGGAGGGGATAATTACTTAAAAGGCCCTGAATTTAACCAGACCACACCGGCCGGAACTTATTACGTCAAAGTTTTCAACGATAATAATCAGGGAAAATATTCACTGGCCATAGGGGATATAGAGACTTTTCCACCTGATGAAACTATAAAAACCATTATTTTGCTACCCATACTAAAAGCAGATATATTCCAGGTGCCGGTAGCTGAACTATTTATCCAGTTTTTAGGACTTATTCTGGCCATTGGAACCTTCCTGGTACTTTACGTCCTGTTAATTCGGTCCAGAAAATCAAATGCTTTGCTGGAGATAACAAAAACAGTTTACATTGCCATAAATCCAATTATGTTAATTGGAGTGGCCATTACTGCCATAATGTGGTTCTTGACCTACTTTAAGAATACATTTAATATTTTGGGAGTAATAGAAACTTTATTGCTGGTCGTTATACTAATATTGCACTTGAACCTCAATTCAAAGCTTAAAAAACTATCTTCAGAAAAAATACCAACTAAATTAAGCACCATACTATTATTACTATGGATATTATTCCTATTCTTGAGAATAGTTTTAATTCAAAGTTAATTTTAGTAAAACTCTTTTTTTTATTTATTATTTTATTTATTTCTAGTGGATATTATTTTACATAAAACAAATTATTTATTCTATTAGTTTATATTAGAATAAAATCGCAGAATAATCGCATTCAGGTTTTTAATGGAGGTCAAAATATAGTTCCTTTAGAATTTTTATTATCAACTTTAAGTGTCTTTTTACTGGGAATACTGGAATTATGGGTAGCCATACCTGCTGGTTTTGCTCTGAGCTTGAATCCATGGATTATTGGCCTGGCCAGTTCCTTGGGGGCCATATGTTCGGCATTCATAGTGATAGTTGTTGGAGAAAATATTAGAAACCGGCTGTTGAAAACTGTGGATAAACCAGAAAGCAGTAGGGGAAAATTACTAAGAAAAATATGGGAAAATTACGGAATAATTGGCCTGGGATTGCTTTCTCCCCTGTTATTTGGAGCTCCAGTTGGTGCAGCCATTGGAGTGGCCCTGGGAGCACCTAGAAAGCGTCTTTTTTTGTGGATGACTGTAGGGATAGTGTTGTGGACTATTATTTTAGTCGTTGCCGTTATTCAGGGTATTGATCTGGTTTCAAATGATTAAATAATTTTTAAAACAAGATAATATTGATTATAATAATTATGAAAAGAAATTGAAAATTAAGATTAAAAAAATTCATGAATAGATTTAAAAATGGTATTTTTAAGTTTTAAAGCCTGAGAAATCTTTTTCCACAGTAATATTTGTTTAAAATATTATTTTAAGCGAAAGATTTAATAGTTAAATAGGCAAACTTAAAAAAGATACTGATTATGTAAGATAATCAATTACCATTTAAGATAAAAATTTGTTAAATGGTAAGTCAATGCAAAACTAGTTACTTATCGAGTACTAATTCATTATATTGATTTGATATATTAGATTTAAAGATTATATAATCTGTAGAATATGTGAAAATTAGATTATTTATATCAAGATTATATATGCTTAAATTAATAATTGTATAAAGTTAAAAAATAATAGTAAAAATGAATTATTTTACGATTACTAATCACATTTTTTTAAAGTAGTTTAAAGGTGTTTCAATTGGATAAAATAAAAATAGCGATAATAGGTGTGGGTAATTGCGCAAGTTCCCTCATCCAAGGGATACATTATTACAAGGATAAAAATAGTGAAGATGCCATAGGACTCATGCACTGGGAAATAGGCGGCTATGAACCTGAAGACATTGAGGTAGTGGCAGCTTTTGATGTGGACCAGCGCAAAGTTGGAAAAGACGTCAGCGAAGCCATATTTGCCAAACCAAACTGTACCCAGGTATTTTGTAGCGACGTGCCTGAAATTGGAGTGAAAGTTTCCATGGGACATGTCTTAGATGGTGTTGCTCCACATATGAAAGACTATGACGACGATTATACCTTTATAATGGCTGAAGAAGAACCTTCTGATGTAGTAAATATCTTAAAAGAAAGTGGTGCAGAAATATTACTGAACTACTTGCCTGTAGGTTCAGAAGAAGCCACCAGATTCTATGCCCAATGTGCACTGGATTCCGGAGTGGCTTTTATTAACAACATGCCTGTTTTCATTGCCAGTAACCCAGAATGGGCTGATAAGTTCCAAGAAAAAGGAATACCGATTGTTGGGGATGATATTAAGGCTCAAATTGGTGCTACCATTACTCATAGAACACTGGCCAATTTATTTAAAGATAGAGGCGTTAAATTAGATCGTACTTATCAAATAAATACTGGTGGAAATACTGATTTCCTAAACATGCTCAATCGTAACCGTTTAGACTCTAAAAAAGAGTCAAAAACTGAGGCCGTGCAATCTGTTTTAGGAGAAAGAATGGATCCCCACAATATACACATTGGACCCAGCGATTACGTGCCATGGCAAGAAGATAATAAAATTTGTTTCCTGAGAATGGAAGGAAAAACCTTTGGAGACATCCCCATGAATATTGAACTACGACTAAGCGTAGAAGATTCACCTAACTCAGCAGGATGCGTAATTGATGCTATAAGATGCTGTAAAATTGGTTTAGAACGTGGAATAGGTGGGCCACTGACTTCCATATCTTCTTACACCATGAAGCATCCTCCAGAACAGTTTACTGATGATAAAGCTGCAGAAATGGTGGATGAGTTCATTGAAGGAAAATTAGAAAGATAATTTAAAAATTAATTTCTAATTATCTATTTATTATTTATTTTACTATTATTTTATTATCTATTTTCGTTTAATTCCAAATTCCATAAATAATTATTATTTTTTCAAAATTGGATTTTATTAATACTTTAACATCTATTTTTTTAATTAACTTAAAAAATTAGCTAAATAAACTTAGAAATTAAAGATATTTTCATTAATTGTTTATTTTGAAATTAAAAAAATAGAAAAAAATAATATTTAAGTTTTAGTTAAAAAGAAAAAAATTAGTCTTCTTTTACTTCAATACAAGCATTTGGACAAACATCAACGCAGACTTCGCATTCATTGCATTCTTCCACGTTTTGCACCTTTATTTTCTCTCCATCAATGATCAGGATTTCCATAGGGCAAACATCGACGCATTCTCCACATTCTGCTCCATCGCAGTTTCCATCATCTATAATTACTTTTGGCATAATATCTACCTTGTTTGGTTTTTGTTATTTTGTAAATTTTTTGATTGTTAATGACAATAAAAATTCTCTATAATATTGTCATGGTTTATAACAATAAGACTAATTGGAATTTTAAGCATATAACTATATTCCTTAAAAGCATTTTTTGGGAAAATAATGATACTAATAATTAATTTAGTGATAAAAAATGGATAATTTGGGAGGGGAGGGTGCAGGAGTTTGTATGGGGTAACAAACATTTAATGAGTTAACAGTTATTTTATTGTATTTCCCAAATTATCCCGGGCTTAAAGGATTTTTTGATGTTCCTACGCCCATAAAGGTGATATAAGTTTGGATATGAATTTTAATTAGAATATTTTCTAAATGAACGATTTGATAATTTTTAATAAAACTTCTAATTCCTCCACAATTTAATTCCAATTTTCAAAGAATTAACCAATCTCAAAAATTTTTATGAATGTGAATCATGGTTTAAAACCGCCTCCAATCCATTGATTGATATTAAACATGATTCTTGTTCATTAGCCATAAATTTTTGAAAGGAGTGATAATGGCTTTACCTGAATTAAAGGATACATTTGGCTAAATTGTTTTACAATTATTTTAGGTTTTATTTATATTAGGTCTAATCGGAAGAAGGAAGCATATTTCCTTTCAACATATATTCGTAGTGTGATAAAATATATAAATATTTCGGTGATACTTCGAAAAAAAGATAAGAGTTATTTCCAATAAAAGCATACTATTTGAGAAGTATATATGCTAGTTTTGACTATTAAATATAGATAATCTAATAATTTACATATTATAATTTAATGTTTGTGAGGGTCACAATGAAAGGGATAAAAATTATAGAGACTGCATTCCGAGATGCACACCAGTCTCTACTGGCAACGCGGATGAGAACCGAAGACATGCTTCCTATTGCCGAAGAAATGGATAAAATTGGATATTTCTCGCTGGAAGCTTGGGGTGGTGCAACCTTCGATACCTGTATTCGATATTTGAACGAAGATCCATGGGAAAGGCTACGCAGCCTGAAAGAACAAGTAACCAAGACCCCGCTACAAATGTTACTTCGGGGCCAAAACCTGGTGGGTTACAAACATTACCCGGACGATATTGTTAAAAAATTCGTGGAAAAATCCTATGAAAATGGAGTGGATGTTTTCCGTATTTTTGATGCCTTAAATGACATTCGAAACATGGAATATGCCATGAAAGTGGCCAAAGATCAGGGAGCACATGTTCAGGGCGTAATAAGTTATACCACCAGTCCTTACCACACTCTGGAAAAATACGTGGAATTTGCCAAAGAATTAGAAGCAAGAGAATGCGATTCAGTCGCTATAAAAGATATGGCAGGTTTAATTTCACCTCATGATACCTATGAATTGGTTAAAACCTTGAAAGAAGAGACTGATTTAATGGTAAATCTCCACTGTCACTGTACCAGTGGTATGACTCCTATAAGTTATTATGCTGCCTGTCAGGCCGGAGTTGATATTTTAGATACTGCTATTTCTCCACTTTCCTGGGGTGCATCACAGCCACCAACTGAAAGTATGGTTGCGGCCCTTAAAGATACACCATATGATACTGGACTTGATTTGAAGCAATTGACCCCTATCAAAAAGTATTTTGAAGGAATAAGGAAAAAATACAGTAGTATTCTGGATCCTATTGCCGAACAGATTGATACCGATGTATTGATTTATCAAATACCTGGTGGAATGCTTTCCAATTTAGTTTCCCAGCTGAAAGATCAAAATGCACTGGATAGATATGAAGAAGTGCTAAAAGAGATGCCTAAAGTCCGAAAAGACATGGGATATCCTCCCTTAGTTACACCTTCCAGCCAGATTGTGGGTATTCAAGCTGTAATGAATGTTTTAGGCGACGAAAGATACAAAATGGTTTCCAACGAAGTTAAAGATTACTTTAAAGGATTCTATGGAAGACCACCAGCACCAGTTGATCCAGAAATAGCTAAAAAAATAATAGGTGACGAGAAACCTATTGAATCCCGTCCAGCAGATATTCTGGAGCCTCAATTAGAAAGATATACAAAAGAAGGGGAAGAAATGGGGATTATTCACAAAGAAGAAGATGTCCTGACCTTCGCCCTTTATCCTGCCGTGGCCCCTAAGTTCTTAAAAGGAGAAGCCGTTGCTGAAACCCTGGCACCACCTTCCGAAAATAGTGGAAGCTGTGATATCTCCGCCATACCCACCGAATACAATGTGGAAGTTGACGGAGACCAGTTTGAAGTTAAGGTTGTTCCTACCGGATACATCAGCATAGAAGAAGCCGAAGACAGTAGCAGTCCTTCCGGGCCAGTAGAAGGTGGAGTTGCTTCTACCATGCAAGGAATGATCCTAAAATTAAAGGTCAATGCTGGAGATAAAGTCAATGAAGGAGACGTAGTAGCCGTTGTTGAAGCCATGAAAATGGAAAATGACATTCAGGCCGCTCATTCGGGAACTGTTGAGGAAATATTCACTGCCGAAGGGGAAACAGTTAATGCAGGAGATATTTTAATGGTTATTAAGTAAATAACCAATCTTTTTATTTTTTCAATTTATTTTAGATTAAATTATTTTTCTCATTTTTTAGTTTATAATATTCCATTTTTTAATTCTATTTTCTAAAAGCAATTAAATTTTCATTATTCTTCAATAAATCCTAAATGCCCTTTTATTCTAAAAAATTAAGCTAATACAAATTTTATCATTCAAGATTAGTAATAAAATTTAAATAATACGCCAACCAGACAATATTAACTAAATTTAAATACATAATAAGGATGCGATAAATTGAAAAAACCCACTATACTTGCATTACTAATTTTATCTGTATTTGTGTGTGGCCTGCAAATGGCCAGTCCCGTAGCCGCAGTTAAGGTAATTGATCATGGATCTAACTCATATTATGATGATTTTTCCAATTCAACTACTACAAACACCTGGAAAACCTATCAGTACAGTGCTAACTATATTATAGTTAAAATAAAATCTTACGAAAAAAGGAAAATAGTATACACCATGACCATTACTATTAAAAAAGTTAGTGCCAAAAAATTAAAATTAGTTTCAGTAATGAAAGCCAGCGAAAAAAATCCTGACGGACTGATGAGTTATTCTTACTTTAAAAGAACTGATTATACGAAGTACTCACCAAATGCCCGTAAATTCTATTATAATGAGATTAGGCCTGGTTTGTTAGAGGATCCTATGTAAGTGTTAAATAGTTAACACACTAATTATTTATTTTTAAAATATTTAATTAAAAAAAGGTTAAAATATCTAAATAATAAAGATATCCGTTTATTATCACACTTTTTCCAAATAAACTGCCTTAATCATAGGAACCATTTTGTATTCACCGGAATCAGGATCTGGTATGGAAGCAAGGTCGCTATATTCCCCAAATATATTAATAGTTGTTCCTGGATTAAATGGAGCACTATCACCATAAGTAACTACCATAAAAGGATATCTAGTGATTTCAGGCACTTTAACTATAATATCTGAAGAATTAGAAGAATTTGATAAAATACTGACTATTTTTCCCGTGCATTTTACCTTCTTGCCTACTAAACTATTTGTATCCCAGCCCATAGGAATGATACCATCTTCCAGTTGAACGCAGGACGCCTGGTAATCTTTTAGTTTTGAACCATTAAGAGGTTTTAAATAAGCATTATAAACTCCAGAGGGCATAACTGTAGAATTATCATCGGAAATTGTTACACTAGATGAAACCAGATTAGTCATTGTAGAACTAAATAATAAAGCTCCACCGACTATAACTGCCCCCAATATTATAGCAATCGCAATTATAACAGAATCATACTTTTCCATTTTTTGTCTCCAAAATTATCATTATATTGTATTAATTAAGATTAGTCATTAATAAATTAACAACATTTAATTTTTATTTTAATTAGCTTCTAACTAACTCAATATAGACCAGAAAGGCAATATTGATATTTTAATGTATTTTACAGGTTTAAATAATGATTAATCAATTGACAATTAGTATTTAAGTATTTCAAAAAATAAATATTATAACATAAATTAAGGGAGGTGAACATATGCAAAAGAATAGTTATGTTATCCTTGCACTAATTTTAATGGTATTCATTGGCCTACAAATGGCCGAACCAGCCGCTGCAGCCAAATCTAAATTAATAGATAAGGGAAAAGCACCTTATGTTGATGGTACAGCAGTTTGGAAAGCATATCAATACAGTAAAACTTATATAATCTATAAAGAAAAGTTTTACGAAAAAAGAAAGCTTGTGGAAACAAACACTATTTACATTAAAAAAACAGGAAAATACAAGATTAAAACAGTTGAAATAACCAGAGGATACGCATATTTCCCAGATGGATCCGGGAAAATGTACTACTACTATAATGTAAAAAGTTATATAAAAAGCTCTTTAAGTGCTAGAAGTTTCTATTTCCAGGAAATACGACCAAAAACTTAAATTTTGCTTTATTTTCAAAATTAAAAATTTAAGTTTATTATTATATAATATAGGCATTAATTTAAATAGGGTACCCTATCCTCAATATTGGCCATCTCAAATGCTCTTTTACGCCTCATACATGATTCACAAGTACCACAATGCTTTTCTTCTCCCATGTAACAGGAATAACTCAGTTCCATAGGGGCATGGACTTTCTCACCCAGTTCCACAATCTCATTTTTATTTAAATCAATTACCGGGGACACGATCTGGACTCCTTCTAGAGTTCCAATTTCTAAGGTCTGGTTAAAGGCCTCTAAAAATTCTCGAGAGTTATCTGGAAAAGTCACCGCTTCTTCCAGGTCCCATCCCACAATTATTTTTTCTGCATCCTCAGCCTCGGCAAAGGCAGTGGCAATGGCCGTAAATACCACATTTCTACCAGGGACCCATACTTTTCGTGCAGTTTCATCACAGGTTTCCTTATCATCCAGTTTATCACTTTTCAATTGAGGAACTTCCTTATCATGAACCGTGAGGGCAGATTTGCCCAATTTTCCCAACCATGTCAAGTCCAAAACCGTGTGTTCAATACCTAACTCCTGACAAATTTGTTTTGATGATTCAATTTCTCTTTGGGCACTTCTTTGTCCGTAATCAAAGGTTAAAGCGTGAATTTCGTATTCTTCTTTTAAGGCAGAAGTGGCTACCGTGGAATCCAGACCTCCAGAGAGGATGGATATGGCTTTTTTCTGTTTTTGAGGCATTGATTTATCTCCTGTAAATTTTAATTATATTTTAACTTAAATAATAAAATAAAAAAGTAATTTTAAAATTATTTCTGGTATTTTTCCTGATTACTCAAATAGTCTTTAAAGGCATCGTCAGCCGTTTTCATGACATCTTTAAGAGAAATGCCGGTTTCATCAGCAATAAGACGGGCATCTTCGTATTCTACCCGGGCATTGACAATCTGAGAACCCATTACTCCTAACTTGAATCTTATTTTTCTTTTTCCTTTAATATCCACTTCTAATGGAATAATTTTTCTATCCAGTATGCTGCGGTGAACCTGAGGAAACGTCCTTATGCCTAAAGTGCCAGTCTCTCTAAATATGGCTTCTAAAACATTTTCAGAGTCTTTTGATTTGCATAAAACCCTTAATAATTGGCCTGGCCTATTTTTCTTCATTATGATCGGAATCAAAGTCACATCCAGCGCTCCATCCTTCATTAAACGCCCAAATATGTGACCCATGACCTCCCCACTGAGATGATCAATATTCGTTTCCAGCAAAACTATTTTATCCTGTTTAATAGGGTTTAGTCCTCTGCTTATTCTCAATACATTGGGAAAATCAAGATCCATTCCTCCGGCACCATACCCTGTACTTTGATGGGTGAATGGTGGATAAAAATCCTGAAAATTATTGGCCATAGTCACTAAAAGGGCAGCGCCAGTGGGTGTGGTGAGTTCTTTATTAACTGGTCCTCCAAAACTAGGAGTACCTTTTAAAATATCCAGGGCAGAAGGAGAAGGTATGGGAATCCTCCCATGGGCGGTCTCCTTAACTCCACCACCTAAAGCTGTGGGGAGTCCATAAACTGTCTCCTTATCAAAATTTAAATCAAAATAACAAAATGCAGATCCAATAACATCAGCCACCGCGTCAGCGGCGCCTACTTCGTGAAAATGTATTTTATCCAGAGATAAACCATGAATTTTTGATTCTGATTCGGCTATTCTCTGAAAAACCGCCCGGGAAAAGGCCATTATTTTTTCATCCAGCAGTTCATGGTCTAGTTTTTCCAGTGTCTCTAAAAAGTCCAGGTATTTAATGGAATCATCGTAATCACATTTAACATCCACATAAGTGGCCATGATTCCTGATTTATTTTCAGATGACACCAGAACCTCAGCCCCTCCAAAAAAAGATGCGGAATATTCCATGACTTCTATTACTTTTTGTTTGTGGGCCCCTAAATCAATTAAGGCCCCTACCACCATATTACCTGAAATTCCTGCGGTTTGAGGGTCGATTATTACTACCATGGTTTTTACCACTCGCGAATTATAAATAGTACCTATGCATATTCTATAAAAAGGATTTAATAAATCATTGGTAATAATTACTTTCATTGTATTTATTTAGTTTCAGACATTTTGAAGAAAAAGAATTCTTAAATTAGAACTTTTAATATTTTAATTTTTATAGAATTAAAAATACTGATGAAATGTCTAATAAAAGTAAGAAATAGTTAATAAAAAAATAATTTAAAATGGAATTAAAGTATCAAAGCGCGAATTCTCTAGTTCTTTTTAAAATTGCTGTTAGGTGAGTTAACCACTATCCTACGAATTGGAACTTCTATTACGGTGTATCGCTCGTTTTTCAGCGTTTCAGCAATTTCAGAAATGATTGGATCCACCCTTTCTTCGTCCAGAACAGAACATACTAAAATAGCATCTCTAGCCGAATCCCTTATAACAGATATAGCAGACTTAGGATCCTCTTTAATAGCAAATCCCTGCCATTCCTGGGGAGATATTCCCTTGTATTCTACAATATAAAAGCCCGTGACTCCTTTTTCTGATAATATATTCATTATCTTTCCCAGGTTCTCCACTTCTACAAAAACCCGAAGATGAACTTTCATCATACCACCTTTTTATTAAATATGTTGTCCACATTATATAATAATGGTGATTTAATGGAAAAAGGCGCTGAAATAAATATATCCAATTCAACAGTTCACAAAACATCCGATTTTATTTTAATCAATCGCAAAGAGGGTTTTTCCAGTATTGGTCTATGTGATATAGGTTCTGGATTTAAAAATGTGGAAAATATTTTTTGTGCATCTCTATTTACAGAAAATGGATGTAAAATAACTGATGATGAAATTATAAATAAAACTAACAGGCATACACCCCCTGTAACATTTTCAGGGCCTTCTACAGGAATAGTAAACAATTTAACGGACAAAAATTTATATATTAGAACTTCTGAAGATTTTACAGCAATTATTGGCCTTGAAAAATTCGGGAAAGAAAAATTAAGTGATAATTTAGCAAAATTAGAAAATTATTCACATAATACTCCGAATTTAGACATTATATTAATTATAAATAAGCCATTGTCACCTGAAAATCTTTTATCATGTTTTAAAACTGGTATTGAAGCCAAAAACTTTGTTTTGGAAAATTTAGGTATTCCACTTAAAATAAGAAATCAAATAGACAAAGAAAATTCCATTATAGTGGCCTGTATCCTATCACCTGATTCATTCTCGGATATTTCTTCAGAATCATTGCGCTCTTTTTTAACCGATTCCTGCCAATATGCCCTGCAAAAATCTGGATTTTCGCTGGGAATACTAGATTATATTTATGATCAAGGAATAACTATTGAGGATATGGTAGAAGCTGGTATGGAGCTTTGTGTAGGTGTAGAAGTTGATCAGGACTTAAAAGATAAACTTAAAAATCAGATATTAAAATCTTTAGAGGATTTGAATGTAATTGCCCTTTTAATGGCCGCTTTTCTAGTAGAAGACGATTTTCAAAACCATAGAGTGCGTGAAGTTAATGTAGATGACGATCCAGCTTATTTGTACACCGATGAGGTCCTGGGAATCGCTATATCCAATCAAATCGCAGGGACTAAAGCTACCTTTAATTTTAAACGTTACGACGAGGAAAAACCAGGAATTATCAGTACACTAGGGCCCATGGTAGATGATATAATTGCTGGTTTAATTGCTGGCTGCATGTCCAAGATATTTGAAGAATAAAATTTAGATTATTTCAAAAAATTGTTTCATGATATTTTTTCAATAATTCCATATTAAAAATGGATAATAGTTTAAAAAAAGAGTAATAAACAAGATTTTTGAGGCCGGAGAATCCAGATGTTGCAAAGAAAAGAAAAACCACTCAGATCCAGTAACTACAGTAAGAGCCTTACTCGGCAAGAAGAATATGTATGGTATAGAGGCATTCCCGGACTTATATCCTTTTCGACCATATTGCCACTTAATATTCACACAAGCATTGCGGAAATGGCAAGATACACCTTGATCTGGCCTTTTATTGGAGGCTTAATTGGAGTATTAGTAGGAGGCGTGGGGCTGCTATTATCCAATTATTTCATGTTACCTCCCATGGTTAATGCCTCCATTATTTACAGTTTTGCCATCTGGTTTACTGGATTCCATCATTTAGACGGGTTAATGGATCTTGGTGATGCATTAATGGCCCATGGAACTCCAGAAAGGAAAATAGAAATTATGAGAGATATGCGTATTGGAACCGGCGGTATAGCTCTGTTTTTCATTGTGGCCCTTACCACTGTTTCAGTAATCGCTTCAGTTCCCATGGCCAGCATATTTTTCGTGCTTTTAATATCCGAAATAGCTGCAAAAATGGGTTTAATAAGCTGTTGCACCATATCAAAACCCATAGGAAATGGTACTGGCCGTTACTTTATCGAAGCCATGAATCCCATTTATTTAATTTTAATTGCCGCAATCACCGCCATTATTGGTTTTCTGTCATTAAATGTGGTGGGAATTATTGGAATTGTAGGTGGAATTCTGGGAGGCCTTTTAGTAGCCGTGGCAGTTAGGATTAATATGAAATATGCTACCGGAGATGTCCTGGGAGCTTCCAATGAAGTAGCACGTATGACGTCAATTCTGGCCATGATAATAGCCTTTAGCTGGGTTTAATATTATATTAGCTCAAATTACAGATAGTGTTTATTAAAAAAGATTAAAATGAATAAACTTAAATTTTTTATTAAAGATTTTTAAAACAGAATAAATAACAATTATAATTATGGATTAAAATTTGTTCGAAATAAATAATATTTAAATGATTAATGATTATTTTGCTATATTTAATATTTACTAACTTATGGAACTGTTTAAAATGAATATCAGTGTTTTAAGATTGGATCATCGAAGAAGAAGAGACGCCAGAATAACCACCCATGTTTGTCTTACGGCCAGGGCCTTTGGGGCTAGTGAAGTTATTTTAAGTGGAGAAAGAGACAAAAAACTCATGGAAAATGTGGAAGACGTGAGAGAAAGATGGGGTGGATCATTTAAGGTCTCCTATCAGAAAAATTGGGACAATCTAATTGAAGAATGGCAAAATAACGGTGGAGAAGTTATACATCTAACCATGTACGGTACCCCCGTCCAGGATGCAGTTCCAGCGATTCAAAAAAGCAGTAAGGACAAGTTAGTAGTTGTTGGTGGTTCTAGAGTTCCCACTCCCGTTTATAAGGCCGCCAACTGGAATGTATCGGTTACTACCCAGCCCCATTCCGAGGTTTCCTCACTGGGTGTGTTTTTACATATGCTAATGGATGGGAAAGAATTTGAACTGGAATTTGAAGGCGGTAAACTAGAAGTGGTCCCTTCCGCAGAAGGAAAACAGATTATAACCCACGAAGAACCTTTTGATGATGAAAAAGGTGAGTAATGCTATCCAATATTAAATTTATTTAATATTAAACCATTCAAATATTAATCCAAAAAGAATTAAAAATAACTAATCTATTTTTGTATATTTTTTAAATCAATAATTTTATGAACTATTTACCTGGAATCTGATTATTTTGTCGTCCCCATTATTGGGAACACCTCGACCATCTTGATTGCTGGTGCTGATATACAAGTAACCATCATGCACCACCACATCCCTTATCCTGCCCAGATTGGTGAATAATTCTGCTTCACTGACCACTTTCTGGCCATTACCGTCCAGAACTATCTGACGTAGTTGATTGCCCCGGAGTCCAGCCACATATAAATCTCCCTGGAAGAAGGCCATTCCAGAGGGAGCCAGGGTAAAATTAGTGTAGTAAATTAAAGGATTTTTATATTTACCCGTTAAATTATCTCCCTCTTCCAGAGGCCAGCCATAATTCCCACCTTTAACAATAATATTGATCTCATCATTCCGGGTCTGGCCGTGTTCAGAGGCGTACATAATTCCATTCTCCGTGTTCCAGGTTATTCCCTGAGGGTTCCGGTGACCATATGACCATACATAATTATTAAATGGATTATCTGCAGGGACAGTTCCATCTTTATTCAAACGAAGTATTTTACCTGCCAGCGAATTTACATCCTGGGCCAAATCTCGTTGGGAGGCATCACCCGTGGTGGCATATAATTTACCATCCGGGCCAAACTTAAGTCTGCCTCCATCGTGAATAGATGCCGAAGGTATCTTATCAACTAAAATAGTCTCATTTTCCAGTTTTTGATTTAAAGTAAATCTGGAAATCTTATTAGAAGTATTGCCAGTATAATAAACATATATATAATTGTTTTTAGAAAATTGAGGATCTACAGCCAGTCCTAAAAGTCCAGATTCCCCCTGGGCCTTTACAGAAATATTTCCTACAATATTAAGGGATTTTCCATCCCAGGTACTGACCTGGCCCCCTCTTTGAGTAAATATCATGGTTCCATTAGGCAGGAAGTCCAGGGCCCAGGGAGTATTAAGGTTTTCCAACACCACTTCTGATTGGGAACCTTTTTTAGAATTCTGGGGCATATTCTGGGACCATAACAATAACATAGCAATAATAACTATTACTGCAATTGCTATACCCAGTATTAACTTTTTATTCATCTTAAAACCCCTTTAAACCATGATAAATGTTAAATGCCTTGAATGGTTTTAAAAAATGTATTGTGTATGGATTTAGTGGTAATATTTGTTCAATATTATTTTTTGGAATATTATCTTTGAAGTATTTTATTTAGTTATATTTTTAGTCCAGTTATTCTATATATTTTGCCATAGAAATAAAAATTAATAAAAATTAATAAAAATTAATTAAAATAATAATTCTCGAATAGCAAAAACATTTTATTTACTTTTCCTAATTGTGGTGATTTATATGCTAAAAATAGTTGATCATTTACTGGTACAGGAAAAATTAACGAAAATTAGAAAAAAGGGAATTAACTCGGCCCATTTTAGAAAAGGAATTATTGAAATAGGTCGATTAATGTCTTATGAATTTGCCAACACTCTGGAAAAAGAAGAGGTGATTGTAGAAACACCCTTAGGTAAAGCAGATGGGATAAAAATAAAATCCAGAAATGATATTGTTATCATAACTATTTTAAGGGCTTCTTTACCCTTAACTAACGGGATTTTGAGGGTTTTTCCAGAAGCACAATACGGAGTGATTGGGGCCTGGCGGAGGGACGAACCTCCCTTTGAAGTGTGCATGGATTACTTTAAAATACCTGATTTGAATGGTAAAATAGTGATTGTGGCTGATCCCATGCTGGCCACAGGAAATACCATGGAATTAATCCTTAAAAAACTTAAAATGTTTGGAAATCCTGCTAGAATGGTTCTTTTTACAGTTATAAGTTCTGAACCCGGCTTAAAAAAAATAATAGAAACTCACCCTGATCTGGAGATTTACACCTGTTCTTTGGAAAAAGAACTGAATGAAGACGGTTATATCGTGCCTGGTCTGGGAGATGCCGGAGATATAGCCTTTGGTAAGCCCTCAAAATAGTTTAAATATTATTAGAAACTGTTTATTGAACTTAATAAAATTACAAATGGATTTTGATTCGCTTAAATAAAAAATGAATCATAAAAATAGAATCAAAATAAATATAATTTAATAAATAGATTTTCCATGGGCCACAGCCACAATTCCAGGGATTTCTTCCACTTCCAGTTCAAAAATAGCCTCCATTCCTTCTTCTTTAAAGGCAGCCACTTTTTTGGATTTGACCTTGCTGGTTAAGAGAGCGGCCACTGGAGGGGTGACCACGAAAATGGCTCCGGCATCACCTAAAGCTTTAACAGTTTCTTCACTTAAAGTTCCCTTCCCAATATGAATAAGAAGTCCTTCTCTGGCCAGTGCCGGAATATTTCCCTCAATTTCCTCTTTATTACTGGTGGTTGGAGCTATACCTGCATCACTGACCGCAGTATGCATCAGGGCCGATCCTTCCAGATCAATTATTTTTTC
The DNA here is from genome assembly GCA_963698135.1 of uncultured Methanobacteriaceae archaeon. Taxonomy (GTDB): domain Archaea; phylum Methanobacteriota; class Methanobacteria; order Methanobacteriales; family Methanobacteriaceae; genus UBA349. Next base: position 622,735 of record CAVOPP010000011.1, on the reverse strand, counting down.
CCCATTTTCTATTGCTTTTACCAGTCTGGGTAGGGCCGCATCCCTTCCGGTGAACATTTTTCCACTTAAAAGAATTTGTTCCCCTATGTGAAGATTTTCCAAGGTTTTTTTAGTTGTGGGAGTATTAATTTTCTTCATTTTAGTTCCTCAGAAACAGTTATTTATCATGCTTGTAAAAAAAGATATAATCTATTAATATATCCTGGTTTTATTAGATTTAGAAATTAATTTTATATATTCAGTATTTATTAGATTTTAGAATCATGATTGAAATTATCAAATATTTTTCCATTAAGAATATCCATTTTACCTACAATTAAAAATAATGATTAATAAAAAAGTAGTTTTTAATCAAGACTTCCTTGAATATTTTCAAGTGTTTCTATAAAAGCAATTATATGTTCGCGCTTTATATGGGGCATGAGTACAACTCTTATAGCAGGAGGGCATGCTGAAACAGAAACCGCCCATCCTTCAGCTTCAAGATTTTTGGCCAGTTCCTGAGCACTTATTTTCTTAGAATTAAAAGCTACGATATTTAATTCTGGTGAACTCACCAGTTCAAACCCTGATTTTACCAGATTTCTGGCTAAAAATTCAGTTATCTCCATAGCCCGGGTGGCCAGTTTTACATAGCCTTCCCTACCCATATACTTCATTATGGCCCACGCCGCTGCAGAAGAGGCACCCGTTCTAGTGCCCACAATGGTTGATTGCTGTTTTTGTGTGAGATATGGGGTATCAATATTCATGACATCCAGGTATTTCTCTTCTCGGAATAAAATACAACCAGTGGGAATAGGAGCCAAACCCATTTTATGAGGGTCAATAGTTATAGAACAAACACCTTCCAGAGAAAAATCAAATTGAGGTAAATCATAACCAATATCATTTAAAAAGGGAATTAAAAATCCTCCAAATGCTGCATCCACATGGAGATAAATGTCAGAATCTAAACAAATTTTAGAAAGCTCAGAGATAGGGTCAATTTTGCCCAGTTCTGTGGTTCCAGCAACTCCTACTATGGCTACCGTATTTTTAGTGATGTTTTCACTTAGATAATCAATATCCATGCAGTATTCTTCGTCCAGTTCCGCTTCCTTTAAGTGCAAACCTAAAATATCGGCTGCTTTTTTAAATGAAAAATGGGCAGATTTAGGAACAATTATCTCTGGTTTTTCCAAAAATGTGCTTCCAGCATTTTCCCGGGCCATGTTTCTGGCTGCCCGCATGGCCATTAAATTGGCTTCAGTACCTCCAGTGATTACATGTCCATAGACATCCCTTTTGCCTAAAAGATCACCGAGCATGGTAATTACTTCGTCTTCCAGTGCTTTAGTACCTTTAAAAAGGCCTGGATCTCCCAGATTAGATTCTAAAAAATCACAGTAGGCTTCTTGAGCAATGGGATGGGCACAAGTACACATTGATCCCAATATATTCCCAGAAGAATACATTAAATCTTTATTTTTGAACTCTTGAAGCGTTTCAAAAACCTGGCGCTTGCTGAGTCCTTTTTTGTCCATATTATGACACCCAAAATAAATTATAAAAATAAAAAAATGAAATATGATTAAAACAAACTATAAACTAGTTTATTCAGTAACCATCTTTCTAGCAGCTCTTAGAAGAAGTTTTTGTTCTCCACGAGCTACTGTTTTGCGAACTTCGGCTACAGCATCGGTATTGGCAGATACACTGCTGATTCCCAGTTCAACCAGTTTTTCCACGATCTTAGGTATACTTCCTGCCTGTCCACAAATACTGGTCTTAACTCCAGCTGCTTCACACCTTTTAATAACCCGTTCAATAAGTTTTAAAACTGCAGGGTGGCCTTCAGTATATAATCCAGCCACGTGTTCGTTGTTTCTATCAATAGCCAGTGTGTACTGGGTCAAATCATTGGTTCCAAAGCTTACGAAATCAATTCCAACTTCAATGAACTCTTCGATTATTAGGGCTGCTGCCGGGGTTTCCACCATTATTCCAAACTCTACATTCTTTTGGGGTTTCAAACCAACTTCTTGGGCAATTTCTTTGGCCTTTTTAAGCTCGTCAGGGTGTTGTACCAGAGGAATCATTATTCCAATATTGGTATAGCCCTGTTCGTGAAGTTTTTTAATGGCTTTGAATTCTGCTTTTAAGATTTCTGGTTCGTCCAATTCCCTTCTGATTCCTCTCCAGCCCAGCATAGGGTTGTGTTCATAGGGTTCGTCCTGACCACCATCTAAAGTTTTAAATTCGTCAGTTGGGGCATCCAGGGTTCGGTACCATACTGGTCGAGGATAGAAAGCGTCGGCCACTTTCAAAATGTTTTCCACCAGTATTTTAATCAGTTCTTCTTCCCTTCCGTCGGTAATGAACTTTTTAGGATGAACACCAGAAGTTAACATCATGTGTTCGGTACGCAGCAGACCGACTCCATCTGCTCCAGTAGCAGCCGCCTTTTGAGCCGCTTCAACCATGCTCACATTAACTTTTACTTCAGTTACGGTGAGTAATGGTGCTTGAACAGTTGCATTAGGAGTTTCTTCCTCTTTTTTCTCAGCTGTTTTAAGTATTCCTTCATAAATGATTCCCTTGTTACCGTCCAGAGTCACTAATTGGTTTTCATCAAGGGTTTTAGAAGCATCAGAGGTTCCCACCACACAGGGTATTCCCAATTCCCGGGAAACAATAGCAGCATGACAGGTTACTCCACCTTCATCGGTGATAATACCGCTGGCCCTCTTCATGGCTGGAACCATATCTGGAGTGGTCATTACAGTAACCAGAACATCACCTTCATGGATTTTATCCAGTTCGTCAATGTTATTGACTATTTTTACAGCCCCAGAGGCCATTCCTGGACTGGCACCTAAACCTTTGGTTATCACAGTTCTTTCTCCTTCTTCAGCGTCTTCAGAATGCCCATTATTTCCACCTAAGGTAGTAACCGGCCTGGATTGAAGCATGAATAGTTTACCATCCTTAAAGGCCCATTCAGTATCCTGTGGGAATTCATAATGTTCATGTATCCGTTTTCCCATCTCAGTGAGAGTTTCCAACTCATTATCACTTAAAACACGTTTGTTCTTTAAATCCGCTGGAACTTCGGTTTTAATGGTTTTTCCTGCCTCAGGATCCTTTTTAAACATGACATTTTTTTCACTGATGGTGACTTCTAGAATTTCTCCTGTAGCTTTGTCCACCCAGTAAGTGTCAGGGGTAACAGTTCCTGAAACAACAGCTTCACCCAGTCCCCAAGAACCTTCAATGAGGATCTTTTCTTCACCTGTGGAAGGATGCACTGTAAACATCACTCCTGCTTTTTCAGCCTCCACCATTTCCTGAACAACTACCGCAATATAAACTTTGGAATGATCAAAATTATTTTCTTCCCGGTAAAAAATTGCCCTAGCTTCAAAAAGAGATGCCCAACACTTTTGAACATAATCAATTACATCTTGTGGTCCTTTAATATTAAGAAAAGTATCTTGCTGGCCTGCGAAAGAGGCCTCTGGTAGATCTTCTGCTGTGGCAGAGGAACGAATGGCCACAAATGCATCTTCTATTCCAATTCGTTGGCAGAGCGCATTGTAAGCTTCTATAATAAATGTTTTAATATCTTCAGGTATTTCTGTTTCGATAATGGTTTTTTTAATATTTTTAGCAGCTTCCTGGAGTTTTTTGTTATCATTAACATCCAGAGAATCTAAATAACTCATTACTTCAGAGTAAATCCCTGTTTCTCTCATAAACTTGTCATAGGTTTCTGATGTTACCACAAAACCTGGAGGAACTGGAATTCCAGCTTGAGTTAATTCCCCTAAATTAGCTCCTTTTCCACCAGCAATAGCCACATCTTCCTTGTTTAAATCCTCAAAAAATGCCACATACATGTTTTATCCCCTTAAAACCTCATCATTGTTCAAAAATAATTGTGAGTAATAATCCCATTAATTAATTTAGTAACTAATTAATTTATCCTATTCCGATAAATTATGAAATCAAATCACACGAATGCAATCTAAATTTAAATTAAATATAAAAGATTTAAAGGTTAAATTGGTTAAACTAACCAATTTAATATCTATTTGACCAGTTCTTCTCCCTTGTCAACAACTATTCTACAGGAAACTGGGAATTTCATAGCAGCTCTTCTAAGGGCCTCTTTGGCATCTAAAAAGTTTTTCTTGTTGGTTTGAATAGTGAGTATTTTCTGATTTTTCTTCACAATAGCCACAGAACTTACTGCTTTACCAAATGCTTTTCTCATACCATCTTGTACACGGTCAGCACCTGCTCCAGTTGCCATAGGGTTTTCCCGGACAATGTGGTGAGGGTAAACTCGTATTTTCAAGTGGTAACCCATTCTACCAGCTTTTCTCTGCATGAATCTGTTGGAAGCAATCCTTGATGCTTCTAAAGCGTTGTGTTGAATTTGGGTAGGGGCCTTTACGGCTAAACTCACAGATATAGGGAATTCAGCGGATAAGTTACCCATATCATATTGAACAATCCGTGACCCTGGGATTTTTCTAATGTAATCTCTTCTTGTATATGCTCGAACCATAAATAATCCTCCATAAAAATTTCTATCAATTAAACATTGAAAATTGAGAATGATAACTGAAATGATAACTTAGATTAAGTTAAGTTCAATTTCTTGATAACCATTAATAAACGTTACGTCCAAAAAGTAATTGAAACAATAATTATAATTAAATTGAAATATTTTCAAATATTTTTCCAAATTCATTTAATAAAATTAATTTCTAAATATTGATAAAATCATTACTGATAAAATCATTATTAAATTCATCTCAATTAATTCTGTATTAAATTCCTCAATATAATCTTTAATTTTTTTAACATAAATAGTCCATATTATATAAAGATTATTTTTAATATATACTAAATAATTATCTACTAAATTAATTTAATATTTAATAAGATTTTATAATTTATGGTAGTAAAAATAGAATTTTATAGAATTGAATTAATTTAATAGAATTAAATTTTTCAAATAAAACTTTTTTGGAAATTGCCAGACATTAAGGGTAATTCCAATTAGTTAAAATCCTGATAATTAATTTAATAAGGTGTTAAAAATGAAAATCGCTGTTACTGGAAAAGGAGGAGTTGGTAAAACAACTCTTTCAAGTACATTGTCCTGTATTTTCTCTAAAGAATACAAAGTATTTGCCATAGATGCTGATCCCGACATGAATTTAGCATCCAGTCTTGGAATACACGATAAAATCACACCCATATCTCAAATGAGGGATTTAATTAAGGAAAGAACCGGGGCAGAACAGGGATCTTCTTTTGGAGAAGTATTTAAAATGAATCCTAAAATCAGCGATCTACCAGAAACACTATCACTGGATTATGGGCCTAATGGAAATCTAAAAATTCTGGTGATGGGAACTGTGGATAAAGGTGGAGATGGCTGCATATGCCCTGCATCTGTTCTTCTAAAGGCCCTTTTAAGGCACATGATACTTAAAAAAGACGAAATAGTTATTCTGGATATGGAAGCTGGAATAGAACATTTAGGCCGTAAAACTGCAGAATCTGTTGATATTATGATTGTAGTGGTCGAACCTGGCTTAAAATCCCTGGAAACTGCCCAAAGAATAAAAAAACTGGCAGGAGACATTGGCGTACAGAACATTGTGGCCGTAGTAAACAAAGTTTCCAGTGAGGAAGAAGAACAATTTGTAGAGGAAAAGCTGAAAGAACTTAACATTGAAATTTTGGGAAGTATCCCCCGTGATCCTGCAGTAATTACCGCAGATATGCACGGTAAGCCCCTTGCCCAATATCCAGAGTCGAGTGCCTTAAAATCAATAGAAAAGATTGGGAAAAAAATATTGAATAAACAGACTGAATCTTAATTTAATAATATATTTATATAATCCATAAAAAATCAACTAACATCTAATAAAAGATGATATTATGCTTGTTAAAGCCCAAATAGTAATTGAGTATCAGAATAAAGAACAGGCTGAAATTTCATTGAAGTCTCTGGACCCAGAAAATGAAAATTATGTGGAATCAGAAAGCAATGGCCCTAAAGTGAAATTCAAAATATCCGGAGATTCACTCCGTACATTTCTGGCTACAGCAGACAGCCTTATATTCGATGAAATGACTGTGGAAAAAATTCTAGAAAACTCAGAAGGGTCGCGATTAATCTAGATAATACTTGAATGTATTCTGTTAATCATTAATAAGCGTTTAATGAATTATTTAAATAAGTGGAATATAAAAAATACTCAGAATCATATTTTAAAGGAAAATAATAATTAATCTATAAATCAAAAGGTGAAAATATGAAATTCATGCTCCAGGGCGAAATAACTTTTAGCAAAGATATTGAAGAAGCTCAAGAAGACATAAAAAATTTTATTGAAGAAGCAAACAAAGAATTGCTTCTAAAAGGAGTTCCAGAGGATAAAAAAGAAGAAGGGGCTCGAATAACTGATTGGGAAATTGAAGGTAATGTTTTAAAAGTTACTATAGAATCTGGTCATCGGGTGAGAGCCCACGATGCCATTCTAAGAATGAAAAAACCATTAACCCAACTTTTAGGGCAAAAATATCATATGGGAATACGTAAAATCTTTGTACCAGAATATAAAACTATTATTCCTACTGGAAAAGGTAAATACGATGTAGATCTCGATTTAGCCAAAAAATTACCTCAAATCACCGATTTTAAAATAAATGACGGCGAAGTGATTGTGGAAGTACATGACATGGAAGAGGCTGATTTACGGAAGCATGTGGTTAATAGAATTTTAAAATATGTTACTGCTCCCGAGACTGGTGATGAAAAAGCAGGTGATGTAACAAGTGCCGGAGAAGCTGAGGAAGAGAAGCCTACAGATATTCTTACCCGACAGGTAACTAAAATCACTCCTGGAAAAATCATTGCCCGCAGCGAAAAAAGAACTCCTCTTTTTGAAGGAGATCCCACTGAAGAGTCCATAAAGCAAGGGTGGGTAAAAAAATTCCCTGGAAGGGGTCAATGGCTTTATGCACCACCTATGGTAGCCCTACAGCGAGCCCTGGAAGAAATTTTGCTGGAAAGCATTGTAATTCCTTTAGGATTTGAGGAATATTTGTTCCCCAAGCTAATTCCTATTCCAGTAATGCACAAAATGAGGTATTTAGAAGGGCTTCCAGAGGGTATGTACTATTGTAGTGCTCCTAAAAGAGATCCAGAAACTTTTGAAAAATTTAAAAATGAATTAATAATTAATAAAGAGGTCCCAATTGATTTACTAAAAGAAGGACTTAAAGACCCCGGTTATGTAATTGCTCCGGCCCAGTGCGAACCATTTTACGAATTTTTAAGCCACGAAGTGGTGAATGAGAAGGATTTGCCTATTAAAGCCTATGATAAAAGTGGATGGACCTACCGGTGGGAAGCAGGTGGAGCAAAAGGCCTTGACAGAGTGCACGAATTCCAGCGAACTGAACTGGTATGGTTAGGAACACCAGACCAGACCAATGAGATTAGAGACCAGACCCTGGAATTATCCCACCAAATAGCTGATAAAATGGAGTTAGAGTGGTACACCGAAATAGGAGACGACCCATTTTATTTAGAAGGTCGTAAGGTAGAGGAAAGAGGAATAGAATTCCCAGACGTGCCTAAATATGAAATGAGGTTGAGTTTACCTGGTCAGGATAAAGGAGTAGCCGTAGTTTCTGCTAATGTCCACGGAACCCATTTCATAGAAGGATTTTCCATTAAAGAAGCTCGAAATCAAAGAATATGGACCGGGTGTACTGGTATTGGCCTATCCCGATGGGTTTTCGGATTCCTGGCCCAGAAAGGATTTGATACCACCCAATGGCCAGAACTGGTTAGGGAAAAAGTGGAAATGGTTAAGGTGCCTAAACTGGTTACCTGGCCTTAAAACTTTCACTTTATTCTTTTTAGTAAATTTTCATGATGTTCATTTTTATGATGTTCATAATTTCAAAAAAACAATAGTAATTAAAATTAGTCAAATTAAATGTCAAATTAAATTAATTATAAGAATATATAGTAAGAATAGTTAATAAAATTAAGATATTTACTATTAAAATAAATTAATTCCCTGATTGTCTTAAAAATATTTACAGGTGAAAAAATGAACTGTGAAAATCACCCGGATAAAGAAGGCGTAGCGGCTTGTGTAAGTTGTGGAAAAGTCATTTGTGAAGACTGCAGGCTAAAATTGGCCGGTAAAAACTACTGCCAGGAATGTGCTGACGAACTGGTCACTGGAAAGAGTGAAAATAGAGAACCAGAACAATGGGAATCTGAAAAATCTCTTAAAGAAAGTTACATGGAGAAAGAGCCAGAACCAGTACAATACGAAAGATCATCTTCCCGAGGAATGCCCAGGCCCAAAAAAGAAGAGCCACCTAAAAAATCAAATAGCTTTTTACTCTTCTGCGTGGTCTTTTTAGTAACTTTAATAATTGTGGGAGTTATTTTATATGCAATTTATGTGGTTTATCTGGCCCCGTATTACGGAGATGTTAATAGCGTGATTAATCAACTATTAAACAACCCTAGGGGTGTTATTAATTCATTAGGTCTTTAAATCAAATATTTTACTTATTATTTAAATAATTATTTTAATTTCCTGAAAACAATTCATTATTTTTTTACTAAAATATTTTTTAATGTGTAAAAATGTCTGAAAAAGATCATGAAAATAATGGCCCTTTAAAAATATATTCTGTTCCCCTGTGTCATGGCCTACCAGATAGAACCATATATTTTAGAAATAAGCCTCTTCCACTGTGTGCCAGATGCACTGGGACATTACTAGGAGTTTTTACTCTACCAATTTTTCACTGGGAAATTATAAGCCCATCATTGGCAGTAATGTTAATTTTAGGCCTTCCTGCACTGATCGATGGAATTACTCAGTTTGTAGGATGGCGGGAAAGCGATAATAAAATAAGATTGATTACAGGTTTTCTTTTAGGAATGGGTATTGGCGCTTTAATAGTACTAGGTGGTCAATATTTAGTTAGTTTAATTGTAAACTAAAAATTGAAAAATTAATGATTTAAAAAAATAGGTCTTAAACTAGGGATAATATCTATTTGAAATTCTTAATTAAAATTTGAAAAAACACTTAAAAAAAAATAATTTAAAAAAAGAGAAATATTATTCCTCTTTAGTTTCTTTTGTTTCCGAAGCGTCCAGAACCTCTGGAATTTCTTCAGCAACTTCTTCTACTGCTTCTTCAATAACTTCTTCAGCAACTTCTTCTACTGCTTCTTCTTCAGCTTTCTTTTCAAAGACATCTGTGAACTCTACCTTTTCCACACCTTCAATGTTTTCCCAGATGTCACGGGAAATTCTGAATCGGGCGAAAGTAATGTCCATATAAGGCTGGTTATCAAATTTAGCCACTTCGTCCATGGAAATTACAACTTTTCCATCTTCAAAAGTGATTTCAGTTTTGGAAACGTCCAGATTTGGGTTAGGGTAGTGGAGTTTGATCATGCTTTTTACTTTTTCCACATCATCAGTGGTTACTTCTTTAACTTCCACTTCATATTCCAGGGTTTTACCAGCCAGTTCGTGGTTGAAGTCCACTCTGACCCGGCCACCGGAAATATTTAGAATTCTACCAGTGTGGTTTTCCACAGTGAGAGTCATTCCCACATAAGGATTAACACCCTGTTTTTTGAATTCCTTCATTGGAATGAGTTGAATTAATTTAGCATCTCGCTCACCGAAAGCCTGTTCTGGAGTAAGCTCTACCGTTTTCTTTTCTCCTTCTTCCATTCCCACTACAGATTCATCTAGGCCTTTTAGTAAATGTCCTCCACCTAAAATAACAGGTATAGGTCCGTAGGTTTTGTTTTCAACTTTAATTCCAGCTTCTTCAGCAACTTCTTCAATAGTAGTGTCAAAGACATCACCGGTCTCTTTGGCTCGTCCTGTAAATTCTAATTTTATGAAATCTCCTTCTTTCACTGACATATTTCTATCCTCCTGTGAGGTATTCTATTTTTAAACTCTTGTAAAACGTGTTTATCTTTATAATTCAATACACGAATAAGAGAAGGGTAATTTTCTATATATTTAGAAATTGTTTCCTTATCTACTTTTGCCTCCAGAGAAGATAAAACCCTGCTTTTATGATGAGTACTGAAACCTTGAGAAATAGATTTAATAACTTCTTCTAAGCAATTATAAGGCCTTTTATCAATAATATCATCGACTGTGGTTTCATTTAATAAAGAGAGATTAAGTAAATCGTCTCTGGAAGTTTTATTCACTGTTTCCAGTATTAATTCTTCACTTCGTACATTATGAAGTGGTGCATAGTTACTCTCTATTTCCTCCCTTAAAACTTCAATGGTTTCAGGAGGTAGCATGTCTTTCACCATGTCCAGATTATTGTCAAGGACAGATTTTCGGATAAGCGTTCCACTCACCCCCTCTATTCTTTTTACAAAAAAGAATTTATCCTTGAAATCAAAGCCAATTTTTCGGAGAGATTTGGAAAGGGAAGCAATGACATAATTATCCTCCTGAAGTTTGCCCTCCAGCAAAACTTCTCGAGTATCAAGATCAACCATTTTATAGGGTCGGGGAGCCACTGCATGGCCCATAGAAATTCTTTCCATGATTAAATCAAAACCCTCAACTGGCTGATATCCTCGAGGAATTATGTCTGCATCCAGGGCCTTAAACATTTTGGCCAGACACAAAGAGTACTGACCAGAACCCATGATCCCCATAGGAGGTCCTTCAACCACAACATCTGCCCCTACAGCTACTGCAGCCCTGGCACGAGCCTGTCGAGTCATTATATATGGCAAACCTCGGCCACTGCGTTCGGTGGGTCCCGGGACGATTGCTACAAAAAGAGCATCTGGAAAAGCATCCTGGGCCTGTCTCATGCAGTGTAGATGGCCCTTATGCAGAGGAGAATATTCCGTAAAATCAGCTATGATTTGTGGGCTTTCTTCTGGAGGAATCTTTAAGATATTCATTAATAGGTTTTAAAGAAGCATCACTGAAAATGAACTTTCTATCTCGTTCTATGATTTTTTTAATAAGTTTTTCCCTTTTTATCATGATATCTCAGTTTTTATTTTGTAATTAAATTATAATAAGTGATTCCGTTGTTAGAATCTTATTTAGAAATTTATAACAATATATAAAATATAATGATATTAAAGTTCTGAAATTAAATATAATATAAAAATGCAATTAGAAATAATATATCCAAATGATAAATTTTAATTAGCAGCAACTTGCTTTATTTTAATTTTATGGACAAATATTCAATAAGTATGGGTATGATTATAAAGAATTATTTGAGGTTATTAAAATTAAATACGTGATAGTGAAATATTGTGGATATTGGTGGCACTTATGATAGACCTATGTATCAAAAACTGTAAAATTTTGCCAGAACCAGGTTCATGTTCCATTAACATAGACCAGGGAAAAATAATTGATATAACAAAAACTCCTTTAAAAGCAGAAAAAACTATTAATGCTAATAACAATGTGGTTTTACCCGGACTAATAGATGTTCACGTTCATTTTAGAGATCCCGGGCTTACTTATAAGGAAGATTTTAAAACAGGAAGTCAGGCCGCAGCTAATGGTGGATTTACCACGATTATGGATATGCCTAACACCATTCCTCCTACAAACACCACTAAAGCGTTTCAGGATAAATTAAAAATAGCCTCAAAAAAAAGTATAATTGATTTTGGGTTGCATGCTGGTGTAAAAAATCTAAAAAAAGTGGAAAAAATTGTCAGATTGAAACCAGCCTCCTTTAAATTGTTCATGGACACCATAGATGGTGGTTTTATGCAAGAGGCTTTTAAAACCATTTCTAATATTTCTATAAATGAAAGGGAGAAATGTGATGAAAGTGAGGAAAATAATGAAACCACATTAATCCCCATGATTACCTTGCATGCAGAAAATAAAGACCTGGTAAATCACTGCACTGAACAAATGAAATTAAAGGGAGAAAATATTCCGGGAAATTACGCTAAAGCTCGTCCTGCAGTAGCTGAAGAAGTGGCTGTGGCCCAGGCGCTAGCTCTGGCCCATAATTATGGCACAAAGATTCACTTCTGCCATGTAAGTACTAAAAAATCTCTGGAACTTATAATCAATGCCAAAATGTTCATGAAAAATATTTCATCAGAAATTACCCCCCAGCATCTTTTTCTGGATGATTCTGCATTTGAAAAATATGGCAATTTGGCCAAAACCAATCCTCCACTTCGAAAATATTCTGAAAAAATTTCTCTGGAAGATTTAAAACAAATCGATCTGATTGGAACAGACCACGCCCCTCACACCATGGAAGAAAAAGAAAAAAATGTTTGGGAAGCATCACCCGGAATTCCAAATCTGGAAGTAGTCCTTAAATTACTTTTAACCGAACATAATAATGGAAAAATAGATTTATACTCAATTAATCGTCTTTTATGTGAAAATCCTGCTAAAATATTTAATTTAAATACAAAGGGATTTATTGCAAAGGGTATGGATGCAGACCTGGTGATTATTGATCTTAAAGAAGAAGGATCCATAAAGTCGGATGAATTTTATACTAAGGCCCATTACACGCCTTTTGAGGGTTTAAAATATCAAGGAGCCCCTATAATGACTATTTGCAGAGGTAATATTGTTATGGATCAGGGCCAGGTCTATACAAGTCAAGGGCAGCATGTTTACCCGTGATTTTATTTTAAAAGTGAGTATTATTACTTGAAATTAATATTTTGATCTAGATATAATAAATTAAAAATAAAATAAAATAAAAATTTAAAAAATAGATAAGTAATTTTCCTCTATTTTTTTAACTTATTTCCCTTTTTTAACGAATACTCTTCATTACATAGTATGCTGCATTCCAACTGTTTTAATCGGAGTTTTGTGGTGGTGTTTACGTTTGATCTTTTTAACTACCACTGTGGCACGTGATACTTTAGAATCACCAGGGCGGACAACTGGATCATAGGTTTTAGAGTAAACCGTAGCCGTATTGACTATCGTTCCAGTTCTTACTGCATATGAAACTATGGTAAGTTTAGCAGTTTTTTTGCTTCCTAAATTACCAATGGTCCATATTCCTGTTTTTGCATTGTATTTACCATAGTTAGTACTGAATGATGCAAATTTAAGTCCTTTAGGTAGAACATCTTTCACATAAACACCGGTTGCCGTATCTGGGCCATAGTTGTGGACAGTGACCGTGAAGTAGACCTTTTTAGTTAGATATGTTGATTTAGTATTCACTGTCTTCTTAATAACCAGATCTGCTGCAGCTGCCACATTAATACTGGCATTGCCTTTATCATTATCCGGATTTGGATCATATTCATTTTCAGCATACTTGGTAGCTGTGTTAACTATCACCGTATTGGATTTAATCACCTGGGCAACTATTCTAAGAGTTACATAAGAACCATTGTTAAGGGATCCTATATTCCAGATACCAGTAGTAGGATTGTAGGTTCCCTGATTGGTCGTGTATGAAACAAACTTCAGACCAGCAGGCAATAAATCCTTGATCTGAACACCAGTAGCTCCATCAGGACCATTATTGGTTGCCCGGATGGTAAAGGCCACATTGGTAAGATATTTCGGATTGGAAACATTCACTGCTTTTATTACAGCAATATCAGCTGTTTTTATCATTACCTCAGCAGTGCTGGTATTATTCTCCATGAATGGATCAGTTGTGGATGAATTCGCCACAGCAGTGTTGTTAAACGCTTGTGTAGCTGAAGAGGATAAAGATCCACTAATTAGTATCTCAAGCACGCTTCCAGGAGTAATATCTCCAAGTGACAGGTTACCGGTCCAGTTATTCCATGAAGAACCATTGTTAATGGAATAAATTGGATTCAATATTACTGAAGGTATGGAATCGGTTAGAACCACATCTCGTGCATAAGAAGGACCATTATTTCCTACATTAATAACATAGGTGATCACATCTTTTCCAGGTATGGCCATAGCCGGACCTTTTTTGATAACAAAGATATCAGCCTCGGTGGTGACATTGGTCAAAGCAGAAGCAGTATTATTATCAATAAAGGGATCGTTAGTCGTGGAATTAACACTAACCGTATTATTCAAAGTACCCAAAGCAGAAGCTGGAACCAATCCACGAATCAACAGAGTAGAAACATTACCAGAACTCAAATCCCCTAATAGTATGGAACCAGCCCATGCATTCCAGGCTCCACCATTCAAAGAATACTGAACCCCACTCAAGAAACCAATAGTATCATTAACCATCACATTTCTAGCCACAGAAGGACCATTGTTACCCACCAAAATAGTGTAAATAATCGTATCCTGACCAGCTATTGCCGAATCAGGACCAGACTTTGTCACAAACACATCAGCCACCGTAAACACATTAGTCAAAGCCGAAGCAGTATTATTATCAAGGAAAGGATCAAAGGTAGTAGAATTCACCACAGCAGTATTATTGATTACACCCATTGCATCCGAAGACAATAACCCCTGAATAAGAATATCCACAGCAGATCCAGGATTCAAATCACCCACATCCAAAGAACCATTCCAAGAGTTCCAACTAGAACCGTTATCCAGCGAATAAAGTGGACTAATAATGAAACTAGATATAACGTCAGATAAAACCACATCCCGAGCTACCGAAGGACCCACATTACCCACACTCAAAGTATAAGTAACATTATCCCGACCAGCAACCGCCACAGGAGTACCAGACTTCGTCACAAACACATCAGCCACCGTGGTGACATTGGTCAAAGCCGAAGCAGTATTATTATCAAGGAAAGGATCAAAGGTAGTAGAATTCACCACAGCAGTATTATTCAAAGTACCCAAAGCCGCAGCAGACAAATTACCACTAATCAAAACATTCCAAACACTTCCAGGATTCAAATCACCCACAGATAAAGTACCATTCCAACCATTCCAATTAACCCCGCCATCAACCGAAAACAACGGATTCAAAACCATAACTGGAATAACATCAGTCAAAAACACATCCCGAGCTACCGAAGGACCCATATTACCCACACTCAAAGTATAAGTAACATTATCCCGACCAGCAACCGCCACAGGAGTACCAGACTTCGTCACAAAAACATCAGCCACCGTAGACACATTAGTTAATACACTAGCCGTGTTGTTATCAACAAATGGATCTGTAGTAGTGGAATTAACATTAACCGTATTATTCAAAGTACCCAGAGCAGATGCCGGAACCAATCCACGAATCAATAGAGTAGATACGTTACCAGAACTCAAATCACCTAAAGGTAACGAACCACCCCAAGCATTCCAGATTCCACCATTCAAAGAATACTCAACACCAGATAAAAATCCAACCGGATCATCAACCAGCACATCCCGAGCCACAGAAGGACCATTATTACCCACCAATATGGTGTAAACAATAGTATCCTGACCAGCCACCGCCGAAACAGGACCAGACTTCGTCACGAAAATGTCTGCTAGTGTCGTCACACTAGTCAAAGCATTAGCCGTATTATTGAGCAAGTAAGGATCAGTAGTAGTCGTATTCACAACAGCAGTATTATTAATAGTTCCCATAGCATTTTCAGACAAATTACCACGAACTAATACTTGCAAAGAGTCACCAGGATTCAAATCACCCACAGATAAAGTACCATTCCAAACATTCCAGGATGTACCACCATTAGTAGAGTAAAATGGATTCAAAATCATAGCCGAAATCACATCTGATAAAACAACAGACCGGGCCACCGAAGGACCCACATTACCCACCACAAGAGTATAAGTAACATTATCCCGACCAGCAACCGCCACAGGAGTACCAGACTTCGTCACAAACACATCAGCCACCGTAGAAACACTGGTGGAGGTTGAAGCCGTATTATTAACAAGATAAGGATCAGTAGTAGTGGAATTCACCATAGCTATATTGTTAATAGTTCCCAAAGACGCAGCAGAAGTATTTCCACGTATAAGAAGATTAATCACAGAGCCAGGATTCATATCACCCACAACTAACGATCCAGTCCAGTTAACCCAGGTTGAACCATTATTCAAAGAATATTGTGAATTCAAAATTTCAGCAGCCAAAACATCATACAAGTTAACATTCCGGGCCACCGAAGGACCAACATTACCCACAACCAAATTATAAGTAATAGACTGACCCGCAATCACAGAAACGGGAGCAGATTTAGTCACATAAATATCGGCACTTGTAGTTACATTAGTTAAGGCACTAGCCGTATTATTAACCAAATAAGGATCAGTAGTTGTAGAATTAACACTAACCGTATTATTCAAAGTACCAAGAGCAGATGCTGGTACTAGTCCCCTAATTAGTAAAGTTGTCATATTTCCCGGAGTTAAATTGCCCACAGATAGTGAACCCACCCATGCATTCCAACTTCCACCATTCAAAGAGTATTGAACTCCACTTAAAAATCCAATACTATCATTAACACTAACATTCCTCGCCACAGATGGCCCATTATTTCCAATCAGTAAGGTGTAAACTATTGTATCTTGACCAGCAACCGCAGAAACCGGACCAGACTTAGTCACAAACACATCAGCCATAGTATCCACATTAGTCAAAGCCGAAGCAGTATTATTGGCAAGAATCGGATCGAAAGTCGTGGTATTCACTACAGCAGTGTTATTAATTACACCCATGGCATCAGAAGACAATAATCCCCTGATAAGAATGTCAAAAACAGACCCGGAAGTTAGATTACCCATATTAAGAGTTCCATTCCAGGCATTCCAACTAGTACCATTATCCAGGGAATATAGTGGATTGAGAATTGAAATTGGGATTAAATCAGTTAAAACGACATTTCTAGCCACAGAGGGTCCTTTATTACCGACATTCAAGTTGTAAGTAATATTTTGACCAGCAACCGCAGAAACCGGACCAGACTTAGTCACGAAAATGTCAGCTAATGTATTGACATTGGTTATAGCCGAAGCAGTGTTATTTATCAGATAAGGATCAGTTGTAGATGAATTAACCACCGCAGTATTATTTATAGTTCCCATTGCATTTTCAGATAAATTACCGCGTATTAACACTTGTAAGAAATCTCCAGGATTCAGATCACCCAGATTGAGCGTTCCATTCCAATTAGTCCAGTTTAATCCACCGTTAATAGAATATTGTGAATTTAAAACCATGCCTGGAACAACATCCGTCAAAACCACATCCCGAGCCACAGAAGGACCAACATTACCCACTCCCAGAATGTAATTAATCACATCCTGACCCGCAACCGCAGAAACCGGACCAGACTTCGTCACATAAACATCAGCAACCGTAGACACATTGGTAGAAGTGGAAGCTGTATTATTAAGCAGGTGAGGATCAGTAGTAGTGGAATTCACCATAGCTGTATTATTAATAGTTCCCAGAGCCGCAGAAGAAACATTTCCACGTATAAGAAGATTAATTAAAGAGCCAGGATTCATATCACCCACAACTAACGATCCAGTCCAGTTAACCCAGGTTGAACCATTATTCAAAGAATATTGTGAATTTAAAATTTCAGCAGCCAGAACATCATAAACATTCACATTCCGAGCCACAGAAGGACCAATATTACCCACACTTAAAGTATAAGTCAAAGATTGACCCGCAATTACAGAAACAGGAGCAGACTTAGTCACAAACACATCAGCCACTGTGGTGATATTGGTCAAAGCATTAGCAGTGTTATTAGCCAGATAAGGGTCAGTGGTAGTGGTATTTACATTAACCGTGTTATTCAAAGTGCCCAGAGTAGAAGCCGGAACCAAACCCCGAATCAACAGAGTAGATACATTACCAGAACTTAAATTACCCAGAGACAAAGAACCCGTCCAAGCATTCCAGAGTCCACCATTCAAAGAATACTGAACCCCACTCAAGAAACCAATAGTATCATTTACCATCACATTCCGAGCCACAGAAGGACCATTATTACCCACCAAAATAGTATAAGTAATCGTATCCTGACCAGCCACCGCCGAAACAGGACCTGACTTCGTCACAAACACGTCTGCAATTGTGTTTACATCAGTTAAGACACTGGCCGTATTATTAACAAGAACTGGATCATTAGTGGTTGTATTCACCACTGCCGTGTTATTAATAGTTCCTGTGGCATTAGATGACAATAATCCCCGAATCAATATTTCCATTAAAGATCCAGGCGTTAAATTACCCATATTAAGTGTTCCATTCCATGTATTCCAATTAGTGCCATTATCCATGGAATATGTTGGATTTATAATGAAACCAGATATTAAATCAGTTAGAACCACATTTCTAGCCACAGAAGGCCCTTTGTTTCCTACATTTATAGTATAAGTAATTATATCACTACCTGCAACCGCATTGGCTGGCGCCGATTTGGTCACGTAAATGTCAGCCTGAGTGGTTACCGTGGTATTTACCGTGTCATTAGCTGGGGTTGGATCAGGAGTAGTGGTAGTAGCATTAGCCACATTAGTTAGTAGAGTACCATTTAAGACAGATGAAGGTACGGTAGCATTTATTAATATGGTTCTGCTGGAACCAGATACTATAGTACCCAGATCAATGCCTCCCACCGTCCAGCTGAGCCAGTTGGATCCTCCATTAACGGAATAAATGGCATTTATTAATTGTACAGGAATACTATCGTCCACGTGGACATTCTGAGCATCAGATGGTCCGTTGTTAGTAACCAGTATGTTATAGCTGATGTTGTTTCCAGCGATAACCGTGGCCGGACCAGTTTTGTCAATAACAATATCTGCCAGTTGTTGCACCGTGGTGCTGGTTTGGGCAGAATTGTTTCCTGGAATTGGATCCGGTGTATCCGTGGTCACATTAACTGAATTATTTAATGTTCCCACTGGAGCAGAGGAATTGATGTTTCCTCTAACCAGAATAGTTAAATTAGTTAATGATGAAATATTTCCCAGATTTAAGGTAAGTGGATTATTAAAAGTGTACCATGTGCCATTTAACTGGTACTGAGCATTATTCATTCTGGCAAACCATGTCGGGTCTATTAGATCATTTAGTACCACATTAACGGCGGTGTCTGGCCCTTTATTTCCTACAGTAATAGTAAAGTTGATTTGTTGACCAGCATATATAGTGGCCGGTGCAGTTTTGGTAACAAATATGTCTGCACCCAGTATGTGAGTTATGGAACTACCGGTAGTGTTGTAATTTCTCTCATTAGGGTTGGTTCCACTTAGGGAACTATAAGTTAAATTAGCCAGATTAGTGATGTTAGTTCCCGCCAGGGCAGTGTTGTTGTCAACAGTGCAGGTGAAGACTATGGTGGCATTTTGTCCCATTAAAAGTGCCGGGCCATTGAATATTATCCTTCCTGGAAGTTGAGTGGCATCAGCCGTCCATGAACCGGGTAGAGAAACAATATTCAGATAAGTCATTCCTGGAGGTATATTATCCAGAATAGTCAGATCATAAGCATCAGATGTACTGGAAGCTTTGTGTGAAATATTAAGCGTAAAGGTACAGACATCTCCCGGTTTAATATTGGTACTTGCTGTTTTGGTTATTTGTAAATCCGGTTCAATTACCCGGGTAGTGGTGGTTGAAGAACCTCCATTTACTTCTCCCGTAGTATTTTGATAGTAAACGGTAGCATTGTTAGTTAAATTAACCCCGTTCTGATTACCGATTACATTGAGAACAGTTACATTGTAATCAATAGTAATATTACTAAATTGAGTGGCATTTACCTGTCCAAAGTTGAATTCCCAGGTGTTGGTGGATGCATTGAAAGTTGCCGTAGGATTGCTGTTTTGTACCGATAAATTCGAGCCAATGGTGTAGGTGAATAAACCACCGGTGACATTAAGGCCTGCCGGTACCAGGTCAGTTATTCTCAGCCGGTTAGTTGTACCTGTAGGAATAGTGACTACTATGGTTTGAGGAGCAGTGGCCCCAATGGTCCTTGTTACATTTTTAGAACCAGCAGATGTTTTATTAATGTTTGGTGAACGGGCTGTTACATTTACCAGTGCTGTGGCATTAATATTGTTCACTGCACCAGCTGGCATGGTAGGATCACCGGTTCTTTCACCAGTATCTGTTCCCGGAGCACCAGGGGTCTGGCCTCCAGATCCGTTAGTCCCAGGCAAACTGGTGCCGGTTACATTAACCCTATTGGTTGTGGTTTGATTAAAGGTAATATTTTGTTTTAAGTCCGCCACAAAGGTAATGGTCAAGTTCTGATTTACAGGAATCTTATCAAACACAACAGTAAGGTTTCCAGTAGTGGAATTGAATGTTTGATTGAAGTTTATTGGAGTACTATTGGTAACCACGATATTTCGGACATTTAAAAAGTTTGCATCGAGTAGATCCGTGATCACACCATCATAAACAGGGGCCATGGCCCCGTTGGTATTTCTAACCACTATTGTAAAGGTTATAGATTCATTTCCCTGAGGAGTGGTGGTACTGGCGTTTTTAGAGATACTTAAATTTGGTAAACGCACCAGTATAGCAGGGGAATTAGCCGTTGTGGATAAATTTTGATTAGATGCATTAACGTAAGTTAAATTACCTGTATTGGTAATGGACCTGTTTCCAGTGTTAGATACGTTATTGCGGACTACCACATCAAATAACAAACTAATAGTTTCGTTGGCACCACTTGGGTTGGAGTTAGTAATATTGCCCAGGAAAAATGTTAAAGCAGGGTTAATGGTTGTTTCATTAATGCTCTGATAGTCCGTGAGGTTTAAAGAAGTGAATGTAAATCCATCAGCAGAAACGAAAGTACTACTTCGGCTAATGAGAGACCGGCCAGAGATATAAGCTAATCCATTGCTTAATACATCTCTTATAGTTACTGTTTTAGTAACTCCCGAGGGTATGGTAATATTAATTTTATAAGTGACCACTTCTCCAATGAAAACATCATTTCCAATTGAATCGTTTTCTGAAGTCTTATTTAATGATTTAGAAATTGCAGGGACTACTGTTCTAAGCAATGTGCTGTTAGTTACATTGTAGTTCCTATTTTCAGTCCGAGGAGTAGTGGTAATATTCAAGGAATCGTAATTTGCAGTTACGGTATTGTTATAAGATGAATTGGATATTATATTATTCATCAAAGTCGCATTAAAAGTGAAAATTGCATTTTGGCCTGCGACTAAAGTTCCTCCAGTGTAAGTTACAACTCCCGTTCCTGGGTTGTAGTTGTAAGTAAATCCAGATGGTGTGCTGTTAGCAACAACTGTGGCCCAGTTAAATGCAGTTCCATTTAATGGATCTGTAAGGGTTATATTGTAAGCCGGGGACAATCCAGTATTAGTAACATTAAATCTAACAGTTACCAGTTGTCCGCCCACTGCCGGGTTAGGACTTATGGTCTTACTTATATTCAACTGGGGCTGTACTACATTGAAGTTGTAGCTGGTAGTAATAGGAGATCCCGGGTTGTTGTCCCAGTTAATATTTGCATTATTTGTTTTTGGAAGTGCCACATTGGTTACGGGATTAGAAGTAACATTATTGAGCACAGTTGTCAGGATGTCTATGTAGAAAGTATTGTTGGTATTATCATTGTCCCCCAAAATTGTGCTAATTCCTTGAAATAAAAAGTTTATGTTGTTACCAGAAGTGGTGATATTCAAATTTCCAGAGGTTCCATTGAAACCAGCTAGTGTGCCATTAAATCCAGTGATGTTTATAGTATTTCCAACATAAGTAAGCCCTGGAGGTAATATGTCCGTAATATTCAAATTTTGAATTTGGCCTTCCGGGAGGGTAACCGTAATGCGGAAGGTTCCCTGTTCACCAATGGTAAGATTATTTCCAGAGGTTCCCGGATCAGTACTGTTTACTAAATTCTTAGAAATAGATGGATCTGCAATAGTTACCCTAGCCTGATCCTGGAATAAAGATGGATCCTGTACATAATTAGGCCCGCCATCAGTGGAACTGTAGTTGGTAATTTGGGCCGTATTGTTAATTATTTGACGTGGGTAGACATTAGAGGGTATATCAACAGTGTAGGTAATTAAAACCGTGGCATTTGCAGGAATAATTTGATTTAGGATTAATCCAGTTCCATTAGTTAAATTTCCAGAGTAGGCAATAGGAGTTCCATTTCCAAATCTTACACTGATTAAATTAAAGTTAACAAATCCAGCCAGTACATTGTCTTTAATTATAGTATTGTAAGCATTCCAGTGTCCTTGATTTCCAATAGTTATAACAAAAGTTAATTTATCACCAGCATCGGCCCCGGTTAGATTCCCATTTACTGGAAGAATAGTTGGGGAAGGTGTAATGTTCCCGGATCCAGTAGTATTCAATATGCCCTTGGTTATATTCAAAACCGGCTGCTGGGTTATAAAGGAAATAATTGTATTGTCTGTGAACATGGCCCCTGGGCTGTTATCGTACATAATATTCATTAAATTTGTTAGATAAAGCTCATCAGCCATAGGATTATTGGTAGCGTTTACAGTAAACAGAATATGAGCTACCCTGGAATTCTGATCAGTACTGTTTACCAGACCATAATTAAAGGTGAGGGTATTGTCCAAAGCACTGGTATTTAAGGTAGGTAACCTACCCAAAAAGCTGCTTAAAGTATCATCGCTGGCCAAACGCCATTCACCAACACCAGGAGGGGTGTCGCCTTGCGCAACATTTACCATAACTTGAGTTGCATTAAGGAATGGTATTGGTAAGAAATCCTTAATAGCGAAATTTTCCAGGTTAGTGGTAGGTACCACAACTCTTAAAGAAAATGTTAATTTGTCACCTGGTTTTATGAGATTTGTTAGATTAGTGGTGTTTCCATTTATGGCATAAAGTTTCTTCTCAATAATCGGAGCCACAACCATAACCGATGTTCCACTGCCATCAGCTACCGTGTTATTAGAATTGGTTAAAACACCAGATCCGGTGACAGTGTTAGTGGTAGGGTCGTTGGATGTTAAGAAAGCATCCCCTGATGGGAAATTAACTGGATCTTCGTAAAGTATGTCAATTACTGTTCTGAAGACTATGGTTCCCGTAGCGGCCCCCCTATTAACAGTTCGGTTGTTATATAGTCCACCAGTAAGGACACCATCCAGACCAGAATCTATCAATTGTTGTGATACATTAAATAGGATGGTCCAGGTTCCAGTGGTGCTGTTGTGGGTTACAATATAATTAGAAGAATTAAAAGTCAGGTTATTACTGGTTCCATTCTCATTAATAATTAAGTAAGGAATAAATGATGCCAGGAAACTTTGACCATCACCAACTATATCAGTAAATAACACGTTCTTGAATTCAAAGTAATCAGATACCTGGAAACCGATAACGTATTGTAAAATGTCAGTTGGTTTGACATTTGGCCCATTAAGATCAGTGACGGATTTTTGTACTGCCAGAGATTTTAAAGTAATATTATAATTAGTAGAAGGTCCATTGGCCGTGACTGTCTGGTTACTATAGTTACCAGTAGCCAGTGAATCATTTGGTCCGAAGTTGAAAGCGCCAGTAACGTTATTTATTATGGTCTGGTTGGTGCTATTAAATTCAGGGGCATAAACTCGATATTGTATGGTCCTATCAATACCGGCCACTCCAGTAATTGATGCAAAGTTGATGGTAATGTTTCCACCCGGACTAGTAGCACCAGGAGTATTGATTACAGTACCTCCAGCAGCATTAATTATATTTAAGAATTGTAAATTACCAGAAAGTAAGTCAGTTATGTTAACATTACTTACTACTGCTCCAGTGGCAATGTCTAAATCAAGCTGGTAAGTAACTGGATAATTTGGTCCGGTGGCAGTTTCATCCTCGTGAATAATGGCCCTTTTAGTAAGACGCATTACCGTAGGCGTCACTTTTCCATTAACACTAGGCCCATATATAGGTGGATCGGTGGAAGGGTTGTCCACTGGGTCGTCACCAAATCGGAATACCGGGGTAGCAGTTATATTGAGAGGTACCCCAATGGTAGCATTGGCTGCCATTTTGGCACTTACTGTTACTGGTGCGGCTGGCTGGTCCGGGGTGAAACTTCCAAAAGGATACTCCAGAATAATAAGCCGGTAGCCAGGAGTTCCATTCACCATTTGTCTGGTTAGGGGATTATAAATTTGTCCAGAGGCGGTGAAAATTCCCAGATCATAAGTTTTTATGGAATTACCCAGATAAGAGGCACTATTAAAAGTAATTTGTGATGGTAAAGAAAGTTGCACAATAGGACCAAAACCAGTGGTACTGGAAGGGTTATCAAAAGTCACCTGCAGTGAAAAATCTTCATTTATAAATGTTTCACCAGGAGATCCAATTGAAACCGATGGCTGCCCTAAGCGGAAGTTAGCCACCGCATTTTTTGTTCCTGTGCTTGCATTAAAATTAGGGGAAACTTGCTGAGAAGGAGACAAATGTCCACTGTATGCAGCTATAACATTAAATTTTGTTTCATTACTGAAAAAAGAAACGTTATATCGACCATTTTGGCCAGTAGTCGTCTGGGCCATTTCTTTACCAGAGAGTGTTTTTACTTTTACTGTCACTCCGGAAAATGGTTTGCCAGTGATACAATCAGAAACTGCACCAGATATTGTAACCTGTGCATTAACAGAATTGTTCAAATTTTTAGAATCGTCCAATTGGTTTATAACCATGGATTTACTGATGTTTGTCGTATTATTAGTGTTAAAATCGTCTGTTGCTGAAACAGAACCGATAGATATCATTAATAAAGCTAAAGCCAATATTACTATAATTTTTCTCAACCATATCCCCTACTTATAATTATTTAATCTGTATAACCTTTAACAACATATTATATAAGGTTTATGTCATTAATGAGCCGTAGAAAAGTATTTATATCAATTTATCCAATATAATTAGAAAATTATTTAATGAAATAGATTTATAATTAATATTAATAAAATGAATCCATGGAACAATTAAATCAGGTGATAAAATGTGTGAATCCACAGCATATTCAACAGACGGTTCCTTAATAATGGAAGACGTCCTTTTAATTAAAATAGAAGGTAATCAGATACATCTAACAGATATATTAAACCAAAAAAAAGTAATTAAAGGAACTATCACTGAAATAAATCTGGATAAGCATGGAATTTATATTGATATGGAAAAATAATTTTAAATTAATTGTAATTATGTACATATATTAAACATATTCAAAAAACTATTTTTTAACAAATTACTCTATTAAAATTGATTTTCTTAAAACGTGATTTAATGATTAATGAACTTTTTTTATCTTTACAAAGCTTTTTTGTGTCTTATGGTGCTCTTGGAGTCTTTTTAGGGAGTTTACTTGAAGAAATAATAGCTCCCATTCCTTCGGCCATTGTGGTTATGGGAAGTAGTTTTTTTATCATGGGAACTGATCCCCTGAACCTGGCAAGTTTTATTAAGCTATTTTTGAATGTTTCCATTCCTGCTTCCCTGGGATTAACCATAGGTTCCCTATTTTTGTATGGCATTGGATATTATTTAGGAAAACCATTTATCGTGAAATGGGGTAAATACTTAGGGCTAAGCTGGGAAGATGTGGAAAAAACACAGAAAAAGTTTGCAGAAAGTAAAAGTGACGACATAATCCTGTTTACTTTAAGGGCCATACCCCTCATACCCAGTGTTGCCATAAGCACTTTTTGTGGGTTCATAAGGTTCAATTTAAAAGAGTATATTATAATAACATTTTTAGGAAGTTTAGTCCGTGCTACTGCGCTGGGATTCATCGGATGGCAATTTGGAATCGCTTACAAACAATTAGCCGAACAAATAGCTAATTTAGAACAAATAGTAATTATAGTCATAATTCTTTTGGTCATTGGATACTTAATATATATTAAATACAGAAACAGTAAAAAATCATCTTAAAAACAATTTTTTTATTTTTATTTAATCTTTTTTTTTGGTAAAAATGAGCCTAAAATAAGTTTTGATTTTAATTTATCCAAAAAAAACAATTAAAATTTAATTCAATTTTTAGTTCTTTAAAATATTCAAAAATAGAAAAAAATAAAATAAAATAGAGTTTAGTGGTTAAAAACCTTCTAAACTATTTATTTTAGAGACAATGCATTCTTTGGACAGGCAGGTATGCACTGGTCACAAAGGATACAGAAACCTTTGAGTGGTACTTTGTCTTCAGTGATTTTCAGCATGTTGTATGGACATACGTCGATACAATCACCGCATTCATCACATAGAGAAGGATTGTACTGAACCCTTTTCCTTTTGACAACTTGACCATCCACGACTTTGTCCATTTCCACTAAAGATAAAGCGTTTTTTGGACAAGCCATGGTACATGCACCACATCGGGTACACATGGAGTATGATGGTTCTGCGTCTACTTTTACCTGTTCTGGTAATTGCATACCAGTCTTGGTAACTACCCGAATAGCGTCGTTTGGACAGATGTTGGCGCAACCTCCTATGAAGTCACATTTTTCAGCATCATAAACGAGGCCTTCTTCACTGGCAGGTTTAGCAGGTCCCAGTTCAACTTCCAGATCAATAGCATCCACCGGACAAATCTTTTCACACAAACCACAAGCAGTACAAATTGCAGGCAGTTCTACAGTGAGATTGGAGTCCTTGGCCACTATGAAGTCTCCAGGACAAGCTTCTAGACAGGAATTACATCCTATACATGTTTCTTCGTCCAGTTCGAACTTCTTCATGTCTTTGGAACGTTTCTCAGGTTTTTTACCAGAAATGAATACTGCATTCCATGGGCAGGTCTGGGAACAGACACCACATTTAATACAGGTATCCTCGTCGATATCAATAACTCCACCAATTTCTGGGAGAGTAATGGCATCTACAGGACATTCAGGAACACACATTCCACAACCAACACAGTCAGCAATGAAAATGGACCCTTCAATATTCAGATCTTTGTGAGCAGGTTCTTTGTAACCTTCAATACCAATAACATCTACCGGGCAGATGTCAACGCATTTCTGGCACATTACACAGAAACCTTGCAGTGGAATCTTCTGGACTTTTCCTTCTTCCAATTTCAGTGTTTGAGGTGGGCAGACATCTACACAGTCTCCACACTCATTACACTTAGCCGGGTTGAAAACAATCCTTTCCTGAGTGGTTCCATCTTCATCCAAAACCATGGATTCAACTTTTAAAGCATCCTGAGGACAGGTAGCTACACACTTAGGATCTCCACCACAAATGTCACAGTAAATAACATTGGAAGGTGTTACTTCTATGGCTGCAGTGGGGCAGGTACCTTGACAGGCTCCACATCTAATGCAGTCTTCTTTATTGACTACTATCATTTTTACCACCCACGATATTATATTTGTTTGATTAGGTTACCCTGTTTGTCAAACACTTCTAAGGTGGCAAGTCTCATTTGGCTGTCGATGGTGTGGGTAGCACAGGATAGACATGGGTCGTATGCTCTGATAACCATTTCCATTAAGTTGAAGATCTTGTCGTCTACTTCGACACCAGGTTTAATGTAGTCTTTAGCAACTTTCTGAATACCCATTTCCATAGCAGGGTTGTTCTGGATGGTTGCTACTACAATGTTGACGTCGGTCATGAGGCCGTCATCGTCAGTTTTGTAGTGGTGTATTAAAGTTCCACGAGGTGCTTCTACAATTCCTACACCTTCACCAGCTTGTCTTTCGATTGCGTCTGGGAATTTTTTACCGGATAAGTCGCCTTCTAGAGCGTCAGCGGCACATTCTGCTGCAGCTAACATTTCTATGAGACGGGCCCAGTGGTATAGTAAAGTTTGTTGACCATAGCCGAAAGCATCATGGAATTCTGTGAAGCGTTGTTGAGCTAATGGTGCAGCATCTGGCATCTTATCAGCAACGTTTAGTCTGGATAATGGGGAAACCCGGTAAATACCTTCTGGGTATCCTAATTCCTTAATGTAAGGGAATTTTAACCAGGAGTAAGGTTTAACGTGTTCGGCAACAGTGTCTAAGTATTCGTTGGATTTGAATTCACGGAAGATACTTCCATCTTTTTCTTTTATCCGTACGTCACCATTGTAAACATCCCATACACCGTCTTTGACTAAACCAGTGTGTCGAGTTTCAATGTTACCTAAAGAGTTGACTAAATCAATGTTCTCTTCAAATATAGGTATAGCTAAGTCTAAAGTAGCTTGAGCTAATTCTACATTTTGTAGAGCTTTTTGATGCAGGTCTTTTTGAGTTTCAGCATCCAGTTCAGTGGAGATACCACCCGGAGTGGATGAAGTTGGGTGAATTGGTCGTCCACCAATAGCTTTAACAATATCTAGACCGTTTTTCCTGATTTGTATAGCTTGTAGAGCTAAATCAGGAGCATCTTTAATAATTTGGAATACGTTTCTGGTTTTTCTGTCTTTTCCAGCAATAAAGTCAGGAGCAGCCAGGAAGTAGAAGTGAAGCGCGTGAGAGTGCATGTATGAACCCCAGTTCATAATTTCTCTCATTTTATAAGCTGTAGGCAAGATTTCATCATCTTGGAATCCGTAGCACTGGTCTGCAGCTTTAGCAGCAGCCAGGTGGTGCTGAACATCACAAATACCACATATACGAGGTACTATCCTTGGTGCTTCTTCTACAGGTCTGCCCTGCATGAATTTTTCGAACCCTCTAAATTCCATAACGTGTAGACGGGTGTCTTCCACGTTTCCGGCATCGTCCAGGTGCACGGTAATTTTGGCGTGCCCTTCAATACGGGTTACAGGTTCCATAGTGAGTTTTACCATTATTTACCCTCCTTTTTCATTTTGACTGGCACTAAAGCAGCTGGGAGTGTGAAAGTGTAGAAAGTTCCTACAATATCATCCAGTTGATCAGCAACTTCTTCAGGGTCGACGGTTTTGTCCTGTTCTACCCCGTAATCAGAAGCGATAGCACTGATCATCTTTGCGCCCTGGTCTTGAACCTTAGGAGTAGGTCCGTAACATCCTCTACATTGGATAGCTATACTTGGGCATTCTGCTCCACATAAAGATAGGGTAGCTGGTCCCATGCATATTAATCCTTGAGAGATTAGGCATAATTCTTCTTCTGGTTTACCAATTTCAAACTGTCTTTTGATGAAGTCCATGGCTAAACCTTCTGGTGGTTTTTCCCTTGGACATACTTCACAGAGGTTGGTGGATGGTAATTCCACAGGTTCACCTTTTAATAATCCCAATACAGCCTGGGCAACCACGTCAGATCGTGGAGGACATCCAGGTACAGATAAGTCCACATCGATTACATCAGCCAGTGGTCTTACTCTGCTTTCCAGGTGAGGTACTTCTTCATTTGGAATTATACCTTCTGGGTTAATGGTACTTGGTGAATTTACATAAGCTTCTTGAGTTAGATCGTCAACGGAGTGAAGGTTTCCTAGTCCAGGAATTCCACCGTAAACAGCGCAAGTACCGTAGTTAATTACGAACTTAGCTTTTTCTCTTAGCATTTCAGCTAATTCTCTGTTTTCGTCGTTTCGGATTCCACCTTCAACTATTAATACGTCTAATTCTGGAACTTCGTCGTATTTAGTGTCCATTAATACTGGGCTGAATTCGAAGTCTGCTAATTCCATAACATCTAAGATTGCTTCGTGGAAATCAGCAATAGACAAGTGACATCCAGAGCATCCGCCCAGCCACATGGTTCCTATTTTTGCTTTTTCGGCCATTTTCTTTCCTCCAATTAGGCCTCAGCCATAATCTGTTCTTTTAAAGGGGATGGGCCTAAAGCCTTTATTCGGTCTACCATCATTTTAACGGTATCAGCGAATTTTTCGCCCTCAGAAGCGGAAATCCAATCGTGGTAAATTCTTTCTTTTCCGATTCCCATATCTTCTGCTAGTTTGTAGATAAGTCTCATTCTTCTATCAAGTTTGTAGTTTCCTGAATCGTAGTGGCAGTCCCCGTGGTGACATCCAGCTACAATAACACCGTCAGCGCCTTCTCGGAAGGCCTTGAACACAAATTGTGGTTCAATTCGTCCGGAACACATTACTCGAATTACACGGACATTTGGCGGGTATTGCATCCTTGCTGTACCTGCAGTGTCAGCCCCTCCATAGGAGCACCAGTTGCAACAAAACATTACAATTTTTACGTCATCCTCAGCCATAGAGTTTCCTCCTTGCTATTACATGCTGTACTATCAATTTTACCAGATAAATTGGTCTATTAATATGTACTTATTATATGGATTTAAGTCAAGTAAGTATAAAGGTTACTTATAAAAACAAGTAGAAAATTTTATATACTAGATTAATAATTCTAATTTTATTATTACTTGCTAAAAGAGCCTTAATAATCTTTTTTTAGGTTTTAAGCAGGAAAATTAGTCTTAAAAATTAAAAATAAGTTTTATTTATACTGTTTAAGCATAATACTAAACCAAAGATTGTTTAAGTATCAAATTTTATAGTACTAGTAATACAATATTCTTTTTATAATTAATATTCTCATGTTTCCAAAATAAAAAATTTAATTCCCAATAAATATTTTAAAAAATTACATTTTAACTATTCAATATGAAAAAAATGAATTAGCATTAAAAAATATTCTAAGTTAATTCTAAAATAATTCTAAAAAAATTTGCTAAATTAATATCTAAAAATCAAAAAATAGGATAAATTATAAGATTAAACCAGTGTTATAGATCCCGGTAGATTTTTTGATAGTTTTCGGGCCAGGCCAGGGATAGTAGAAGTTATAATTGAACTTTGAGCATTATCATAAGCGTCTTTATCATTGGAATTAGCCGGAATAATATCTGTTTTTAATTCAGATCGGAGGTTATTTACCGTTACTTTTTCCACCCAGGGATCAGTGTCACTGATAATAATTTGATCTACCAGACCATCCAGTTCTTTGGCCACGGCCCAGGAAACAAATCTTCCACCAAAAAGGGCCACACTGTCTTTAATCTGCCCATTTTCAGCCATTTTCACAATGTCCTCCACCGTATTTTCCACTTGGGCTTTGGCATAAAGTGGGGAAGCAGCCACACAAACCCAATGGGCATCTCCCAGTACTGAATCTCCAATTTTTTTAGGATAAACGTTTTCAGGTCCAACAACCTTTACTGACGCAGCCAAAGCTTCCAGTTCACCTTTTCCAATAGGGGCCTGTGTCTGGCCACCACATCCACATCCACAATTGATCTCTTCCCTGATAATTTGCATTACCCGCGGCAATCCAAAATTACCTCTTTTAGCAGTTTTTGGAGAATATCCACACATGTATCCGTGGTGATTTTGTGGGAAACCAGTAATTATGGCATTAAGTCCTGCCCTTAATCCTACCCTGCATTCATCTTCATAAGCACCATTGGTAGCCACAACCTTTCCTGGAACCAGTATCCTGGCCATGGCCACTGCCCGGGCAAATGCATCCAGCCGGTTTTGAGCCTTATTAAAGGGGCCTCCCTCCAATACAAACACATCAGCCCCCATTTCCAATGCTGCAGTGAATCCAGAAATTAAATCGTCATATCCATCACCTACAAACATTATAGATTCTATGCCCTTCCCATGTTTCCTGGCCAGTTCAGCTACTTCTCTAGCCTCGTCTAAAGGTGCTGCATGACCTTCTCCTCCTTGAACCGAGGTTACATTAATAGCCACTGCTGAGGCCAGTTTGATCCATTCTTCCCTATCAGCCAGACCGTCCTCTTCTTTATCAAATAGTCTGGAATGTATCCTATCCCGAGGACAGCCATCAAAGGGAGGGCCTTGCTGGTAACACTGACCCTGACACTTAACAATTTCCCGGGGAAACCTCATTGGACCAAAACGGCCAAAATGATCTAGATCCATTGGAACATCTGTGGCCTCTCTAACTTCCCTTATTAAATCCAGAGGTTTCATTCCATTGGTTTCTGCAATATCAGCAAAGGCATAGGCACAAACATGAATAGAAGCACCGATACTATCTGATAAAATGGAATTACCCATTAAATCAATTTTATCCAGGTCAGATGCACAGGTACCAGCCATTATTTCTGTCAGATCACATCCCAGAGGAAATGTCTTGAAATTCATTCCTAATTTCATGGCTTCTACTCTGCTAAGTTCAGAAACTGCGTCGATAATTTTTAAAGGGTCTTTTTCTAATTTAGAAAGCTCCCATGCAGCATCTAAATCATTAATGGCTTCTTTAACAAGTTCATACATATTTTCACCTTGATTGAATTTGAAAATGATATTTGAAATGGATATGGATAATCATAAGATAATTAGGTATAGTATCTATTATTTTTAATAATCTTGTCTATAATTCATTGAATTGAATTATGTATTCTTATGTATCTTCCTCATAATTCATTTCTATTAATATGACAATAATTGACTAATTTCAACAACTTTAATTTTATAAACTAAATTCATAATATTATAAATTCATAATATTATTATATACTAAAATTCAAGATTACATAATAAATCATTTCCTAATAAATTAATATAAAAATAAAAGTCTATAATTTCTTTAATGAAATATTATTCAACATGATTCCTAGTTATCAATATAAGAATATAGTAGTTTAAAATATAGTCTTTTATAGGCCTATTTTTTCAAAATCAGTTCAGGTGTTAATTTGATTAGTAAAATCCTTAATAAAGCATTGGATGGAGAAAAACTTCAAAAAAAAGAGTTATTACTACTTTTCAGAGCCAATTCATCTGAAGAAATAAAATTGATTATGGAAACTGCATCGAAAATAAGAGATAAAAAAATCAAAAAAATCAAACTTACATCCACAGTACACCTTACCAACATGTGCCAGGTAACTCCTAAGTGTCAATACTGTGGTTTTGCTGCCAGAACCTCTTCAGAAGGTTATTATCATCCATTTTACAAGAAGGAAGAGGAGATATTAAAAGCGGCCCTGTCTGTTGAAAATTCAGGTATTCCTAGAATAAGTTGTTCTGGAGCCCATGGTTATCAGGGAAAACAGGCTGTTACTGCAGCTAAGGTAGTTAAAGAAAACACTTCTTTAGAATTACTGGTTAATGTGGGGTCTGATTTGAATACCGAGTCTCTTCAAGAACTTTCCCATTATGAAACCGATACTGTTTGCTGTAATTTAGAAACAGTAAACGAAAAACTTTTCCATCAATTAAAACCCGGCGAAAAGCTGACTGATCGGGTGCAAATCTGTGATATGGTAAGTGAAATGGGATTGGAACTTTCATCAGGGCTTTTAATTGGTCTGGGAGAGTCTTATGAAGACCGGGTGAATCATCTGTTCTTCCTTAAACAATTCTCAGGTCTGGGCGAAATACCAATAATGGGATTTAATCCTTATCAGGACACCCCCATGGCCAATCATCCCCCTTGTTCCCTGAAAGAACAGGTAAAAACCATTGCCATTACTAGAATAATGTATAATGACATTAGAATAACTGTCCCTACACCTACCATTGGGCCTGAAAATGTAAAATATTCATTAATGGCCGGTGCAGACAATTTAGCTACTGTTATTCCTGACCATTATCCTTCTGATGTCAAGGGAGTTGGTTCACCGGCTTATGGAAACCTTAAAGATGTAATTCAAGTTTTGAAATCAATGGATCTTAAAATAGAGTACAAGAATGCTTCTAAATAATCATACTAAATTTTAATTTTAACATTTAAATGAATTTAAATGGAAATCAAGAATCCTTTCCGTGAAATTAGTGAGAATAAACAATAATTGAATGATTTCAAGAATCTAATAATTAAATTCCATATTTTATAAAAATATAAACTTAGATAGGGATAAAATGGCTCTGGAAAATTTTATTAAAACTGCTTATAAGGAATCTGTTGATGGAAACCGTAGGGGAGATAAAATAGACGAAATTGAGGCCATTCAAACCTATATAAAATCTTCTCAAAAGATAATTATTCCCAACTGGAATCAAAAAAAAGTTAATGTAATAAATGAAGTTTTAAAAGAATTTCAAATTGCAGAAGCAGAACATCTTGAATTCCATACAAGTTCAGCAGACTTATCTCGAATGCCAGCTATAACCAAAGCCCAGCTGGCACTGGATTTATGTGAATGTGATTTGGTGATAGCCCGGGGCAGATTAGGAGTTCCAGGATCCGGTTCTTTGATGGTCATTTTAGATTCTAAGGGTCGTATTCTCACCGGAGCCACATCCCCCTCCCATGTAGTCCACCAAAAAGACCTTACTGAAGCAGTTAAGGATGAAATAACCCATTGTCTGGAAAGAATAGGCTTAAAAAAGTAATTAAAATAGCTTAAAATTAAAATAACTTAATTTAAATTAATAATAATAATAATAATAATAATAATAATACAACGCGGATATCCAGCTGATTTCTATGAACCAAAAAAGTGACTTGAATTCATCAAAGGAAGTTAAAATCCCCAGCGATAAACTAACTCATCTTTCCAAAAGTTCAAAGAAGATGGAATATGGAATTACCTCTACCGTGACCACCCATTACTCCTCCATTACTATCTGGGACATAATTCGTATTATAGCTGGAAAGAAAAGTGATGCGGTTCTGGAATGGCTTAATTCACTACCATTGGTTATTAAAAAGCCAGTTATTATTGGAACATATTTGACCGGGGCCAGTACGGCTCAGAAATTAATTCAATCCTCAGAAATTAATCAAATCAAAGTTTTAGATATTTATCCTCACCTGAACCACTTATTAGATGTTTCCTGGGATTTTAAACAAAACAACCTCATTGGAAATGAAAATGAGGAAATCTCATTTTCAACTGATTTAAGCCACCTTAAAACAGGGGATGTGGTAATAGACACCACCGGTCTGGGAGGAATTGATCTGGAAATGATTAAAGAATTGAAACAATGTAAAGTATTTTTAGCTGAAGATCCTTCTTCTGATGGAAGTGACCGACTTATTCAAGAGAAAAATTTTACATTGTCTCGTTTGGAAGCCAGTTCAGCACATTACAAGGCCAGAATATTCACTTCAGGGATGGGGTCAAAAACTTCAGGGACCATGACTCTTACCTTAGATGTGCTTAGAAAATCTTTAGATGATGTTTTAAAGAAAGAAGGTGTCCTATATGCTGTGGCTTCTCTTGATTTCTATGAAAGAATTCTTTTTAAAGAAAAAGATGCAAAAAAGTTCTTATCAGCACTTCAAAGGCCTGCCATGGTAGTATCTTCCCTGGAACCAGTTGATTTAGACAGTATCATAATCCAACACCTGGAAAAGATCAAAGTGGTTATTCAAGAATATTAAGAATTTAATCAGATACAAAATAAATAATAGTTATTATACTAGTAATGATTAATACAAAATCAACTAATTTCAAGTTTTAGGGGATAAAATGATTGCTGCTGAACTTTTCAAAAAAATAGAAAATGTAATACCTCTAAAAATAGCCTTAAAAAAAGATACTGTAGGTTTTTTAGGTCCTGGCGCCCCTGAGGAAATTTCAGTACAAAAAATTCTTGTTTTAATGGATTATATTCCCCCATCTGAATTAAAATTCGTTTCAGAGAGTTTAAATTCTCCCATTAATTATGAAGATTACGATTTGTTAATAACACACCATCCACCACTTGTAGAACCTGAAATCCCCACCTATGTTATCCATTCTAACTGGGATGTGATTGCAGGAGGGGCTTGTGATGCCCTGGCCAGCACATTGAAAATTGAAATTGAGGACATAATGGATCCAGATACGGGATTGGGAAGAATAGGAAGTCCATTAAATGGGCCTATTTCCATGGAAGATCTGATAAATTTGATTAAAGAAAAATTGGATGTTTATTGCATTAAATCCGTGCTTAAAACTGAATTTTTAGAAAAAAAAGACCAAAAAATCAATAAAATAGCAATTGTATCTGGATTTGGTTTGAATCCCCATTTTATTAAAATTGCTCATGCAAAAGGTGCTGAAGTTTATATATCCGGCGATCTTACCCATTCGGGAGCTATTCTGGCCAAAGTACTGGGAATAAATTTAATTGATGTTAATCATCACACCAGTGAAATACCCGGACTATATGCCCTGGCCAATGTAATAAGAGATTTTGGAGTTAATGTAGAAATTTTTGACACCGGAGTTCCCTGGGATATTCAATTTGAATAGTATTTAATCGTATGTGGGACAGTGGAAAAATGATTGATATAGAAGAACTGGAAAATAGTAAAGTCCCAAGAGGAGAAGTTTCACTGGTAGGGCTTGGTCGTCTGGGACTTAGAACAGCTTTAAACTTAATTCAAACCCATAGAGGTGGTCCAAAAACAGTTTATGCCATAGACGGCCAAAAAATTTCCATTGATGACTTGATTTTTAGAATGTATGGCGCCGAGATTAATGAATACAAGGTGGATTTTCTAAAAAGGTTTGCCAGAGAAGGATTCCATAAAGAAATTATCCCCATTACCCAAAATATAACCTCTAAAAACTTGGAATTACTAAAAGGAGATGTGGTTTGCAT
Source organism: uncultured Methanobacteriaceae archaeon (assembly GCA_963698135.1). Classification (GTDB taxonomy): domain Archaea; phylum Methanobacteriota; class Methanobacteria; order Methanobacteriales; family Methanobacteriaceae; genus UBA349. Next base: position 586,265 of record CAVOPP010000011.1, on the reverse strand, counting down.
TGAAATTGCAGGAGGAGACACTTTAAAAACTTCCTCTGAAATTATCCAATATGCCCATTCCCAAGGAGCCTTAACTGTCAGTACCCTGGGCGTATTTGGCATAGGCGAAGAAGAAATAATAGTTAAAGATATATCTGAGCTGGAAAATGACAATCCCATAGTGGAATTCCTTAAAAATGAAGGGATAACTGATAATCATCTTTTAATAGGTACTGGAAAGTTAATTAGGGACTGGGAGCCAGTTACACCCTACACTTTAGATCTTATTTCTAATATAATAACCCGAGAAGTATTAAAGCTTCTAAAAAAGAAAACAGATAAATAATTTCATTATGCATTCTCAATTTATTCCCTTGTTTATTTTTTTATTAAATTATAAAATTTTATTAAATTAAATAATATAATCTGGATTAAATTATAATCTTTCTTAATAATTCTTTTTGTAATGTAATTTTACTTATATTAATTATAATTTAATAAATCCTTCTTTTAAGATCTTCAAGAATAAATAAAAAAATAAATAGTTAAAAAATCTATCATAATACCATGATAGTAAAAATAGCCACGGCAGAGTGTTTTACCCATGGCAAAATAGCACAGGAGATACATGCATTTTCCCAGGACTATCCCCAAAATCACATGTGGAATATTAATCCTGCAGATTTTAACCTTTCTTTAGTAGCAGGAATGTTTATCCCCACCATAAAAGGGGTAAAAAACCTGCTGAAATTTGATCCGTTGCCTCCTTTAGAAACTATTAATGATATAAAGGTTTACAACCAGGAAGAAGATAAGGAAATGGCCTTTTTAATGGCCCGTTCCATTAAAGAAATTACATCATCAGATATAGGAATTGGAACTACCGCAGGAGTTGGAAAAGGCGGTATTGCCGTTTGTAATGACGAGTTCCTTCTTTTGAGTTCTTCTGACGTTTCTACTGATTTAAGAAATAGTGATTCTGCTTTAATATTCCAAAGACAAAAATCAGGAATAGAAAAAGCATTATATATGTTGGAATGTTTAATTACTGACGACTTTAAGAATATAGGCTCCAGAGGAATAGTAAAAAATAAAATGAAAGATTTAGACTAATTTTTACTTAAAACTTGAATTTTTTGAATATTTTTAATTATATTTCATTTTGGATTATTGAATTACTGGTTATGATTATTGATTAATTAATAATATTGAGACAGCCTAATGATATTTAAAAATAGATTTTTTTGATTCTCTAAGAAATTGAGATTAAAATAAAATTTTTTCTATTATTTATTTATTACACTTATTCCATATTATTAATGTAATTTAAGAAAATAATGATAATTGAAAATTAAAGGTGGTGGTTAAACTGCTATTGGAAATAACCGACCTGGCAGTTGAAGTAAGTGGAAAACAAGTTCTGAAAGATATAGATTTGTACATTGATCAGGGAGAAACCCATGTTTTACTGGGCCCTAATGGCTCCGGGAAGAGTACTTTATTCATGACGATTTTAGGATTTCCTAAGTATAAAGTCACTAATGGAGAAATTCTATTCAAAGGAGAAGACATTACAAATCTAAATACCACAGAAAGAGTACAGAGGGGAGTTGGGGTCAGCTTCCAAAATCCTCCGGCCATTAGAGGTGTTAAACTAATGGATCTTTTGAAGGTGGAAAGTGGTCAGGAAATGGGAGATGAGAAGCTAAGCCCGGAAATGATGGAATTAGCTTACAAAATGAAATTAGATGAAAACTTCCTGGAAAGGGATGTTAACTTAGGATTTTCAGGTGGAGAAGTAAAAAGATCTGAAATATTACAACTCCTGGCCCAAAAACCTGATTTTATAATGTTTGACGAGCCTGACTCTGGAGTGGACATTGAAAATGTGGAACTTTTAGCAGAAGAGATAAATATTTTGCTGGATAAAAAGAAGAAACCAGGCCTTAGAGAGAAATCAGGTCTTTTAATAACTCACTTAGGTTATATCCTGAACTTTGTGAATGCAGACACAGCTAATGTTTTAATGGATGGACGAATTGCTTGTTCTGGAAGTCCCAGCGAAATTATAGAAGACATCAGAAAAGAAGGATTTAAAGGGTGTGTAGAATGTTGCGGGATACACTAGGAAAAGCTGAAAAGGCTAAAGAGAAAAAAGCCCTTTATGGAGAAGATATAGATCTGGAAAAGTTCATAAAAGAAGAAGCAGGTGACCACGAAAAAGTAACCAGGGCCAATGAAGTTCCTAAAAAAGTTCAAGACACCTTAATAAAAGTAGGAGTAGATCCTAATGAACAAGAAAGGTCCGGAACATTCATACAGATGGATCAAAGTGGTGTTTGTACAACATGTGCTTCTGAATCCGTGGAAATAATGGGCATGAATGTGGCCTTAGACAAGTATGATTGGATTAAGGACTACATGTGGAAAGCCGTTGCTGTGGACACCGATAAATACACCGCCCAAACTGCTTTAAGAGAATCAAAAGAAGGTGCTAGTGGATATTTTATCAGATCTCTACCTGGATCCAAAGAGGTCTTCCCACTTCAGGCCTGTATGTTTATTGGTGATCAGGATGTTATGCAAACAGCCCATAACGTGATTATCGCTGAAGAAAATTCTGAATTACATATTATTACTGGCTGTGCCACTGGCGAAGACGTTAGCTCTGCATTACACGTAGGAGTATCTGAATTCTACCTCAAACCAGGTTCCAAAATTACTTTCACCATGGTACACAACTGGGCAGAACAGGTAGACGTTCGTCCACGGACTGGAATCATGGTAGGGGATGATTCCACATATATAAGCAATTACATCCTCACCAGCCCTGTAAGAAGTATACAAACTTACCCCACAGCTTATTGTCCTGGTAAAAATTCCAAAGTAGTATTCCAATCCATATTAGGGGGTCAAAAAGATTCCGTCCTGGATACTGGATCACGAGTTTTACTGGAAGGGCAAGGTTCCAGTGCCGAGATGATTTCACGGGCCGTTTCCAAAGACCAGTCCCAGCTTTATGCAAGGGGTCACTTGGCCGGTCGAACCCAAAATGTTAAAGGACACTTAGAATGTCACGGATTAGTCTTGTCTGATGATTCCATGATATATGCGGTTCCTGAACTGGAAGGTAGTTCCACTGAGCTGGAAATGTCTCACGAAGCAGCAGTTGGAAAAATAGCAGAAGAAGAAGTTTTATATCTTACATCAAGAGGTTTAACGGAAGAAGAAGCCGCTTCAATGATTGTAAGAGGATTCCTGAGCATGGATATCACAGGATTACCTCCGGAATTGGCCTCTGAAACCAAGAAAATGTTGGATATGAGTTTACAGGGTATGTAAAATTAAACTTCTTATTTTTCTAATTTTTTTATTTTTTAATTCTTTGATTCTATTTTTTCTGTATTTTTAATAAAAATTTCAAATTGAACTATATTCAAAAAATTATTAAACGTGACTTTTAGTTTTTTAATTTAATCCCATTAAAATTGTTGAATATAAATCTAATATATAGCTAAACTCTTTGATTAAGATTATAGCGAATTTAATTAATATTTTTGAACAAACAAAGGTTGATTTTGAATTATTCTGAAAATTAAAAAAATATAAGCGTCATGTTTTATAAAATATTATTATAAAATTAAGTTTTGATATACAAATATTCAATGAATTAATTATTGAAGGGGGTAAATTCTATGGCAGTAGTAGAAGTGAATGTAGTGGGAGAAACCTGTCCTGTACCTCTTGTTGAAGCGCGTAAAGCTTTAAGGAAAGCTTCACCAGGAGATATTATTGAAATAACAGGGACCCATCCTGCTTCCAAGAAAGAAATACCCATGGCTGTAGAAGCTCTGGGATTAGAACTGGTAGATATCCAGGAAGAGGGTGATTCCTGGAAAATCAAGATTAAACGCTAAAATAATGAGATTAAGGGGGAATTATTATGGACATCAAAAATAATAAAGCCACCATTATAGTGCACAGCGGTGACATGGATAAAATATACAGTGCCCTAATATTAGGAAATGGGGCTCTTTCCATGGGGATGGAATCTTCCCTTTATTTCACCTTCTGGGGTCTCCAACGACTACAAAAAGGCGGCCTGGAAAAAGGCCCTCTATCAAAAATGCATTTTTTAGGGCTGGGTAAATGGATGATAAAACGTCGCATGAAGGCAGCCAATGTTGTGTCGCTGGAAAGACTTATGCAGGACTTTAAAGAGCTTGGTGGAAAAATTATAGCCTGCGAAATGACCATGGAAATCATGGGAGTTAAGAAGGAAGATATGCGTCAGGACCTCATTGATGAATACGGAGCAGTGGGAACCTATATAAACGAAGCTAAAGACTCCCAAATAACCCTTTTCATTTGATAATATTTTTTTATTTAATATTTCAGTTATTTGAGGTATTGAATGATAAATAAATCTCAAAACTTAAATCTTAATTTTTTAGGAGTGATATTTAGATGTTCGGTGAATATGTATATCTGGACAATGGAGCAATCACCAGGATGGATGAAAGAGTTCTGGAAGCAATGCAACCCTATTTTTTTGATGTATATGCTGTAGCCACCTCGGAATTTGGTTATTCCATGGGAATAGAAGCTCGTGAAGCCCTGGATGCAAGCCGGGAATCCCTGGCTAAAAGTCTAGGGGCAACAACAGAAGAATTTATTTTTACTTCAGGAAGTACTGAATCCAGTAACATTGCTATTAAGGGCGTAGCAATGGCATTAGTAAATAAAAAAGGCAATCACATAATTGTATCCCAGATTGAAGATTTTCCGGTGTTAAACAGTGCTAAATCTCTGGAAAAACAGGGATTTGAAGTCACTTATCTAGATGTAGATGGAGAAGGATTTATTGATACCAAAAAACTCAGTGATTCCATAAGAGAGGACACCATACTGGTTTCTATACAACATGCCAACCAGGAAATTGGTACGCTGCAAGATATTGAAGCCATAAGTCAAATCTGTCAAGAGAAAAAAGTTATTTTCCACACTGATGCTACCCATAGTTTTACCAGGGTACCCCTGGATGTAAATAAAATTCCTGTTGATCTCGTAACTGTTTCAGCACATACTATTCACGGCCCTCATGGAGTGGGCGGTATTTACATTCGCAAAGGCACCCCTATTGCCAAATGGATGGATGGTGGTTTTCAGGAATTTAATTTCAGGGCCGGACTGGAAAACATACCAGGTGCGGTAGGATTTGCCAAAGCCGTAGAACTGGTGACTGAGGAAGAAAACAAAAGATTACAGGAGATACGAGATCACCTTATTGATAGAATCCTGGAAGAAATTCCCCAAACTATGTTAAATGGGTCCCGTGACCATCGAACACCTCAAAATTCAAATATAACTTTTCACTTTGTGGAAGGAGAATCAATCACCCTTCACCTTGATATGCGAGGATTTGCAGTGAGTACCGGGTCTGCCTGTTTCAGCCGGTCTTTAGAGGCTAGCCACGTTATTACGGGAATTGGAGGAGATCACGAAAGAGCCCATGGTTCTGTACGTTTCACCTTTGGCCGTTTTAATACTATGAAAGATGCAGATAACGTGGTTGACGCAGCAAAAGAAGTAGTGGAGAATTTAAGGAAAATAAGTCCGCTGGGCAAAAAATAATTTTAAATAATAATTGAAATTGAATTTATAATTATTCGAAATTATGATTATAAATCTGTTGAGATTTGTTAAATATTGGTTAAATATTGATTTAATGGTTGAAATCTTGATAAACCTAAATTAATAAGAGGAGAATCTAAAAATGAAATTTCCTTATGGAGATAAAGTACTGGAGCATTTTCGTAACCCACACAATGTTGGTAAAATAGAAAACCCTGATGGTAAAGCAAGAGTTGGTAGCCCTGCTTGTGGAGATATGGTAGCTGTTTATCTTAAGGTTGATCCTGAGAAAAAAATTATCGAAGACATTAAGTTTGAGTCATATGGCTGTGCCTCAAACATAGCAACTGGTTCAATCATTACTGATCTGGCCAAAGGTAAAACTATTGAAGAAGCCAAAAAACTCCAGTGGAAAGATGCTTCAGATGCTCTGGGAGGACTTCCAAATCTTAAGGTGCATTGTTCGGTTCTGGCCATTAATGGTCTGCACATGGCCATACAAAATTACGAGGAAAAACACGGTCTTATAAAAGAAAAAGTTCCTACTACCCGAGAAATAGTTATAAAACGATTAAATTGGGTCATGGATCCTATGACAGGAATGCCCGTTGTTAAATCCGAGCTTGTAAAAAAAGTGGATGTTACAGAAGGAGTAATTCATATTGTGGTGGAATTACCTGGAGATCACCCTCTGGCCAATGCCATAAAAGAAGACATCATAGAAAAAACTGAAACCTTGTGGGGCATAAAAGAAGTTATTGTGGATTTTTCAGAATAATTATTTTTAATCACCCCAATTTTCAAAAAATCTTGATCAAAAAAAATTGATAAAATCATCTAAAAAAGTTTAAAAACAAATAAAATATTAAATAAAGTTATTTAAACCAATAATTTTATTTTTTGATTTATTTTTTATTTTAATTTGATTAATTAGGTAGTAATTTTAATATTAATTGAAAAAATTGAGAAAATTTATTCAGCAATGATTATAAATTCTCCAACTTTTTCTACTTTACCGAATGGAACCAGTAAAAAGTCACCTTTCTTTTTAGCACCTTTTACATTGACATTTCTGCCTTTTTCAACTTTAATAACGACATCAGTGATTTTTCCAGTTTTATCGTTAATTACCAGTTCTTCCAGTTCGCCCAAAATTCTCGCATTACTGGTAGCTACCTGGTATCCTTTAATTTCGCTCCAGACTTTTTCTTCCCCTTTAATTAGTTTCCTTTCTTCCATCATTATCACCAAAAAACCTTTCAAAGACTTTTATGTCCTGACAAGTATTAATATTTAAGGCAAGTTCGATTTTAGGAACTTCCAAAACTTCCTCATCTTGTATCTTGTTTATACTCCTTAATATATTTACTCCCGATGGTACTATGCCATCTAAAACAAAAGAGGGCTCCAAATCATATTTATCAAAAACTTCCAGGGGAACAGATACACACATGGCAGGTTTGGAAGATTTTTCATGATTATTTTCATATTCTTCTAAAATAAAGTCTATTAATTCAGATTTTACTCCAGGAAGATCAGAATTAATGGTCAATAAAATTTGATCCGGATTTTTTGATTCAAAATAAGCTAATAAAAATCCTAGATCTTCTAAATATCCATTTCCAGGTGTTTTTATAGTATTATATCCTTTTTTTAGTGAATGGTTATGAGTCAGGGGAGTATGGGGACTGGTTGCCACAAATATATCTTTTATATTTTTAGAATTCCGCAGATTATCCATTACATGATCAATTAAGAATTTCCCATTGACCTGCACCAGAGGTTTCTCGCAATCTAATTCCATACGAGTCCCTTTACCACCGGCCATTACCAGAGCAATTACCATAATATCAAATTTCGAATTTTTTTTTTATTAATCTAAATAAGATATAAAATAATTAAAAAGAATTAAAAAGAAATTAAAAAACAAGTTCATTTCTTCTGATTCTGTAATTTTCTTCTCTGACCCAGTATACAGGGCCCTCCCTGTCTTCCACCAATAGGAATATGCGGAGTTCCAATAGAATTCATACAACGCGCCATTATAGCTGCACCCATGGCCAATGCGTCAGAAACAAAAATACATTCTTCAAATCTGTCTTTGGTATATTCCAGGATGAATTCAGGTTTTTTTCCAGTTATTCCGGCCCTGCCTGTAACTCCCAGAACAGATCCTTCCTGAACCACACCTTCCTCAAATGCTTCATCGACTAGTCTTTTAACAATTAGGGCACTTACATAATCTAATGTTCCAAATAAAGTGTGAATTCCATCATTTTCATATATTTCATGTCCCAGACTAGTTAGTTCATCGATTTTGTCCCCGTTGGTACCGATATCACATCCAATTAACGTAGTTCCGGCTTCGTAAGCGGCATGAGGATCAACTGGAACCGTTCCAAAACGTTCTCTGTCTTCTGGAACTTTTCTGATATCCACCAGCTTGTGAATTCTTTCAGCATTGAGCAGTGCCTTTTTCCAGTCGGCGTTTTTAAGAATATCTCTACTATAAAGATCCAGAGCTGCTCCGCCCCTTTTGTCAACCTTTTCCGTTCCCCTGATTACCGCATCAGAAACTGCTCCGGCCAATCCACAGAAGTTTCCAATGGTACGGGCATAAGGCTCGTCATTATTCACTATCCGGCCGGCCAGAGTTGTTCCAAAGTCCATGGAAACACAGGGGTTTCTAAAATCAACATTAGTCCATTTGGCCCCTAATTTAATTCCCGCGGTAACCAGTTCTCCTTCCATTTCATTGGCCACTACTTCCTTACCAGTAGGAGGAACTACACTTACCACAGCACCGTCAAATATGACCTTTTCCAGTAGGGTGAATTCTCTTAATCTCTCAGGGAAGTTATCTACCGACATGGCCGGGGCCATTTTTCGAGGCGGTATTCCAGCATCAAGGCATCCATTGGCCAGGGCGATAATCAGTTGTCCCACTTCCTGGGGCGAAGCAAATCCGGCGGTAACCCCGGTTGATCTAACCACAAAATCCAGATCTTTTTCAATATCCACCTTAGAGCGTTTTAATGATTCCAAAATGGTTTCTTTTACCATTTCTGCTACAGATTCTTTGGTGAGTTCCACACCCCACACCGTGGAGCCAAAAACTTCTTCCCCTTTTTTAGGGGCCCTTATATCCCTGGTCATCTTCACCGTTTTATCCAGAAGATAACTGCGGCTGGTATTGAGATTGGTGGCAGTTAAAATACACTTGGTGGTGGTATTCCCCAACTCAACAGAGGCCACCACATAATAAACATCGGGCTTCATGGAATATCCAGAGCCAGCTGTTTTTTTGGTAAATGGAGATGTTTTCGCATTTTCTATTGTTATATATCTACTTTTGGCCATTACTGGCTTTGGTCCTAATCCCAGTACTCTTTTTAAAAACGACAACTAAGTGCCCCCGAAAATTAATTATTCAAAATTATGACTTAAATTACTATGAAATAGTCTATTTAAATAGAATATAAATTTTATGAAAAGATTCTCTAAAATAAATAAAATAAGGAAAAAGTAAATTAAAATTAATTAGATTAAGAAAATGAAATAAAAATAGATTTTTTGTTTTAAGTAGTTCTAACCAGATGAATGGTACATGGAGCATGGTGAACTATTTTTTCAGAAACACTTCCTAAAAGATGTTTATCCACAATACTTTTACCAGTTCCCAGTACTATAACATCCACATTTTCTTTTTCAGCAGTTTTGACTATTTCATCGGCAGGGCTTCCCTCCAGCAATAATCCTTTGAACTTGATATTTGGATAACCAGGACCAGTGAGGGCTTTTTCCATATCCACCAGTATTTCTTTCCCTCTTTCAGTTAACTCTTCGATCATCATTTCTTTAACTTTTTTAGGAGTTAAAAAGGGGACAGATGTTTCCACAACATATACACAAATTACTTCTGCATCTCTCCCATGCAATAAGTCCACGGTGTGTTCAATAAGATCATCCATGTACTCTCCCATAGTAGCCACTAATATCTTCTCATACATTTTAATCACGCTAATACATATAGTCTTAATACTGCATAAGTTAGATAGGTTGCCATTAAAACTAATCCTCCAGTACGGTTTAGTTTATTTCCCCCGGCTTTAATAAGACCAATTAGTAAAACCGTCACAAATATCATGTACGGAGCATCAAAACTCAATGAAAGTGGTTCCACTGGAATAGACATGAATAAAGCAGGTACCCCGATACCTATTAAAATATTAAAGGTGTTACTACCTAGCACCGTACCCAGAGAAAGTTCGTGAAGACCTTTCATGGCCGAAGAAAAGGTAACTACCAATTCAGGAATACTGGTACCGATTGCCAAGGTAAATAGGCCCATAATCATTTCTGGAATCCCGGCAATTCGGGCCAGTTCCACACCAGCGTAAACTAGAATTCGGCACCCTACAATTAATCCTACCAAACCTAATCCCACTAAAGCCAGTTTCTTTTTATCCATGGAACCCATTCTAGAAGTTTTGGTCTTCTTGGATTCAAATTCTTTCTCAGAATCGAATTCCTCCAGTTTTTCTTCTTTTATTTTTTCTTCCACATCATATTTCTTTTGATCTTTTATTAAGCGCCATAGATACACCGCATATAATATAATCATGACTATTGAAGCTAATTTTCCAATATCCCCAAAGAACATGAAAAATATGAGAATTAGACCCGTTCCTAAAGTTACCAGACCATCACGTTTCAAATCCCGGGCATCAGTCTTAATTACTCCAGCAAAAGTTGCGGTAATCCCTAAAATACCTGCTATATTCCAGATATTGGATCCAATAACCACTCCCACACCAATATCAGTACTGCCTGATAGGGAAGCTATCATAGCTGAACCAAATTCAGGAAGAGAAGTACCTATGGCTGATGCCGTTACCCCTAAAATTATCTGAGATATGCCTAATGCGGCTCCAATTTCCACCAGGTTATCCACGAATACATCTGCGGATTTAATAACGATTATTAAAGAAATAATTAAGGCTCCAATGAGAACTATTAATTCAAACAAAATATCACCAACATTTGTTTCTAATATCCATATAATATATTTTGTGAAAGTCAGACATTTAATTGACAGTTTTTACCAGCATTATTGAACATGGAGTTGAATGAACAACTTTTTCTGAAACACTACCTAACAAATGTTTATCAACAATACTTTTTCCGGTACCCATTACAATAATATCCACCTTTTCTTTTTCTGCGATTTCCACGATTTTTTCGGCAGGATCCCCTTCAATTATCACTTTTTTCAAGTTTATCATATAGGTAGAGGGAGTATTAAATTTACTGGCCAAATCATCTAATATTTCTTCACCTTTTTGTGAAAGTTCCTCTTTCATGAGTTTTTTTACATTAGAAGGTGTCAAAAATGGCACGGAAGTATCCACTACATAAAGCCCAATAACTTCCATTTGTTTTCCCTGAGCCATTTCAAGTGTATGTTCCACCAATTCATCAATATACTCTCCCATAACAGGCAATAATATTTTTTTAAACATTTTTTTCACCATCAAATAGTTTACAGTACTATGATAAAAGTTGAAAAACTTGGAATAGGAACTAAAAATGTTCCTTTCAAAGAATATAATAATCACGATACCGGAAAGATGTTTCCTTTTTCCCCTATATAAATTTTTGTTAAATTAATTAAAAAATAATTAATTTAAATTAAAAAATTGAGTAAAAATATTTTAAAATGATTGAATAAGTATTGAAAAAATAAGAAAATAAAAAAAAAGAAATAAAAAAGAAAAAAGGTGAAAATTCACCCTTAGACTAATTTGTTGATTGGGTGGCTTTCGATTGGTTCAGTGCCTATATCTTTAGCTGCTTCTGCTATGAATATATCAGCCATAGCACATGCAGGGAACGCCATTCGAGCGTTTTCAATAGGACCAAAGAGTACGAAGTCCCCACCAGCCATTTGCTGGACAATGTTGGAACCTACGTCACAAACTGGCCATGCTTCTGCGTGACCCAGTCCACCTTTTTCCACAGGTTTTTTGTAGGTTCGGAGCCAGTCCCATGCAGATGGTACGTTGTGAATACCACTACCTACCGGTAATCCCCATTTACTTTTAACAGCAAAGGAAGTACGGGTAGCAGGTCCTGCACCTTGACCTAATGGAGTAATAGCTACATCCATGAACGGTTTGGTGATACCACATGCTTCAGACATTTCTAAAAGTCCTTTGTCCAGTACAGATCCTCCATTTTCCCAGATGTTGATTTTACCTTCAACACCAGGTTCCATAGGGTTGAATCCGAGTACGATGGATGCAGAAATATCAGTTGCAGCAACAGCATCTAATTCATCTTGTTCAGAAGACATGTTAATGGAATTGTAGATAGCTCTTTCAGCTAATCCAGCTTCGTGGACATACTTAGCTCCATCCATTTTAGCTTCTGCAGAAGTTGAATCAATCATAAATGGAGCGTCACATACATCACCGACAAATTCCAGGTATTTTACAATAGCTTCTGGTGTAGCACCAAAAGTCTGCACAATACATGGGTTTCCAGTGACATCTGCCATTTCTTCCATAGTTTTTATCAATTCTTCAGCTTTGTCTTTATCAAAGACACCTGCTTTTTCATCACTTATAATTTTATGTCCGCCGTAAAATATAGTTCCTGCCAGGACAGTTGGATATTCACCAGGTTGACCTCCAACCTCGACACCGGCAACATCTATTATAACTTGTTCTTTGTCAAACCTAAACATACGTAAACCTCCAAATCTAACTCATACCCAGTAAGGACAGGAACGCCCCTATAGCAAAGAGTTTGTAAGTTATAAACAGGATTATTAGTCCTATTATAATACCATATAAAATACCGATATCTCTACCAATTTGTTGACCTAATCGTTGGGAATATTCACCGACGGTGAATTCCACTTTTTCTTCAATGTCGTCTAATTTCTCATTAGCTTTGTTGAATTCGTCAGCAGAGACTATTACACGAGGTATTGTTGTTTTTTCTTCTTCAGACAATTAAAACACCCCTAGTATTTTTAATAGAGCTGGTAATCCAACTAAAAGAAGAGCGAAGATAAAGCCCATGGCCATTCCGCTAACTCTAGTGGATATCAAACCAGCGAATAACCTACCGTCTCTGCCGATAAGTTGAGTTCGATATTTTACATCTTCAGCGACTTTTTTAATACCACGTACGTTTGGTTTATTTGATAATATAATCATTTAGAAAACCTCCCGCCTATATTAAGAGTAGTATACCCAGAGTTAAAGTGAATGCCAGTCCTAACATTATTCCTTGAACTTTACCGTTGTACATACCGGCAAACATTCGGTTGGTAGAACCTACTAACTTTACTTGAGTCTGGATGTTTCTCATTCGAGCTTCGATTAGAGCAGTTTCTGGAGCAACAGGCCTTACTTCTTCACCTTCTTCTTCGTCTCCATCTTCTTTCACTGCAATAACCATGGCTTCTTCTTCGAAAGCACCAGGATCTTTTTCCATACACTCTTTTACTTTAGATTGTATAGCAGCAGCATCTTCCACGTCAATCAGATTAACAACTTCTAGTTGTTGTTGGAATCTTTCAATACCTTCATCAGGTATGTTTTCAACGTATGGAATGGCCCCAGTTGCGCCTACAATGCTTCTTTTTTCTGGGTCTACACCGTTTTGGTGCAGAGCTTCGATACTTTGACCAGTAATATGTCCCTGTACTTCAGATCCACATAATATTAAGAATCTGATGTTAGGGTTTGAGATAATATTGGCCAGCATCTTTTCAATACCTAGGTTTTCAGTTTTGCAAGGCCCGGCAATAGCTGCTCCTGCGTCTACTGCTACGCTTTCAATGTGAGAAGCGAGAGTAGTAACAGCAACAGGGCTTTCTGGGTCACCAAATACGTAATCCCCGTTAACTACCGGCCATCCTTCTGCAGGTGATTTTTTATCAGCCACTTATAACACCTCCTATAGCAGTATGGCAATCAGCAGTACTAGACCCAATATAAATCCGTACACCATGTTGGTTAATTTACCGGCGGTAAGGTATACACCTTCCCTTCCAGCATAAGAACCTTCAGAGGTGGTAGTAGGATCTAATGAGCCCATTAAATCGTCTGCTGTAGTTTCTAATGATGCTATTTGCGCGTTTATATCGTCCATTGATAGAATTAAGACTTCTCTTCCGAGAGCAGCTCCTATCATACCAGTGGAGGGATCTAGGGTCAAATTGTATTCAGGAACTATTTTAATTAAAGGTAACATTTCCATTTTGATTCCTCCTAGTGCTCCTCTTCTTTAGGCCATAGACCAGACCATTTAACAGATGCGGCTTCTTCAAAGGATGCGTTAATGTAGGCCCGTATGGAAACAAACCAAGCTAATGCACCGATTAAGGATACTGCAATTCCAGCCCAGTAAGGGTAAGCTCCAGTAGCAAATGCTAAACCGGTTACTAAAAGCCCTACTACAGCCATTGACAGAAATCCAGTGGAAGCTGCTAGTTTTAAAGTTCTTATCTGGTTTTCATTTGGTCCCAGACAAGCGTTGAATGGGTGTTGAATAGCCATGGTGTTCAAAATGAACAGAAGACCGATTAAACCAGTTGCAACCACAGTTGCTAATATTGCTTGCATGGAATAAGTTCCAGCAATTGCTGCGGAAAATCCTAAGACAGATAAAGCTGCAGCACCAGAAAGTTCTGCTGTGCATCTTTCTAGAACAGGTATTTTCATTTTTATAACTTTTTTACCGATGAAAGCGACAATGAAACCTAGAACCATAGCTAATACTAAACCTAAAACAGGTCCAAGCATAGTAGGAACTCCAGGTATTAAAGCTCCAGCAAGTCCAGCCATAGCACCAATAATACCAATTGCTAAGGACATGTAACCAATGGAAGGTACACCAGTACCTAAACCGTAACTAGCTACTCTCCTAATAGCGTCAGCACCCCAAATTATGGCACATACTGCACCTAATGATGCAAATACAGGGCCAAGAACTGGGTTGATTGATGCGGCGTAGATTCCTAAGAGTCCACCTACAACACCTAAAGCTAGGGTTTTTGTAGGACTAATTGCTACTCCAGCGGGTCCTCCTCCTGCTGCTGACATTAGAAGACACCTCCTTGAATTAATAGTAGTGAAAATGCTCCCATAACCACAGAGGCTATTAGACATGCTAAAACTCCACGTCCAATTCTCTTGAATTTAGGGTCGTGGAAACCTTCAATGGTTCCTCCTATGTTATAAGAGGCAATTACTGCATTGATAAAGAAAATACCTACTGCAAATATTGCGGCTATTCCAGCAGCACCAGCAGCACCATAGGATAACCCAGATGCACTTAGTGTACTGTTTAAAGCCCAGTAGATTAATCCTCCACCAATACCACCTAAGGCACCACCAATAATACCGCTTACAAAACAAACGGTTGGGATTCCGTGCCCTTCAGTACCGGGAGTTACGTATTTTTCTTGATTTAATTTTGTGATTGGGTCAACAGTTACCTTTGCCGAAGCAGGGACTGTTCCTACACCATAAACGTAGATAAGGTTACCAACAAGCATGGTAATTCCAATCATTAGCATAGAACCGACTGCACCAGCTGCCATTATTAATAATGGAGATTGTCCAGTCATAGATGCGGCAACTATTAATCCAGTTAAACCTGCACCTGCTGCTAACATTGCGGTACCTGTACCTACACCAGTTGCTGTTGCTATAGCTGCAGGGGCTCCACCTACAGGTACGAAGTGTACACCTCCACCTATAAGGACTCCGCCTACAGTAATAGCTCCGATTAATGTTAATGGATCCATCTTTTATCCTCCTTAATCCTCTTTGTATGGTCCATAAGTATTTCTGGCGAACATTTCAATTCTGTTGTTCATGATTATCAATAATAAAACGATAATAAGACCAGCAATAACTCCACCGGTTAATCCAAAGACAATAGTAGTCCAGAAACTGAAGAATACAACAGCACCAAAAGCGAAACCTGTTAAAGGTCCTCCGAACTTGGCACAGAAGTTAACAATATCCATAGAATTCCTGGCACCTAATTCAGCTTTAGTGGTAATGTCCCCGTGTATAGCCACAGGTATACCTCCACCGAATGGGTACTGTTGGTATTCTCTTTCTGCACCGTAGTGAACATCACCAGTAGATGAACCTATAGCTCCAATAGTTATACCCCATAGCACAGCCAGTAATGGCAGAGGGAATGGGTGCATGAAACCTTGTATAGGTAATGTCATGAGATAAGATAATCCTACTATACAAAATGTTACAATAAATCCGTGACCGGCAATTGGTCCTAAATGTTGAACAACAACATCCATGAATAAAGGTTGATTAAATTGGGATTGACTTGTAATCCTTCCCATGTGAGATGTTACTGCATAAATAGTATGCACCAAAGCGGCGATGAGTGCACCGGCGGCAATGGCCATTATCACAGGTAAGTTTAATGCTAAGAGTACAAATGCAACTGAACCAGCGATACCACACCAGGTACCATATGCGACTGGTTCTCCAGAAACGGCCTTGTTTACCATTCTGTGTAAATGTCCCATTTGAGGGGCTAGCTGAACTTGAGAGTTAGGGTTACTCATGGATCCTACATCAGATTCTAAATCTTCTGCAGCTCCAGCAATAGTTGCAGCAGCTCCCATGAGAGCAACAACGCCTAATCCTGTTATCATAGGGTCCATATTTGTTCCTCCATTTTTTTTAAATAAAAAATAAAAAATAGGTGTTTGCGTTACACCTATTTAGCTGGAGAGATGAAAGCTCTTTCTCCGGCTGGTTCGAATTCTTTTAATGCTCCTTTAGCGAACTCTGCCCGTGGTTGAGTAAAGTCAAATGCTAAGTTGTCGTCAGCAAATGCGATTTTAACCAGTGGGTTGAAGACAAAAGCGTCTCCTCGAGCAGCGTGTGGGGCTTGAGAAATTCCTGCGTATTCACCTTGGTGACCTACGTTCATTGCATAGTTAGGGTAGTTAGGTCCTCTTAATTCAAGAGGTAATCCTTCGTCGTTCCTGATGGAGAATACGTTGGATGCACCACACTGATCTTGCAAGTCGTAACCGTAGAATCCAAGCCTGGAGTGTTGTTCTTTGTGCAAGTACATGGATAAGTACCATGCGCTTAGACCGGTTTGAGCGTTTCCAGTTGCGAAAGCAGTGGAACATCCGGCAGCAGCAGCAACAACAGAAGCACGCTGGGATCCACCGAATTGGGTTTCAAGTAGAGCTGGGTATTCTTCGTATTGCTCGAGAGCATAGAAGGTTACTTCAGATCCTACGTCCAGTACGGTTTCCATGGTGTTAGGTGCTTCAGTCATTCCGAACTTGTCTTCTACGTATTCTTTACCAAAGTAAGTAAAGTCGTCGAGGACATTGTCAGTGTAAGCTGCGGTAGCGTATTGAGTGAATCCAACACCACCAGACATGTAAGAACCTAACCAGATTTGATCGTACAACATTGCTCCCATTGATACAACATCTAGGGTTGTTCGTACTGGGTCTTCAGCGTTTACTCTGGAGGACTGACATATGTCAGCTAAGTAACCGAATGGAATTCCACCAGGTTCGTTTTCTCCTCTTGCTCTTCTTACAGGTAAGTAAGTACCCATGTGAATAACTTCTGCGTGTTTTGCAGCGTATGCGAAGTCCCCGGTTGCGGCTTCTCCAGCACATTGCTTGTATGCAGAAATCATGGACATACCTACTTGCATAGCAGACCATCGAGAGGTAGTTGCACCGTCACAAGTTCGTGAAACGATTGTTGGGATCCGTACAACTTGCCAGATTCCGTCTCCTACTTCAGCTTTTAAGACTTCAGCTTGGTCGTCAGGGAACATTTTGTTAATGTCCAGAACGAAAGCTGGGTCGATTTCAGATGCAATTTCGTCGTTACCAGTGAAAACTTTTACGTAACTGTCAGCCACAAGGGATGGGTCAGTTTCCACCATGTGTTCTTGAACAACAGCAGCACCAGGCATTGCGTGGTTTACAGTTTCCAAGTAGTGGGTAATTGTTTCTGGGGTAACTTCTTTACCTAATCTTTTTTCAATAACAGTGTGGGCAGTGTTTAAACCTACAACTACGGTTCTTTTAATGTCATCTGCCATTTGCTGCATAGCAGCGTTGTTTACGAAGTGAAGATCGTCACCTTCTACATAGGTGTCGGTTGTAGAAACCTGGTAAGGCATTAATGCCCGCTGTCCTAATGGAGTACCAACATCTGGGTTGTACATTGGTATTCCCCGTTTAGCGGCTATTGCTTTACCTTCGTTCACAAACTGAGTTTTACGCTCAGATTGTTTCCATCCACCCTTATTGTAATAAGTGGTTTTCTTTTCTTCGGGGGATTCTTCGAATTTTGTCTTTAATGCGCTTATGAACTTTTTGTCAGCCATAATCATTACCTCCCCTTAATTATTTTGCTGGGTTGTATCCACCTTGGGATCTTAAGACGTGGATTCTCTCTAGAATCTCTACAGCGTCTTTGTCGTCCTTATAGGCTTCTCCATCTACCCGATATATGGTGGTTTTATTCATTAAAGTCTCTTCGTCCAGTGGCTCACCTAAAGCTACTGGTTCATCGAGTTCCACACCAATTTGGTCCTTGACCATTTCAACAATGCCGGTGTCTTTATTGAAGACTTGTCTTCGAAGCATGTCAAACATCATACCGTCTTCGTCGAGTCTTAAAGAGTGACCGTGCACAGATTGTCCTCTTACACCTGTTCTAGCAGGATCAAAGAATTCAGTTTCTAAGAGTTCTTTGGAGATTTTTTCCAGATCTCTTTCTCTGATTTCAATAATCTGTCGTCCAGATAGAGTACCTGCATCTGCACCTCGGTATCGGCTTACGTAAGCTCGAGATCGGGTGAATGGTTGAGCAGGAGCAAAGTACATAGAGTCGGTAAACTGGATGTACCGGGTCCGGTCTCCAGCTTTAGCACCGTCAATAGGTTCTACTAGCTCTCTTACTGAGTCTTCAGGTTCGTCCATCTCTTCGAGTGGTGGGTGGACGCTTGGGTATTCTTCACCAGGAGCTCTGTGACCTAGGATTTTTACTACGTCCTCGTCAGAGATCTCCCTTAGTTTTTCTAATTCATATTCAGGGTTACAGAAGTTTCTTCTGTTTTGGGCAACCTTTGTAGTTCCGGGATAAAATTGTGCCATATCATGCACCTCCTAATGCTAACTTAACTTTTCTAATAATCTCATCCAATTTTTCTTGGGGACAAGTTTCTCCTCTTATTACGCCACTAACAATATCGACTATTTTTCCTTTAGTTTTGGGGTTTTCGGGCATTACTAATCTAGTTTTAACGCCAATCTTTGCAAAATCTTCAAAGTCTACCGGGTATTCGCAAATAACAACACAGGGTTTATCAACATTCCGCAGTATCAATCGGGCTTTATATATAATGTGAGATTTCACACCACCCAGGTGAACCACCAGAACTTTGTGTCTTTTCATTTGTTCAATCTCCTTAGGAGTTAAACCAAAAAGACTTCCTGCACCAGAACTTGGAGCATCCTGAGGAACTCCTGCTCCTGCATTTAACACCAGAGTACTGGTCATTAAGTTTGCTTCCCTAAGAGCAAATGTTATTTCACAAACGGGCTTAGTAATATGTCGCCTTCCAGGGGACATGGCTACAGCCAGTATTTCACTACCGCACTCTGCAAAAGTGCCCCTTTGAGCTATTCCGCCTCCTTCACCCATCCCCATTGTTTCTCGACAGTCTACAACGTGGGTGCATTTGCCAATCATCTAAAAATTCCTATTAGTTTTTTTATTAATAGTCGTTAGTTCACCAAGCCGGGCATTTTGATCGGTCCATCCATCATTTCGAAGGATATGTTCCAAATCTTTACCATAGTTTAGATCGTCAGTGACAATTTCCAAAAGAATTCGTCCTGTTCTCACTTGTAAATCTCTTTTCTCTCCTTTGACATCGATTTCTCTTCTGTCAGGATGTTTGGCATTTGCTGGAGGGAGTCTTTGTCCATGAATAACCATTTTGATATTATCAATATCATTAAGATTATTCAACAGGTTTTCCGTTGTATCTAATTCTAAAATCATACTAGGAAAAATTTTCATCTCCATTAGTTAGTAAGCCCCCAGGAAATAGTGAGATTATTTAAATGTCGCCTTTTATGTCGGCAGCTGCCTCCACGACATATTTAAGTGGCTCTCGGAATTCGTCCACTTGGCTGAACACTTCTTTGATTAGTCCAGAAGTTGCTTCAGGGGAGAACATCTGGGTACCTGCGTCAAGAGCCATTGCAGCGGCTACGCATGGTATAGCAAATCCTTTACTGTGTCGGGTCACGATGTGGTTTCCGTTAAAGATACCAGGACCTCCACCACCGTAGATAGAGTGACTGAAGAAAGAGAATCCTACAGCTACACCTTCGGTTCTACCGAAGTCTACGCTTGGTAATCCAGTTTCGAATTCTATTGAGTCGTTGTAGTATAATAGAGTAGAGGATACACCTTGAGCAGCACGGGCAGCACCTTGGTTAACCATGGTGGCAGCCATTACACCAGCAGCAGCATAAGCGTTCCATTTAGCTAAATCGTCGGTTCCGTATACTTTGAATCCGTTTAGATCTTTTTCTACACCTATAACACCGTCTTCAGCAGCCCTGTCAACTATGTCTGCGATTACAGACCCTACAGTACCTTCGGCACCGTTAGATTTGACCAGGTCGTATACTACGTTGTCTGCGTTCATACCTTGGTAAGCTAATCCTAATAAGTGCATTCTTTCAAATGCTCC
Organism: uncultured Methanobacteriaceae archaeon; assembly: GCA_963698135.1. Classification (GTDB taxonomy): domain Archaea; phylum Methanobacteriota; class Methanobacteria; order Methanobacteriales; family Methanobacteriaceae; genus UBA349. The sequence continues at coordinate 565,838 of CAVOPP010000011.1, read as the reverse complement.
TACAGCATCACCCATTTCAAACATAGCTGCTTGTTCTAAGATACTTGATAGAGCAGCAGACTGCATGGTGTTTTTCAAAGTGGTAGCGACCACGTGGTTCACCATAATGTTTCTTAGGGCGTATCCTGGACCTTCTAATTTTTGTGGAATGTCCAGCATGGTAGCAATGTTAGCACCCATGTATTCTACAGATTGTGGGTATCTTCCCAGAACGGCAGCTTTCACCATGTTTGCATCGTACATGCTGACATCAAACTGGTTGATTATAGCTTGAACAAACGCAGTTGCAGTTACTAATGGTGCAGCAGAGTATTCTGCAGCAGCATCAAATCTAGCTGTTGGTAATTGTACTAAAGCCTTTTTTCCACCAGATAGTAATTCCACCTTGGTATCGTCGCCCTCAGTTACTTGGATCATTTCTTTAGCGGCAGCAGCAATTGCATCTGCATTACCTACTATATCGAGATCCATTTCTCTTCCTAAAATTTTACAGGCAGGTCCACCGACTTTGGCGGCCTTCAAGGCGTTTTCTATACCTTCTAAGTTTACAGCTACTGTCCTCTTAATACCTTGAACAATACTTTTAATAGCTGGGTTACGTAGCGGACTTAGAGCTTCTAGTGGTACTTGTTCTTCGACGAGGTTACCTCTGTCGTCATACAAGTCGATCTTATCATCAAACTTCGCCATTTTTTCCCTCCTAACAATTAATTCACGTATACCTACCTCTTGAGAGCTGCATTATATTGCATTAAAAAAAGTTTGCTCCTGAGGAAGTGCATTGTGGCACCTTAGTTAGTATACGAACCTCAGTTTAGTTCAAATATATTATTAAACTTTCTTTCTGAGTCAAGTAGAAAGATTTATATGGAGTAAACTCACAACTTTGATATAGTTTGAGAATAAAGCTTTTAATACTTTTTTTAGATGTTATAAGTCCTTAGTTTATAAAAATTTTTGAATTTTACTATTATATTTGTGAATTAATAAGAAAAATGCTTATTTTTAACATTTAATCTATCCTAACTGCTTATTTTTTAGGCAAAAAATCTGTTTAATATTTTAAAAACTGTTATGATATTCTTGTTATGATAGCATGATAAGTATTATCTGAATATATTTTTCATTATAATAATTATAATAATTACAATAGTAAATCTTACAATAAAAATAGTAATGTTTCTTCTAATTCATAGAACTTCTTAATTCATAGAAATTTAAATACAAAGTTATTTATTTTAATAGAAACCAAAATTGAACTATGCAAATAATAGCTGATGTGGGCGGTATTCCTGGAAAAGACTGCAGAGGATTCTGTAAATACTGTTATTTTAGAAAAGTAAAGGAATCTCACCCATTAGGATGTAGAAACTGCTCACCAGGGAAAGTAGGATGCGACACCTGCACCGATGGAGTAGCAGAGACAAAAAATGAATTTATACCACCCTATGTAGTGGCCAGTACAGTTCAAAACACTTTAATGATGAGTGAATTTAAGGATCACGATCTTAAAATCAATATTAGTGGTGGAGGAGATGTTAGCTGCTACCCTAATTTAGAAGAACTAACTGCTACTTTTCACCAATTCGGAATTCCCATGCACCTCGGTTATACCAGTGGAAAAGGTATTGATGATGCCCAAATGGCTTCTAACCTTATAAACCACGGCGTTGAAGAGGTAACTTTTACCCTTTTTGCCGCTGATACCGGTCTCAGGAAAAAATGGATGTCAGATCCTAATCCCGAAGAATCCATTAAGGCTGTAAAAAGATTTTCAGAAAGCTGTGAAGTCCACGCCGCATCAGTTATCATTCCTGGAGTCAATGACGGCGAAATTTTAAGGGAAACTTGTGTAAAATTAGAAGATTGGGGTGCTGAAGCACTGATTTTAATGAGATTTGCCAACTATACTCATCAGGGTTTGATATTAGGTAATGAACCTCTCATTAAAGATATAGAACCACATAATATCCAGGAATTCGACGCCCTAGTACGTGAAATTAACAAAGAATTTAATTTAAGAGTTACTGGAACACCGGTTTGCGATCCTGAAACTGAAGCTCCTTTTGCCATATCTTTAGATAAAAATAAAGTCTTTTTACAGTTTATTCCCGAAATAACTGGAGAAGCAACTATTTTAACCAGTGCCGTGGCTGCACCATACATCCAGAGAATAATTGACAACCTGGAAGCAGGTGACAAGGTCAATGTCTATGCCGTGGAAAAAGATATTGGCTGTCTCATAACCATTGAAGATTTAAAAGCAGTGGACTTAAAGGAACTTAAAGAAACAGTCATTATACCTGGAAGAGCATTTGTTCACGATGCAGAGGCCCAAAAAGTCCTCAGTCAAGACGGAGTTGATCGTCTGGTGGCTCGAGGTCCGGACAAGTTGACTGTTGATGGGGAAATGAGTAGTACCCTCACTCGAGAAGATGTAATAGAAAAAGAACTTGAGGCATTCAGAGATTTAGTTGGAGCTATAAACTTTTTTGGTATAGCAAAACAAATTTAATCAATTTAAATAATGTTATTTAATGAATAGATGAAAATGAGAACCACTATTCATTCAAAACATTTTTTAACGTTATTTTTTTTATTTTAATTAATTAATTATTATATTCAATTTTATATTGTGATTATACTTTATTGACAGTGCAATAAGAAATAAAAAAATTAATAAAAAAAATATTACTCATCTGGTTTTAATTCGATAATAGTAATCTCGTTACGGGATCCCAATCGCATAGGTGGCCCCCATGTCCCTGTACCTGATGATACATACAAATGATCCTTTTCCTTCTTATAAAGACCACCTAAATAAGGGAAAATTAATTTTACTAATAAGTTAAAGGGATAAAACTGGCCATTATGAGTATGGCCCGATAATTGAAGATCAATCCCATTTTTACGTGCAGCATCCCACTCAGAAGGCAGATGATACATTAAAATTGATGGTATTTCCCTGTCAAAATCAAGTTGATTGAGAAAATTTCCCAGATAATTCCTTTCCATGGAATAAGAAGCACCTATAATCTGAATTCCATGAAATTCTGCCAGATCATTGTGAAGAATATGTACATCAGCATATTTTAAAGCATTAAAAACGTTATCAATACCAGAATAAGCATCATGATTACCTGCTGTGAAGAATATAGGGATTTTAAGCTCTTTAAATGGGTAAAAAGTGTTTTTATATATGGCTGAACTCCCATCAGCTAGATCACCGGTAATCAAAACTGCATCTGGATTAATTTCTTTTATTTTATTAACCACTCTTTTTAAAAATCCAGAATTCCTTACTGAACCTATGTGAACATCAGAAAGCTGTACAAATTTGACTGGAGATTTTAAATTTTTGATAGGTATCTCCACCCTCTTCTCATGGGCATGGTAAGCATTGATTAAAGAATAGGCACTAATTAAAGATACCAAAGCAATTATAATGATACCTGCTTGAGCCAGAGGGATCTTAATAAATACCATTAGAATCCCCACCACTATTATGGCCCATAGAAAGTAAAGGGAAATTCCCATCCAGGTTGTAGAAAACATGTAAATTGCCCGGGAAAATACATTGGAAGATTTCTGCTCAAATACCATGGAAGCAGGAAGGGAAATAGAAACAAGACCCACAAAGACATAAATATAATTTAAATTTATAATCCCTAAAAACCAGGCTAAACTGGTTAAAACAAAATAGTTTAATGCCAGATAACCCAGTGAAAAGAAAGAGGCGAATGCTGTAAGCTGTAAAATCCTTAATTTTTCCATAATATCTTAATCCATTTGAATAATCTATTTTCTAGTAAAATACTTTATGAAAATATCATGATTATAATAAATCTATGAAATCGTATATAATATGCAAAAAATATTTTAAATCTATTTCTTAATAAAATAGATTAAACATGATTTAAACTATTGAACTCTCATTTAAAAGCTTTACCAGAGTGTAATCATACATCTTGGAGTGGGTAATCTCTGAAATTTCACCCAGCGAATATTTATTAATTTTAACCTGGCTTATTTCCTCGTGATACTGCTCATAATTCAGTTTAACCCGTACTCCATCTAACTGACTGGTAACTGGTGTAGGGGAGTAAACTTCAGCAATAGCAGGAACTTGATTTTCTATTTCAGTTTTAACGAGTATGGAAGGAACCAGAGGAGGATCCATGGCCATGTCTCTTCTTTTGTTATCTAGAATTTCTTCAACTACCTCAACCAGTTTTCGCAGAGCCCTTATATCTTCTCCACGTTTAAGTCTGCGGGGAATTCTTCCCAGCCCACTAACATAGGCATCGGCACCAGGCAGATCTTTAACATCCATTTCTGGAGCCCCAGTAACAACCACAGGGACATTTATATCATCAAAAAGGTGAGTTTTATCTTTTATGCATTGCTGAAAGCTTCCTAAAGCAAATACTGCTAGATCGTGTTCTTCAATTAATCTTTTTTCGTCTTCGGATATCCGAGAAATACCTTTTCCTGCACCACGTGCCAGACCAATCATATTATCTTTGGCCCCAAAACGGCGCAAATATTCCGATATATCACAGGCCGAGTGAGGAAGGTGATGACGGGCCAGGGTGGGAGATACGATAGCAATTTCAGTACCAGCCATAGGAGCAACTTTAATTGTTCCCATGAGCTCTTTGGCCTTTTCTTTGACTTTTTCTACGTCTTCAATAGGTACGGCCAGCGTAAGAATGACATCCATTTGGAGAGTATTCTCTTGAAGTAAAAAACCCCCCATATCTTCGATAAGCTCTTTTATTTCTTCATTTTTATGTACACCACCAGTATAAGTTAGGGTTTCATACATAATTCTCCCTCCAATAATTTATATCTCATAGCAGCTCTTTCAAGAGGATTTATTGGGACATCCCCATGGGAAGGAACTTTTAGATATTTCACATCATTATATTTGTCAGATTCATCTATTTTAGACTTATCTTTTGAATTTATTTGGATATCAGTGGTTTTTGTGATTTTTTCTTCCAGGTAATCTGGAAAAACTACAAAATCCGGGTTTTCACCCACCACCAAATAACCCATGTCTTCTATTATATCTTTAAGAAATAGTGAATAAACTTTGACTTTAATTTTTCTATTGTTTTTTCTAAGTATTTTTTTCTGTTTAGAATTTGCCCAGGGAGAAATTTTAGATAGGGTTAAGCTCAAATTTAGGTCTAAATCAGTTAGGGGATAGTCTAAATCATTTAAGGGATAATCTGAATTTAACTGTGAATTTATGGCAGAATTACAAATTTCCGCTATTTTTAGAATACTTTCTTTTATCTGAGGAAAAGTATTTAGTTTTATTTTCAAAGAAGGCATTTGGGTTTCAGTTTCAGATAAAACTACTGCAAAATCAGCTTCTTCCATATCAGGATGTTTATTAACCAAATAATCCGTGATTCCAGCCATTATTAAAATTTCTTCACACATCGGAGTGGCAACAATCCTCATAAATTCACCTGAAATAATTGAGTAAATGATAATTCATTAGATAATTCCATTAATAACTTATTACATTAATAATGGTTATTTGAAGTAAGTAATAGTTTTTAATTAGTCTATATGAATTTATAATAATGATATACTATTTAATTATTTTAATTAATTACTTGAAATTAAAAGAATCTGATTATAAGATTTAGATATTAATAATTATAAGATAATATAAATACGATTATTAGTATTTTAAAATAGAATAAACAAATTTTATCCTCATGGTGCTGCAATGAAAGTTAATTTAAGCTTTGAAAAATCGTATTCAAGTGATTTGTCAATTATGGTCGATGTTTTAAGAGCAAGTACAACCATAACTGTAGCTTTAGATCATTTTAAAGAAGTTATCCCTGTTTTAGAACAGGGCGAAGCTCTCAAAATTGCTAGTAAAAAAGAAGCTTTGATTGCCGGTGAGCGCAGAGGTGCTACAATTGAGGGATTTGATGCGGGAAACTCCCCAATTGAGATCCAGAAATTAACTGGAGATACTCTGGTACTCACCACCAGCAATGGGACACGTATCATGGAAGGAATGAATTCTAAAGTACTGGTAGGATGTTTTACAAATGCCCGGGCCGTGGCAAGAGCAGCCCGGAAACTGGCCAATATAGAAATAGAAGTAGTAATGGCTGGTGTAGAAGGTCGTTTTGCCATTGAAGATTTTTTAGGTGCAGGGGAAATTATTTCCAATCTTCAAAATGAAGATCTGGATGAATATGCTCAGGCAGCGGTTCTGGCCGTTCAGGACAAAAATTTGATTAAAGAAACTGTACTTAAATCCCGCTCCGCAAAAAGATTAACTGAAATAGGATTTAAAAAAGACGTTGAATTCTGTCTAAAAAGAGATATTTCCAACAATGTCCCTATATTCCAGAATAAATCACTTAAAAAATATTAAGAATGTTAAGAATTTATTTTTGCTTTAGTCGTCTGAAATATCCCTATTCTAATAAATCTATTTGATTGATTTTTAAGTATGTTTAAATAAGTTTCTATAAAATATATACCAAGGGAACATAGATATAGTAACTTACTAAAGTATAGTTAATATAAAATTTATATAAAATAATTTTAATATATTAAATATATAGAATATAGTTAGAAACAATTTTTAAAATACAAATTAATTATTCTTAATTTGTTAAAATTTTTTAAAATAACTAATAAATACCGATTGATAAAAAAATGGCTTTCCATGTATTTTTCAAATAATTCAGAGTATTACTAAAAAATTAATTCTTAATATAATATAACTTTAGTGTTATAGAATTTATACTTAAAATTGTACTAGTTTAAGTATATTAACCGGCACATATAATTTATTAAAATTGAGATATTCAATGGATATTAAATCTTAAATAAATCAAAATCATCAATTTATACAAGTGAAACTTAATGAGACGCGAATGCTTAAAGATAATTGGAACTGCCCACGTTTCTGAAAAGAGTGTGGAAGAAGTTAAAAATGCCATACTGGAAGATAAACCAGAAGTAGTGGCTGTGGAACTGGATGCTGGGCGTTACCAAAGACTGATCCAGGAAAAATTAGGGGTAGAAGAAAAAACAGATATTTCCATATCCGATATAATCAAAGGAGATAATATTGGACTATTCCTGGTAAGCGGTCTTCTAACATACATGCAAAAAAAGATTGGAAACGATTTAGGAGTTAAACCTGGCTCGGAAATGCTGGTGGCAGTGGAGGCCGCAGAGGAAGTTGGGGCCAGAATCGCCCTTATTGACCGGGACATAAATCTCACCCTTAAAAGGGCCATGAACGCCATGAGCTTTATGGAAAAATCTAAATTCGTTTTTGGTGTGCTGGCGTCTCTTTTAGGAAAGGACGAAGAACTGGAAGATGTAGAAAGTCTTAAAGAAGGAGATACCTTGCAAGAGGTAATGGGATACTTCAAAGAGATGTCCCCTGCGGCTTATAAAGTACTGGTGGATGAAAGGGACGCATTTATGGTTCACCGTATCCAGGACATAGAAGAAGATCACGTCATTGCCGTGGTGGGAGCCGGGCACCAGACAGGTATGAACAACTATCTGGATCATCCCGAAGAATTACCCCCAATAAGCGATCTTTTAAGGCTGGAAAAGTCTAGAATACCCCTGGGGAAAATAATACTATTTTCCATTCCTGTGCTTTTTGTGGTGATATTTTTTCTGGCTTTTATTAATGGTATAAACATAAAAACCGGGCTTTTGGAATTTGTATTATTAACAGGTGGCCTTTCAGCACTTGGTTCAATTTTAGCCGGATCCAAAATACCCTCGGCTATAGTGGCCTTTCTGGTTGCCCCCATTACTATATTGCATCCGCTTCTGGCTGCGGGCTGGTTCGCCGGATTAATGGAAGCCAAACTTAGACATATTGGTTCACAAGATTTATCAAATTTTACTAAAGCAGAAAGTTTCAGGGATTTATGGCAAAATAACTTATTTAGAGTATTGCTGGTGGTTCTGGGAGCAAATATTGGGTGCACTATTGGGGGATTAATGACACTGCCCCAGGTAATTTTCCCTATTTTTGGAAAATTAATGGGATGGTAATTGCTTGAATCAAATATTTAAAGAAATTAAATATTTTAAAATTAAGATGAAAACTATGAAAGATGAAAAAATAAAATCACATTAAATGACATTGATTTGAGGATATAAAATGTATTTAATTTTTCGTTGCGATTGTGGGCGTGGCATGTATGCCAAAGAAGGCGTGGCCACGAGGAAGTGTGTTTGTGGTAAAACTATTAAAGTCAAAACACGCCGGATTATAAAAAAAGTAGAAGATTACCAGACAGCTTCTGATGAAGTCAGAGACCTTCAAGAAGAAAAATACGGTGGAACTTTCTTTACTACAGCAGATAAAGTAAAAAAATAGATATTAATGCTATTTTTGGATATCAGACTCCATATTCATTCTAATAATCTCTTTCATTTCACAGGCCTTGCAGACCACAGCAGAAGATGGTTCTTTGCAATTTTGACATTCATTAAGCTGGGCAACACCACTTCGGCCCTTAATTTTTTCAGACAATTTATTTTCAATAAAAGTCTTTGTAAAAGATTCTAAAATTGCTTTTTTTGTTCCTGGCCTGTTTGATTCTGCTCTATTTAAAAAATCCTTAGTTTTAGCCCTTAATGAAAGATTAGAGTAAGGGCATTCATCAAAATGAACTTCCACATCATTTAAAACCGCCCAGATACCCACTTCTTTTTCTGGAATATTCCAGAGAGGTTTAATTCTGGGAATAAGCTTGGGATGAATCATATCCAGCTTTGGGCCGAATTTAGAAAACTTGACCAGGTCTGCCCGGGCAAAACTCATTAAAAAAGACTGTATTTCATCATCAAGATTGTGACCCGTAGCTATTTTTGAAGCTCCAATTTCATAGGCCGTTTTATTTAAAATATTTCTTCTAAAAACACCGCAGGGTATGCACGCACTTTTAAAAAAAGAGTAAACTTCATCCAGAGTAAACCCGGCTTCCTTTTCAAATGATTTTTTTAGTAATTTTACTCCCAAATAATCTGCATTTTTCTGGGCAGCATCCATACCATGGCCCCGATATCCTTCAATTCCTTCATCAACAGCAATGGCCACCATTTCAAAATCAAGTTCCTTTTGAAACTCGTGAAGCATGTGTAATGTTAAAACACTATCTTTTCCTCCAGAAAGGGCTAATGCAATTAATTCTCCTTCTTGAATAAGATCCCAGTCTTTTATCAGTCCTAACACCCGTTTTTTCATGCTAGCATTGAATTCATCTTTCTGAAGGTATTTCATAAAAATTAATATCTATAGCCGAACATATAAAATATCATGATATCGGCAGAAATTACCATTATCCCAATAGGCACTGGAACGACCAGTTTAAGCAGTTATGTGGCTGCAGCAGTAGATGCACTGGATAAAACTGGGATTAAATACCAGTTATCAGGCATGGGCACCCAAATAGAGGCCAATAACCCACAAGAACTTTTTAAAGCAATTGAAGCTGCTCATGAGGCAGTTTTTGCAAAAGGAGCAGACCGGGTTTCCACCAGTGTTAAAATAGATGATAGAAGGGATAAAGATAGAAGTCTGGCAGATAAAGTTTTATCTGTTGAAAAAAAGCTTTAAAATAATTTATATTTTAAAATTGTTTTAAAAAAATAGTTTAATTAATTTTAGCTAATCTAATTGCTAAAAAAAATAAATACTAATTTTATAATTGATACTTTTTTATAATAATAGTATAATTAAGTGGATAAATAATATCCACTAATAATTTAAGATTAAATGAAGTTCAAACTGGCATCTTCCAGTACCTGAACGATTTTTTCCAGGTCTTCTACTTTTAAGCTGGGGTGAACCGGAATAGAAATGACCTCGTTGGCTGCTTTCTCAGCTTCAGGACAATAATCGTCAAATCCAAGATCCTGATAAAGTTCTTGCTTGTAAATAGGTATTGGATAGTGAATTCCAGTCCCCACACCATTTTCATTAATAAATTTTATCCATTCATCACGGGAACCGTTTTCCACCCGAATAGTGTACTGGTGGAAGACGTGGCGGACTTCATCCATTACATAAGGGGCATTGATTCCTTTAATTTCGTTTATATGTTCGCTCAAGTAAGCCGCATTTTCAATTCTTTTCTGGTTGAATTTATCCAGCTTTTTCAGTTGGGCCAATCCAATTGCTGCCGAGATATCGGTCATCCGGAAGTTGTAACCTAAAACTGAATGTTGATATCGTTGTTTTTCACCGTGAGCCCTTAAAATGCGTATTTTTTCGGCCATTTCCCTATTGTTAGTGGTCACAATTCCACCTTCACTGGTGGTCATGTTTTTGGTGGGATAGAAGCTAAAACAGGCCATATCGCCTAAATCTCCTGCCATTTTACCATGGTAAATGGCACCATGGGCCTGAGCAGCGTCTTCAATGACGAAAAGATCATTTTCAGAGGCGATTTTTGATATACTATCCATATCTGCAGGTTGACCATATAAATGCACCGGCAATATGGCTTTAGTTTGGGGAGTAATGGCCTCTTGAATCTTTTCTGGATCCAGGTTGTATGTTTGGGGGTTTATGTCCACAAAGACTGGTTTTGCTCCAGTGTAAAGCACAGAATTTCCGGTTGCAGCAAAACTAAAAGGAGTTGTAATTACTTCATCCCCTTCACCAACTCCTGCAGCCAGCAAAGCCAGATGAAGAGCTGTTGTTCCAGAACTGACAGCTACTGCATATTCAGTTCCTATGTAATCTGCAAATTTTTCCTCGAATTCCGCTACTTTCGGTCCCTGCGCAATAAATCCTGATTTTAAGACTTTTACCACTTCTTGAATCTCATCATCTTCTATTATAGGGTTGGCAATGGGTATCATAAACTACACCTGGTTTAATTTGAGTTATAATCGTTTAAAATCGAATAATTCAATATTGATTGAATATAGGATTGATGAATATACGATTGACATTAATTAATGTATTATGAGAATTTTTTTCTACATGAAGTTTAACAATTAAGTTAATGAATCAAATGTTTTAATCATTTTCTTTTAGGATTCAACTTCTATTTAAATCATTTTTATTTGTATTATAAAAAAAGAAAATTTAAAAATTATCATAATCCCTGGATGCTGATTAAAACAACTTAAACTCATTAAACCTCCCCATTTGCTTGATGCTAAATTAAAAGTTGATTTATGAGCTTTTGATAATTTTTAATATCCTGAACTTTAATTCTAAAACTCTCAACCGGATGGTTATTAATTAACTTTAAATATCCTTAAAACATCTTCTCTACGATTTCGGAATAATACTCCTATTAAAATCACCGCTGCCAGTGCTAAAATCACTGGAGAGAGGTAGGGATCTGAAGGACTGACAACCAAAGAAGGTAAATTTCCCAATCCACCATCAGGAGAGCTGTGGATTACACTTACATATAAATTATTTATTATGTGCACCCCAATGGCCAGTTCGATTCCATTATCAGCCATAGTTAGTATTCCCAGCATTAAACCTATTATAAATGTACCCATGACGATAGAAAGACTCATAACAACTGTCCCACCGTTCCACCAGTGCAGGAGAGCAAAACACAGTGAGGTTACCATAAGGACAACCCATGGCCTTTCAAATATTAAACTGATTCCCTGCATCAAATATCCCCGGAAAAACACTTCCTCAAAGGATGCTTGTATGGGAAATGCAATTAAGGCCAGTAAAGCAAGTATCCAGAACCCTTGCGGATTTAATGATATTTTAAAGCTTCCAGGATCAATTAGATAAGAAATAATATCTAAAATAACTATTATGCCTAACCAGGCCACAGCACCTATTCCTATTTTCTTCCAACGGACTTTATTTCCCGTGTTTATAATAGAAATGAAAGTTTTTTTATGTATAAATCGTACGCACAAATATAGGAACAGATAAGATATGGAAAAACTTAAGCCCACCATAACTATTAAAAATAGAGGATCTTTTAAAAGTTGATTAAGGAAAACTTCTACATTTAAACCCTGTTTAAATAATAAAACCCATATTACAATAAATATCGCCAAAAAAGCTCCTGCTACCAAGCTGGCTACAATTAAAGAGAGTATTATGGTTATTAAATATCTCAAAATACTATTATTACCCTGTTTAGCATTATTTAAAAATGGTATATTTGAAACAATATCCGGCATCTTTCTCCTCCCAATCATTAATATAACTATTATAGTTGTTCATAATTAATTATTAGATTACTAGTTAGATTACTATTTTATTCATATGATAATTCCCTATAATATTAATATATTTAGTATATTTTTAATGCTGGTGCTTAAATCATAATAATCTAATATAATAGGATAACTGATATTAGGATAAAAAATTAACAAATAGCTAATAAAAATAATAAACTTCACATTCACAACCTTAAAGTTTTTAATTCAGTGATTAAAATGGACAATAAACACATTCAAGAGGGATTAGTGCAGATAAAGGTTCCCGAGTTTGATAAAGTATCTGCCAAGGCTCCTGTATTTTACAATCCAGCCATGGAACTTAACCGGGACCTTTCCATATTAGCTTTACAGAAATTTCAAATGGATTTAGGAGAAGAAATAAACATTTGTGATGCCTTTGGAGGAAGCGGAATAAGGGGAATTAGGTATGCCCTTGAAATTTCCGGAGTTTCCCACGTGGTAGTTAATGACATCAGCTCCCTGGCCGTGCAATTTGAAAAAGAAAATGCAGATTTAAATGATGTCCAGAACCTTGAAATTTCTCAAAATGATGCAAATCTGGTTTTAAGAGAAAGAAGAGGAGAATTTGACGTGGTGGACATAGATCCCTTTGGTACCCCGTCTTATTTTGTTGATTCTGTTGCTAATTCCCTAAAATCGGACAGCATGCTTTGTATAACAGCTACAGACACCTCAGCACTATGTGGAACTTATAAAGAACCCTGCATTCGTAAGTATAATGCAGTTCCCCTGAAAACTGATTACTGTCATGAAAATGGAATAAGGATTCTGGCTGGTTTTGTGGCTTTGACCTTTGCCAAGTATAAAAAAAGCGTGGTGGTGAAGTTTTCCCACAGCAGCGAACATTACATGCGCCTTTATCTCCAGGTGGAAAAAGGAGCCAAACAAGCAGATGAATCACTTAAAAACATGGGTTTCATAATTCACTGCAGAAAATGTCTATTTAGAAATCCCATAAATGGGCTGGCCCCCCATATTCCTGATAAATGTCCAGAGTGTGGTGAAAAAACACAGGTGGGAGGGCCTTTATGGTTAGGTGAAATTCAGGACCCGGACTTTATTGAGGGAATGATAAGCTTAGCCGAAGAAAAAGAAATAAACACCGAAAAAAAGGTTTTAAAACTCTTAAACCGATGTTTAGAAGAATCAAAAATGCCCGCCACATTTTACGATTTGCATGGAGTCTGTAAAAAATTGAAAATCAGTGCTCCCCCTATTTTAGATGTAATGGAATCACTGGAGGCCGAGAAGTATTTAGTTTCCAGGACTCACTATAATCCTACAGCAATTAAAACCAATGCCCCCTTGAATAAGATAGAAGAGGTAATAAAAAGACTACTTTCAGAATATAAAGACAATAATGGCTAATTTTCATTCAAATTTTTAGGTTATTTTTATTTATTTTTATTTAAATTAATTTAAATGAGTGATTGAAGCTATTTTAAAAAATTATTATAATTTATATTATTAAAAGAGCTTATTCGTAGTTTAACATGTTATGGGTGTAATAATACTGTAATTTAGCTGCATTTTCAAGCTCGTAGTTGCGGTAAGGCAAACTTATGTAAGGAAATATTATTCCCTTAATAACATAGAGGTAGGACTCCAGTACCCCATATTTAGTCCTCAATATTTGATAATACAGTGGAAACCCGCATCCCTGATTAATAATAGGACTTCCACTACGGACCGTGCCGTGATAAACCAATGGCATGGGACCTTCCTGTCCCTTTTTATCAGCTAATCCCTGAATATAAGCTAAGGCCTCGTCCAGAGTTTCAAATGATTTCCCATCCGCCCTATAAGTCCATTTATCAGAAGGAACACCATATAAACCTTCCTCATAAACTTCGGTCCAGTTTATTCCCGGAGTGTATGTTTTATTTTCCACATAGGCCAGTTCCAGAATTAAAACATCGCCTTCCATGTAATGGCGGTAATTAGAACTCCCACCATAATGAACCACCAGAGCACACTTAGAACCTTTCTCCTCGGCATATTGGGCCAGTAATTTAGAGTGGACGTGGCCAGGATACATGTCGGGATTGGCCAGTTTAACAAATCCCAGCCTACCCATAGGCTCGTATGGGCCATTAGCTGAGGAATAAGATACATAACCTCCTAAAAGTACGATTATGATTAAGAAGATGTAAATTTTTCTCATGGTTCACCTTAGGAAAAAATAGATAATTAATTTTTTATAAGCTTTTGCCTGATATAAAGCATTTGCCTATTTCATTTTTCTGCATTTTCAAGAATATTAAAATAAATTTAAGTAAGTTTATCAATATTCAAGAGCATTAAAATCACGGGAATATAATTCAAAAATATTTAATAAATTTATACATAAATCAGTGTTCTTATAACACCTTATCAATGAATTTATATGTTTGTGGTTTCATAAAAATACCATGGCAAATGCCATGATAAAAATATATATTGATAATATCTATGGAGGTAGAAATTATGGATATTGGAGAAATAGTCTCTGATTCAATTAAATATCCAACTTCTGACTGGAAAAAGGTTATAATATTTGGATTGTTGTATTTAATAGGTATATTCATTATTACGATCCCCTTGTCTATAGGTTACGGTTTTAGGGCTTTAAAAGCTTCAATTGCCGGTTCGGACGAATTACCAGAGTTTGATGAATGGAGCGAAATGTATGTTGACGGGATAAAAGTTTTCGTAGTATATTTTGTTTATTTACTTATTCCTGCCTTAATAATACTGATTGGATCCTGGGCATCCATTGCAGCAATATTTGCAACTGCTTCTTCTGGAGTAGTAACTGATCCAACCGCTTTCCTTGGAATAATGAGTATTGCTGTTATAATAGGTGGAATATTAGCATTAATCCTGGGATTAATTGCTACCATTGGTCTGGCCAATATGGCTTACAATGACAGTGACTTGGGTGCAGCTTTCCGATTCAGTGAGATAATGGACATTATTTCACAAATTGGATGGGTGGACTACATAATATGGTATGTCGTAATAATGATCATACTAATGATAATCTCGTTCATTGCAGGAATATTGAATATTATTCCAATCCTAGGATTTTTAATAGCTGTTCTAGTTGTATACCCGTACATGCAGCTGTTCTTCTACAGAGCACTGGCCCTGTTATACGCCTATGACTAATTAACCAAATTTTTTCTTTTTTATTTTATTTTTGAATATTAAGACTAATTAATCTAAATTTAGCCTATATTAATCTAAAATTTAGCCATATAATTAATTATTTCTAAATTTAAAGGCCCGATATTAATTTTTTTATTAATTAATAATTATAATAAATTCCCAATAGCATTATTTAAATAATCATTAAATTCTCCTAAAAATAGATATCCTACCATAATGTTCAAAACCATAAGCATGTTAAAGATAAATAATAAATATAACATAAATAAAGTTAAACATTGTTCAAATATTAAAATTCAAAAAATTAATCGGTGACTATATGGAAATAAAAATTGATCCTGAACTGGTGAAAATCGACGAAATTGATAAAGAGATCATTAATTTGCTTAATGAGGACGGCAGAATGTCTTATAGAAAGATATCCCGGGATCTGGGCATTTCTGTAGGGACGGTCCATAATCGAGTGGATAAATTAATGAAAACCGGGGTTATCAAAAAATTTGTGCCCATGATTGACCATTCCCGTTTAGGATATAAACTAACGGCCATTATAGGGGTTAGAGTTAAAGGTGGAGTTTTAAAGAATTGGGAAAATCAAACCGCTTATCACAAAAATGTTCTGGGAGTTTACGACGTCACCGGGGAATTTGACGCCTTTTTAATAGCAAAATTCAAGGATACCAGCGAACTGGATCAGTTCATTAAAGAATTACTAAAAGAACCTAATGTACAGAGGACTTACACTCAAACTGTTTTGAATGTAGTTAAAGAAGATATGGGATCTTCTAAAATACTATAAATAATTTTAAGGTGATAAATCCCCTAAATCATCTTATTAATTTTATAAAGTCACTGCAAGATTTATATCTCCACTATAAAGATAAATTAAACCTTGATTATTTTTGAATATTAATTTTTAACAAAAAAACCTAATTTAAAGTGAGTGTTTATTGTATGAAAGTAATTCCACTGGCATTTGAGAGTATGGGTGTTCGATCCATGTGTACTTTCGTGCAGACAGACCAGGGAATACTTATTGACCCCGGGACTTCTGTTGCACCTAAAAGATTTAAATTACCTCCTTCTAAACCAGAATTTGAGGCCTTAAAAGAAAGTAGAAGGAAAATTCAAGAATATGCAAATAAATCCAGCATAATTACTGTAAGTCACTATCACCACGATCATTTTACACCTTTTGAACACAATAAATTCCTGGAATCATCTTCAAAGGTCGCCAGCAAAATTTATAATGAGAAAAAACTTTTTTTAAAAAACCCTGAGCAAAACATAAACAAAAATCAGGCCACAAGAGCTAAAAAACTCCTGCAAAATCTTAAAAACATTGAAGTGGATGAAATAAATTATTCCGATGACCAGGAATTCCATCTAGGTGATACTACTATAAAATTCTCTCCAGCCCTCCCCCATGGTGGGGATAACGGGCCCTTAGGTTATATAGTTGGATGTTCCATCACTTTTCAAGGGAAAAAATTGTTACATGCCTCTGATGTTCAGGGACCAATGTCTAACATGGCTTTGGAATATATTTTAAGTGAAAAACCAGATAAATTAATTTTAAGTGGTCCTCCACTGTATTTATTAGGATATGTGCTTTCCAGTGAGGATTTGAAAAAAGCAAAATCCAATCTGGAGAAGATTTGTCAGAAAGTTCCCCAGGTGGTGGTTGATCATCATTTACTTAGAATTAAAACTGGCCTTGATTTTATTAAAGAAATTAATGAAAGTACCGATTCAAATATTATTCCGGCATCACTTATTCTTGGAAAAGAACCTGTTTTACTTGAATCTGAAAGAAAAAGATTATATAAATCTTCAGAAGTGAAAACTAGTCTAGATAAATATTTGAAATAATTGATAAATATAATAATGTAACTAAAATAAATAAATTTCATGATTATTTAATGTTTTAAAATAAATTTAATTAAAATAAATAATAATAATATCTGATTTTTAAAATAAACAGTTATTATAATTCATTTTCAATTATTTCAATTTTAAACTGCTTAATGATTTCTTCAACATGGTCACAATCATTTTTATCAAATAAAATCAGGTCATATTGACTTTCAGTACCCATATCATCTAATTCCAGATTTTTTTCTTTCACCATCCATGCCAGAGGAGTCATACTGATGGTAGCAATATTACCGGTTTTTTTGAATAGAATAGAAACTTTATTTAAAGGATAAATCTCCCTGTCACCTAATGTGATTTTTTTGGCAAACACATTCTCCTCAAAAGTGTCCCAGTGTTCTATTAGGTAGCCCTGAATTTTTTCATTCATTATCTGAACCTCCGAAGTTCCCATAGAAGTTTAAGGACAGATTTTCTGGTAAACATTCTTAGTAACGCCAGGAAAGGCCCTAAAAATCGGATTTTGAAGGAAATATCCCCATCTAAATCTATTTTTTCTTCAACAAAAGAAGGTTCCGCGGAGATATTGACGGTCTGAGATATATTAATCACCGAAGAAGCCGCCCAAAGATATCCCACTGTTTTAGCAGTGTCTACTGGACTATCAAATCCTAAAATAAGATGTGCATTGACTTTTTCCAGTTTCACTGATTTCCATAAAGCCTGGAAAAGATTAAAAAATTCAGGCCATGAATCCAAAAATAACAAAATAATTCGTTTAATATCCTTCAATGTCCATTTGCGTGGTTTTGAAGGTTTCTCAGGTTCTTCTTCCAATTTTTCTTTGTCAATGGCTTTTTCAAGTTTTTCTTCTTTTTCCTCAGGAAATTCCCGACGAATAAATCTTATTTTAAACCATCGCACTTCTAGCTGCCCATTTAATTTTCCACCATCTTTACAGAATTTCATTGATATATGAAATGAAACCAGTAATAACAACAGTAAAACTACAAATAAAACTGCTAAAACGATTAAAATGGCGGTTAGTATGGCCAATAGATCCACCTGAGTCTTTATAAAGTTTAATCCAAATTAAATAAAATTAATATTAATTGAACTTAAAACTAATTAATAAAAAATTTTAATTAAAAAATTTTAATTTAATCTGCACTTATACATTAAACTAAAATTTTTTTCGATATTGAACTATAATTAGTCTTCTTCTGGAGTTTCTTCTGGAGTTTCTGCTTCTGGTGTCTCTTTAGCTTCACTACGTTCTTTCATAATAGATTTGCCTTCTTGCATGACATCAGTGATTACAGTTCCTGCTTTCTCAATTGCCTTGCTTAACTGACTTCCAGATGTTAAACTGAGAACTTTTATTCCTTCTGGCCCGGATAATCCTTTGGTAACCACTACCATGGATACAGGTTCTACACCAGCAATTGCACCGGCTCCAGAGCCTTTTCCACCACTATTGTCACCTGGACCTTTTCCTTCACCCATACCTGCACCAAAAGCTAATCCCATTTTCATTACAGGAATTAAAAGCTTATCCTCAGTTTCTACTGCTTCTCCCACAAAGTTCTGAATTGCCAGTAACTTTCGTAGTTCTTCAACAGTAGTTTTTACTGTATTTCCATTATCCATTAAACACCCTCCATATGGATTATTGATCTTAAAGCACATATAAGAATCCTATTTAGCTATTAAATGGGTAATTTATGTTTATCAAATTTGTCCTATTTTGAACCCATTTATTCTTAACAAATAGTATTCAAATACAATAATTAAATATATTAAAGAAAGAATAAATAAGTTACTATCCAAAATTTTTCATGAGTAGTTTTTATAGTAATATTGAGTATGAAAAGTAGAAATTTTTTAATAAATCTGGAAAAAAATTAAACAAAGTCAATTACTAAGATAAATTATCACCAGATAAATTAGTAATATAATAATAATAATAATAAAGGATTAGGGAATTGAATATTACTGATTAACTTATTGAGAAAAAGTATTGAAGGGTTTTATGTCGCTGGTTTACTCCCCGGAATATAACAATCATCAAAATGAATATCATATCGAAAATAAAAGTAGGACAGACGCCATAATAGAAAATTTGTCAAACCAAATCTTTTTTAATAAATTAAAAGTTTTTAAACCAGAATATGCCCACTTAAATGATATTTTATCGGTTCAGACCCCAGAACATGTGAATTTCATTGATGAATTTTGTCAAAGTGGTGGTGGAAATATTGATTTTGATACCTATGCCACCCCAAAAACTTACCAAACAGCACTTTTATCTGCTGGAGGAGCAATTTGCGCATCAAAATTAGTATTAAGTGGTGAAAAATGGGCTTTTTCAATTTCAAGACCCCCGGGACATCATGCCACAGGAAATAAATCCATGGGTTTTTGTATATTTAATAATGTGGCCATTGCCGTGGAATATATACGTAAAAATTATGGCCTGAAAAGATTTTGCATCGTTGATTTTGATGTACATTATGGCAATGGAACAGCAGAAATATTTTATAATGACCCCGAGGTCCTTTATATTTCAATTCATCAGGACCCCCGAACCATATTTCCCGGAAAAGGATTTATAGAAGAACAGGGATCTGGGAAAGGTAAAGGATATAATTTGAATATCCCCATGCCTCCCGGATCAAATAATACTGACTATATCTGGATTTTAAAAGAAATACTGGACATTGTAATCCCTGAATTCAGACCACAAATACTTTTCGCCGAAGCAGGGTTTGATGCCCACTCTAAAGATCCTTTATCTAAAATTGAAGTTAATGAAGACTTCTACTCGTGGATAGGCCAGTATTTAAAAGAAATGATGCCTGCAGTGATATCTCTCCTGGAAGGAGGTTATGATTTAAATTCCCTGGCCAATTCCAGTCTTAATTATATTATTGCCCAGGATGAAGAAATTTTATACCCGAAAAATCCTGATAAAAAACCGGTTCGGGAAGATAGTATTTCTCAAAATGAAATTACTAGAAATAAAATAAAATATAAGTTTAAAGAAGAAATAGAAAAAGAATATCTGGAAAAACATTATACATCAGGTGAAGTTAAAGAAATTTCTGCTTTAATAAAAAACAGTTTTTCACCATATTTTAAATTCTGAATAATCTGAATCTAAATTCGAAATAAAATAATCCGGTATTAATTTAAAAATATAAATTTAACATCACATTTGATATTTAATATTAAAATATAAATTAATATTCAAGAATATTTCTTCAATATAAAAAAATATACAATATTGTCAAAATAAATATTAGAGGGATTTTATGAATAAAAATAGATTAAATCAAGCTGAAGATCTAATTAAGAAAGCAGGGAGTATGAACAATTCATCAGAGACTATCAAAGAACCACAAGAGGGAATAATCAATGTTAAACTTTTTGAAAAAGCTCTGAAAGATTTGATAGAAGCCGAAGATTTCATTTATTCTAGTTTACCATCTCACCAATTAAATTTAGAAGAATCAAAATTATTCACCCGGAAAATGCTGGATGCCCGGGAAAATATACAAGGAATATTGGCCGATTTCGGAGTTATGGAAAAAGAAAAGACTGAAAATAAAGTCAGCGACCTTTCACAGGGTTTTTTAATTATAACCACCAAAAATAACTTCAAGAAAGTACTGGTAAAACTGGGAATTGATGTGAAACAAATTGTGGTGGCCGGGGTCCCTCTGGATATTGAAGATATGAAAGAAATAAATCCAAACATTCCTGATGCAGCCTTAAATGGTATTTCTAAAAAAATTGAACATGTTAATAATGATATTAAAAGAAAAATGGAAAAAATGGATTTAAAAAAGGTTTTAATAATTGCTGAACCAGACATCAGTGGAAAAATTCTTGGAAAACGAGGGAAAGATCTTTACAGTGCCAATATAACTTTAGAAAAAGATTTAAAAGATTTAAGTGCTGATAAATTAATACAATTGCTTTTAAAATATTAAATTCCTTAGACTGATTTAAAATTAATTATCAATTAAAAAAAATTTAAATCTTTGCCCTTTATTAAAACATGATTATTACTAATCCGTATTTATTAATAAATTCTTAGCCTAATTAATTTTTATAGAATATTATAAAATATATAAACTATATCTCCATATTTATATCTAATAAATACCAATAATTATCAAACTATCAAAAAAAAGAAACTCCTTGAAATGGGAGTTGATAGTAAATTTATATCTTAATTATTAATGAATTGAATTATAAAAAAATCGAACCGCCGATAAGCTCTAAAAAATTATAATAGATATATTGGGGCATATTGGACTAATCGGGGTGGAAACTTTGGGTTTAGTTTGTTTTCCAGACACACAAGATAATATTCCCAGTATTCCTGTCCATCTTACCCGGGTGGGAGTTACTGGTGTAAAAAAACTGTTAAAAATAGAAAGAGATGAAAAAAGACCTATCATTCTTTTACCAACATTTGATGCATTTGTAGACCTTCCCAGCACTAAAAGGGGCATTCACATGTCTAGAAACCCCGAAGCAATAAGTGAGGTGCTGGAAGAGACTGTGGAAAATAATGCACTGGAAGTTGAATCATTATGCGCTGAAATAGTGAATTCTCTTCTTAAAAAGCATAAATATGCTAAAAGGGCCGAAGTGAGCATGAGAAGCGATTACATGTTCCTTAAGAATTCACCAGTCACCCAGCATAAAACTCAGGAAATGAGCAAGCTCATGGCTGATGCTATAGGATACCGAGACGGTGATGATGTAGTTATAAGAAAAATGGTTGGGGCTGAAGTAGTCGGGATGACTGTTTGCCCTTGCGCTCAGGAATCTGTTAAAGAATCATCTAAACAGGATCTTTTAGAATTTTTAGATGAAGAAACTACACAAAAAGTTCTGGATACTGTTTCATTTTCTTCACACAACCAGAGAGGTCGTGGAATGGTTATGATTGAAGTCCCTCAAGATCATACTATCCGTGCTGAGGACCTAATAAGAATAATCGAAGACTCCATGAGTTCCTCAGTCTGTGAACTCCTTAAAAGGCCAGACGAAAATGCAATTGTAATTCAGGCCCATAAAAATCCCATGTTTGTGGAAGACTGCGTGCGAAATATGGTTCACAAAATCGTGAATGAATATTCACATCTTCCAGATGACACCATGGTAACTGTTAGACAGGTGAATGAAGAAAGTATTCATCGACATAACGCTTTTGCAGAAAAAGTAGCTACAATGGGAGAATTAAAGTACGAAATTGAAGGAATTAATGGACTCTGATCCATTAATTTATTTTTGTTAAATAATTATAATAATATTGATTTTCAAAACATCATCGTAAGTTTTAGTGCCAAGAGTCCCAAGGATTCACTCAAATAAATCTAAGTAAATTAATCGATGATTTAATCTATTCCACAAATGAGGTGTTTTTATTGATAAAATTACATAAAATTGCAGGAAATATCATGGGCTATTTAGAAGCTTTTGATGGATCAAAAGCCGCATTAGATTCAGACAAAATACTAATTGTTCGTGGAAGATCCCGAAAACGTATCAATGCTGAAAATATGGCTGAAGAACTAAATGGAGTTATGGAAACACTTAATGCCCGGGAAATCGAAATGTATTCCGATGAATCTACTGCATTAATCGGTCTAATGGATGAACAAATAAGATCCACAGTAGATATAAATGTAGAAACTGATGCTGGTGGTATAGAGCATTTAAAGGAATCATTAGAGTCTATGAACTTTTTTGTAGATTATAAACTTGGTTCTACCGGTAAAGCTGGTTTTTTTGTGGTGATTTGGAAAGATAAAAGTGATGTGGGGCCCTGTTTTGTGGAGATCGTCATCTCTGACACAGGAGAATAGTAGTTAATCGATTTAAATTGTTAATACTTATATTTCTTGAAATTTTAATTGGAAGTGGCTCTCTTTCTAAAATATCTTCCAGAAAAAAGCTTTACTTCTCTAATTTTCTCAGTTAAGGATTAATTAAGGAATAAAATAATCTAAAGAAAAGATAAGAGGATTAAATCATGGAATTATCCAGATTTTCAAAAAAAGAGATAGTTGCACTTTTAGAGTGTAAAGGTGATGACATACTAAATTTAATGAAGGCTGGAAGCTCGAAAAGAGAAGATTCATCTATTACCTTTTCAAAAAACGTCTTCATACCCTTAACTGAAGTATGCCGAAACACCTGCGGATACTGTACCTTTCGTAAAGACCCCCAGGAATTAGGAAATAATCTATTGATGTTTTCCACTGATGTGATCCTTAAATTAAAAAAATCAGAGCAATATGGTTGTAAAGAAGCATTGTTCACTTTTGGAGAGCGTTCTGATGAAATTAAGGAAATTAAAAATCTTTTAGAAAAGCTCGGCTTTGAAAGCATGAGTGAATATTTGTACCATATATGTCAGGAAACTTTAAAAAGAACCGGGCTTTTGCCACACAGTAATCCCGGAGTCATAAGCAAAAATGAACTTAAAATGCTTAAGGAAGTTAATGCATCAATGGGAATGATGCTAGAAAATTGTAGCCTGCGTTTAATGAAAACTGAGGCCCATAAAAAAAGCCCCGGGAAAAATCCATGGCTTCGAATACAAACCATAGAAAATGCAGGTAAACTAAAGATTCCGTTCACCACCGGACTCTTGATTGGAATTGGAGAAACTGTGGAAGAACGTGCTGAGTCACTTTTGGAGCTTCGGCGCATTCAAAACAAATACGGACACATACAGGAAATAATTATTCAAAATTTCCGATCCAAACCAGGGATACCCATGGAAAACCATCCAGAACCTTCGCTTTTAGAAGTATTGAAAACTGTGGCCGTGGCCAAGATTATTTTTCCAGATGTCAGTATTCAGGTCCCCCCTAACCTTAATCGAGAAACAGCACAAATGTTTCTACTGGCCGGTGCTGATGATTGGGGTGGTGTATCGCCGTTAACCAGAGATTATGTAAATCCAGAAGCCCCATGGCCAGAAATTGACGAATTAAAACGTCTTAGCTTTGAAGCCGGATTTTCTATGAAAGAAAGGCTTCCGGTATATCCCCAGTACATTAATTCAGAATTTTTAAGCGATCAGGTGCTTGAAAAAATTCAAAATATGGATTTAAAATAATAGAAAATAATAAAACTTTTTACTTCAATTTAATTTCATGATTTTAATCAGGTCCTGCCTGAATTTATTGTTTAATTTTGGGACAATTATACTGCCTTCTTCTGGATTTCCAACTTCTATATATTTGCCCTGGCTGTAAAAAAGGCCTGAAAATGCAGCAAATAAAGCATCAATTTCATGGACAGTGGCGTCTTTTAAATCATTATTTAATTGGAATAATTCATTTGTTATCCCGAAAAATTTATTAATGTTTTCAGAAAATCCAAAAACACGTTGGGAAGTTCTTGGATGAGTTTCAATTATATCCATTCCTGCAATTTTTGAAATATCACTCTTTGAAGTATTAAAATCCCTTGAAAATTTCTCAGAACCCCCGTAGATTTGATTTATTAGTTTTTTGATTTCTATTCCACGAAAGGTTAATGTTTTCATTCCTGGAAATGTCAGAGGTAAAACACCCCCAAATTTTCGCATTTCCAGGTCAGACTTACGAAAATGTCCCCCACTACTACATGAACAATCTTTTTCTAAACAACACCTTCCCTGAGGAAGAGACAAAGGAGCATCGATTGCCACCACAGAGGGTCGGCAATTGATTATTTCGTTAATAATGTCCTCATTAGAATATATCGTTTTTAAAAAGACTTTTCGATGGAGTATACATGCCATGCCTGTTTGGTTTTCAGTTTTAGCTGCTAAATCTATGCCTATGATATTAATGGACATGATCACACCGGAAAATATTTTTAATTATTTATTGTCATATTTACTCAAAATAACTAATTTAAGAATTAAAATAATTAAAATAAAATTTGAATAATGAATTCTTAAAGTGATAAACTAAGATTAAGAAATTTTTAACGCGATAATTAAAGATTCTAGTAGAAATCAACTGGTCGACTGGATAAATTGGATCAATTGGAATCAATTTCTTTGAATTTTATCACAAACTTGGTCCCAGCAGTATCTTTTAGATTAATTTCTCCTTCCAGCTGTGATACCAGGGTACAAACAATTTGGAGGCCCAAAGATTCCGTTTCCTTAAATTTTAATCCATCCGGGAGACCTACACCATTATCAGCCACGTGCATAATCACATCTTCACCACGTGAGCATACCGCCACGGAAATTAAAGGATTTTCAAAGGGCATGATTAAAGGAGAATTAGAAAACTTATTTAAAGGTATTTCACTGGATTCCAAATCATTCTGGTCATTTTTATCCAGTTCATATATTTTTTGGGAATAATTATCTAAAACCGTTTGCTCAGGGAAAGCATATTTTAAACTATTTGAAATAAGCTCATTTAAAATTAGACCACAAGTAATGGCCTGGTCTATATCCATTAAAACATCTTCGACATCAACCATTATGTCAACATTAATTTTATCGCTGTAAGATTTTTCCAGAGAATCTGCAAGGCTTTTAACATATTCGGAAAAATCAACTTTTTCCATGCCTTCTGAGCCATATAATTTTTCGTGAATTAGGGCCATTGATCTGATCCGATTTTTACTATCCTCAAACATTTCCCTGGTTTTTTTATCGTGGACCTTTTCTGATTGAAGACCAATCAAACTGGAAATTACTTGCATATTGTTCTTAACCCGGTGATGAACTTCTTTTAAAAGGATTTCCTTTTCTTTCAGGGATGATTTGATCTTCTTCTCCATATTTTTACGGTAGGTAACATCCCTGATAGTTACAATTAATCCTTTAGGATTTCCATCAGAATCTTGAGTAAGTGCCATGTTCATTTCAGCAACAAAAGTCGCCCCATCTTTTTTAGAGGCTTTATGCTCTATATTTCTAAGAGCACCATTATTCATAACCAGTTCCATATTTTTGTCAAATAGTTCTTTTTCTTCCGGAACTAATATATCAAAAATAGTCTCAGAAACCAGTTTTTGTCCATCACTCCATCCCATCATGAAAGCGG
Source organism: uncultured Methanobacteriaceae archaeon (assembly GCA_963698135.1). Classification (GTDB taxonomy): domain Archaea; phylum Methanobacteriota; class Methanobacteria; order Methanobacteriales; family Methanobacteriaceae; genus UBA349. Next base: position 539,460 of record CAVOPP010000011.1, on the reverse strand, counting down.
CTTTTTCAGAAACATAAGATATTTTTCCTTCTAGATCAGTGGCAATGAATCCATCCGGGCTGGCCGTAATTAAGGTACTGTACATCTCTTCCAAATCACTACGGGCCCTTTCAGCCTGTTTTCTGGGAGTTATATCCCTTATATTTAGCACTATTCCTCTGACCGCAGGGTCTTTAATTAAATTTTGAGCAACCATCTGGCAGCTTAGCCACTGTCCGTTTTCATGCTGGCATCTAACTTCAAAATCAACATTTGAACCAGAGCTACGTATATCATCAGTTAAGGCGTCATTCAGCCGGGGTGAATCTTTATGATGAATAAAATCAAAAATATTGAATCCCAGGAACTCGTGTACTTTATAGCCAAACACTTTTTCCACAGAAGGGCTGGCATAGGTAATATCACCCTGATGATTTAAAACCATGATTACGTCAAGAGCATTCTCAATTAAAGACCTGAAATGTCTTTCACTAAGTTTAAGGGCATTATTAGCTTTTTTTAGCTTGGTAATGTTACGAGCAGCGGCAAAAATTCCTTCAACTTCCCCGGCCCGGTTGCGATAAACCGAAGCATTGAAAGAAACATCCATGGTTCTACCTGAAATGTGGCGCAGAGTAAGAGAATAATCTTTCAAAGAGCCATAAAAAAGAGTTTTTTGATAACCTTTCATGGCTTTTTCAGGATTAGTAAAGTATTGTGAAAAATCAGTACCCACTAGATCTTTTCGAGAAAGACCTGTGCTGTCTTCAGTAGCACTGTTAACATCCATTATTTCGCCATTCTCACTAATAGTAACCATGGGGTCCAGACTAACTTCAATTAGGTTTCTTGAATAATTTAAAGCCGATTTTAGTTCATCTTCAATATTAATCTGGTCCCCAATATCCCTGCAGCTAATTACTGCACCATTTATTTGATTAGAATCATCATAAACAGGACTTCCCATGGTTTCAATCCATTTATAATCACCTGAAGAAGTTTTAACTCTTTTTCTTATTTTTTCAGGTTTTCCAGTTTCCATACACCTGTTGAAACAATTTAGAGTCATTTCCAGATCTTCCGGATGTACAAATTCAAAGATAGAATTTCCAAGTATCTGGACCGTTTGGTAACCGAGAAGTTTCTTAATAGAAGGACTGACATAAAGGAATACTCCTTTTGTGTCTACCTGACCTACAATATCCACCATATTTTCTGTGATTAATTCCAGATAATTCTGAGTTTTTTTTAGCTCATTTTCAATTTTATTACGGTAAACCGACATTTCAAGAGCAAAACGAAGTTCATTATCGTCAAAAGGTTTTAAGATATAGTTTTTAGGCTCGGTGGACATGGCCCTATTCATGGTATTTTCATCGGTAAAAGCAGTAAGATAAATAATGGGAATATTCAAAACATCTTTTATTTTCTCTGCAGCATCAATCCCATCAAGATTTCCTTTTAAAATAATATCCAAAATTACAATATCGGGTTTTTTCTCCAATGCCATTTCTATAGCCTCTTCCCCTGAGGAAGCCACGGCAACAACATCAAAATCCCAGGATTTAAGTTTATTCTTTATTTGGAGAGCAGTTATGCTCTCATCTTCAGCTAAAAGTACTTTAAACCCTGGCAATTTTACACCCAAATATTTCTATTAGTATTATTTGATTAATAGCAAATTACTAATTAACTAAATGGTTTATAAAAAAATGGAAAATTATATTAATTATAATTTTGTTATGACTATTTCCACATTTAAAAATAGTCTAATCCACCTAAATATCCTTAATCTATTTTTTAAGGATTTTTTATTTGGTAATATCCTTATTTATATCATTTTCCAGCTGTTTAATCTTTTTTTCAGATTGTTCTTTAAAAGATAAGGCTTTTTTTTCCAACGCAAGATAATCATTTCTAAGCGAATTATTTACTTTCGTTAGGGTGGCTATTTGAGATTTATAAACCTTTAGTTGTTCTTTAAATTCTTTTTCCATTAATATATACTCTTTTTTAATTTTATTGGCTTGTTTTTTAAGTTTAGATTTATTTTCTCTCAAGTTTTTATTTTCTTCAAAAAGAGTTTTATATTGGCGTTCATATTTTTTAAAAGATTCTCTAAGCTCTGCAGCAGATTGTTTGTCAGAATTTTCCTTAGCAGATTTATCTACTTGATCCAATTCCTCTTTCAGATCCATTAACGACTGATTCAGTTTAATTTGTAAATCCAATTTGTCTTTAAGCTCATCTGAATAATTTTTATATTCCTCAAGTCGAGAAACCAGCTCCACTTTATCATTTTCAAGAGCCTTAATCATTTTATTTGAATTTTCAAGGGCAATTTTATTTTCATTAATTAATTGTTGTTCCCTTATTCTGTATTCTTCAATATCTGCCTTTTTTTCCATTTCAGCATTATTTAAAGTGGAATTGAGATTTTTTAAGCTATTTAAATTACTATTTTTTTCATTAAAACTTAATTTATCAATTTCATTTATATGAACCAAATATCCAGAATTTCCAGAACTAGACGGAATTTTATTACAATTTAAATTCAAATAAAGACCATTCTGAATTTTAGAAGAAAATTTATGGCTTAAATCAAGATTTAAAGGATTAAATTGTGATTCAAATTTAAAGTCGTCATAGTCCTTTATTTTATTGGCAGCATCCCTATAGAAACCTAAATTGTCAAATAAATTTACATGAAATTTTTTAAGGTCCTCTGCTTTAAAAAAGTTCAAAAAAAGTCCATTAGCCTGAATTAAATCACCCTGCTCATTAAAAATCGCTGTTTCCTGAGGAAACTGATCACAAACGTTTTCTATTGAGTCTAAAGTAATATCTAATTCTTTTAATAAGTTAATATCCTTAAAAAATATTGATAATCCATTAAAGTTGTTATCTTCATCTTTTAATGAATATATTGTATATTTTATAGCTTTTAAGTAACCAGAATTAGTTTCAAGCCAGGCCATTCCACTTAATTCTTCCGCTGCAACGGGATTATTTTGCCCATTAAAATAAGAAATAGGATCAAGAAGATCTTTAGAAACATCTTCCATTAAATTTGTTATTTGTTTAATTTTAAATACATCAATAATATTTTTTCCTGAAGCCCGTTCCTGATCAATTTCCGTTATAAAAGAAGACTCATGGTTAACAAATTGGATTATACCAATTTTATCAGTAACAAATACCCCACCATCATAGTCCGGTATGTCATTTTCCAGGACCTTTTTGTTTCCCAATATCCCCACTTTCTGTTCATATAATGCCTGGTCAATATTCTGGCGCAAAATATCCACGTCAAATGGTTTTAAAAGGTAAGCGAACGGTTCCGTGCTTTTTGCCCTTTCTTTTGTTTTTTGATCCCCGTGGGCTGTTAGATAAATAATAGGAACATCTAATTTCCTTTTAATTTCCCCGGCAGCATCAATTCCATCAATTTGACCCTTTAAAAAAATATCCATCAAAACTAAGTCAGGTTTTATCTCTTCTGCTTTTTTTATTGCTTCTTTTCCAGAAAAAGCAAAAGTAGGAACATCGTATCCAGCCATTTTTAACTTTCGCTGGAGCTCCATTGCAGTAAGTCCTTCATCCTCCACAATCAAAATCTTTGCGGCAGGCATATCACACCTCCCCCCATTATCCTTTTTAAAGTATTAATACCCCTAAAAACAAGTCATCTGTTCTTTATCATTAACAAATAACCATAATAGTATTATTATTTATTATATTTAATATTAGTCATTAATTTAAAGAAAAATTAATTTATTTTTTATCAACACGAATTTCTAAAAATTATTTAAATTTATTTTTTGATCTCTGCATCAATAACCACGTGAACTACCCCTGGAGAATATTTTTTTATAACCCTCTTATTAAGGATTTCAACGTCCATACCATTAGCAGATTTTCTTATTCTCTCTTCGGGCCTTTTAAATTTGATTTTTTCGTAGACTGATTCGTGATAATGGATAATTCCTGACCCATCCAGAGCTTCTATGGCTGATTTTAGATAATCCTGAGTATTTCCAATATATCCCATTAAAACCCTATCCACATAAAATTCAGGCGCAATGACCCTAGAATCACCTAAAATTGGATTAACATTTCTTACCTTGTTTAAAGATATATTTTCCTCTAAATAGTCATATGAAACTGGATTAATTTCGATGGAATGAATTATTTCCGCTTCTGAGTGTACCGCGGCCGGAATCGTGAAATAACCAATTCCCGCAAACATGTCCAGTACCCGTTCACCTTTTTTAATCAAATTAGCGATTCTAATTCTCTCATTGGTGTTTCCTTTTGACCACATTACCCGGGCCACATCTAACTTAAATAAACATCCGTTTTCTCGATGAATAGTTTCTGTATCAGATCCAGCTAGTATCTCAACTTCGGGTTCTCTTTTATTTCCACCAATACTGCCTAATTTAACAACAGTTTTTATTCCCTTCATCTCCAGGAGCTTTTGAGGATTTTCAACATCCTTATCCACTAGCAATACATGGCCAATTTTCTTCCACTTCATGATTATACCCAATTTGTTTATATGGTGCTATTATGGTTATTATGATATTATTACAATAATTAAAAGAAAATTGAAAGCATTTCGCAGTTTATTCCTCTATTAATACTTAAATCCCAATAAATTACTTTAATATAACATCAAATAATTAATGCATTTTAATCAAATAATTAATTAGAATTATTTTATAAATATGAATAAATCCCTAATAGTAATTTGATTATTTATTATTGTTATTAATTGCTTAGTTTAGTTAAAAATATGAAAAATCTGTTTTTGAATTTATTTCCAATAATAAAATTCATCATTTAATATTAAAAATTTTATTAAAAATTTAAGACAAAAAAAATAACTACTAGAAATTGACAAAAGCATATTAAAATGGATCATATTTCAACCATTTAATTTGTTAGAATAATTTAGTGAGTGAATAATAAATAACATAATTCCATTAATCAAGGGGAGTTTTAAATGAGTAAAGTAAACAGAGATGAAATTTTAAGTATCCTTGAAAAATATGACAAGGAAGACATTACAATTGCTACTTTAGGAAGTCATACATCCCTTCATATATTAAAAGGAGCTAAAAAAGAAGGATTTAGAACTGCAGTAGTCTGTGAGAAAGGCCGGGAAATCCCATATCAACGATTTAAAGTGGCCGATGAATACATAATTGTTGACAAGTTCAGTGATATCGTAAATGACGATGTCCAGGAAAAATTACGAGCAATGAACAGCATAGTTATCCCTCACGGATCTTTTGTGGCTTATGCCGGACTTGATAGAATCGAAAACGATTTTAATGTCCCCATGTTTGGTAACAGAGATATTTTACGCTGGGAAGCTGAAAGAGATCTGGAAAGGCAGCTAATGGTAGAATCAGATATAAGAATGCCTCTAAAGTTTGAAAACTCTGAAGATATTGACCGTGCAGTTATGGTTAAATTCCCGGGAGCACGTGGAGGAAAAGGATACTTCGTGGCATCTTCTAAAGAAGAATTTGATCAGAAAATAGCCAATATGCTGGAGCGTAAATGGATTGAAGAAGAAGATGTTCCTAAAGCTCACATCGAAGAGTATGTTTCTGGAACTAATTTCTGCATTCACTATTTCTACTCTGTGTTAAATGACGAAGTGGAACTACTCGGTATGGACAGTAGATTTGAATCCAACATCGACGGCCTGGTTAGAATACCTGCCAAAGACCAGTTAGATGTAGGCCTGGACCCATCTTATGTTATAACCGGTAACCACCCTGTGGTAATGAGAGAATCCCTTCTTCCACAAGTTTTTGACATTGGTGACAACCTGGTTGAAGCTGCCAAAAAATTAGTAGGCCCTGGAATGAACGGACCATTCTGTTTACAGACCATGTGTACTGACAACCTGGAAATTGTAACTTTTGAGATGAGTGCCCGGACTGACGGAGGAACAAACACCTTTATGAATGGTTCTGCTTACAGTTACCTTTTATTTGGTGAAGAAATGAGTATGGGGCAAAGAATTGCTCGGGAAATTAAATTAGGAATTTCTGAAGACAAATTAGAAGATTTAATCACCTAGTTTCCCTATATTTTTTTATTCTACTATTCTTTTTTATTTTTTTATTTATTTTAGAATATGATAAAATAAATTATTTGAACCCTCATTTATTAATTATTAAATTACTGAATAATTTTTAAAAAATAAACCAAAATCGTGTAAATTCATGACTGAAGCTTTAACTCTAATAATTATAGGATTATCTGCTTTTATAGCAACTAATATTGATGATATTTTTGTATTAATGATTTTATTTTCCAATGAAGATTATAAATCATATGAAATAGTATTAGGACAGTATATTGGATTTTTTACACTTATTTTAATTAGTTTAACAGCTTACTGGCTAAAATTTGTAGTTTCAAGTCAGTTTCTCGCGATTTTAGGCATATTCCCCATTATAATAGGTATAAAAAAACTTTTAGATTACTATCGTGAGGACACACTTTATCTGCCATTTAATAAAGCCATCAATGAAAGTGAAAAACAGACAAAAAATAAAATCTCAAAATCTTTTTTAAAAAACAAATATAAAACAGCTATTTCACCTTTGGCCATTGCTTTAATAACTATTTCCAATGGTGGGGACAATATAGGAATTTACGCCCCTTTATTTGCCAGTTATGGCTTAAGTGAACTATTAATCACCCTAACCGTGTTTTTTATTATGGTGGGTGTGTGGTGTTTTATAGGCAAAAATTTAGTACGTAATTCCATTTTTAAAGAAAAAATAGTAAATTATGAAAAATATCTGCATTTATTAATGCCACTGGTTTTAATAGGGCTGGGAATAAGTATAATAATATTTAATGCTTTTTGAATAGTTTTTGATGATTTTTGAATGATTTTCAAATATGAAATTATTATAGATTATTATATATTTTTAAAGAAAAATGGTTTGATCCTATAGTTAATAACCACCAGGGCCCAGTAGTGGCCTGGATTGAAAAAATCAGGAATAAATCTAAATAATCTAAAATGAAAATAAATAAAATTTAATCAAACCTAAATTATTATATGCTATTAATGAAATAATATAAAATAATTATTATTGAATAAAATAAATTATTTAAATGATAAGACAATTATAAATAAAAAAATAACCCCTATCTAACCTTAATCGGTAAGATAATACTGAAAATATTTATATAACATGAAGTATAATGTAGGGGTAGAACTGATTTTAATTATTATTTTTTCTCGAGGTGTTATTCTATGAATGATAAAAACACATTAAAAGGCACTACAACTGTCGGTTTAACTTGCAAGGACGGAGTTGTTTTTGCTACCGAAAGAAGGGCCAGTATGGGCAATCTCGTCGCTCACAAAGTTGCTGAAAAAATTTTCAAAATTGACGACCATATTGCAACCACCATAGCTGGATCCGTAGGCGATGCCCAGAGTTTAATGAAATATATAAGTGCTGAAGTAGTACTTTACAAAATGAGAAACGGTGAGCGAATTAGTATAGAATCAGCCGCCGCTTTATCCGCAAACATTTTACACTCATCCCGATTTTACCCATTCTTCGTTCAAACATTGATTGGAGGCGTAGACGATACTGGAGCTAAAATTTACTCCATAGATCCTGCGGGAGGTATGATTAAAGATAAATTTGTATCCACAGGATCAGGTTCGCCTTTTGCCTATGGTGTGCTGGAAGACCGGTACACTGATGACATATACGTTGATGAAGGTGTTGATGTAGCAATTCGAGCTATAAAATCTGCTATGGAAAGGGATACTTATTCTGGTAACGGAATATTAGTAGCAACCGTAACCGAAGAAGGATATAAAATGCTCGAGGAAGAAGAGGTTCAAAAAAGATTAAAAGAAATTAGCTAATTTTAATTATTTCTTTTTTTTACCATTTTTAATTTACATCTAATCGACTTCTAAATTAAGTAAACTTAAGTTTACATACATATATTCTATTTTTTATCGAAGTGATTTTAATGGTTTCAGAGATTCTTGAAGAAATCAAAAAGACAATAGTACAAAGATTACCACCTAGAGTACAGGTGGCCAAAGTAGAATTCGAAGGTCCGGAAGTAGTTATCTATACCAAAAATCCAGAGATAATTACTGAAAACGGAGATTTGATTCGAGATTTGGCTAAAGACATTAGAAAACGGATAATTATACGTTCAGATCGTTCAGTTTTAGCTGATCCTGAAAAAGCAATTAATAAAATCCACGAGATTGTTCCGGAAGAAGCAAATATTACCAATATTTCGTTTGATGAGGTTACATGTGAAGTAATAATTGAAGCACGTAAGCCAGGATTAGTAATTGGTAAATACGGAGCAACATCACGTGAAATTGTAAAAAGAATTGGATGGGCACCTAAAATATTAAGAACACCACCAATATCCTCCGAAATAATACAAAGGATTAGGAGAACTCTACGAAAAAACAGTAAAGAACGTAAAAAAATATTACAACAATTAGGACATCGTATACATCAAGAAATTAAATATGACAACGATTGGACGAGAATAACCTCCATGGGAGGATTTAGAGAAGTGGGACGTTCTTGTTCACTCTTACAAACCCCCAACAGCCGTGTGCTTCTTGATTGTGGAGTAAACGTAGCAGGAGGGGACGATAAAGGGTCTTATCCATTTTTAAATGTCCCTGAATTTGTTTTAGATGATTTAGATGCTGTTGTTATTAGTCACGCCCACCTGGATCACTCTGGTTTCTTGCCTTACTTATACCACTATGGTTACGAAGGTCCCATTTACTGTACAACTCCCACCAGAGATTTAATGACCCTTTTACAACTTGACCATATTGATATTGCACATAGGGAAGATGATCCTCTTCCATTCAATGTAAAACACGTTAAAAAGAGCATTAAACATACAATTACTCTTGATTACGGGGAAGTAACTGATATATCCCCTGATATTCGTCTGACCCTGCACAATGCTGGTCACATATTAGGATCAGCTATGGCCCACATGCACATTGGAGATGGGCAACACAACCTGGTCTACACGGGGGACTTCAAATATGAGCGAAGCAGACTACTAGAACCTGCGGTAACTAAATTCCCTAGAATAGAAACGCTCATAATGGAAAGTACCTATGGTGGACATGAAGATGTTCAACCCTCCCGAAATTCTGCCGAAAAAGAACTGATTAAAACCATTTACCACACTCTTAAACGTGGAGGTAAAATTTTAATTCCAGTATTTGCAGTAGGTAGGGCTCAGGAATTAATGATCGTGCTGGAAGAATACATTAGAAATGGCTTAATAGACGATGTCCCTATTTATATTGATGGTATGATATGGGAAGCTACTGCTATTCACACTGCACGCCCTGAATACTTAAGTAAAGATCTCAGAGATCAAATCTTCCACATGGGACGTAATCCTTTCATTTCTGAAGTTTTCCACAAAGTAAATGGAACTAACGAAAGAAAAGAGATTGTCGAAGGTGAACCTGCCATAATTCTTTCCACCTCAGGTATGCTAACTGGTGGAAATTCTGTGGAATACTTCAAATGGTTATGTGAAGATGAAAGAAATTCTCTGGTCTTTGTAGGATATCAATCTGAAGGTTCTCTAGGTAGAAGAATACAGAAGGGCTGGAAGGAAATACCTCTTAAAGAAGACGGTAAAACCACAGTCCATCATGTTAAAATGCAAATTAAAACCATTGAAGGGTTTAGTGGACATTCAGACCGGCGCCAGTTGATGGATTATGTGCGCCGATTAACTCCAAAACCTGAAAAAATATTAATTTGTCACGGAGATAATTATAAAACTCTTGATTTAGCTTCTAGCATATACCGAAGTTATAAAATAGAAACTAAAACACCTATGAACCTGGAAACTGTTAGAATCCAGTGAAAAAATTAGAAAGATATGGGAATCCGGACTGATTAAAATCCTTAAATTTAATCATTGCAAAAAATAATAAGGATTCCCTAAAATTTCAATACAATACAAATTATAAAAAATTATTCTAAAAATGGTGATCAAATGGTAACCTATTCTGATTCCGGTGTGGATATAGATTTAGAAGAAATAACCGTTTCTCATTTGACTTCAAAGCTAAAAGAAACACTTAAATGGCAAGATATTATTACAGAAAGTGGCCATTTTGCTGCTTTAGTGCGTTTAGGTGATAAAGCTATAGCAATGAGTACAGACGGAGTAGGCAGTAAAATCTTAGTGGCCAAAATGATGGGAAAATATGATACAGTCGGTATAGACTGCATAGCCATGGTTGTTAATGATATTTTATGCGTAGGGGCCGAGCCCCTGGCCCTGGTAGACTACCTGGCTGTGGAAAAACCAGATCCAGAAATAGCAGCCCAGATTGGAGAAGGATTAGTAACAGGAGCTAATCTATCCAAAATAGCCATTATTGGGGGAGAAACTGCGTCACTACCTGGAATAATAACTGATTTTGATCTAGCAGGTACTGGAATGGGCCTGGTGGATGTGGACAAAATAATTACTGGTGAAAAAATTGAAAACGGCGACGTTCTCATTGGAATCGAAAGCAGTGGAATCCACAGCAACGGATTAAGTCTGGCCAGGAAAGCCCTGTTTGACGAGTGCTAAACTTGCTATTGATGACCCGCTACCTGGTTTTCCTGATTTAAAAGTAGGAGAAGAACTTTTAACCCCTACTGCAATTTATGTTCAACCCGTGGTTGAACTTATTAAAAGCTCATTAGAAATACATGGCCTGGCCCACATCACTGGAGGCGGGTTTAACAACTTAAAAAGACTTAAAAAAGGCATTGGTTATGATATACATAATTTGCCAGAACCACAGCCAATTTTTAAATCAATATACTCTTTAGGAGTTCCTCTGGAAGAAATGTACCGTGTGTTTAACATGGGAATTGGTTTTGTAGTTATTTTGAAAGAAGAAAATGCTCAAAAAGCTATGGAAATTCTCCAGAAACACGTGAAAGTACATTTAATTGGTAAAGTAACTTCTGAAAAAGATAAAGTTAAAATAAAAACTTTTGATGGAAAAGAACTGGAAATGTAATTGGGAAATTACTTTTTCCCCAAGGATAGTAATTTCTAATTGAATTTAAAGAAAAAAATAAATTAGAATAATAGAATAATTAGATTAAGTAATTTCTATTCTCGATAATTTATCATCTAATTAATAATAATTTCGTAATTAAAACAAGTTATGCAATCTATTTAATCTAAATTAGCTCTGAAAAAGGTGATTTCATGAAAATAACCCCTGAACAAGAAAAATCAATTATTACAGAGATACTCACCAGACTGGATGTTTCTAAAGAACATGCTGAGATAGTTGCTGAGGTAACCCTGGATGCTGACCTTAAAGGTTTTACTTCCCATGGAATAGGCAGGTTCCCCCAGTACATCAAAGGACTGGAATCTGGAACTATCAAAACTCAGGGAGAAGTTGAAATAGAAAATGAAACTGTTTCAGCCGCCCTTTTAAATGGAAACCACCTTTTTGGGCAGGTAGTTGCGCATGAAGGAATGGAATTGGCCATAGAAAAAGCTAAAGAGACCGGCATAGGAATGGTAGGAATCCATGATTCAAATCACTTTGGAGTGGCCGGGTACTACTCGGACATGGCCATCAAGCAAGATATGATCGGAATAGTTACTGCTAATACAGAACCTGCAGTAGCTCCTATAGGAGGAAAAATACCTATTTTAGGGACAAACCCTATTGCCATCGGTATTCCTTCCCATAAGCATTATGTGTCCGTAGATATGGCCACTTCTGCTTCAGCCCGGGGTAAATTATTAGAAGCTGTTAGAAGGGGAGAAAAAATACCAGAGAACGTGGCCCTTGACTGCGAAGGAAGGCCAACTATAGACCCTCAGGAAGCATTAAAAGGATCCATACTGCCATTTGGGGCGCACAAAGGTTATGCGCTGGCATTTATGATTGAAATTTTAGCAGGCCCTCTGGTAAAGGCCGCTTTTGGTACAGGTGTTAGGGGAACTGCCAACCCTTCTGAAATGTGTACTAAAGGAGACTTAATGATGGCCATTGACCCATCACAAATGGGAGATCTGAATATTTTCAAGGACCAGGTCGATGCATTTATTGATGAAGTCAAATCCACAGATAACGTCTTTATTCCAGGTGATATGGAAGTTTTGAACATCCAGAAACACCAATCCAATGGAATTGAAATTGATGATACACTCTGTCAACAATTCAAAGATATTTCACAGGAATTAAATATTGATTTAGATGGAATTTTCTAATTCAATTTTTTTAATATTTATTTATGGAATCCTTACAAAATTTTCCTTGATCCATTCATTTTTTCCAATAACCAAAAATACCAATAAAATAAAAATCAAATAATTATTGAGGCCCATTATGGACAGCACCGAAGCAGTTTATCAGGCACTGAAAGAGGCAGGAATAAATTTCATAGTGAGTATTCCCTGTGTTAATTTAGGGAAACTGCTGGAAATTGTGGAATGCGACCCTGAAATAACACATGTCCCTGTAACCCGAGAAGAAGAAGGATTTGGAATAGCTGCCGGAGCTTATATGGGTGGTATGAAACCGGCCATTCTCATGCAAAATTCTGGGCTGGGAAATTCAGTTAATGTGCTGGCCTCTCTATACCAGCTTTACAAAATACCCATCCTCATGATTATGAGCCATCGCGGAACTGAGGGAGAATTCATGAATGCTCAAGTACCCATGGGAAAAGCTACTCCTCGAATTTTAGATGCTCTGGAACTTCCTTACTTCAAACCTGAGACTCCAGAAGAAGCTTTAGATGATATTAAAAAGGCCTGGGAATTAGCCCAATCAAAAGGAGTTCCAGTGGGGATATTACTGGAAATAACATTCTGGTAATCCTTTTATAATAGTATCATTCTTAATTATCCGTGCTTAATAAATGAAAAATAAAAATAAAAAATATAAATTGGTGGGAAAACTAATGGACAGATTTGAAGCCATAAAAACCATTGCAAGTCAGCTAAAGGACGAACTGGTAATTTGCAACATTGGATTTCCTTCTCGAGAATTGTACAGTATTAAAGATTCACCATCTCATTTTTATATGCTGGGATCTATGGGAATGGCCTCATCCATTGGAATGGGACTGGCTATGGCTCAAAAGCGCAAAGTAGTGGTTTTTGATGGTGACGGATCCGTTTTAATGAATTTAGGTGGTTTGGTAACCACTTACAATCAGGCCCCACATAATCTGGTTCTGGTAGTGATTGATAACGAATGTTACGGATCCACCGGTTCCCAGTGCACCTATGCCAGCACGGTAGATCTGGGAAAAATAGCACAATCAATAGGGTTTAAAAATAATTTTAAATTCTTAGAATCTGAGGAAATAAACTTTCATTCGGTTTTAAAATCTGAAGGGCCAGTTTTTGTTCATATAAAAGTGAAATCCGGAAATGCAAATGTCCCTATTATTGACATGACCCCTGAAGAAATCATGGAAAGATTTATGGAAGAAGTTAAAAGACATTAAATCTTTTAAATCCATTTTTTAAATTTTAAGCTTTAATTATTTAATCATTTAGTTATTTTTAATTTATTCTCTTTATTAATTTTAGTTGATTATTTTTAATTTTATATTTTGATAAAATCATTATTTTTTTAATTAATAAGTATAATTATTAAAAAAAAGTTAAAAATTATTTAAAAAGAATTATTTATTAAATAATAAGATATAAATCCCCTAAATGAAAATAATATTTTATTTTTGATTTTCATCAATTTGAGTCATATCAACATCGTTTATGAAACTTTCCGGTTTGTAAGTAGCATAAAAACCATCAGTATCTGCATAAATGCTGTGGAACCCGAACCTTTCAGCTTTTTTCATGGTTTTCTTAATATAATCCCGGCCCCATGCAGTAATGGCCTCTGCACATTCAATAGAGTACCATCTAAATCTGGAATAGGCATAAACACCATACATGGTATTGGCCAGCCTTTTTAGAGCATCCTGCTGAACATTAAGTATTTTCTTCTCCATAGGATCCTCAGTATCATTCATCTTTTGTTTTAATCGGGATCTTTCAGTTAGGACATGACCAATAACTGAAGGAATAAAACCTTGAGGTTCTTTTAAGAATTTATAACCATATTCAGGAGCAATATGATACTCATCGTTGTTATTACAATTATTGGAATGCTCACCAATACTAGCGTTCTCCTGAACATCAATTTCCTCGTCAATACATTCAATAACGCCCTGGGCACTCGCCACCAGAGTGTCTGGAGATACATTTTTAGAGATAATAATGCTGGGATACAAACTTCTAAAGTCGAATTGAACTATGTTTTCATGTAATCCAGTTTCTGGCTCTTTAACATATCCGCCAACCGCTCTTTTTCCCCTTCTTTCAGAATATTGCGAGCTGGAAGGTTTATTAGGCACCACTTCGCCGTACTCAAAAGCTTTACGAGTTAGATACCATTCTACCTGTTGTCCAGTGGCCATTCGGGCCATGTCAAATAATGGTTGGCCCACAATACGGGTAAGTTCCATATTAAGTGGTAAAATTTTCTCAGCAATTTTGTAAGTGGCCACCACATCATCTAAGGAATAGTGGAATAATTGATCCAGTGCTTCACCATCACTGTCCCAGTATTCCCACAAACGATCTCCAGGTAAGTCAAATTTTTCTTCCCCAAATAGCTCCAGATAAACTCTTTCCAGAGTATAACGGTCCAGATTCATGTACCTGCGCATAACAAGGTATAAATCAACATGGATTAATCCTTTGATAACCGCAGAATTGGTAAATCCTCTCCTCATAAATTTTAATTCAGATTCATCAATTCCCAAGTTTAGTTTTACACCTAACAACTTGGCCCGCTGCTTAATATAAGTGAAATCAAAGTTATCAGAATTATATCCCACAATCAAATCGGGCTGGTAATTTTTCACGGTTTCTAAAAATCCCTGTATAATCTCCTTCTCTGTTCCCACTTTTTCCACATATTCCAGATGCTCTCCCTTGGTGGATATGACTTTTTCCACCCCACAGTTTCCAGCAAGCCCGATCATTATTATTTCGTCCTTATCCGGATTAGGCATGCCATCAGGATTCCTTACTTCAATATCAAAGCTTAGTATTTTTAAATCAGGGAATTCTGACTTTAGGGGAAGGGGAGATTTGTGTAAATCAATTATAGTCACATTTTTTGCTTTTGAAGAAACACAATTGGATTCTTTCACCGCTTCTCCAGTGATTTTTATTTCAGACATAGGAAATAGACTTTTATCAATTAAATATCGTCGGTAAAAAGGAATATCATGTTCCCTAATGTCTTTTACCGCGCTTAAGCCTAGTATTTTTTCCCGAAGTTTAGGAACTTCTTGAGGGTGTTTTAAAGTCACCTGGATAAATTCAAGCTCTTTTGCCAGATCCTTCTTTAGAACCTTTTGCGTATTTTGAAGACCGATTTCATTTAATTGTTCCAAAGCCTCCGCCATATCATGAGGAATAACATAAATATAAGGTTCAAATGTTCTATCCAGAGCTATAACATGATTAACATCTTTAGATCCTTTTTCTTTGCCAAATAAACGTATAACTGGCTTGTCATTTTCTGTGACATAATCTATGTCCAGAAGCACCATCTTGGTTTCCATATAAAATTAGTTTAGTTTAAGAGATTATATAATTTAGTGATTTTTTGAGATTCAAAATTAATTAATACTAAAATATTTAGTGAAATTCTAAAGCAAAAACTCGGGAAAATTAGAAATCATGGAGGAAAAGACTTATACAGCCATGCACATATTAACTTCGTAATATAAAAAAGAACGAGGGATGATATGAAAAAAAGTATTATTTTAATGCTTCTAGCGATGTTCCTTATATCCATAGGTGCTACTTATGCACAAGACGTAATAGCCACCCAAAAAGGACCATCCCAAGCTCAAAAAGGCCAAAATGTAACCATAACTTATAATATTATAAATAATGGAAATCAAGAAATTTATAATGTTAGTGTGGCCGATCAGAACTTTTACAAATTTTTAGGCACAATAAAAGCCAATTCTAAAAAGACTTTCACTCAAAAAGTTTACATTCCAACAGACAAACAGGTAAAAGAAGACTTTGGTAAAGATGCTACTGTTTCAAATCCATTCTTTATTGGTGGGGTTGGAGTAACTTATCAGGATGCCTCAGGAAAAACATTCGGGATCAATTCAAACTCCATTAGCATACCCCTAGTTTCAAGTAAATCCACTAATGTCACAGTACCGGCAAACATTACTCAAATTGCCACTGCCAGCGAACCAACCCAGGAAGGAATACTTCAACAAATAATGAATTTAATTAATTCCATTGTTCAGTACCTACAAAACCTCTTTGTTCCCAATAGTGGATAAATAGTATTATAAATTATATTTAGAGTCTAAAACTGTAGTCTAATACTGTAATTATTTTTAGACTTCCTTTTTTTATTTTTTAAATTAATGATTGAATCTTATTTTGGAGATTTAGTTTGAATTTAGTTTGAAATAAATTAAATAATAGAATATATTAACTAATTCACTTTATCCAAGTCTTTTTGATTATTATCTACCTCAGAATCATTATTTTTATAAGCTACCAGTGCCGCATAGGTTACCCCCAAAATTAAAGGCCCTAAAATAAATCCTACCAGTCCAAATACCAGGGGCCCTCCAAAAAATCCTAAAAGAAAGATTAAGGGGTGAATATCAGCATATTTTCCAGCTAATTTAGGCCTAATATAAATGTCACTGCCACTGAGGAAAAGTCCGAACAAAAGGACAATAATCGCCCGGGGAATGTTTCCTGTGGCCAGATCATAAATAGCCAGAATAGTGTAAGTTGGCCATGGCCCAATAATCGGAATAAGTTGCAAAAACCCAGCCAATATCCCTAAAAAAAGTGCATAAGGATAACCTAAAATATAAAATCCCACTGCCGCCATGAAACCAATGATTAATGCCGTTAAGAAGTGTCCAATGAAAATACTTTTTAAAACTCTCTCTAATTCTTCAGACAGTCTATGGAAAAAATTCCTTCTATCTTGAGGTAAAGCATAATTCAAGTATTCAATGATTTTATCTCCATCTTTAGCCAGGTAAAAAGTAGATGCAAAAAATATGAATAATTGTAAAGCGAGTAATGGGATAGATTGCACGAAATCAGCAGCATAACCTAAAAGTGCAGTTAATCCAGCACTTATTATACTTTTTAAACCATTTATAATAGAATTAGCAGAAGGACTGAAAGCATCTGGTACATATCCCGCAATCTGGGTAGAAGTTTGATTTATGGTCTGATTAATGTTTCCTGCGTCCACATTACTGGCCAGACCCATGATAGCCGGTCCAGAACTGATGATGGTGGTTATGCTGAAAATAATAACCGCTATTAAAGGTAAGATGACCATTATCATGGCCACAAAGATTGATACAGACTCGTATCTGAGATAGGGATTCATTCTCTGAGATAGAGGCCTTATAGCATAGGCAAAAATAGCTCCCAGCATTATCATGCTTAATAGTGGAGATAAAACAAATAATGAAGCTATAAGTAAAATTAAAACCACAAATACAGCCGAGGTTAGAGTTCCTTTTAGTTTGTATATCATTAAATTCCTTCAAATGTTTATAAAGATTATGATATTAATTATTTAAGGTATTATAGAAATATTAATTCTACTAATGGTTAATAAATATTATTTAATCAATTTAATGAAGAATTATCATTAATTTAAAGATTATATTATTTATCCATTAATAGTAATTTCGAGTACCAGAAGAATCTCTTCGGTATTTTCCAAACTCTTTAATTAAATTTAATTCATGACTCCAGAAAACAGGTCCTTCTACACATACTCTCCACCCCGCGTCGTCCACACAGCACTGGCCACAGATACCCATGGCACATTTCATCCATCGTTCCATGGAGAATTGAATTGGGATATCATGTTCACTGGCCAGGTCCATAACTCCTTTCATCATTAATTCTGGCCCGCAGGTGACAATCATATCATAAGAATTGTCAATTAAAACTGCTCCTACCCGATCTGTGGCAAATCCCTGAAATCCGCAGGTTCCATCATCAGTACAGGTGAAAACCCGTGCCCCTGATTCTTTCATTCTTTTTACAAATAATAACTCGTCTAAGGTGAGTGAAGCACTAATCACGTCCACCTCCACCCCAAGAGCCATGGCATGATCGACAAAGGAAGCAATAGGTGCCATACCTATACCTCCACCCACCGCCAGTATTTTTGAACCCTTAATTTCAAATCCCCTTCCATAAGGACCTCTTAATCCTAGTTTATCTCCTTTTTTTAGCTGGTGAACTTTAGAGGTAAATTCCCCTACATTTTTTATGGATATTCCTAATTCTCCTTTTACAGGATCTATTAAGGAAATAGACATGGGTTTTTCATCTTCAAAATTCCACAACATCACGAACTGGCCGGGCTGAGGTCGTGTATCATTTGATTCCATGTCCCAGTCAAATATAAATGTTTTTACAGTTTCTGATTCTTCAAAAACTTCTTTTATTTCTAAAACCTTTGGAACGTGCATTTTTCCACCAAAATATCCTAATCTGATTGTTAATAGTGTAATATTCTAATTATTTGAAATATTTAAGATATTAAAAATATTTAAGATTCCCATAATGTATTCGAAAAAATATGCTCCTAAAATTGATGAGCAATCCCCACCATCTCATTTACAGATTTGAAATCATGTTCTTTCATGAATTTCTCCAGCCCCTGGCAGATTTGGGCAAATATCTCTGGGCCTCGGTTCATAATGGCAGTACCTATCTGCACTGCACTTGCACCAGCATAAAGGAATTCCACCACGTCCTGGTAATTGGATATTCCACCCACCCCTATTACAGGAACATCAGCCACATCATATGCTTCAAATACACATCTAAGAGCAATCGGTTTAATGGCAGGCCCAGACATTCCTCCAAATCCATTAGACAATATGGGGCGGCCTGTTTTCAGATCTATTTTCATTCCCGGACCAAGAGAGTTAATTAAAGTGAGACCATCGCATCCGGCCTTCTGAGCACTGAGGGCAATTTCTGTTAAATCAGTCACATTAGGAGTTAATTTAACCAGTACTGGTACTGAAACACTTTTTTTTACTGATTCTACCACTTCATACGTTAACTGGGGATCCTGGCCTATGGCCGCTCCACAGCCACTCATTGCATGGGGACAGGAAATATTAAGCTCAATTAAATCAACCATTTGCTCTATCTCAGCCGCCACTTGCGAAAATTCCTCAGGAGATGCCCCATAAATAGAAGCTATTTTGGGTACTTCCTCATTAATTGATTCCAGTTCCTTTTTAAATGTCTCTACTCCGGGACTGGAAAGTCCTATGGCATTTATGATACCCCCCGTCACTTCAACCGTGGTGGGATTTTTATATCCTTTATTGGGCATTTTTGAGAATGATTTTGTTACTACTGCCCCAGCCCCACTGCAAGATACCCAGTTTAGTGATGCAGCAGTGCTTCCCATAACCCCCGCAGCTAGCATGGTGGGATTTTTCATTTTAACCCCTAATAATTCTATTTCCAGCATTTTTCAACCCCTAAATAGCATTTATAAGTTATTAAGATTTATAATCGTTAAAAGTTCTAAGTTGGCTCTTCTAATATTTTATTATATAATATTTATAGCATTTATTAGCCTATTTATTTGAAAAATTATTTTGGCTTAAAAAAGTCAAATAATTTAAACCATAGCCGACAAATTAATCTTTATGAATTGTTATCTTACCAGTTGTCTGGCCGGTTTCATGGCCTTTAATGAAGATTTGAATCTCTTGGATTATGAACTTTTCCCACCAAGTAAAATTTCTTCCAGACTTTTAAAAATTCGGGAAGGAGTTTTATTAGTAGAAGAAGAAGCTCTATTGAATAGAATTGGGAAAAAATGTGACAAAATTATCATAGAGGCCAGTAGAGGCTTATCCAACTATAAACATCTGAAAAATAGTGAAAAATTTGAATTTAAAAGTCCTAACCCCGGTGGAGAGTTTCTGAGGGCCAACTTAACTGATGTATTACTGGAAATTGGTTTTATAAAGACTGAGGAAGAATTCAAAACCCGAATTCATGATGTTTTCACTGAAGTGACCCTTAATCAACTTAGAGAATCATCTGAAGCAGAAGATAAGCTTTTAATACAAGCAATAAGTTCTTTAGACGAATTAGATGAATCGATAGGGAAACTTGCCGAGAGAATAAGAGAATGGTATGCCGTGCATTTTCCAGAACTGGATTTTGTGAGAAATCACGACGCTTATGTCAATCTAGTGGCTCAGTATGGACATAGGGACCAGATACTTCAACAGGACCTCAGTGCATTTAATATAGACATAGAAGAAAGTATGGGAGCTGAAATTGAAGAGGAAGATATTTTAATAATCCAGGGATTTGCTAAATCTCTAAAATCTCTTCAGGAAACCCGACAATCCATCGAGAATTACGTGGATACAAAAATGGAAAAGATAGCCCCTAATTTAAGAGATCTGGCTGGATCGTCCCTGGGTGCTAAAATGATTGCTCACGTGGGTAGTATAAAACAGCTGGCCACATTCCCTTCCAGTACGGTGCAGATTATGGGGGCTGAAAAGGCCTTATTCAGACATTTAAAAACCGGGGAACGGCCACCTAAGCACGGGCTCATATACCAGCACCCTGATGTGCGGGGGGCCAAGTGGTGGTTGAGAGGTAAAATTGCCCGGACATTAGCTGCTAAAATATCACTGGCCGTGAGAAAAGACGTTTTTTCTGGAGAATTTGATCCATCTATCAAGAAAGGTTTCCTGAAACGATTAGAAACCATTGAAAAAGAAAATCCTTTCCCCAAAAGAACTGCTAAATCTAAAAATAAAGTGGTTAAATCCAGCCCTAAACAGTATAAAAAGTATTCTAAAAAGAAAAAGAAAAAAAAGAAGAAAAAGTGAATTATTATTCATTTTTGGACTTAGGATCTAATGATATCTTCCACTTTTAGAATCTTATCAAATGGAAAACGAATTAAAAGTAATTTGAAATGGGTGAGAATTTGTACGACCTTATACCGACCATTTATCTTGTTACCAGCATTATATCCATTATTCTGGCTATTACTGCCATCTGGTTTTCTTTGAGTGTGGAAAGAAGGTTAAAAGAGAATTTTTTGCATCTTAAAGATCTCATAGAGTTTCAGCACCAGAGGACTGAAGAACTGATGAACAATATTAATCAGGAATCTGTTAACATTCAATCTGTGGTCTACGAGACCCAGGCCGAAATTCATGAAGCCTTACAAGATATGCAAAAGCACTGTAAAATGACTAAAAAGTAATTAAACTCACGAGGTCTCTTGAGTCTCTTAAAAAAACAAAATCAATATTTTATTTTAAGCATTTAAGAAATAATTTTAAAATCTTATTAATTTAGATGATATTTGCAAAGGTGTTAACATGGAAAAAATAGAGGGAATAAATAGCGTTTATCTTATGGATCACTCATTGGTCACCCCCAATCTTACTCCTGAATACAAGGTATATGGAGAAAAGCTCCTGGATTACGAAGGAACAGAATATCGTATCTGGGACCCCCGACGTTCAAAATTAGCAGCAGCCATCTTAAATGGTCTGGAAAATTTAAAATTATCCCCTGATTCTAAAATTCTCTATTTAGGGGCCTCTTCAGGTACAACCCCATCCCACGTATCAGACATGGTACCGGAGGGGCTGGTTTACTGTCTAGAGTTTTCTCCTAGAATGATGAGGGAATTAATAAGAGTATGTGAAAAAAGAGACAATATGATCCCTTTACTGGATGATGCTACCCGTCCAGGGCGTTATCTAAATTTAGTGGAAAAAGTGGATTTTATTTACTGTGACGTGGCCCAGCCCCAGCAAAGCGAGTTATTCATGGATAATATGCGACTATTTCTTAAAGAAGAAGGTCAGGGGATGCTCATGATTAAGGCCCGGAGTATTGATGTGACTAAAAAGCCAACCAAAATTTTCAGAGAAGAAGAATCTAAATTAAAAACCCATGGTTTTAATATCGTGGAGAAAGTCAAGTTAGAACCCTATGAAAAAGACCATCTGGCCCTGGTCGTGGAAAAAAGTTTTTAGTTTTACAATTTTAATGGCGAATTTATGAAAATTAAGCCATTAAATTACTTTAATTTTATATAAAATTGTTTTTAAATTTTTTAATTCCTAAAAGTAAAATTAATTCTGAAAGTAAAATTTATATTTTAGAAAGTTCATAAATTAGGAATTGCCCATACATCATCTAACAATGTGGCCATAATGTCACCTCCAGGGAGTTGCCGTTATTGATATAACTACTCCCACATATGCAAAACCCTGGATGGTGAACAAATATCTCTTTTTGTTATTTTTAAAGAAATATTGTATTGTTAAATCTAATTTTAGAATGATTAATCAATTTTATCCAATTAAATTGTTAAATTTGGAGTTTTAAATAAATTGAAAAATAATAAAAATAAAAATTAAAAATTGAAATTAAATCCGGAACATAATCCTGTCCCACAATAGACCAGCAATCTCTTTTTTCGTGCTTAAAGGTATTTTTTCGACTTCTTCATCCACCAAAATTACCTGATTTTTATCTGAACCAAACCCGGCCCCTTCCACTGCCACGTCATTGGCCACCACCAGGTCAGACCCTGAATTTTGAATCTGTTTTTGGGAAGATTCAATTAATTCTTCCTCAGTTACCCCGTATTCGGCTTTGAATCCCACCAGGAAAACATCAGGGTTCTGTTCTTTTATTTGATTTATAATTTTATTAGTAGGTTTTAATTTCAATTCCAGTTCCTGGGAAGAGGATATTTTACTTTTTTCAACAACTGAAGGTGAAAAATCAGAAACCGCTGCTGCCGAAACAAATACATCGAAGTCATTAATCATTTCCAAGGCTTTTTCATTCATTTCAGAACTGGATACGGCCTTAATGGAATTTAGAGAAAGGGGAACCGGGACGCTCACTTCGCCCTCTAATAAAGTGACATTTGCGCCTCGTATAAATGCTTCTTTGGCTATTTCAATACCCATTTTGCCTGAGCTACGGTTAGATATTCCCCTGATAGGATCTATAGCCTCATAAGTCCCACCCGCACTTACCAAAACTTTTTTCCCCTTCAAATCACCATTTTTGGCTTGTCTCAAGGCATTTAAAACAATATCATCTAAATACGGGAATTTGGCTTTTCCTTCATCCATTCGAGGTTTTACAAATTTTATTCCTTCATCTTCCAGTTTGTGGATATTCTCCTCCACAGAACAGTACATGGAATCGTGCATGGAAGGAACCATTAAAATAGGAGTATCATGGCCGCAAGCGGTGATTAAGAGAGAATTAATGGGGTTATCGGCTATTTTATAGGCAAATTTACTGATAACATTGGCCGTGGCCGGGGCAACCAGTACCAGGTCTGCCTGGGCATATTTTACATGTTCAATTTTTCCGGTGAGCTCCAGAACTATTTCCTGACCCGTGGCAAATTCCAGGGCATAAGGATGGACAATGTGACATGCATCATCACTCATAAAGCATTTTACATTGGCCCCTTGCCTTCGAAGTTCCCGGGCAAGTTTAACTGTTTCAACTGCCGCCACACTACCTGTTACACAAAGTACGATTTCCATATTTACTACCTAATGGTTATTTTTTGGATTAAATTGATTTTGGATTTAATTAGTCTGATATTTATTATATTAATCTATCTAAATTCAAATATTTAAAAAATATTATTAAAATTAATAAAATTAAAGGTCATCCAGAACAATTCTGGTCTTTTCACCAGTTAATTTCTCGATTATTTCATTTAAAACTTCCATATCTGCGGGTATTCGGCGAACGTCTTCTTTTACAACTCTTATTTTAAATATTTCTTCGCCATCCTTCCCATAAACCACATTTATCCCCGAAATTCTGGCCGGAGAAAGCATATCTTTAGCCACTGATTTAAGGTCAGATCCTGCTCCAACAACCCTTACTTTCTTTCCAAGTTCTTTGGCTATAGCTCGGACTATTTTTCCGCCTTTACCAATTAATTTACCCACCTGGTCTTGTTCCGTGATAATTATGACCATATTATCCGTGCCTATGGCCTTTTTAAATCCAATCTGACCATCTCCAAGTTTGTAAACTATTTTTGCAATGTCCAGCTCCAATTGACTTACTTCACCACTTTTGAGCTTATTTTCGCACCCATTGCATAACATGCCACTGTCTAAACAGACATCACATATTGGTAATACCATTCGCATTCCTCCTTTTTCTTTTTTTGTGATAAATGATAATAAATGGCCGGAATTTAATTTTTCTATTTGGATAAGTCACGAATAAAATTAAAATATAACGCCTTTGATGGCCCCCTATTAGATATAAAATGCTCTTAGAGCTGTAAAAAAATAAACAGAGCATTGGCCAAGTTAAGATTATGATTTAATTACTGTGACCATGATTGTAATTCTATTTATGTTTTGATAATATAAACTTATACCCAAATAATCAGTACGATGGGATTTTTGTAAAAAAATCGTGTTTATTAATATATTAAAATCCTTAAAAATCGTCATGATGATTTAAAAAGAATTACAATAGACTAATAAAATAAAAATAAATAAAAAAAAGAAGGTTTTGATAGTTAAATCAGCTGGTAACCTGGAATGAAAAAGTAATTAAATCAAAGTTGGTTTGCTGACTATCAAATTCGCTAGGGAGAGCATTGCACACAATATATACATATATTGTCCCATTTTCTTCTAACCATGTAGCTCTTTCCTGTTTTACAGTACCACTAACATCTATTTTATGGATATTTTCATATGCAGGTAGTTCCATCTAGGGTTAAGTTCGTCTCTGAAATAGTTCAAACTGGAAGCTCTATTATTTTCATACTAGTTCATAGGTGGCATCATAATGTTTCTTTCAGAGTTTGAACCAGACGGAACAGTTTATGTTTACTGAATATACCGCCAATGTATTGTATATTTCCGCTGGAATCCTTTGACTCCGGATCTCCTACATCCAGTTATGACATTAGGTGTTTGAATTTCCACTTACCGCATTTGTCCATGATTGTGGATATTTGAAAGATATACCATTTTTAGCATAGGTTTTAGATGGTACATCAGGCACTGTTGTGTCAACCGAAGTAGTGTTGTTTGTAGTTCCCGAATCAACACAACCCGCCACAAATACCACCAAAGCTATTATAGCAAATATTGGAAGATATTTTTTCATTTCACTCACTCCATAATATATAACTAATATTATTGCCTTGAAAAAGGATATATTTTTCTAAATTTTTTTCATTCATAATCTATACTGAAAAGTGAGTATTTTATCTGATTAAAATAAGTCTTGCTGAGAATAAAGAGAAATTAGACAAAAAAAGCTATTTTAAAGGTTAAAGTCAAAATTAGTTCTAAAATATTAGATTTGAATTTATTAAAATATTTAAAAAAAAAATAAAATATAAAAAATAAGTTTTAATTAATCCTTAAGAATTAATTTTAAAACTATTAATTATAAGGTCAAAGTTCTGTTTTTCCTTGTCAAATTGAGTGGCTAGAGCACTGCAAAGAATTACATAAACTTTTTTACCATCCTGTATCCATACGGCCCTTTGTTTCTTAGTTACACCGTCTTCAGACTGTACCGTGTAAACATTTTCCAGAACAGGGTTTCCATTGAGGGTCACATTACTATCGGAAATTCTCTGATAGCTGGAATTGTTAAATAGAGAATTGTAATTATCAGCGTACATGGAATCGAATGTGCCAGTGAGGTTTTTCAATTGAACTGAAACCACAGTTTGAGCAAATCCTGTTTGAGCATTTACTGATTTTGGATCGGCCACCGCGGCAATAGTGTCATTGGCCTGGGAATCAGCAACCACCCAGGTGCCAGGGTAATTGAAGGAAACATTATTTTGAGAGAGCGTTTTAGTCTGATTATCTTTCGTATCAGTATTAGAAGTACAACCAGAGGCAAATACTACTAAAGAAAGAATTAACAATGCTAAAAAGTACTTTTTCATTAAATCTACCTCTAAAAATTTAAAAGGAAAATATTAAAAAAATTTTAATATTTTAGTTATCTCATGTTTTTCTATAATTAACCTTTTAGGGAGTACTACTATTTGTAGGTGGTTTAGGCGTTGGGGGCTTTGGAGTATTATTAGTGTTTCCGCCACTGTTATTGTTAGTGGTAGTGTTTTTGATTACCGTCTTATTAGTAGTGGTATTAGTGGTTAAATTTTCAATTACTGGTGGAAAAGCAGTTTCATTTACCATTACTGTTCCATTGTCCACTGATACCGGACCATTTAACATTAGTACACCAAAACCTGTGCCTACAAAGAATGCTATGGCCAGCAAAACTCCGGCAATTATTCCAATTCGGGAAATACCACCTTTTGCTTTTTTAGGCTGAGTTTTAGTTTTAGGTTTAGGAGTGGTAACATATTTTTTAATGAGCTCTTCTTGCTCTTCTTCATCTTTTTGAATTTTACTCTTGGAAGCCCAATGATCTAAGGTTTTTTCAGAAGTTCCACGGCCTTGCATCCGTTTAATTCTTTCTGCAGCCTCAAGGGTTTCTAATCTATTTGTATATTGTTTTTTTAAGGATTCGTACTGCTTTTTAGGAATTTTTCCTGCTTCTAAATCCTTATCTAAGTCCTCGAGATTCTTCAAGAGCTGTTCTATTTTACTAATCTTGATCATCTCCATTCTTAGGATATGAACCTAATAATTGTCTTGATATAAGTTTAAATGCTTTTTAAATTGAAAAGCCAAGCATGAATCAACAGGATTTTATTATTTTTCCTGAAAAAATTCATGATTAACATACTATTTATTTAAATATTATAAATCCTTTTCTTTTTAGCATAATTTTTGAGATATTAATTAATACTATCGCCAGTTAAAATAAAGAATTTAAATTAATGACTCTTAATCTAAAAATAATTATTCTGCTGGCCTTTACTTGAATCTTAAACAATAGCGATATTTATTTAATGTTAATCATGTAGTTGTTTAGGTATAGATAAGTTTATTATATATTATTAGTAACTATAAATTATGAAAAATCAAGTAATGTTGTTGGGGGCGTTGTTGTTAATTGGAGTATTTTTAATAAGCCCCATATCAGCAGCAACTCAAATAGACAAAGGTGGATACTCCATATACAGTGAGGAATTTGGCGATGGATATTTTAAATGGCAAACCTTCAAATATAATAACAATTATGTGAAAGTATTTGGTAACGTGGTGTATCCTGATGCTGATGTGAAAGGGTCCATAGTTTTTATATTGAATAAATATAGTAGCACTCGTTTAAAAATAAGTATGGGTAGTCACGCAGATTGGGGTAATTACGCCAGTAATTATACTTTTAAAACCAAGTATAATGCTGTCCAGTATTATAATGGAAATTTTAAATACTCAGTAAGATCCTTTAATTTGTACTGAAATATCTCAGAATCTTTTCTTTTTTTAAAAAAGTTTAATTATAGTATTTCTAAGCTTGTTTTGTTCTTAAATCGCCTTTTTGAAATTAAATTTTAATTAATTGGATGTTTATATCTTTTTAATTTTTTAAAAAAATCAGTACATGGGATTATTTATAGAAAAATTTATATATTAAAACTTTTACATTATACTTGTAATTAAGATAGAGATAAATATATTTTTAAATGAAGAGAGGTGATAACATTGAAAAAATATATTTTCGCCGTGCTGAGCATTTTTATAATGAGTATGGCGGTTCAGGGTTGTTTTGCCGCCGATAATTCGGTTTCGGGCAATATAATTCAAAAAGAAGTCAATAATGGAGATTTATTCACCATTGCATTGGCCAGTAATCCTACCACTGGGTATGAATGGGAGACCAGTTGGGATCAGGAATACGTGAAACTAATAAAACAAGAATACATTCCAAATGGACTTTTACCAGAAATGGTAGGTTATGGTGGGACTGAAATATTCACCTTCCAGGCCATTAAAAAAGGCCACACCGAGATTAGGTTAGATTATATGCGCCCATGGGATAATTGCCTACCTGCTAAAAGCTATTTGTATTCCATAAAAATATGCTGAAAGGAATTAGGAAATAAAAATAATTTAGGGATGATATTCTTTTTTAGAATATAATTTCCTAATTATTTTATTTTGAAAAATTAAATTGAAAATAATCTTTTTTATCATTCTTATTTAATTTTGATGATGATAAGATCCTAATAGTTTTAAAAAAGGCGTATTCTTTTTTATGGTTTCCAGAATACTCTCCAACACCTTATCCTGGCAATGGCCTTCTAAGTCAATAAAGAATATATACTTACCCAGACCTTTTTTAGATGGTCGAGATTCTATTTTTGTCAAATTTATATTTTCAGCAGCAAAATACCCTAAAATTTCATATAATCCACCCGGACAATCATCATATAATGAAAAAACAATGGAAGTTTTGTCATTTCCAGTGGGTTGGCTTTCATTATTTCCTAGAACAATGAACCGAGTGCGATTATTTTCAAAGTCCTGAATATCCGTCTGAATAATATCCAGACCATATAATTCAGCAGCCCTGCGATTTCCAATGGCAGCTGCATTATTTTTGCCTTTAATAAATTTAGCAGCTGCCGCAGTACTTGAAGTAGAATGAGTAGTTAAGCCCAGTTTTTCCAGAAAGATCCGGCACTGGGCCAGGGGCTGGGCATGAGAATACACTGAATCAACTTCATCAAGATTGATCCCTTTGTTGACCATCAAATTATGACTTATGGTTAAAATAATCTCTTTTTCAATTTTTAAATCATAATCCTGAGCTAAAAGATCCAGGGTGACACCAACCGGCCCTTCAATAGAATTTTCAATGGGCACCACGCCTTTTTGAGCTTTACCAGTTTTGACGGCTTCTAAAACTTCTATAATAGAATCAAAGGCAATTAATTCCCCATTTAATTTGGAAGCAGCCTCTTCTGTAAAGGTTCCTGCCGGTCCAAAGTAGGCCACAATATTTTTAGAACGATGATTTTCATCTTTTAAAGAATTATTATACTTATTTTTATATTTTGGAGTGTTATCCGGCGACATGTATGATATCCATTAATAGTTTTTAAGTTGTTTTAAGTATAATAAATTAAAATTATAATTTCATTTATATTTATTGATATTCAAAAATTCGATTTGTATCATAATCCAATATTGTAAATTCAAAAATGAAAGGAAATAAATGAAGAAAAAAGAGAAATTATTAATAATTTGGGGCTAATAAAGGCCCCCATTAATAAAATTCTTTATTTTATCCGTGGTAGCATTGTAAATCCTGCGAATAACTGCCTGGCCATCTTTATACTCTATAAGCATGGCCGAAACACCCAGATCGTGTAAATGTCTTACAAATACCTCGGCCTCTTCTTTGCTATCCACATTTATAGTTGTATCTTCAACAGCAGGTTCCCCGTCATTTATTTGCTTTATTATCTCCACCATAGGATAAATAATGGATTCACCTAACCTCTGGGCCCTTTTTTCAAGTTCTTCAGGAGAGTCATTCATTTCATAGGCCTGAAATCCTTCTCTAATTACTCTACTAAAGAAAAATGGCCTTCCAAAGTCAAAGGGGAAGTTAAATCCGTATTTAATCTCGCGATCATGGGCCTGGGATGAAGTGTATTTTAAGGGAGGTATTTCCATGGAAGGATGCTTCATTACCACCCCTTCCCGGTGTTCCAATCCAATTTCTTTAATAATTTCTATTATTTTCTCGTGCGCGTCTTCAGCAGAGAATACACCAAACAAACGAACCGGAGGCAAATCATAACGTTTTAAAAGTTCTCTTTTATCTTTAATAGTTAAAGGTTCATTAGATAGCTTGTGGCGAATGTCAAACACTCGAAAACCCAGTTTACCAATTTCTGGATAGTACTGGGAAACATAAGGATTATCAGTACCCACCATTTCTCCACATATAACCAGATCAGGGTTATCTGCAAAAAAATCATCCAGGTTCATTAGTTGCTGGGCTTTTTTAGTGGTAAATGGACAAACATATCCTCCACGGGTTAATGCAACCACTGTTTTTGAGTTTTCTCCAATTTCCAGCGCCTTATCTGAAAAGTACTCTACCTCAGAATCAGTAAAATTATTTAAATCCGGAGAATTTATACAGGCAATACGGACATTGTAACCATTCATTTTTTCTTCAACTGCAACCAAATCATTAAAATGATTTTTCAATGCAGGAGAAAGTATTAAGGTCCTTCGTATCTTTGGAAAACCTCTTATAACTTCAAATCCATCAGAAAAATATATTACTGTTCCTGATTCCAGTTTTCCGGTTTCTTTTTTAAAAAGAAGAGTAGGAATACCTATGGAAATGAAAAATTTTGTATTTCCTTTTTTAATTGATTCTTCAAGTTTTTCAGATTTAATGCCCAGTAGTTCTTCAATCTTTTTTTCCAAAAAATCTTCTACTTCAATTTGAGATTCCAAATCACAATTTGGGCAGAAATAAAAAAAATTGGTGAGGGTATTGTTTCTCCTCCAATCAACCCTCATTTTCGAACTGCATTGTGGACAGTTTACTTCCGGCAATAAAATTTTAGATTGGGAAGTCTTTGAAGCAGAACGTCTGGATTGTGTTCTGGATTCAGGAGAAATTAACTAACCCCCTCCATTTCAACTATAAGATCCAGCAGGTCGGTTTTTGTTATTAGTCCCACGGTTTTACTATTTTCATCAGCTACCGGGAAACCACTTATACGCTGATCAAGCATCATTTGAGCTACATCAGAAACAGAAGCCGTCAGTGCCACTGTGTTAATTGATTGAGACATTACATCATCCACCAGTAGATTTCTAATTCGGGCAGATTTGTGTTTATCTGGAACAACTTTTCTAAAGGATATCATTGCTCGAGAAATATCTTTAGAAGTTATTACCCCTGCCAGATATTCATCCTCCATTACCAGGAGGCGTCCAACTTGGGCATCCAGCATAACCCTTCTGGCATGTACCAGGCGGTCAGAAGGAGATACTGTGATTAATTCCGTACTCATAATGTCCTGCACAAACTTGTTTTCATATACTTTTCCCCGGCAGGTATCTATGATATCGGATTTGGTTATTAATCCAACCACATCACCATCTTCCATTACTGGAAGGCCGCCTATATTATTTTCCAGCATTAAATTAGCTGCATCACCCATATTCATTTCCATATCAACCGCAATAAGCTCATTAGTCATTACTGTAGATACGTGGAAGTGGGAAGGAGGTAAGTTTCCGTATTTAGATGAACCAAGTTTATTAGCAATGTCTTTTTCTGTTATCATGCCCACCATTTCTTTGACATTGTCATGGTTGGTGTTAATCACCGCCAGACGAGATAATTTGTTTTTTTTCATGACTCTAAGAGCATCACAAATATTCTGGTCTTTGTCTATGGACACAACATCATTGGACATTATATTTTTTACTCGCATTTTAAATCCCCTTTCTTTTTTAGGTTTAATTCGATTAATTTCTGCGATATTTTATTAATATAAGACCTTTAATACTTTATAAAAGTCGGATTAAAGGCCTTTATTCTAAATTATTCTAAAATTCCAATGTTTTTCCAGTTCATATTTTGAAAATTTATATTTTTGAAAATTGGAAGATCATTGAATACCTTTAATTATATCCGTTTTTGTGATAATTCCTACCAGTTCTTCATCTTCAACCACAGGAATTCCACTTATTTCTTTTTCAAGCATTAGTTTAGCTGCTTCAGAAGCATCATCCCTTGAACTGAGTTTCACCAGATGATTGGTCATAATATCTCCGGCTGTTAACATGGAAATCATACGTATATTCCTTTTTCCTTCTCCTTCCACCGGACGGACAAAATATATTTTTTCCATATTAACCCCTGTTCCGGGATCTTCCACCTGGGCAAAAGAAATATTTTCAGAAGTTAATATCCCTACTGGCTCGTTATCCCTTATTACTACCAGCCTGCCTATTTTATTCTCTTCCATTATAGTTATGACATGGGAAATAGCATGGTTTTCATTTACAGTCACCACATCAGAACTCATTAAATCAGATATTTTCCATTTGCCTGTGAATTTATTTTCATAGACTTTCATGAGATCTGTTTTGGTAACTATACCAATTAATTCACCCTGATCCACAACAGGGAGTGAACCAATATCATTTTTTAACATTAATTCTACAGCTTCTTTGGAATTAACTCCAGGATCTGCAGTAATTAATTCATTATTCATGACCCGGCGCACAGCAATTTTATCGATGGGCCTTCGCCTCCAGGCGGGTCCTTTTCCGCTTAATTTATGGGTAATATCTCTTTCTGTAACAATTCCCACTGGATACCCATCTTGATTTACTACTACAATGCGGCTGATTCCATTTTTGAGCATGAGATTACGGGCATAGGCCACTTGTTCTGTGTCTTGAATTACCACAACATTCTCGCTCATTATATCTTTTATTTTCATCAAATCACCTGTTCATATACTGAATAGAGGTTATTTAATAATTCCATGCATTTAGAAGTATTTTTGATTTCAAATCATTTGATATTTTTAAAAAAATATGGAAAGATTTGAGGATAAATAGAATATTATTGCTTTATGACTTTTAACAAGTCTCTTTCAGTAATAATACCCTCTATTTCCCCGTTATTAACTACAGGGAGACCACCAATACCCTTATTTTCCATAATTTCACACAAATCTCCCAGGCGAGTGTTTGGAGATGTGCTTATGACTTCATTTTCCATTATTCCTGTGATTTTTGTGTTGAGAATTTCCTCAGCACTATTGGAAGTCATATTATTAAAAGCCGTGCTCTGACCTAAAAACTCCAGAATATCTGTGGAAGTTACTATACCCACCAGTTTATCTTTTTCAGGGTGTGAGGTTTTCCTTTCTTCCCCTAACACTGGTATTCTGCGCAGTTTGTTTCTAACCATTATTTTAGATGCACTTTCTATTGGAGTTCCAGGCGTAGTAGTTATAACCTTTTTAGTCATGTAATCCCCCACTAACTCGTCAGTTAGGACTCCAGATAATAAAAGAGCCAGATCTCTTTCAGAAACGATTCCCACAATTTTCTCATCAGAATCAATTACTGGTAAAGCTCCTACCCCGTATTCTAACATCTTTTCAACAGCTTTGTTTATGGAGTCTTTATTGCTTAAATAATGGACATCACGCGTCATTATTTTTTTAACGGACTCATTTACAGCAGCTAAAAAATTGTCGTGATATTTCTCTTCCAGGATTTTAAACTTGTCTCCCCCTCCCAGGAAGTCCAGTATATCCATAGAAGTCACAATACCCAGAAGTTTTCCAGTACCTGGGTTGGTAATGGGTAGCCTCCTAAATTTGTTTTTAACCATTATAACCGCGGTTTCTTTAATACTGGCGGTTTGTGGTATAGTGACCACTTCTTTTTTGGCGACGGTCATTATATCGCCTTCGTGTTCAAAATTTCTGCTTTCAAATTCTATGGGCCCACGGTCCATAGATTTCACAATGTTTATGGTGTCTTTTCTTCTCATCCATACACCTCTCTAAGAGATATGATTACATAAGTTATGGAATGAATTTAAATTGTATTTTAAGCGAATTTAACACATACATAGCAATTTAGATCTATAAGAGACTTAAAATAACTCTCTTAGATTCTCTTTGAACTTGTTTTTGATTTGATTTGTTTGATTTTGGTTTGATTTTGATCCTTAATAATAATTTTTGTGTTTTATTTCATATTCAAAGTGCAGTTAGATATTTTTTAGTCGTGATATGAAGAATTCTTATTATCAGTTCCTTTTATTATCACATTGGAATAAAAAGGAACTTTAATGCAGTTTGAATTGAGAATCAATTTATATACGACCTCAAAACGTCTTCTCTTGCAACTATGCCTATCAAATCAGAGTCTTTAGCTCTAAAAGGTTCTTTTTTGATATACTGGGGGTTCTCAACTACAGGTAAACGCCCAATATCTTTTTGAACCATTAAAGTCGCGGCCTCTTCCAGAGACATCTTAGATGTCCCCACAATAGGTGGAGTCTGCATGATCTTTTCTGCAGGAATTCGCTTCACATCACCAGAGTCCGTACCAGTCCGAGTATTTCTCGAATTAATAAGGTCTTTGCGAGTAACGATTCCAATTAGCTTACCCTTTTTTAAAACAGGCAAACCAGAAAATCCAGATTCGTCCATTTTATTCCACAAAGTGGAAATGGAATCCTGGTAGTCGCAGGTTACAACGTTTTCGGTTTTTATATCTCCCAAAGTATTTTGGGTAGGATTAACTCCCTCTTCTAAAAGAGCTAATAAAATATCAAAAACACTTAAAATTCCCAGCAGTTTAAAATTGTCGCTGGATTCTACCACAGGAGCCTGAATCTCTTCAGAATTTAATAAATTATGAGCAGCATCAATTAAGTCCATTTCTGGAGTAAAAATAAGTTTAGGTCGCTGCATTATGCCCCTGGCTTCAATGTTAGATTTATTGGCAGAAATATTTAACATATCCCTTCGGGTAATTAAACCTTTTAAGTGGCCTTCCTGAACCACAGGGATACAACGGAAGTCCTCATCCCGGAAAATAGATCGCACCCTGGTAGCAGCGGTGCTTATAGAAACTGTGACCGGGTTAGAGGTCATGGCCTCTTCCACAATCAAGTTATTCACCCTCTAAATCCTCTTTACATTCCTCACATAAATATTTACCATCTACATCGTCTAAATAGTCCTCAAAGTTCCCACATGCTTCACAAGCTCCGGGGACAGGCCTATCACCGTATGGATAACCCACCTGGTTCTCAGTTATACGTGCATTCTCCACAAGAATTTCCGTAAGTTCTGGTGAAACCGCCATTACATCAGTAGATGTTAATATTCCAACTAGAGTGCCACTATTTACTACTGGAAGGCGCCTTATACTATTTTTAGCCATTAAACGAGCTGCCTCATTTAATTCTCTTCCAGGTTCAATACTAATGAGATTTTTAGTCATTACTTGACCAATAGTTATATCGCTAGCTTTCAAGTCTTTGGAAACTACCTTTCTAATGATATCACTTTCCGTGATTAATCCTTCAGGTTTAGAGTTGCTTTTCACCAGCAGACAACCCACTTTTATTTTGTTCATGAGCTTAGCTGCTTCTGCAACACTGATTTTAGGATCGATAGTGACCACATTCGGGGTCATGGCGTCGTGCACTGTAACTTTAGTTTCCATTTCCATCTAAAAACCTCCTATCTGACTTCTAGAAGTTTATGTACTTGAGGTATAGTTAGTACATTTAAGTGTTCTCCTACTTTTTCAGACATTTTGAATAGTTTAGGAGTGTTTTGAACCCAATATTCAAGTGGACTGGCCGGTTGAAGAACCATAGCAATCCTGGAAGGATCGGAAATATTTTCTTTTATGGTTTTTGCCACATGCCCTATGGTGTCCACCTTAGTAGTGGGTAAAATAACCACTTTACAATATACCTTTACCTTTCTTGATATTAATATGTTTAGGGATTCTATCTCCCGCTCGATAAGATCGCTCTGAATATCACCTAAAAAGTGTTCAGGGAGTTTTACATCAACTGATGCGTGACTGATTAGATCAGCGATCTTTTTAACTTCTTTAGGGAGAGATCCATTAGTTTCAAGTAGAGATTTATAATTATTTTTTTCTAAAAAGTTTTTAATGAAATCGGCTTGTAGAAGCGGTTCGCCACCGGTGAAAGAAATTGAATGAAAATCAGGAGTTAAAATACTTTCAATCTTATTTTGAAGTGAGTCTAAAGTTGTTTCTTGACCCGCTGAGATGTTTCTGCTTTCAGCTGTGTCACAATAACTGCAATCAAGGTTACATCCGGCAAATCTTACAAAAATCTGTCTTCTACCAATAAGTAATCCTTCACCTTGTATGCTGGAAAAAACTTCTATTATAGGTGCTTTCATGGTATCCCTGGAAATAATTTTGAATTATAAAATTTGAATTAATAACATCTATTGACAAATTTTTAGACCGATTTTATTAGTATTTATTTCATTTGTTTGGTTCATTTTTACTTATTTTAAGCAAAATTAAAGATTTTAATCACTTTTAGTAAAAAAAGCACCTTGTCCAATGCCTTCATTAACACATATCTCCACATTGGAGATTTTAGCCCCTTTTTCCTTTAATTTTTCAAAAACCCTTTCTGCAAAATATTCTGCCAGATCTTCAGCGGAAGTGGACTTCAAATCAAGCAAATAGCAATCTTCCCTGGGTAATCTGTATTCTTTACCTTCAATGGAAAATTCTACTGACCCCTCAGTGGATTTAAAAGTTATTAAATTATTTTGTAAAGGAATTAGAACTTTATGGTCAAAAACAGCACATATTTCCCGTACAATACCTTTTACTTCTTTAAAATCAGCCACAAAACCAAATTTTCCACTACGTTCACCTTCCACCTGCACATCTACAATATAGGAATGTCCGTGTATACAGCCACAAGAATCGTGTTCCGGAATCATGTGTGCTGCAGAGAATCTTAAATTGGCGTGAATGCCGTTAATTACAATTTTCATGATTTTACCTTTTTAATGAGTATTCTATATTAATAATGTATTCTTTAATTAATAGTAATTTATCTATTGAAAAAATAATGTTAGTAATCCATTAACAATACTTTAGAAATGAAGAATCCTGAAATAAAAATTTCTTAAGCTGACCATAATAAGCTAATAAAAGAATTGAATAAATAAATTATTAGAAGCCTCTGGTTTTAGAAATATCCATTTCAATTGATTCTATTTCATTAATATATAACTTAGAAACTTTTTTAATTATTTTTAATAAGTCTGATTCATTTATATTTCCAATTTCTAAAAGACCCACCGTTTCAACATCTTCAGGAGTTCCTTCACTAGTTATATTTACACCCAGATGAATTTTCATACTGGTTGTGGATATAGTGGCTATAGAAACCGTTAATTTGCCAGCTCCTACAAAAAGGTCATCACCACTGCGAGTACTTTCCACTCCCCATTTGGAAAGTTCATCTTTTAAAATCATTACCAAAATTCTCTGGCGATGATAACACAATTTAATATTGGTAGGCTGGCAATCAAAATGTTCTACAATAAAATGAATCATTTTATCTGATTTTATCTCTAAACCAACATCTTCCACGTCAATAATTTTCTTAGGGTCTATTTCCATGGGACCCATCCAGGAAACTACACTGGAACCCTTTATTCCCATTTTATCAAGGGCCCACAGAGGCTGTATTTGGCTTCCATCATAACACATATTTTCCTTGACATATTGATCAATTATTTTCATTTTTTGCCCCTTTGCATTAAAATTATTACAATGAAATTCGATTATTTGAAGTGTACTTTTAAGAAATGCTTTTGTGAAGTGATGGTATACTTCCTTCTATATCCTAAATCATTCTATATCCTAAATAATTAATGTCCTAAAATAATCGTATCAATAGAATATTAAAATTTAATTATCTATTAATAGTTATCTGTGGAATATAAATAGCAATATGCTGAAGTAAGATTTCAAGAGTTATTCCACATATAGCTCCTTGAATCCTGTTTTTACATCAAATTTTCTTTTAAAAATTCCTTCATATTCCAGAATAGATAATTCTACAGTAGTATGTACCTTACACCCTTCTTTAAGGTGTCCACCCCATACACCGCCATTTTGATCTGAAACGGAAATGTGAACATGAACCCCATCTAAAGAAACTGTCCCTTGAATAGATACAATCTCTAAAGGTCCTTTAAATTCTTTAATTTTTTCATCAGGCATTCTTAAGACGGCTTTATTTAAACTACCCACTGCGCAAATTATTATTCCCGATTTTATATTATTTTTTTGGATAAATAATTTAATTTCTTCTTTTAAATCTTTTTCCGGTGTTATTCTATAAACAAACATAACGAGCTAACATATTAATAGTGTATCTACCATTTAATTAATTATGAGAGCCAGAACCCGAGATTTCATATATACCACGGATGACTTGTTTTTCGCAACAACCTCTTATATCCATCCCGAAGATCGGATACTGGCATTTTTGCGTTATATTCCAGATCCAGCAGGTGAAAGGTTCAAAAATGGCAATCGATACTCTAAAGTGGATTCTGAAGAGGCATATAGTTTTTTAAAAGAAAATTATCCTTACTACTTGTATGATTGTGAAAACACTCAAGTCCAAATGATGGGAGTGCCTTTAAATAAAGTTAAAGAAATTCTAAGGCCCAATGAACGATTACAAGAAATAAGAAACCAGTTTCTGAATGAAAATGATAATGAAAAGTCAGAAAATGATCTTTCCGACGATTCTCTTCTAAAAAAAGTCATTAAAGTAGCTGATACCTTCCATGAAGGTGCAGGAATACCTTACCAAAGCATGGGGATATCTGGATCAATATTACCGGGCCTTTATGATCCTGAAAATTCTGATGTGGACTTTGTAATTTATGGCCTGGCTTATCACCGCAGGGCTATGGATCTTTTCGGGCAAATAAAAGACACCCCAAAATATCAATCATTTAGAAGTATAGGTGATGATTACTGGAGAAAGGTCTATGATAAAAGGATAAAAGATTCTACTTTAAGTTTTGAAGAGTTCTGCTGGTATGAGAAGAGGAAGAATAATAGAGGAGTTGTTGATGGAACTTTATTTGATATCCTGGCTACCCGAGAATGGAATGAGATCTCAGGAACCTGGGGTGAAACCAGTTACCAGCCCCTGGGCCAAATGACCGTAGAATGTACCGTTTCTAATGCCCTGGCTTCTTTTGATAACCCGGCAGTTTATGAAGTGCAGGATGTGAAAATAGTTGATATTAATTTAACTTCTCCCCCATCTAATCGAGTTTCTGCACCCAATATTAGTGAAATAGCCTCCTTCACCCATACCTATTCAGGTCAAGCCCGGGAAGGTGAAAGAATAGTGGCCCGGGGAAAGCTGGAAAAAGTCATTAATCAAAAAGAAAGTTACCGGATTGTTGTAGGAACAACCAGAGAGTCTTTAAATGAATTTATTAAGCTTAAAATAAATCCTTTGATTAAATAACTTTGAAATAATTTTTAAATATTTATTAATTAATCTGTTATCCTAATAATGAAAATTAGGAAATTAAAAGATATAATACGAATTTAAAATTATTTAATTATCAATTTATTTTATAAAATTTTTAGATGAATAAAAAAAAAATATAAGTATTATTAATTATAAAAAAGTTAATATTAAATGGGATTAGTTCCTCGAAAATAATTTAATTTAAATAATTATAATTTAATTTAATATTGAGGAATTCATTTAATTAATTAATAAAAAAATAAGTAGTTTTATAACAATTGTAATATTAATTATCTCGATATCCTGGAAATATCCATGGAGGATTTTTATGAACAACCCCCCTGTAAATATTGGACTCATAGGTTTTGGAACTATTGGGTCCGGTGTAATCGAAATATTCAATCAAAACATTGATTTAATACAAAAAAAAGTTGGAATAAAAGTTAATCTTAAAAAAGTTGTAGATCTTGACATTGAAACAGATAGAGGAGTTCTAATTAGCTCTGAAAAACTATCAACAGATGTTAATGATATTTTAGAAGATCCCGAAATATCCATAGTGATTGAATTAATTGGTGGCTATGAACCAGCTCGTAGTTTTATTATTAAAGCCCTTGAGAATGGAAAACACGTAGTTACCGCCAACAAAGCACTTTTAGCAAAGCATTGGGAAGAAATCACGGAAACCGCTGAAAAAAATAACGTTAGAATTTCATTTGAAGCCAGTGTAGGTGGAGGGATACCACTTTTACAACCATTAAACGAATCTTTAGCTGCTAACAATTTTGAAGGCATTTATGGAATAATTAATGGTACTGCGAATTATATTCTAACAAAAATGAGTGAAGAAGGATTAAAATTTGATGATGTCCTTAAAGAAGCTCAAGAAAAAGGTTATGCTGAGCAAGACCCTACTTTTGATATTGAAGGACACGATACTGCTCAAAAACTTATAATTTTGACCATACTCGGTTTTGGGACTTATGTTTCTCAAGAAAAATTCCATGTAGAAGGAATAACTAAACTAACTACCCAGGATATAGAATTTACTTCCAAAAACCTGGGTTATGTCACCAAATTACTGGGGATCACCCGGAAAGTAGGAGAGGAACTTGAAGTTAGAGTTCATCCCACCCTAATCCCTAAAACTCACTTATTGGCCTCGGTTAATGACGTTTTTAACGGAGTTTACATGGTCGGAGATGCAGTAGGGCCGGTTATGATGTATGGACAGGGAGCCGGGATGATGCCCACAGCCAGCGCCGTTGTGGGAGACTGTATCGATATAATCAGTAATCCCCAGAAAGAAATAACTTACGGACCACCACAAAATAGAATAATACCCGTTAAAAATATGGAAAGTGTCATTTCCAGATATTATATCAGATTAAAAGCACTAGATCAACCAGGAGTACTTCACAAAATTTCTGGAATTTTAAGTGAATATAGCATCAGTTTAGAATCCGTAAACCAGGAGAAAAATGAAGAAGAACCGGCAGTTCCCATATTCCTGGTGACTCATGAAGCTTCTGAAAAGAATATAAAATCTGCTTTATCCAGAATAGATGAATTAAGTGAGATAACCGCGCCAAGTATGTTAATTCGAATTTTAGATGATTAAAAATAAATTATCATTTATTTTTTTAACAGTTAGTAATACTAAATTAAAAAAAAGTATAAAAATAATAATTAATAAAGAGTTTAAAAAGTAAAAGAAGTTGAAAGGAAGAAGTGGAAAGAAATTAGAAAAAATAAAAGATTTAAGGAATAAGAGGTTTTAAAATGTCAATCAGAGTATCTTCAATAACCGAATATTTATATTGCCCCTTGAAACTGTATATAAGATATCATTTAGAAGTAGATAACAATTCAAATGAAGAATTAAATGATAAAAGTAATCTAAAAATTATTCGCCAGTTAAAAATGGATTTTCAAGACATAATAAGAAAGAATCTCTGGAAAATAAAAAAGGACATGAATGCATCTGAAATAAATGAAACCCTATTCCAGGATGTTCCTTATCTCTTAAATAAATCCATGGAAACCTATGAATTTGAAAAAGATTCCGAAAAGAGTTTATTATATAAAGAGTTAGAAAATGATTTAAAGGTTGAAAATACAATTTTAGCTCTTAAAATACATAGAATATTATTAAAAACAAAAAAAGAACCTGGACAAATAGCTGAAATGATTTTTCCACCGGCATTACAGGGTTATTTAATTAGAGACAACAACCTGGAAATGAGTGGAGCAGTGGATAAAATAGAGATTATAGATGGGAAATATTATCCCGTGTCCCGAAAATCAAAAATCCCTCCATTAAGAGGGATTTGGGATTCAGATGCCCTTGAAATAGCAGCCCATGCTCTTTTAATAGAAAGGGAATTTGATACAGAAGTTATGGTAGGATTTGTGGATTACGAAAATATAGGAGATAGAAGGCCAGTGATTGTAGATTCTGAACTTAAAGAAGGACTATTTATCGTCTTAGATGCTATAAGAGAAATAATCAATCAAGGAGAGCTGCCGGAAGTCAGTATAAATCCTAAAAAGTGTGAAAAATGCAGTTTTCTGGAAATATGCCACCAAAATCTTGATTTTTCATAAGAAGCAAATCAATAATAAAGGTACTTCCTTTATCCCAAAATATAAATCAATTAAAAGTTATAGTATAATTACACATTTCAGGTGATAAAATGGAACAAGATGAACTCTTAAAAAAATGCGAAGATATGGATGATTCCAGTACTATGGGTATTTGCAGACAAATGCTGCAGCTAATGGACGAAAAAGAAGTCGAATTAGAAGTAGAAGGAGATCAAACCTATTTGGAAATGGCTGAAAATTTAAAACCATCTGATGTGTCCAAAGTGCTCCAATTAGCTTTAAAAGTCCGTGAAAGTGGCGATATTAAAGATACTGAACTTAAAAATGCAGCCAGTAGGCTAATAAGAGCCATAGAAATGAGTTAATAAATTATTTTTTAATTATTTAAATTTTTAATTATCTAATTTATTATTTTGTGATTTTTATTTTGTTTTGCGGGAATTCCATTTTTGATTGATATTTCTAATTTCATAAAATACATTTCTAAAACTTTTTTCCAGAGATTTTTTTAATATCAAAAATTGCAGTATCGGCTACTGCCATAACTGCAACTACTCCCGCTTGAACAGGGTCAGTGATTACCAGATCAGCTTTTTCAGTTACACTACCCGGCATGCTGAGACTAATTACCACCAGATCATGTTCTTTTTTAACCTGCTCAACTGCCTCTGTAATTTTTCCACCCATTAAAGAACCAGCCAGTACCAGTGCTCCTACTCTTGGAAGTCTACCCACAGCAAAGACCGCCTCAGCCAACTCTAATTCACCTACCAATGGTATAGTATCAACACTGATTCGTTCACCTCTAATATTGTGGCGATCTGCTTCACTAATTGCACCCATGGCCACGTGAGCCACCTGGGCACCCCCGCCAATAATGATTATCCTTTTTCCATAAATATCATCAAGAGATCTGTGAATTTTAACTCTTAAAACAGGTTCAGCATTTTCAACAGTGCTAACCAGCCCCTCAACATCATCGACATCTTCAAGTTCCATGTAAATAGAACCAGAATCATCTTTTTCTACGAATAAATGAGTATAAGTGATATTTATACCTTTTAATGCTATCATATCAGTAATTTGACTTAAAACGCCAGGCCTTTCAATAGTTTTTATGGTGATGGCAACTTTACTCATTAAATCTCTCCCAAGATGATAATAAAGATAATATGGTATTTTTAAATAATAAATCTATAGTTAATTCTTAGGGATTATTTCTAATATTATTTTCCAAAAAATCTTCATTTAGGCATTTTCGACGGATAATAAAATAGATAGGAATATTCTAACTGAAAAAATGCATCCTCCAATAGATTAATTTAATCCAATAATATTAAATGGACATCTGGAATATTTTTTTGAATATTTAATCATATCCTGATGTTTTACCAGAAATATCCATAATTTCTATTTTAATGATGACCATGGCCTCCAGGGATTTTTTAGAATATTCAAATGAATCCTTAGGAAAAGGACTTTTATGAGAGTATTTTTTCATTATAATATTTAATCCATT
Source organism: uncultured Methanobacteriaceae archaeon (assembly GCA_963698135.1). Taxonomy (GTDB): domain Archaea; phylum Methanobacteriota; class Methanobacteria; order Methanobacteriales; family Methanobacteriaceae; genus UBA349. Next base: position 496,124 of record CAVOPP010000011.1, on the reverse strand, counting down.
CTTCTTTTCTATTATGTCATCTTCAATAATGGCTAAACCATTACCTATTATTGATCTGTACTTCATTCCCCAATTACAGTCATTTTCAGCAGGTAATATTTCACATTGATCATCTATTTCAAAGCATACACGATTGTTATCATTTAATATGTCAATCTTGCGTCCTTCCCGGGCCGAATGAAGATAAATAAATCCATTATCATATGCAAAATTCATAGGAATTATATATGGCCATTTATTATCACAAAAAGCGATTCTGCAAGTTTCTGAACTTTTTAAAATGGAATATATTGTATCCATATCAGTTATTTCCTTGTCAGATCTTCTCATTTTTCTTTTCATGGAAATCCTTATTTTTATTATATAAAATATTATATTATAAAATATTATATTGTATTAATCTGTTATTGAAAAATTTGAAAAACAGGAGAAATATGAAATAAGTTAATACTTAAATTATCAATATTAGCTCATGTTATTAAAAAAAGAATGTTTAAAATCTTAAAAAGATAAAATCCTGAAATCGGAAATAAATATCTCCGATTTAATCAATTTAAGATTCTAACTGAGATTTAATTTTATCAAGTTTTGCCTGTTCTCTTCGGAATAAACTTAAAAAACTATCTTCTTCTTTAACCGGCGTAATATTCAGGCCCAGTGCCCGATGTTCATCGATCCAATCTTCTGAAAAAATAGGAACGTCTATTTTTATGGGCTCAGAAGTGGGATTAACAACAATGAGGTTTCTGTAGGGAAAATCTACCTCTACTATGTATCCTCCAGTGCTGATAATATGATGAGGTCTAACCACAAATTTCATCTGATCACCTATATAGTTTAAATATTAATTAATTCCATCTTGATTTTGAAATTGAAATGTATAAGGCATTATATTAGATTTTAAAAAAATGCCACAACAATTGCCAGAACTCCTAAGAGAGATACACCTGCAGCAACCGGATAAAACTGCTTGAAAGTAAATATTGGGGCAAAAGCACTGAATATAGCCATGAATATAGGGAATATTAATGCCACAGCAATGTTTACCAGAATACTCCAGCTCAAAATATTAGGAGGTAGTCCCAGGAAAAGAACCGAAAACAAGGCCCCTAAAGTGAACATAAGGAATCCGCGAGTAATGTAAATATAAGATCTATATTTAGAGGCATATTCCATATAAGGCCCTTCTATAACGTCAGCCTTAGTTTTAAGGATTGCGAATGGATATTCATTCAACAAAATCATGTATCCAATGAAAAATACAATGGCTCCTAAAACACCAGCTAAGGTGAATAAAACAGGTCCTTGAGTCTGTTGATAAGCAACTATGTCACTGAGGAAAATACTACCGGCCATAGCCACTGGAACAAATATTGCTATGTATATCGGGAAAGAACCAAAAGCAATCAATCTGAAAGCCCTCATGGCACTTAAATCTTCTAAAAATGACCTTTGCACATCAGGATGCTTGGCACCCTTGACAATATCCGGGAAAGGCATGCTTATAGACATGATTGAACGGGATAAAGAACCCATGAATACATAAATGACTTCTTCAATCTTTAAAAGTCCTACAATAGCTATAACACTGGCTAGTGCGCCTAAGAAATACATTTCCGGTATTAAGAATAATAATATGAAAAATATTGATAGTAAACCAATCAAAGGCAGTGCATTGTAAAGTCGAGGCAGCGGGGAATTAGGAATTATGGTTTCTTTGAAAAAAAACTTCAAAGGAGCCATGAACCCAGGGCTGGAAATCGGAGGCCCGATTCTCTGCTGAATCCTGGCGTGTACAAATTTTCTCTCAATTCCGGGAAGCCATAAACCCACGAAAAATGCCACGATTAAAGTTCCAATCACTGCTAATGTTGAATATATAATACTAGAAGCTTCCATGACCTAATCTCCTAATTTGAACTTTTTTAACCATGAACAAATAATTTAACATTTAATTTTATTCTTGTTTTGATGTTGTTTTTGATTTATTTTGATGTTAGAATTTCTTTATTATAATCAAATTAATATTAATAAGATAATCAATTGATTTAATTGATTGATTAATATTAATTGATTTTAGATTTGAATTTGAGTTATCTTTATTGCTCGATCAGTGCAGGTGAAGCAAGGATCACACTGTACAATTGCTAATTGGGCATCACTAATATGATTACCAATACATGCTTGCTGCATAGCCCCAATATTTGTTATGGAAGGAGTACGAACTATAGAACCTCTTACCCTACCCTCTTCTAAGGCATATGAGTGTAAAAGCTTACCACGAGGCACTTCAATATAACTTTTAATGATACCCGTGTCCTGCATTTCCCAGCTACGGTCAGTTATAGGGCCTGAAGGAAGATTTTTAAGGGCTTGTCTAATGATTTTTATTGATTCCGGGATTTCTAGAACTCTCATTAGTAGATTGGACTTAACATCACCATCTTCCTGAGTAATAACATCAAATTCAAAGGGATCATAAATCTCCATGTCTCGACGAAGATCAAGGTCTACACCAGTAGATCTTAAAGTAGGGCCTGTTGCAGCCAGCCTTAAAGCGTCTTTTTTGGTTAAAACCCCTACTCCAGTGATTCTGGACATTATCATAGGGTCTGAAACAAAACGGTCAGCGAATTCCGTGATTTTTTGCTCAATAAGATCCATGCCCTCGCTTATTTTTTGTATCCTCATTAAATCCAGTTCACAACGTGGTCTGACTCCTCCAATGATGGAAACACCGTATTGTACACGGTTTCCCCCAATCATCCTTAAAAGTTCCATGACAGTTTCTCTTATATAAAAAAGCCGCATGGCAAAGGTTTCATGACCTAAAACTTCGTTTCCATGAGCCAGATAAAGGAAATGGCTGTGTAATCTTTCCAGTTCCCCCATAATTATTCTTATATAGCTGGCCCTTTCAGGAATTTCAATACCCAGACCTTTTTCAGCCACCAGTACTGAATTCCATATGTGACTATTGGAACAAATTCCACAAATCTTTTCAGTTAAGCTATTGGCTTTTTCAACAGGCAGTCCTTCCATTATACGCTCAATACCCCTGTGATTTAGGCCTACGGTTATTTCTGCGTCTCGGACTATTTCGTCTTCCACAAACAGTCTAACCCTGTAAGGCTCGATAGCAGCAGAGTGGACGGTTCCCATGGTGATTTCCGTCTCTATTACTTCTTGCCTTTTTGGTTTGTCATTTTCATCCATTATAACACCTGTAAACTTTTTGGGTGATTTAAATAATTTAAATTTTTTATATTTTTTATATTTTTTAAAATTCACTTTTTAATGCGTCTGTAAATTTTTATATTAAATGATATTTAGTTCAATTATTTTTTCAATTTATTCAATACTTATTCTAAATTTATTTTGATTATTTTAGGATGTAAAAATTTATTTTGCATCCAATAGTAAAGGTAATGCTGCTACCGCACCGGCCAAAAGGTCTTCCGGCCTTACAGCACAGCCTGGTACCTTGGCATCAACAGGAATAACCTGGTCAACTGGTCCAGCTATTTCTTCAGAGGGTATGTCTCCATGAATGTTTTTGTAAACTCCACCCATCAAAGCACAGGCCCCTGCGGCAATAACGGCTTTAGGTTCAGGTATTGCATCATAAATTTCCTTAAGAGGTTTTTCATTGTGTTTGGTAACTGGTCCGGTGACAATGAGTACATCTGCCTCTCTAGGATTCCAGGTTAAGAAAATTTTATATTGCTCTGCATCGAATTTAGGAGAAAATACGGCATTTACAATTTCAATATCGCAACCATTACATCCCCCAGTATATACCAGCATTGCATGGACAGCTCGCGCCCTTGAATATGATTTGAGGCTCATTTAATCACTCTCATAATTTTTTTTAATTATTGGCTTTAAATTGATTTATTAGTGAATTAATTATTTGACGATTAATTTAATGAATTAGTCAATTAAATCTTTTTTTTCTTCAAAATGCTTTTATCTGCTAAGAATTGAGATATAAAGGCAATTTTATCATCAGAAATCTTGAAAGGTTTTTCCATTAATTGACTAATATCAGATTCCACAATTCCAACATCATTGGGATGAATGGTGCCGGCTTCCCCAAACAAGGCATAAAGCGGGCAGAAATCATGACAATAATAACAGTGGACACATTTTTCACTATTTAAAACTGGTAATTGGGTCTTTATCAGACCTTCAAAAAGTTCTTCTGGTTCTTCAAGATCCTTCATTTCCACGGCTTCTGTAGGGCAGGCATTAGAACAACCTCCACAACCAATACACGCCACTTCGGCAACTTTATCAGTGGGTTGAACTCTTCCCTCCAGGATCATGCTCCTCATTTCCATATCAGTAACCCTATCTGAGGCAAAAACTATCCTTTTGAAATTGGTGTAAGCCCCTTCAAGGATTATTCTAATTAAATTTTTCATACTGATTCCTCAAACTCCCTTTCAAATATCACAGCTCTGGCAGGACAGGCATTAGAACAGGCACCACAATAGATACAACTAGTTTCATCTACCACTAATCTACCATCTTCTGTTTCGGATATAGCCTCTTCGGGACATATTTTTTCACACAAATGACATTGCATACAGAGTTTATCATTTATCAGGGTGAAACCATCACGGATGGACTTTTTACGCATGGTTGTTTTGGGTATAGCATCCACCGGGCAGTGAATACCGCATTTTTCGCATAAAATACATTTATTCCTGTCAACTTCAATAGTTCCCCTTTTTAGTGTTATGGCATCTTTAGGACATATTTCCGCGCATATACCACAAGAAATACAGTCATCAGAAATACTTCCATCCCAGGTTACTTTTTTAAAGCTTCGAGCTTCATTTTTATCGCAAGCCTTTACACAACGGCCACAAGAAACACAATAACCCTTTAATCCCATTCCCGGAATATCTGATGGTTTCAAGGTTCCTACAGGACATACTTCCGTGCAAGCCATGGTTTCACATTCAGTGCAGATAGAAGGATCACATCTTATTTTACCATCTATCATTCGCAAGGCACCATTTTCACAGGCCTCAACACATAGTCCGCAATTTAAACAAGATACAATGCTTCCGGTGATAGCCGCATTTTCCACATCTTCCGAGTCCTCAGCGATGATTTCAGTTCCTTCGATATCCATTTCCGGTTTTTTAATATCAACCTGGAAATCTTTCATGTAAATAGCATTATTAGGGCACTCTTTTACACATTTTAGACATAGAGTACATTTTTCATGGTCTACAGTAGTGTCTTTTATGGCATCTGCTGGACAAATGTCTTCACAAACCCGACACTCTGTACAAACACCCTTTTGATCCACATTAACGATTATGGCCTCGGTAGGACAGTAGTAATCGCATCGTTGACATAAAGTACATTTATCGTGGTCGGTAACCACATTTATTCTTTCTACTACATCTTTTTCAGTAGATACTCTTTTAGGAGCTTGAATTGCCAGATTTAAGGATTCTAAAAATTGTATCTGGCGGTCTTCGATTATGTCAAAGGCATCAATCCGGGCCTCATGTGGACATGCATCTACACAAATTCCACACCGGGCGCAAATACCCTTAACAACGCCTTCTTCGATTTTTATGCTGTTAACAGGACAGGTGAATTCACATACCCCACAAGCATTACAACGGGCCCTATCTACAACGTATCCGCCGTATTTATTTTTGAATATAGCCCTATTAGGGCAGGCCTCGGCGCATGCTCCGCAAGTTATGCAGCTAAAAGCTTTGTCGTCAATCAGACGTATGGCCTCTGTAGGGCATTCTTTTATACATTCCCCTGAGCCCTCGCACTTGTTAGTTGATAAAAACATGATAATTCCTTCCAAATATTATTTTACATGTTATTATATCTCATGAATACTATTTTTTTTATTTATTCTATATTTTTGTGATTAAATAATTAATAATAATTATTTTATATTTTAACGTCCGAAAATGACTTTTCCAGATATAAGGCCTATTATTGCTGCTACAAAACCACTAGCCAGAATTGTATCAGTGTAATATGGGAAAGGTCCCAGTTGCCAGGCCATAAATAATGCAACCAGTATTACAACCACATATGACGAAAATGGGAAGTTTATTTTGCTTTCTGGATTGGTTTTAATCCGGGTTCCCAATATAAATCCCAGTAAAAATCCGAATAATGTTGGACCAAGGTATAACATTTTTATTCTCCTATATCTTCCTTAAGATAACTCTTTTTGGTTCATTGATTTTGAATATTTTTTATTTGCTAATTTGAATTGATTATTACATGAGTAATGGATATAAATTATAATTTAAGCATTAGTTACATTAGTGCTCGTTTTCTTCGTTTTCACCATCTTCTTTATGATTAAACTGCATAAACGCAATTACTACAGCACTTAATCCCACTAAAACCTTCAATCCAACCATAATATTCAAATAAGGAATTATTCCAGCGTGAATGGGATCAGGATAGTCAAATATATTTTGTATGAATGCGGGAACCAGGTTATTAAGATCTACTCCCAGATTGTAAAGATAAAATCCAGAAAATACCAGACCAGCAATTCCTAAAAACACATAAGCTAATGCCCCTACACTCTCCATTGCAGCCATGAAGTTGTGAGAGAAATGGAACGGATTTTCTTTTAGACCGTAAACTACTGCACAGAATATAAAAGCTCCAGCAATCATTGCTCCGCCCTGAAAACCTCCACCTGGTGTAATGTGGCCACCCAGAATGGTTAAAATACCTAAGCACATGACAAGTAATGCTGCAGGAAACACGAATATTTTAAGTATGGTACTCATTTACTTGCCTCCCATTTCCACTTTTCCTCTTCCAAATACCAGAAGAGTAATTACTACTGCAGTAACCAGTATCAATGCCTCTCCCAGAGTATCATAACCCCTCCAATCAAATACTACGTTGGTAACCATATTAGGAGCTATTTTTGTTCCAATCCACAAGTAAATATGATTTATTCCAGGATCTAAAGCATTTTTAAAGCCAATTATGGAATCAAATAAAGTTATTCCAAATATTGCCAATGCAATAGATGCTAAAAGATTTCTTATACCCTCAGACATGAGTTGTCCCCCAGTAGAATAATGTTACCAGAACTCCCAGAGTCAAAATGACATAGAAGACCATGTTGTTGTAAGAATCATTTTGTTCTTGTTTAAGACGAGGAATGATAGGCATGGCAGTAACCATTGCAAAAAACAAACCCAAAACTACGAGAACCATTAAAATATCATTTATTTTTCTAATCATAATGGCTGCAATCAGTACTGAGGATATTAAAGTTATTTCTGCTGCTAGAACAGACGAAGCAGAAATATTAGTCACTGGCTCCATTTCCTTTGCTTTATCTTGAATACCTTGTATCCTACTTATTATTAGATCATAAAGATTCATAAAATCCCCCGAACGATCTATTATCAATTAAGTCATATGTTTTGGTTAGGCCATCAATGCAAGGAGTAGTTTGTTTTAAACTTTTTAGAAGTTCAGATTCTAAAAGTTCCAGCTCCAGATTAAGGTCATTAAATTCTTTACGAGTTACATATTCTTTCATTAAACCAGCCCCTGTGCAAGTTGGGTAAGGCTGTCTGTAACCAGTTGTGGGAAAAGCCCTAAAACCAGACATATCACTAGAAAGGCCACCATAGAAATAATAGTAGCTCTTGGTATTTTTTCATTTATGATTTCCAGATCTTTAGGTCGTGGACGTAGATAAATAGTATAAAAAGCCTTCATAAACGTCATGAAAGTAATTATACTTAACAAGACCATGATTATACCCAGTTCAGGTAACCCCGCATCAATAGAACCTTGAATCAGTTGCAACTTACTCTGGAAAACATTTAATGGTGGAACTCCAGCCATGGCAAATCCAGCCAGTAATACCAGCCCGGCCACCCAGGGGTTATCCGCCAGAAGGCCACCCAGTTTATTGGTGTCGCTTATTCCTGTTTTGTAAAGAATAGTTCCGAATCCAATGAAAAGGAAAGCAGTTACTATAGCTTCATTCACAGCCTGGAAAAGTCCCGCAGATATACCAAAGGCAGTCCCCAGCCCCAGACCTAAGCCAATGTAACCCAGCTCCCCTACAGCCAAATAACCAATAATACGTTTGAAATCCGTTTGCATGAGTGCCATGGTTATTCCCAGTATCATGGCCAGCAAGGAGAAGAATATGATGGCCCACTGGGTAAGTGGGAGATATCCAAATATTCGGATTATTATGATTCCCAGTGCTACAAATGTGAAAACTGAAAATGCCTGAAGTAATGCCGCTCCATGAGGTAGGGCTTTACTGTAAACTGCAGATTTTATGGTGTGGAACGGTGGAAGTCCAGATCCATACAACCAACCAAACAATATTAATCCACATGCCATTAAGAATAAAGGATTTTTAGGGTCTACCAGACCATTTTTAAGACTGAAAACGATATCTGTTATATTTACGTTACCAGTTAATCCCAGAAGTATGGCAATACCCAGTAAAAGCATAGGGGCAGCAATGCTTCCTAAAAGCATGTACTTTAAGGCAGTTTCATAGTTTCTTTCCACCCCCGAAGAGATTATAATTCCTACCTGGGCCAGAGCCGCAATTTCAAAGAAGACATATAAATTAAATATATCGTCTGATAAGAGAATGGCTGTAATTGCTGCAGTTCCCATAAACATTAGGAAAGTGTAAACACCAGAAGGCCTTCTGGTCTCGCTTAATGAAGTGAAAATGGCGAAAAATGCAACAAGTCCCAGTACAAATATGAATATTTTTTGGGCACTGGCAAAAGAGTAAGTAATTGCCGGGTGGAAGACATTCAACGCAGAAGCTGTAATGAAACTGGGAAGTCCCTGAGCTAACGTAGGATCATCAATTAAAGGAGGATAACCTCCAAAGTAGTGTACACCATAGTTAGCTACCAGTGGTATAATAGGTAATATTACTCCCACTACAATAGCCAGAATTTTGACAGTTTTATCTTTATTATGGAATAAATTCAGCAATAAAGCACAACATATAGGTAATATAACCATTATCGGAATAAGAGGGTTCATTTAATATCATCCCCCAGGAATTTAAAACGGGATAATTCAAACAGTGATGATTTTGTGGTTTCTGAATTATGATTCGATAACCATGGATTTACATCATGATTTGAACTTAAAATTTCTAAATTAGTCATTTTACTCACCATCATTCATCAATCCTTCAAAACCTTTGAGGCACTGATGGTGCCATGTTTTTTATATAATATTATGACAATTCCCAGCATAACGGCCAGTGTACTGGCCCCAATAACAATACTGGTTAGTACTAAAGCATAAGGCAATGGATAAGATGCATTCTGGGCAAACCAGTCGGCTGCCATGCCTGGGAGATAAATATAAACGATTCCTCCAGGTTTGTAACCCATGGTTACTAAGAACAGATTTACTCCATCTCCTATAAAGGCCAAACCAATTATTTTTTTGATTAAATTGTCCAGGAATAGTGCCGCATATATCCCCAGCACTATTAGTCCTGCTGCTGTGAAAAACGATGCGAGTTGAACGTCTATGACCATGTTATTCCTCCATTCTCCGGGTTTTGTAAACTGCTAAGGCGAAAAATACGGGGATTATAGCCGAACCTACAATAGCTTGAGTTAGTGCCACATCAGGAGCTAATAAATATTGGTAAAGGAATGCTATAGCAGCACCAGGAATTCCAGTTAATATAGCTGCCTTTAAGAGATCTCTCTGCACTAAGGCCAGTAATGCTCCTAGAAAAGCAACGATCATCAAAATGTATTCAATCATTTTTTTCCTCTCCATAATAATAGGCATTGGCAATAGCATGAGAAGCAAAGGGTACCAGAATAAAGTAGGTTACAGCCAGAAGAGGCGCATCTAGAGCTAAAAGAGCTAGAATACATGCCATATCCGCCACGCCCAGTATGTGTATCCTGGCATACAAGACTCTGCTCAGATCATCCTTGAACCTTAGAATACCAATCGCGGTTAAAAGTACTAAAACTGATGCAATGATTAAAGCGGTTGATTTAAGTAAAATAATTATATCTAACATTCCATCATCCCCTCAAAACCCTGGCAAATGCTATAGTTCCCACTGGACCCAGTATTATAAGAGCATATGCAATATCTTTGCAAAATGCAATGCCGTAAATGTTTTGAACTAATATTAAAATGGTGGCCACCGCTATGCTCAGTCCAGAAACCCCTACCAGACCCATACCAATGGTTTTTCTGGTAGCTATTCTCACTGATGCCAGAGCAAAAATGGCCAGCGAAGCCATGAGAATATACTCCGAAATTAACAATATATCCATCTAAATCCCTTCCTGCAGCTTAAATTTTGTAATTATTGATTAATAGCAATTCATGAATTAACTAATTAGATATTTTGATAATATTTACTCAATATAGTTATAACATTATTAAAAAGGATTATAATTGAACAAATATTGATTTAAACGTCTAATAAGTTTAATCATTGTTATTTTATTTTTAATTGATATTTTGGCTATTTTTTCCTAGTAATACTTTGAATAATCATATCTTATGATAATCATATTCCAGCATATTATTCCAACATGCCTTTTATGTAAGGCTCAAATGGAATTACTGCTTCTTTATCTCTTTTTACAATAGTTGCAACTTTTAATATATTATTTTCAGAATCAAGGTCAATAGAAAGAGTGCCTGGTGTCAAGGTAATGCTGTTAGCAAGAATTGTTTGAGATATAGGCCTTTCCAGTACAGTTTCTATTTCCATGACTACTGGCTTTACATCTCCATTAATGGTCCTTAAAGCCACATCAATCTCTGCCTTAATTATTTCATATATTAAAACAACGAAATATGCGATGCCATAGAAAATTCTAGTGATAAACATGTGAGCTAACTCCTTTGTTCTCGTTATTTGGTCGTTAATTCAATATAATTTTAGATAATTTGAAGTCCATTAATTGATATAATGAATAATTAACATGATTATTTATGATAATATAAATGTTTCTATATAAAATTTTGAAATCTATATAAAAAATTTAAAAAATAATTTAGTAATAGTAATGATAAAAATTTTAAAAATTAAAACTTTTTAAAAAAAGAATGAAGTTATAAAATGAAATTAAAAATATAATAAGAAGCTCCCAGTACCCATAGAACTATTAATAGGATACCAAAACCTTTTTTAAATCTCTTTGAATAGAAAGGACGGAAAAATTCAACACCCTGAGGAGTGTATGAATCCAGAATAACATGACTAATAAATCCCAGGGAAAAAGCACCCATTACTTTGTAAAGATCCAGTCCGGGGAATGGAGTTAATAATATCCCTAAAACACCTATAAATATGAATGGAAGCATTATATTCTTATTAACTGATAAAGAACCCAGTAATATTAAAATAAGTACCAAAGTTCCTTGTTGACTAAGTCCTATTCCAAAAAAGAAAAAATATGAGGAAATAACCAGTACAGTCAAGATAATTGAAAGTAAAAATATTCCCAACAACGAGTGAGTAAATCCACGGTGTTCAGATAAATAAAATATTAATGCCAGTGTAATCAAAATTATGCCCAGCAAATAGGGTAATTTAAATATATACAAAACAGCTGTCAGTATAAGGCCTATTATAAATAGAATAGAGATATTTTTCTTTTTTAATTTATGATCAAAATCTGGAAATGAAGCTCCAATTACAGCCAGTGCTAAGGAAAAAACATTGGGAAAAAAGGGTAAAGTTAATATAATTGCGAAAATAGCGTGTTTTTTGTAAGATGGCATTTAATTACTTCCGTGCATGCTTGTACTGATATTCCAGTCTTTCTATGTATTTCTTACGGATATAATTTATGAAAAGAAATTTAAGGCGTGTCCAAGGCATAGCATATAAATAAACTGATTTATTAAATAATTTATAAGTAATTAGTCCATATTAATAATTTTAAAGTGCTCCAAATAAGATTCCATTTGCATCATGGATCTTTCAATGCTTCCAGGCGTTATTTGCCCATTTTCCGACACAACTTCACAGGTAACGGCAGGTATGCCCATTATATTGCATTCATCCTCCAGAGCACCCTTGTACATGGTTCCAGCCGCATTATAACATATTAATTCTGATGATGTTTTTTTGGTAATAAATTGACCTATTTCAAAGCTTTCCTTACAGGGGTTTTTGGTACAGAATACACTTTCCCGACCAGGATTGCTGCGAAGTTTTGTGGAATGGAAATCAGCAACTGCATCCACTTTAAGTCTTTTTAACATTTTCAATATTTCATGAGTTATAGAACCTTTATTAGAACCAGCCCGATTCAAATCAACACCATCAAACCAGCGACTATTGGCCATGGTAGCTCCAGGAGCAGCGAAAGGAATAATATATGCCGTTCCATGTAATTTTTTTTCTCTTAAACTTTCAATGATATTTAATAAAGCTATTTGAGGTGGAAGTTCATTGCCATGAATTCCAGCAACCATAAGAACTTTTGGGCCCCCACTTCCAATTTTTACCAGGGGGGTGCCGTTTTTAGCAATTTGTAGCAATTTTATGCTGCTTATATTGGGAGAAATATTATTCTTCATGGCCTTGTTGTCTTCAATGCTGCCTCCAGACTGTTTGGATATCAAACTTATTTTTCCATTGACATCAGTTATTGACTCTACAAACACCATTTTAAACCACTACAAGACCAATGATCAGTTTTAATAATTGAAACTTAATTTAATGAACTTTAATTAATATTATAAATGGAAATATATTCATTATTATTTGTCTCACAATAAATAAATTAAGTCAATTAAATTTACTAAATCTTAATTTTAATAATAATCTTAATTTATAATAATTTATTTTATACTAATTTTATAATATCTTTTAATAGATAATTGAATCTGTAATTTTTATATACTAATTTTATAATATCTTTTAATAGATAATTGAATTGTAATGGTTCTTAAGTAATGGTCATTGATATTATCAAATGAAATTCAAGAATAATTTCAGGACTCTGCAAATATTTTGAGATATTTAGTCCAAAATAAGGCCATAATATAATTAATATATTAACTATTTGACATTTAATAGTTTAAATTAAATTTACAATAAAATAAAGAATTATCAGGTGATAAAATGGAGAAAGTGGTTCTAGCATTCAGTGGCGGTCTAGATACGTCTGTTTGCATCAAATTACTGGAAGATAAATATGATATGGAAGTTATAACAGCTTGTGTAGATGTTGGACAGCCCAGAGAAGAAATTGAACGACCCGCATCAGTTGCTACAGGGCTGGGAAGTTACAAACATTATACCATTGATGCCCAGGAAGAATTTGCTAATGATTTTATTTTTAAAGCCATAAAAGCCAATGCTCTTTATGAAGGGTATCCCCTAAGCACTGCACTGGCCCGGCCATTAATTGCCATGAAAATTGTTGAACTGGCAGGAAAAGAAGGTGCTTCAGCCATAGCACATGGTTGCACCGGTAAAGGAAACGATCAGTTCCGATTCGAAGCCATTATCCGTTCTTTATCAGATTGTAAAGTTATTGCACCTATAAGAGAACTGAATCTGACTCGAAGTGAAGAAGTGGATTATGCTAAGTCATGTGGCATTCCTTTACCATCAGATAAACTATACAGCATTGATGAGAATCTATGGGGCCGGGCCATTGAAGGGGACGTTTTGGAAGACCCTATGATAGAACCTCCAGAAGACGCTTTTAGCTGGACAGTTTCCAGTGCTCAGGCTCCTGAAGAATCACAGATATTAAAAATGGAATTTGAAAATGGAGTTCCCATAGCTATTGATGGGAAAAAAATGGGCGCCCTGGAAATAATCAGCGAGTGCAACCGTATAGCCGGCCTTCATGGAATTGGTAGGGTCGACATAATAGAAGATCGTATAATCGGCCTCAAAAGCAGAGAAATCTACGAAACTCCGGGAGCATTCTTAATTTTAACCGCACACAAAGCATTAGAACAAATAACATTAACCAGGAGCGAATTAAAATTCGCTGAAACTGTAAGTAGTACCTACTCCGAGTTAGTTTATAATGGGACCTGGCATGACCCTCTCCGGGAAGATTTAGACCAGCTTATTGATCATATGCAGAGAAGAGTAACTGGAACGGTTAACATTAAACTTCATAAAGGCAGTATGCGAATTGTTGGAAGAAATTCTCCTTTCAGCCTTTATCAACAGGAAGTAGTTTCTTTTGAGGATAAAGGAATGGATCAACGCGAAATGGTAGGTATGGTAAAAAATTACGCCCTACAAGCAGCGCTCTATAATAAAATCTGTAAAGAAGATTAATTAATTTAATAATTTATTTAATTTTCTTTAAATCCTTATTGACCTTTTTATTTTTTCTCAGCAATTGAATTTTATTAAAGTAGTTTTAAATATAAATTTTTAAAAAAGAAATTATTTTTATTACTTTAATCTAAATATTAAGCATGTAAAAATGTTTATATGATTACTTAACTAATTTAAATTAATTAAAGGATTATTTAAATAATAAAAGGAACATTACCATGGAAATTTTTGAAATAATGACCTATATTGTTATTGGAACATTTATAATTGCATTAGGCATATTTGGAATAAAAATGCTTCTAAAATTAGGAAAAGCAAGTCTTAGCATAGTATTTAATATGGTCCTTGGATTCATATTTCTTTTTATTGTGAATTTGTTCCCCCTGGTCAAAATTCCCATAAATTTATTAACTGTCTTGGTAGCTGGATTTGGAGGAATTTTAGGAGTTGGTATTTTGGTTATAACTAAATCATTGGGCCTTTATTGAATTTAATTATTTTAAATGATTATTTATTTAATTATTTAATTTATTTTATATTTTTTTATATTTTAATTTAATTTATTTTCGAGCCATCATAAAAAATAAAAATTTATTCTAAATATTCACTAAAATCAATTACTTATTCTAAAAATCATGTTTCATGGCTTCACTATAAAATTCGATCATTTTAGAAGCCGTAAAATTATATCCAAATTTTTTCTCGGCTAATTCACCGGCTCGCCCATTAATAAATGCACCTAAACAAGCAGAATCCCATGGAGAATGGCCTTGAGAACATAAAGCCGCTACTAATCCGGCTAAACAATCACCAGTTCCTCCCACAGTCATCCCCGGGCTCCCGGTTTTGTTCAGTCTGAATTTCTGTCCTTCAAAAATCAGGTCTAATTTTCCTTTAAGTAAGACCGTTCCCTTAATTTGTTGAGAGATGGATTGGAATGCAGATATCTTTTCCTGAAGATCAAAAAGAATTACCGATGATTTTTCGCCGAAAAATGATTTAAATTCGCCCATATGGGGAGTTATGACCAGGTTATCGTGATTTTTAACTGAATCTTTATCAACCAGTTTTAAAGCATCGGCATCCATTACCACGGGTTTTTTATTTTCAACCAGTTTTTGAACCACAGAATTTATTGCTTTTCGGCTTAATTCATCTTTTCCCATACCGCAACCAATTAAAACACAGTCTGCATCATAGGATAAATTCAAAATTGTTTCAACCATTTCAGAATTAATGTAATCCCCTGGAAGACCTTTTACAATTAAATCAGGAGCATAAGATTTAATAGGAATTGAAGCCGTCTCTGGACAAACAATAGTAACCAGATCTGCCCCAGCGGCCAGTGCAGCCAATCCAGCCAAAGCAGGAGCACCAGCATACTCTTTACTGCCACCTACTATCAATAAATTTCCATTAGCCCCTTTATGTGCATTAAAATCTCTTTTTTTAATCCTTAAAAGATCACCAGTCCCTAAAAACACTTCTGCTTCCTTAGGAATTCCAATATCACAAACTATGATCTTGCCTAAAGTTTCCTCCGGCCCATTCTCCATACCAGATTTTAGACTGTGAAAAGTCACCGTGTAATCTGCATCCACAGCAATATCTGAAATATCTCCATTTAAAGGATTCAAACCACTGGGAATATCCACCGATACCGTTATGGAGTTTGAAGAGTTAATTAATTCTATTGCAGATCTAGCAGGTTCTTTAATGGTTCCTTTGATTCCTGTACCTAAAATAGCATCCACCAGAACGTCATCATCGTCGCCCAGCAATTCAAAATTAATTTGAGAAGAATCTGTGCAAATTTCGATCTCCAGATCGGATAGGTAAGGACTCACATTTTCCATGACTTTCCAGTTCTGGAGGGAATCTTTAGATTTTATTTGGGAGGGATGGGTCAGTAAAATTATTTTGACTTTAAATCCCCTATTCAGAAGATGTCTGGCAGCCACAAATCCATCACCACCATTTCCACCAGATCCTGTGAAAATTATCACTTTTCCCGGGGCATTAATATAAGATATCTCCTGGGCCAGTGATTTACCTGCATTTTCCATCAGGCAAAGTCGGGAAATTCCTAAATATTCGGCATTATAGTCTGCAACCATCATTTCCAGTGGATTCATAGTATCACTATTTATATAATTGCAATAGAGAATATTTAATAATAACTCAAAAGAATACAACCTATAAATAGATAACCTAATCTCCTAAAATAATTATTATTATGCAGTTATTATTTATTCAAGTCCATTTTAAGTAATTATAAAAAGGTCACATTTAATGAGGTGTTATAATTGGCCTCTTCGCGCATACCACTACCCAAAGCTGAGGATATCCAGGCAATACCGCTTTCCATATTTTATTTTGCTCTTATTGCTCTGGTAATTTTAATCATTTACGGAATTATTGGCTCTCTTTATATCATGGGTCTGGATCCCATAAATGCTATTTATTTTACAATTATAACGGTTG
This sequence comes from uncultured Methanobacteriaceae archaeon, assembly GCA_963698135.1. Classification (GTDB taxonomy): domain Archaea; phylum Methanobacteriota; class Methanobacteria; order Methanobacteriales; family Methanobacteriaceae; genus UBA349. The sequence goes on along the minus strand of CAVOPP010000011.1, from coordinate 479,302 downwards.
CTACAGTGGGATACGGAGATATTATCCCCCAAACAGCCGCACAAAAGCTTTTTGCAGTTAGCCTGGCTTTGGCAGGGGTAGGACTTATTGCTTATGTTTTCAGCCTTAGTATATCGGTGGTAACCATGACAGTAGAAGATATTACTTCTGGCTCCAGAATACGAAGAAAAATGACTTCCATGGAAAATCACTTTGTTCTTTGTGGATATGGAAGAGTTGGAGCAGCAGTTTTTAAAGAATTGAAAGAAAGGAATCAAAAAGCCATAATTATTGAAAGAAACAGGGATTTAGTGGAAAAAGAACTTTGGGGAGACCCCAATATACTGGCCATACCTGGCGATGCCACTGACGAAAGTGTTTTGAAAGAAGCAGGTATTATTAGGGCCCGGGGAGTTATAATAACCACCGGAGAGGATGTGGATAATCTTTTCATAACTTTGACCTCCCGGGAAATACATCCTGAAATATGGATCGTGGCCAGGGCCAGTAAAAGAGAAAATATTAAACGTCTTTACCGTTCTGGAGCCGACAGAGTAATATCCCCTGAAACAAGTGGTGGAGAAGACATTTATTTTGCAGCTATTGAGCCTACCATGATGAAAATTACCATGATGCATGAAGTAGGTGACATCAGAAAGGAATCAGAAATAATAATCAAATACGGCTGCACCCTGGAAGATATAGAATACCATTTACCTGAATTTAAAGAACCATTAGCACGAAAAATCGGAATTTCGAAGATAGATCAGTTAAATAAATTTTTAGATAGTCTGGATGATGATATAAACCGAAAAAATTCCTTAGAAAGAATATACGAATCAGTAAGTGGAATACATTCCCACTGGATTTCTGGACCAGATAAAGAAACCCTTGAAAAGCTAGCAAAGGAATTAAAAAAAGAAGGAATACTCTTAGGTGTTAATTTAGAGCCTGATGAGATTAAAGAAGTCGCCCGTAAGTATGGACGGTTGGTAGAAGTTGTTATAAAACCCGAAATGGTAATTGTGGAAAATCATGGTGTTTCTGATATAATGGAAGAGGCCGAAATAATTTTAAAACATGGCTGCACTCTGGAAGATATAGAATACTATTTCAGTGGTTTTGGAGAGCCTTTACGACGTAAAATAGGTCTCTCAAATATGAAAGAAGTTAAAAAATTTTTAGATAACTTAGGAAAAAATTCTGAAAGATTAGAATCATTGGATAGGATTTATACTCTCTCTGGAGGAGGAATACATACGCATAGAATTTCTGGTCCAGACACTAAAAGTTTAAATCGTGTAGAAAAAGAATTGAGTAAAAAAGGGTTCTTATTAGGAGTTAATATGACTCCTACAGAAATTAAAGAACTTATAGAAAAAACAGGTCGCGTAGTTCAAATTCTAGTTAAACACGAAGTGGGAACTCTGGATGATAAAGAAATAATTATTGGAGAAGGTGGACGCATATTAGATGCAAAACACTACTTGCCTGGGGTAAGACAAGTTGTAACACGTAACTTGAATATTAAAAACCGTGCAGATCTTGATAATTGCGAAGAAGAACTCAAAAAACCTGATGCTCGACGTTCTTTAACGGCACTATATGAAATTTCCCGTCACATACACACCCATACCATGGCGGCGCCGGAAGAAAAAATAATTCGCAAAATAGAGAAAAAGCTGGATAAAAAAGGTGTTTTACTGGGAATTAATCTTCCTGAAGACGAAATTTGGGAAATTGTGGAAAAAGAAAATGTAAGACAGTTCTGTATTGAATAGTAAAAAATATTAAAATTAATATTTTTTTCTAAAATTTGTTTTCTATAATAAATCATTCAAAATTAGTCTTTAAAAATATGTAATACTTAAAAAATAATTATTGGAGTAATTAAACTCCATAATTTTCTTATTTTAGAATAAATCGTGTAAAGCTATTTTGTAAGCACCAAGGTCTCCACCAAAGTTTCCGGCACTAATTTTTAAAACACCAGGGACTTTAACTGCGGCTTCAACAGCTGCTTTGGTTGCTGCTTTTACAGATTCTTCATCTACACCATCAATAACAATTTCATAAACACCATTAACATCAGCAGGTATTTGAGTGTCTTCTACTTCGTCTTTTAGGGTTACACACATCTTTTCGTTGGTGGAAGCTCCTAAGAACTTGTACTTGTTAGATCCTACTTTGGAACCAGATGCAACAATTCCTCCAGGGAATGGAGTAATGGTACCAGGGACGTTGTCTATGGCATCTACTGCTACTTCTGCAGCTAATAGGCCTGCTGCTTGATTTTCAGCAAGGATAAATATGTTTCCACCTGCAACACCAGCTTTAATTCCTAATTCTCCTTCAATTAAAAAGTCTCCCGACATTAATGGGATGGAGAATATGGTTCTTCCAGCTACCTCTAACTTTTTCTCGAAACCGTCCCCGAAGAATTTCAGTTTTTGACCGGTTTTTAGTTTCTCATCTGCATCATCCAGAGCATCGAACACCGCAGTGGTCGCAGCGGTTAAAATACACATTCCCACTCGCTCTAAAAGTTCGTGATCAAGTTTACCCTTGTTCATATTACAGATCATGATTATGTAACCTGGTCGGCCATCTGGAGTTTCTTCTGGAGGGACATAACAGTCAATTCCTGCCTCAGCGGGACATCCAATGACAGATGTTCCGTATCCAGTAGCTTCAGTAGCTGCGATTTTTGCCAATTTTTTAGTTGCTGCGGTTACAAGCAATCGTGAAACCTGTATTCCAAATGCTTCTGCAAATGTGTCTTCTATTTCCACACCATTTATTTCCATGATTATCACCGAGTTTGATGTAGTCAAAGAATTATTATATATTTTTCTATTTGATTTTATAGAAACTATTTGATTTTATAGAAAATTTAGAGAGTATTTATGGGTAATAACACTTGAAAAGTACGGATAATCATTTAAAAATTGATCAAGGACCATTAATAAAAATTTAACTAAAATGTGAATATACCTGCTATAACCAGAACATGAAAACGGAAATACGATTAATAGGATCTGGATAAAATTAATGATGAATTTAGAAAAAGTCGGCCAATGAAAAAATGAAAAAATGAAAAAATAAAATAAGATTAAAGATTAAAAAGATTAAAGATTAAAATATGCAAAAAAGATGTATCATCCCTTATATATCCTATCCAGTTCTAAACTGCCAAGTTTAGGGACTTCTATTGAGAAACAGGTCCCGCCGGATAATTTTCTCTTCATCTGTCCATCTACCTGATTTACCAGATTTTTAACCAGTTGAAGGCCTAAAGAAGGAGTTTTATCAAAGTCTACTTCATCTGGAAATCCTTCACCATTGTCCTGAATTCTTAAAACATAATAATCCGGGTAGTTTCTAAAAATAATTCGTATTTCTCCCATTACATCCGGTCTAAAGGCATGTCTAAAACTATTAGAAACTAGTTCAGTAATTATCATTCCTAGGGGAATGGAGGTTCCCATGTCCATAAAAGTATCTTCAACTTCCACATTAAGGCTTATGTTGCCAGGTTCTGGTGCGTATGTGCTTAAAAGTCCAGAAAGAATACTTTTGGAGTATTCAGCGAAATTTATTCTAGTAAGTTCTGGGGAATGAATCAACTTTTCATAGGCTTTTCTAATTGATTTTACCCGGTTATGAGTATCTTGAAGGAGCTCAGCATCTTTATCATCCCTCATATGAGCTTTTTGGAGATTCATGAGGCTGGTAACGATTTGCAAATTCTTTTCAATTTGCCTGTAAAGCTCTTCAATCATTTCTTCCCGGGATTCTGTCCTTTTTTTGAGCTCTTTCTCTTTATTTAAATGTTTTTCAACATCTCGGACCGTTACCATTACTAAGTTTTTGTTCTTAATCTCAATTAAAGACGTTTTAAGTTCAACATTAATAATTTTACCGTCTTTTCTAATGAATTCAAATTCATCCGGCCCACTGATAATTCCATTAGCATTCTTATCTAAAATTATCTTAGCCCGGGCTCTTTGTATGAGTGGGAGTAATTTAAGACGTAAAAAACATTTACCGATTAAATCAAGACGAGTATAACCAACTAAATCCTCAAATAACTTATTGCAATCTATTAAAAATCCATTCAAATCATAAAGATACCAGGGGTCAGGATTTTGATCAAGCAATATGCTTAAATATTCACTTGAAGATCTTATATCTTCTCTTAATACTTCATATTCATTTAAAAATGATTCTTTTTCAAAGTGGCCACTATCACCTGAAATTTCTCCGCCCTGATAAGAATATTCTTCTCGCATTAAGATACCCGCTTTATTATCTACAAATATTCAGATGTATGAATTTAACTAATTTATTTTTTTGCATAATTAATCTATTAGAAGTATATTATATTTTCTTCGTTATTTTTTCAATAACACTGGATCCAAAGTAGGGTAAGCAAGCAATTCCTATTAGGGAAGTCATCCAAAAGGATATTAGGCGCTCTATTACTGTTGCTGCCGCACTAATAGAAGGCGGAATGCCCGCAGCAGAGTAAAGCAAAATCATTATCCCATCCACTGCCCCTATCCCTCCAGGAAGCAAAGGAATCATTCCTATCAAACTCGCTATTATAAAAACCACTGCTATCAAAATAAGAGATACTTCAATCCCAAAAGAGGAAAACACCAGATAAACCCTTAATATTTCCAAACCCCAGATTAGAAAGGATAGTGGTAGAGCATAAAAGAATATTTTTCTCTCTTTTAACATTAATTTCATGGTGTATTGAAACTCGTGGATAGCATTTAAAGCTTTTTTCTCCAATTTTTCAGGGTTTTTCTTGTAAAACCTGCGAATAACTTTTAAAATAGTCCTGGTAATTTTTTCTCCAGCTTTTTTATTTAAAGACATGTAAAGAGCTAGAATAAAAAGTATGGTTAACACAATTACTGCCATGATGAGACTTAAAACCAGCCATAATGCTAAATTAAAATACATTACTATTGCAAAAATCGTCAATACTGCTAGAACTATAAATGGAAACATGTCCAGTCCACGGTCTGCAATTACAGTTGCGAATGAAGATTCCATTGAACAGCGAGAGTATTTAGAAAGTATATAAGCCCTTACAGGCTCCCCTCCACCCCGGGCGCTGGGAGTGATGTTGTTTACGGCCAGACCTACCATAAGCATTGGTAAAAGATGCCTTTTTTTAACGTTTATTTTTATGGAATCTGTGGTTATTGACCATCTTAAAGTCAGCAACCCATAAATAACGAGCTGAGTAATTATAGCCAGCACTATAAAAATAGGGTTTGCTTTTTCCAGTGCCTTTACAATTTGGTCCGGGCCTATAAACAGAATCATGGCGGCAAGTATTCCCAGGCCTACTAATATTAAAATCAGTCCATTGTGCTTCATTTTAACCTTTAATTTAAAAAATATTTTTTAATGATCCTATAAATAAAATACCATTCTTAAAACAATTATTAAGTCATATTACGATTTATTTTTTAAAATAACTTCAAAATATTATTATTATTATTATTATTATATTAATTATTTATTAATTTAGAAATATCGAATATTATTTAAAAATCCAATAGACCAATATACATTACTTGTTCTAATATAAAAATCACTGATATATTGATTAATTAAAATTTTAATATTCATCAGGATGATTATTATTATTATTATTTTTATTATAAAAATAATAATTAAGATTATATCACTGTTCACCCATTAATTCAATATTACGAGCTTAAAATTAATTTGCGACAATTTTTGCAAAATATAGACAATATAGGAAATATTTCACAATTCAATTAAATGGAATTTTAAATCATCAGGATCCATTATAACCACCGTATGGTGGCCACTTAGATAACCACATGTTTCTCCTGGATTTATAATAATAGTATGTGATCTAATAACTCCTTTTTCAGGATTATTTTGATTATTTAGTTCCTTGTCTTCAGATCCACTGGCATCAATGTGGCTTTCATGACTGTGGCCTCTTATTAAAACGTCATAATTGCCACCAGCAGCTAATGCATTAGTAATTTTGTTCTGGTGTCCGTGTATAACTGCTATTTTTCTACCATTAATATTAAATTCTTTAAAATCTTCCAAAACACATAAATCAGAATATGCTTGTTTAAGGCCAGTTCTTTCACCATCATTATTACCAAAAACTGCTTCAAATGGCATTTTTAGATTTTTAAATTCATTGGAAGTGAAAGGAGATATTAAATCTCCTGCATGAATAACCATCTCTACTTTTTCTCCATTAAAAAAATCTACGGCCTTTCTAATAGCATTTAAATTATCATGGGAATCCGCCATTATTCCTATCATATAATATTTTATCTAATTGATGGATTATAAAAATAGTGAATCAAGAGGTATATTATTTTATTAATTAAATAAAAAATGAGTTAAATTCATGGTTATTTTAATTTGAAATTAATGAATAATTAGCAAATAAAGATATAAACAATTAAAATTTTTATTAATTATTAAGTCTATTTAAATCAGTTTTTGGTCAATTAAACTAATTAAAAGCTAGAAAATTGAAATAAACAAAGTTTTATATTCCATGAAATTGAATTTTATATTGATGTGCATTAAATAGGATCATAGGGTTTTTCTTACTTTGTTTGAATTTATTTTATGATGCTTAATGCATACACTAAGTTAAATATATGGCTTAAAAAACATAGTTTTAACCTGGTTTCTTGAGTCGTTTTGACTTTAGGATGTGATGAATTGTTTGAAAATGACTACAATAGAAGAGAAAGTTACTCAACCCCTATTAATGTAGGAGAAGAGTATGATGTGAAAATCGAAGACCTTGGACGAGATGGCGACGGGATCGCCCGAGTAGAAGGCTTTGTTATATTTGTGCCTGGGGCCAGTGTAGGTGACGAAGTTAAAGTAAAAATCAATGCCACCCGGCAAAAATTTGCTTTCGCAGAAATCATTGATAAAGAATAGATATATTAAGTTACATTTTGGATTTTAGAAAACTCAATTAATAGATTGAATTTTCTCCAATTTCTTATTTTTTCTCCCCTTAAAGAGATTTAAAGGATTATTTAGACATATTTAGAAAATTAAATCTGGAATTTCATGATTAATTTTTAATTCTAGATTTAATTCTTATTATTGCTTAGATATTTTGCATTACTTTTTGATATTTTACTTTTCATTTCAACCCATCACTCCATAAAGAATTTTTTTTATACTTAATTTAACTAATTTTATTAGTTTTAAAAATAAAAATAAATATAATAGTTAAAATATAATATTGGAGGTTATAAAAATGGATCTGCTTACCATAATTATTATATTAGCCGTTATATTGATTATTATCGGTCTTTCCGTCAAGGTAGTGAATCAATACGAACGAGGAGTGGTTTTTAGACTGGGTAAAGTAATCGGTGTTAGAGAACCTGGACTTCGAATTATTATTCCCCTGGTGGACCGCATGGTAAAGCCTTCACTAAGGATCGTCACTATGCCCATACCTGCTCAGAAAATCATTACACAAGACAATGTAACCATTGATGTGGCTGCAGTAGCTTACTTTAAAGTAGTGGATGCCTATAAAGCTGTGGTGGAGATTGAAAATTACAATAAAGCAGTTAATCAGATTTCCCAGACTACTGTGAGAAGTGTAGTAGGCCAATTTTCACTGGACCAGGTTTTATCAGACACCCCTCATGTCAACCAGAAAATTCAGGAAATAATAGACGGCCACAGTGAACCATGGGGAATAAAAGTCACCACCGTGGAAATAAAAGATATCAAATTACCCGACAGTATGCAAAGGGCCATTGCTCTACAAGCAGAAGCTGAAAGGGAAAAAAGAGCCAAAATCATATCTGCTGAAGGTGAATATCTCGCTGCCGGGAAACTGGGAGACGCAGCAGATATTATTGCCGAGCACCCTGTAGCTCTGCAACTAAGGATCATGCAAGTACTCAGTAACATTGCTGCCGAAAAAAATTCCACCATCGTATTCCCTGCCCAACTGCTTAACAGTATCCGGGACATTAAAGACTTCCTGGGATCCGAGCTGAGTGTTATGGAAGAGGATAAAAAAACTAAATAAAGAATTATTAATTTTAAGTTAGAAAAAAGCTTAATTAATTAATATATAACTTATTATTTTTTTTTATTTTATTTAAGTTAATATAAGGAATTAAATAATCAATTAAATAATCCATCATCCATTAAAATCATTATTACTCAAATTTATTATTTTTTACCAGTTTTAAGAAAAAATTTATATGTTATACCGTGAATCTCTAATAAGATAATATGAGGTATTTTGGAAAGAAAGATTTCTTTGTAGTGTCAGAATATTTAGGCGGAATTATGCAGGGTATTGGAGTAGTAATTCTCCTGCCCATTATAGTCTCTCTTATCTACGGAGAATATAATTATATCAGTTGTTTTATAATTCCTTCAGCCATATCCATAACTATTGGAACGCTAATAAAGAAAATAGTTCCTTCAGGAGGTTCAATACGGCTTAAACATGGAATGATTATAGCAGCTACTGCCTGGCTTTGGGCTGCCCTGATTGGTAGTCTTGTAATGATGCTAAGCCTGGATATGAGCTTTGTAAATGCTTATTTTGAAAACATGTCTGCCTGGACCGGTAGCGGCCTTACCATGTTTATCGATGTGGAAGTTCTTCCCAAATCCTTGCTATTTTTAAGAAGCCTTGAACAGTGGATTGGAGGTGTTGGAGTAGTTATTGTGGTAATAGGTATTCTTATTCGACCTGGAACTGCTGCATCAAGGTTGTATAAATCTGAAGCACGAGAAGAACGGATAAAACCCAGTATTCCTAATACAGTGAAAACCATCTGGTGGATCTACTTATTTTATACTATTTTAGGAATTGTTCTTTATGGGCTTGCAGGAATGTCCCTTTTTGATGCTATTAACAATACCATGACCAATCTCTCCACCGGAGGGATGTCTATTAAAAATGGAAATATTGGGGCCTATGGAAGCGATTTAATAACGATAATCACCATATTTTTAATGATTGTGGGAGGTACCAGCTTTTTAGTTCACTACCGAGCTTTAAAAGGAAATTTAAAGTTTGTTATAAAAGATATCCAATTTCAAGCCATGTTAGTGATTGTGGCATTATTTTCAATACTCATTTTCCTTAGTGGAAAAATCATACCATTGGATTCTATTTTTAATGTTGTTTCCGCACTTAGTTGTACAGGTTCCAATGTGGAAACCTCCGCGCAGATGTTAGCCTGGCCGGCCTATGTTAAAATACTAATCCTGGTCTGTATGGTGATGGGAATGGCTGCAGGTTCTACCACTGGTGCTATAAAATTAATTAGGATAGTTACTATTCTTAAGGGGGTTTACTGGGAATTAATGAAAATTTTAACACCTGAAGGTTCGGTAATACCCCGTAAAATTTCTGGAAAAACTGTTAGCGACGTGGAAATTCGAGAGGCCAGTTCATACACCGCAATATATTTTGTTTTTCTGTTATTTGGATGGGTAGTTCTGGCAGTATTTGGATACGATCCCCTTAACTCCCTTTACGAAATTGCCTCTGCCCAGGGAAATGTAGGCCTAAGTATGGGAATTACCTCACCATTCATGCCAGATATTGCCAAAATAGTTATGGTTTTTAATATGTGGGTGGGAAGGCTGGAGATTATACCAGTTCTGGTTCTTTTAAGGGCCAGTTTAGAGTTTTTAAAAAGAGCTTAATTTTAATCAAAATCTTCGAAATAAATTTAAGAAAAAAGCTTATTAATAAGAATAATCAAAGAAAATCACTCATTGAAATATTAACATTTATAAAAAACATGATTAAAAGCAATATTTTTAAATTTATTCCATTTTAAATATTCTAACTGATTAAAATCAAGGTGTACAAATGTATGTAGTTATAATGGGGGGAGGTAGAGTAGGATTAACTCTAGCCAACCTTTTAATTTCTGATGGCAATGACGTCACCCTTATTGAGAATGACGAATCACTGTGTGGTAATGCTGCGGTAGAATTAGATGCTCTGGTGATTTGCGGAAATGGAACAGACACCAAAACACTGGAAGAATCAAATATTAACAATGCTGACGTTTTTGTGGCGGCTACAGGTAATGATGAGGCCAATTTGCTGTCCTGCATACTGGTAAGGGAATATAACATCCCTAAAATCATCGCCCGAGTAAGTAACCCGGACCACGAAGAGGCCTTCCGTAAGGTGGGAATCGACCACGTTATAAGCCCGGAACGTACTGCAGCGGGGTATCTGGAAAAACTGATAACCCGGCCTAAAGTAGCAGATCTGATTGTTCTGGGTAGTGGTGATGCTGAAATACTTGATATGACCATTAGAAACAAAAAAATAATTGGTAAAAGTGTGGGAGACATTTCCCCAACCGATAATTACATCATTGTTTCCATTTACAATAACGGCCACATTGAAATTCCCAAATCTGACATGATTTTAAAGGAAGGCAGTAAAGTATCCGTCCTGGTTAAAATAGGGGCCGTTAAAGAAGTTACTAAACTTTTTACTAAATAATTTACATAAATATTGATTATTTAAATTATTTATTTTATAATTAAATTTTATATTAAATTTAAATAAACTTTTTTCAATGAAAAAAACTTATTTTTTCATATTAATCCAATAAAATCCCTATTAGATAAAATAGACTTTTATAAGATATCTAAAATATTTAATAGTAATGCTTTAATATTTTAGTACCATATTAAGAATTAACATTTAAGGAGATAAATTTTGGATCTTTTCACACATTTTCTAATTCCATTCATAATACTCTTCTTTATAGGCTGTAAACGGCCAATAGAAGGAGGATTAGGAGGTACATCTGTAGATTTCGATATATTTTTGATTTTTATAGGTTTTCTCATTCCCGAATTCTTTATTTTAACTCATAGGGGAATTACTCATACATTTATATTTGGATTTATAACCGCTGTAGTTTTTCTCTATATTGTAACCCGGCGCCCTGTTCAGGAATTTGTGGCAAAGATAATTAAAAGAGATTATAACCTAATATTTACCTGGAAAACTGTGCTTCTAGCCTACTTTGGTGTTTTAACCCACTTATTTTTGGATTTTTTAACTACAGGTGGTATTCCCCTACTTTATCCGTTCTCCATGGAAAGATTCAGTGCCCATCTGTATTATTATACCGATGCCTTAACCACCATAGTTGCACTGGCAGTTCTAATCATTTTATACTTGAAAATCGATTTAAAATATAAAAAAATAGCTATGATTCTTTTTGTAATCATGCTGGTGTCTTTTGGGGGAATAAGAGGCTATGAAAAAGTAAATGCTGCTCATTCACTGGAAGAAAATCTAGAAGGGAATTTTACCCAGATTGCTTCTTATCCCACTTCAAACATGTTCATTTGGAAGTCAGTAGTTATAAATCCTGAAAACCAGAAATACCAGCTTTACACTTATAACGGACTTAACGGGCAAAAAACATTCCAGGGCAACTACACAGGACTAAGCATAGAAAATGGAAGTTATTCATCAGCCATATCTGCAATTGAAAAGGCCAATGCCACAGTGGATGCTCGAAGATTTATCTGGTATTCATATTACACTTGCATAGATGCCAAATATGAAAATAATCAATGGAAAATAACTTATTTCAACTTTTTAGGGGGGCATTACACCCCAACCAATTTAACTGTTTATGTATATTAAGAAATTAGCTAATATTGGATAAGCTTTCATGAAAATTAATTCTAAATGTTTAATCTTAGTTTAAAATAAAATATTATTTTTAATTTGTTAATTAAAATCGCTTGGCCATCTGATAGGACATTTCTATGTGCTGTTGAGCATTATCAGTCCATGGACCGTGACCCGGAAGTAAATATTCTGCATTGAGGTTTTGCAGCTTTTCCAGTGAATTAATCATATCTTCATAGCTTCCCCCAATATCCATCCGGCCTATTCCACCATTGGCAAAAACTGTGTCTCCCGATATTAAAATTTCCCCATCAAAAAGACATATTCCTCCACGGGTATGGCCCGGAGTATGTATAACTTCAAAATCAGATATTTTATCTCCTTCTTGAAGTTTTTTGGCTATTTTTTCAGGTTCTGTTGATTTTCCAAACATGTAGGCTGCTGTAGCCATACTATCGCCTTTTTCCAATGCATCTGCATCTTCTTCGTGGATCATAATATCTGCTGAAAAGAGTGAGTTTCCTCCGGTGTGGTCAAAATGACAATGGGTGTTGACAATGGTTGAAATATCTTCAGGGGATATTCCAGACTTCAAAATTTCTGAAAAAACGTGCTTAGCATTTTCTCCAGTCCCTGTATCAATTATAATGTCACCTATCAAGTAAATATTAGAATCATATCCCCGGCCTTCTATAAAGACTACATCATTTATTTTTTCCATTTTTGCACCATCAATATTTCTTTAAAATTCGCTGCAATCTAAATATATTTATAAATAGCTAATGAGACTGAAGTAATTTCCAAACTAGTGGAATAAATAAATAATTGTTATATATTATAATTATATTTTACAATAATGTTTTGGTAAAAATAATGTTTTAGAGAGTTATAATTTAAAAAAAGTATTTTAAAAATGGGGTCACCGGGATTTGAACCCAGATCCTAGGATTTCTCATGTCTCAGTACTCCAATTGATCATCATTGGGTACTTAATACCTTCAGAGCGCGCTTTTCTTCAAAGACAACTGGAGTCCCAGATGATAGCCTGATTACACTATGACCCCTCAAGATTGGTTTCCTAAGAACTTAATAATTCTTAAGACAAATTATGAAGCCAAGGGAGAGATTTGAACTCCCGTGTAATGGATCTGCAGTCCACCGCTTCGCCTCTAAGCTACCTTGGCATAATAACTAATTAGTAGATGGATTTAATATTTAAACCTTGCGGTAAAGGAATTACCATGATTTATTATATATTATTTATTCCCTACTAAGTAATTCCCTGCTTGAAAATTATTATATGACTCCAATTACAAATATTTATTTAGAAATTATAGGAAAGGGGGATAAAATGGTACTTACATGGGAACCAATTACTTTTGCAAACCTGATTTTTTGCATAGTCATTGTAATCCTTTCATACTGGACCTTTAAAAAGATAAAGAATATTGCCATCTTATACATTGGTGCGGCCTTTGGGCTATTTGGTTTGTCGCATCTGGCAGTGCTTTTGGGGTATGAAAGTTCAGCCATAATTCTTATTATTTCACGTAGTTTTGCCTACATTCTGGTCATTTTGGCACTTATTAAGGCAGCTTATAGGAATTGAGACTATTTATGGCACAAGTAATTTTTTCAATTCATCTGGAGAATAGATTAAATCATCTGAATTTCCACTTAAAATATCTTTTTTTAACAAATTAAGCCCATTTTCCATAGCGTTAATTGTTGAAAATAACAGTAATGTGGGTAAACTAACCCGTTTAACACCATATTTTTTTAAATCATCCATTGAAAAAGAATCAATATTATAGGAAAGACCTGCTGCAATACTTACCGGACCTTTAACTTTTTTAGTAATGGTTTTCACTTCCTTGAGATTTTCCACATAGGTTATGAAAGCTAAATCAGCACCAGAAGCAAGATATAAATTAGCACGATCAATAGCTATTTCTAAACCTTCGTTTCTATCTTCACATGACCTTAAAGCATCAGTACGACCGTTTATTATGAATTCAGGGTTTCTTTCATTGGCAGTTTCTCTTGCCAAAGTAATTTTTTCTTGCATAAAATCCGAGTCCATTACCTTACAAATAGAACCGCCACGGACATTATCGAGCAATTGATCCTCTAAATTAATCCCAGCTACGCCAATATCCATAAAAAGATTAATTGTGTCTTTAATATTTTCTATTCCACCATAACCATCTTCTCCATCGGCCATGACTGGAATATTTACTGCATCCACAATTTTGCTAGTTTTATTGAGATTTTCTTCTAAGGAGATGTCTACTTCTCTCATGAGTCCATCGGCAACTGAAAAACTGTAGCCAGAACACTGCACAGCTTTAAAACCCATTTTTTCAATCATTTTAGCACTTAAAGGATCATAAGCATCAGGCATGATAAGCGGATTTTCCTTTTTTAATAGCTTCCTCAATTTCTCACATTTATCCATTTAATTCACCATATGACATGTTATAAAATTAAATCTCTATACTGCATCTTTTAATGGCTTCTTAATGTTAACATAATTGCCAGAAATCCTTTAAAATAAAAATAATAAAATATAAAAAAATATAAAAAAATTTATTTAATGAAATAAGTAATTCAGATTTATTTTTTAAAATTTAACCTGTTTATCCTTGCCCAGAAGTTCATTGATCTCCAAACCCTTTTCCAGAGCCAGATCAAGATCTAAACGGTAATTTCCATTTTTTGTCTGAATTAAATCTTCTGGAGATAAAAAACGCCATTTCTTATACTTGAATTTGATCCCCACATACGGTAAAGCACCAAAAATGTTAGAAAACTCACGAAGACCTTCTATCTTGGGAGAATCAATGTAAATTCTGTCTTTAGTGGTCGTTTTTACCTCAATAGCCAGGTATTTTTCACCATTGCCCGCTAAAACATCGGGTAACGGTTTTTTTGTTGCGCCACCTGAGGCCGGGGCCCGCATAGCTGCAAATTTCTCTTCCCAAAGAATCCTTACTAGATCCCTCTCTTCTTTTGATCCTTTTTTTACCATTAAAACTCCAGCCAAATATAAAGATTAAATTATGCTAATGGAATTATTAAAATTAAATAAGTTATATATAACTTTCAATACGCTCTGCATTAAATGTTCCACTACATGATGGTTCTCTAATCCATTCAATGAAAACATTCTTTACAATTAACTCTTTATCCGGGAGAACAACATCTACCCTTGCTCCTGGACGACAAAATTCATCATATTCAGTTAAATATCGATTAAAAGTTCCAGTAAAACGATATTTGTTTTTTACAAACCATTGTGTGAGATAAACCCCTTCCATAGTCCCTATTTTTTCGCCTTCAAATAAAACACTGGCTCGAAGACAACCATAAGTCCTTTCCATTTTTATCATAAGGGAACATCCTTTTAAATTAAAATCTAATCACAATTTGTTATACTGGATTATGTGTATTAGTTAATTTGTAATTTACTTATTAAAAACTTATGATTGATATTAAAAATAAACTCTTGCAAATTAAAATTCCATACTCAAAATAATTTAATTAAAAAATAAAAATAAACTTATTAATTATCCGATTTTAAAATATTTTTTTAAATGTATTTATTAAATTTTTTATTTCTAATTAGAAAAAATTACTATAAAATTGAACAAAAAACCAATTCAAAAAGAAGTAATCATGGGGCCGGGGCCGAGATTCGAACCCGAGTCGCGGGATCCACAGTCCCGTAGGATAACCACCTACCCCACCCCGGCAATCTATATATAAAATTATATATAAAATTTACATATGATTTAAACCACCATTAGATGATGATTTAATGCGGGGGCAGGGATTCGAACCCTGGTAGGCCTACGCCAACAGGTCCTAAGCCTGTCCCCTTTGGCCAGCTCGGGCACCCCCGCTAAGGAAAGGCAAACATCAATAAAGATGTTAAATCCATTATAATAACACCCAAAAGTGCAAATTACTTCAGAAAACTATCTGAAGTTGAAAAATTTCGAAAAAATTTTTAGAATGCTCCGGCCGGGATTCGAACCCGAGTCTTCGGCTCGAAAGGCCGAAATGATTGGCCGGACTACACCACCGGAGCATGTGAATATGTATAATAATTTAATATAATATTTAAATATATAAGGTTTGTTTTAATATATAAAGGCATACTTTAAATGGGCCCAATGGGATTCGAACCCATGGCCGCCCGGTTATGAGCCGGGCGCTCTACCTGGCTAAGCTATGGGCCCAGGGACGCCGCCGACAGGGCTCGAACCTGTGACCAATCGGTTAACAGCCGAACGCTCTACCTACTGAGCTACGGCGGCACTTGCCAAGTAAAGCCTGTAAATCAAGCTTACAAACCAAAGCCTATGTTTACAGCCTTCTAAAACATAGCCCTTTATGGGAGTATAATTAGGTTGATAGTCATCCTATATAAACGTTTGGGGTAGCTTGCTTTTTTGTATGTTATGAAGTATAATAAAGCAGATTAAGTTCGTTAAATCTGCTTATTTTAATATTTAACCGGGAAAAATTGATACAATTCCGTGAAAATGCCTTTTATTTAATAAGGATTAGAATTTAGAGAATTTTATTGAGTATTTCTTAATTAAAACCTGGTTTTTAATTAACCCATTAAAATTTCTTTTTTAATCCTTAAATCTTAAATTACTTTGATAAGACTTTGATAAGAATTGAATAATTTTTTTAATCTGTAAATTTATAAATTTCTAAAATCAGATCAGGGAATAGACTTTAGACCTATGAATCAAGTTATAAACTAAAAAGTGCGAATAAAGAAGCAGCCATGACCAGAATTAATGGTATAATTATCAGTATTGTGGCTTTTTTTTGTGTAGCCGATATTGCATAAATAATGGCAATTGCTGCAGCAATTAAAACTGAAAAGAAAGGTAAGATCCACCCCAATAATCCAGATACTATTACCAAAATTAAAGCCCCGACAATGACCACATTCCATTCAAATGATATTTCCTGGGTTTCCTGGTAATTTTTTCTGCTTGAGGGTCTCTCCACATAAGAATTATTATAATAATCATTCTGTGGTTGCCTGGATTTTATGGGTTTCGAAGGTCCCGGCCTTGCAATGGAACCCATGGGTTCTCCGCAATTAGAGCAGAATCTGTTGCCATCCTTATTTTTTTCGCCACAATTTGAGCAATAAGCCATAATTTCATCCTGAATTTATGAAAATTTAATTTATTTCTATTTCATTTAATACTCGATTAAAATTAATTCTCATTAAATAATTATTATAAAATCTATAACACAATTTAATGTAGCTAGTTAATAAATGTAAATATTTATCTTATCTATTTAATTATCTATATATCATATTTTAAAATTTCATCCATGTCTGTAATTCATTCTTATCTGGAATGGTCTTATAAGAGTTGATCTGACATTAAAAAAGCATTTAATCTAATTTACCATTAAACCCATTATCATAATTTTTCGGAATAAATAAGGTGTAGTATGCAAGTTATAAAAAAATTAGAAGAATTTAAAACCCTTGAATTAATGGAAAAGGCCAATAAAATAACCCTCCAGGAGCACGGGCCGGATATCACTCTGGAAAGGGCCATTTTTCTTTCATGGTGGTGCGATAAAGGGGACTGTTCCTTCTGTTACATGAGCACCCAAAAACCAAATATTAACGATCCTAAAACTGCCCGGAGAAGAGTAGATGCTATTTTAGCTGAAGCAGAGCTTTGTAGAAGAATGGACTGGAATATTGAATTCTTATCTGGAGGATATGGCTCATTCAGTACCCCTGAAATAAAATCCATTGCCCGCCAGATATATAGCATAACCAAAAAGCCAGTGTGGCTAAACATAGGCATAACCCAGGATTTAGAAGAATATGGGGAAGAAATTGCCGGGATTACCGGTGCTGTGGAAATGGCCAATCCTCAAAAGCAAAAAGAGATATGCCCCAGCAAAAGTATTGAAGAAATCAGTGAAATGCTGGATTTTGCCGGAGATTTAGGATTTAAAAAGGCTATAACTATCATATTAGGTCTTGGCGAAACTCCTTCTGATTTAAAATATTTATTTGATCTTATTAACGATCTCAAAATAGACCGAGTAACTTTTTACTCTTTAAATCCCCACAAAGGAACTCCCTTTGAAAATCAACCACAACCTGCATCCCTATATTACGCGGGAGTGGTGGCAGCTACCAGAATTACTTTCCCCAATCTGGAAATAGTTTGTGGAACCTGGGTGGACAATCTGGCCAACATGGGGCCTTTGATTCTCAGTGGGGCCAATGGTTTAACTAAGTTTCCTCTTTTTAAAATGTTTGGTACTCGTTATGGAAAAAGAGTGGAAGAAGAAGTTTACTGGGCCGGTCGAAACTTAAAGGGGACTTTTACTGATTTCGATAAGCTTTTGAATGGGCCTCCAGCCGGGCCTCTGGAACCTTATATAAAAAGATACATTGATAAGTGTTTAAATAACAAATCTAAATGAATAATATAATAGATATTTATATAGATTTATGTAGAATAAAACTGAAAGATATTCACTAAAATATTCATGTTAGATTTAATTATTAATTCATTAATTAAAATTCAAAATAATCTCTAAACGTTTTGTTTCGACGTTATAAACTGCTAATAGAGCGGATTTGGAGGAATAACCATTAAAATGAAATGCGGACTTGAAATTCACGTTCAACTTGAAACTGACTCTAAACTCTTCTGTGACTGTCACACCAACTACCAGGACGCACCAGCCAACACCAATATTTGTCATGTTTGCTTAAACCAACCAGGAGCTAAACCATTCCCTACCAATGAAAAGGCTCTGGAAGGCGCCCTTAAAATCGCCCTGATGCTGGACTGCAAGATTGCAGATGATGTTACTTACTTCATGAGAAAACACTATAATTACCCGGATCTTTCATCAGGTTACCAGCGTACTTCTGTACCTATTGGATATGAAGGAGATCTAAATGGTGTACGTATAAGGGAAGTGCACATGGAAGAAGATCCTGGTCAGTACAAACCAGACCTGGGGATTGTTGATTTTAATCGTTCAGGGATACCTTTAATTGAAATCGTTACCGAACCAGACATGACCTCCCCTGAAGAAGCACGAGCATTCTTAAGAGAACTTATTAGAGTTCTAGAATACAGTGGAAATGCCCGGGGCGAAGGTACCATGAGGGCTGATGTAAATATATCTCTAGAAGGCGGTAAAAGAGTAGAAATAAAAAATATTAACTCTATTAAAGGTGCTTACAAAGCCCTTAAATTTGAAATGGTTCGCCAGAAAAATCTCCTCAAACGAGGGGTAGAAATTACCCAGGAAACCCGGGCTTTCCTGGAAGCACAGATGATAACCGTTTCCATGCGTCTTAAAGAAGGTGCAGAAGATTATAGATATATTCCAGACCCAGATTTACCCCCTATGATGGCTGAAGAGGATCAAATCGAAGGTATAAAGGAGAAGATGCCTGAACCACCACATATAAAGGTCAAAAGGTTCATGGGACAGTACGGTCTGGCTGAAGAACCTGCTAAAGTTCTCACATCCGAACTTGAACTGGCAGATACCTTTGAAGAAGTAGTTAAAGATGTGGATGCCCAGTTTGCTGCGTTGTGGATGAGGGACGAGCTAAAGAGAGTTCTGTATTATAATAAATTAAGCTTTGCTGATAGCCAAATAACTTCACAACAACTGGTAGAATTACTGCAGATGGTCCAAAAGAAAGAACTGACCACCAAAGCAGGGCAAAGGGTTATTGAAAATATGCCAAATAATTCCAAGTCTCCTAAAGAGATTGCCAAAGAAATGGGTCTAATTGGAATTGTTAATGAGGATGACGTGCGTAAAGCAGCCCAGCAAGCCATTGAAGAAAATCCAGAAGCAGTTTCAGATTATCATGAAGGGAAATCTGCTGCTTTAAATTTCTTGGTAGGGCAAGTAATGCGCCTTACTAGAGGAAAAGCAGAACCTGGACACGCTGTGGAAATTTTAAAAGAAATTTTATAATTAAATATCTTAAATTTTAATTATTTTCTAAAGATATTTAATGATAGTGAAATAAAATATAATATGCTTAAAATTCTTAAATTAAAGTCCTAGAGAATAAAATTGCTTTGAGGCAGCACATGGCCAAAAGAATCCTGGATCTAATGTTATGGCACCCTAAAAGAGATATTTCAAATTGCAAAATTACTTATCTCCATCGAGGAGCCCAGGGAAATTTAAAAACAATTAATGGCTCTGACATTAAAAAATTAGATCAGGGATTTCTAATCCTGGAAGAAGATGTTCATATTCCATATCATCGCATTGTAAAGATTGATTGTGCAAATAATTTGATATGGAAAAAGTGTGGGAAAAGTCAAAAATAAGTTTCAATTTAAGGAGGCATAATATGAGTAACAAACCCCTGGTTAGAGATTATATGACAAAAGAGGTTATAACAGTCCCTCCTGAAACTCCAAACGAGCATATAATTCAACTTATGAAAGATAGTGGCCACGACGGATTTCCAGTTAAAGAAAACGGGGCCGTTATTGGAATGGTTACCGCCTTTGACCTTTTACTTAAAAATAGTGATAATTCTGTTAATGACATAATGTCCACCAATGTGGTAGTGGCTGATCAGGATATGTCCATTAATGACGCCGCCAGAGTTATGTTTCGGATGGGAATATCACGTTTGCCCGTTATTGACAAAAAGGGAGAGTTAGTGGGGATTATCACTAATACAGATATTGTAAGATCCCATATCGAAAGATCCACCCCTATGAAAGTTAATTATTTTAAAAAGACTCTAGAACAACTTTATGGCATTAAAACACAAGTAAAGAGAATGAAGGTTCCTACTCAGCGTCTCAGGCCAACCCAGGATAAAGTGTATGCAGACGAACTCCAAGGAAGGACATACGAGCTAAAAAGAGGTCTGGCAGAACCCACCATTGTAGTGAAGACAGGAGAACGTTTTGTACTTGTTGATGGCCACCATAGAACTGTAGCAGCCCGCACATTGGGATGCCAGGAAATAGATTCTTATGTAATTGATTTACAACAGGATTTAAAACTGGGAATGGAAAAAACAGCTGATTTGAATGGGATATTTTCTTTTGACGATATAGAAATAATAGACGACGCCCAGCATCCCCTGATTGCCATTACTAGAAGTATGAGAGACAAAAAGAGGAAGAAAAATGTGTGATGATCTAATACGTGAAATTTATCAGGTTTTAGAAGACCGTCGAGATAATCCTGTTGATTCTTATACTTCAAAATTAATGCAAGATGATAAAAAAGCTGCTGAAGATAAAATACTGGAAAAAATAGGGGAAGAATCAGCAGAAGTTATCATTGCCTCTAAAAATAATGACAATTTAGTTCATGAATCGGCCGATTTGATTTTCCATACTCTTTTGTTATTGGTTTACAAAGGTATAGAATTAGATGAGCTTTTAGATGAATTAAAAAGGCGGAGAAAGTAGTATCCCCTACCTTATTCAATTATTTTTAAATAATTCTTTGTAAGAATTCAAATTATTTTTTTAATCTAATTATATCAAATTATTTAGATTATTTCAAGATATTTTCTGTTTTTCATCAGGAAAATGAGTACTAACCAAGTTTTTTACTTCTTTTAACCATTTTTCCCGTTCTTTAAGGTTACTACTGGCCAATACTCGAAACATTCTTCGGTGAAAGTTCTTAATACCACAGAAATCAAAAATACAGTCTTTCCATATTTTTTCTAAGGGATCCCCAAAAACATTCATCTCTCGTTCTTTGGTAGTATTGGAAGTATTGAAAACAAATGCCACATCTGCTTTTAAGAGACCTTCTGGAACTCCAGACCCGTCATCATCCTCATGAAATTCATATGCCACTCCTGAACGGAGTACACGATCGCACCATCCCTTTAAAATGGCCGGTGGCTGACCCCACCAGTTGGGATGAATAATTATTATCCCATTTGCCTCTTTTATCTCTTTTCTATGCTTAAGTATCCTCCAATCTGATGTTTCACCGGTAAGCAGTTCCAAACCTTCCAGTAATGGATTAAATTTTTCAGAATATAAATCATGCGCCCTTAATTCATGTCCATTCGATTTTAAAGTTTTTAAAACAGTTTCATAAATGGCATAGTTAAAACTTTTCTTATGGGGATGGGCCAAAATAACAGATATTTTCATATTATCACATAGTTTTCCTTATTTAGACATTTACTACATATGTATTATGTTTTTGCCTTAAGAAAGAAAAAAAGATATATAAATTAAAATTTTATCTATTAAGAAACATTTTAATTTATTTAATCCCCGAACCTTTAAAAAAGTTGTAAAAGAACGTTCCATCTTTTTGGGCAGATTTATACAAATCATCAATTCCTTTTTCCCATTTACCGTGATCAATTAAACCAGAATTAATGGCCTGATCTTTTACACCTTCTACCATGGCTATTATGGTCTTTTTTATGAAGCCATCCGCCATTTCTGGCTTGCTTCGGTCTACATAGACCACTCGAGGAGTCACTGCAACCTCTTTAAATCCTGCTTCTTCTAAAAGTGGAAAAATTCGCCTTCCAATCAGAGGATCTCCTCCCAAATCTTGCTGGGCCTTAATTAAACATTCCCAGGCCATTAATGATTCATTGCTTTCTGGATGGAAATAACAGGACCCATGGTCCCCTTCAATTACCGTAATTGAACCACCTTTTTTTAAATACTTTTTAAGTTCTTTAAGAGCCATTACTGGATCTAAAACATGTTCCAGTACAAAACAAACAAAAATATGATCAAAACTTTCTTTTCCAAATGGCAAGTCCATTATATCTGCTTGTTTAAAATGGACATTTTGAATTCCTTCTTTATCAATTAAATTTTTAGCGGCGGTTAATGACTCTTCTGAAATATCAATAGAAGTTATTTGGGCCTCAGGACTATTTTTAGACAGTATAATTGTTTGAGCACCAACCCCACACCCTGCCTCTAAAATCTTGCTCCCAGGAGGAAATTGAGTATCATGGTGGAGTAAAGCCGATAAAGTATCAGCCTGGTCTTCTAGACGTTCTGATTCCTTCTTAGAATATCCATGGACGTAATCTTTCATCATATCACCTTCAAATAAGTTTAAATTTGAATTAACAATTAATAACAGGAATTTTTAGAATTTAATTAAGGGAAGCCACTATATGATTAATGACCTCATCGAGTGTAGAATAATTTTGAAGAATTTCTATTATTTTAGGACATGGTTCTGAGTAGATGTAAGGATAATCAACATCCCCCATTTCTTTATGAGGAGTATAAGCTAATTTTTCTTCATTAAGTGAAAATTGAGCATTTATAACTGCATTATTACCTCTTGCATCAAGTCTGACCCATTTTTCATCAATAAATACGCCATTTAGACCGTGAAGTATCTTTCCCGTGCTTATAGACAATTTTTGATAACAAAAACCAGTTGGAATTTTTTCACATCTTAATAAAGCCGCCAATAAATGAGACTTGGCAAAACACAAACCATGACCCTTTAATAAAACATCAGAGGCCTGGTAAGTTACTTTTTCACTTTTTATATCAGAAGAATGATGGATTTCATCCCTTACAAATTCATAAATTGTTCGGGCTTTTTCTATATCCCCTGAAATTCCTTTGGTCAGCGATATTGCCTTATTTTGAATTAATTTATTATCATAATCTATTACCCGTGAATATGAAAGATAATCTGTCATATCATCTTTTTCAGGCACCAATTTCATTTAAATCACATTATACCCTTTTTATTTGATCAAGTTATAATTCTGCAATGACCAGCATTTCATAGTCTTCTGTGGTTAAAGAATCTTTTCGACTAAATTTCCCTAATTTACATCCCACAATATCAATTTTAGTAAAATTTAATGACTTTAAAAGCCATTTTATTTCTGAAGGGACATAATATCTTTCATTACATTCTAAAACAAGTTTTTTACCGTCATCATCCTCTATTTCCAGCTGGTACTGGTCACGGAAAGTCATAAGATCAAAAGTATTGTCCTTATTGGTTTGGGTAGTGGAACTGGAATTTATAAAGTCCTTTACTGAATGGAATAAAGGATAAAGTCCATTTAAAGTGGTAAATATCAATTTTCCACCGGGTTTCAAGGCCTTAGCTACATTTTTAAGTATTTCAAAGTTCATTTCATCAGTTTCCATGAGCGGAAAAGCCCCTTCACAAATCATGATGGCCAGTTCAAATTCTTTTTCAAAAGGCAAATTTCGAGCATCTGCTTGTATAAAATCAATGTCTAATCCTTTATTAAGCGCGTTTTCTCTCGATTTTTTTAGCATTGAATCAGATAAATCCACTCCAGTTATTGAATAACCCCTTGTGGCCAGTTCAATGGCATGACGACCAGTACCACAACCAATATCAAGTATTTTGATTTTTTTATTGTAATCAATCTCTTTTTCAATAAAATCGACTTCACCCTGTGTTCCCTGGGTGAAAGATTCCGATTCGTATTTTTCTGCGTAATTAGAGAATAATTCCTGGTACCACTGCCTCATCTTCTCACCAGATTGATTTTTAATAATAGGAATAGAAATAGTTTTACCATCTAGCAACTTGAAATGAATTAAAATGAAAATAAAATAATTAAAAATTAAAATATGAATAAAATAATTTGGAATTTTTTATTCAAAATTGTAATTTTAAAAATAAAATTAATTAAAGAAATAAAAAAATTAGGGTGATTAAATTATTTGGCTTCTAATTCCAATTTTTCATTGAATATCTGGAATTCCTGGATATTTCCTTCAGATTCCATTATTTCCAGACATCTCAAGACAGAATAAGCTGCCCTGCTCACTCCTGCACTTCTTTTTTCCGTGTCCGTGCCCACACAATACAAATTATTAATAGGAGTTTCTACATCCCCAAAGCCGGAATTAATGTCCCATGCGGCCTTTTCAGGAATTAAATCCTGATAATGAATCATTTCCATATGTTTTTCAATATCGGGTTTGATTCTGATAATAGAATCTAATGCTTTTTTTCGTATTTTAATGGTATCGTAGTCATCTGGGATAGTAAAAGCAAATCCAACAAGTTGATTTCCTTTAGGAGCCATAGAAGAGTCAAAATTCGACACCGGAACCATCCAGGCATAAGGATCTGAATCAATCCACATTTCCGATCCATAGTTTTTAAATATTTTCTTATTTAAACCCAGCCAAATTGTTAAAGAATTAACTTTTTTAATTTGATTCAAATTCTGGGCATAATCATAAGGTAAATTATCAATTAAATCTGGTAAATCAGAAGCAAATCCAGAGTAAACAACATTGCCGCAGATATAAGAATTTTTATTGGTAATGACCTTTTCAACTTTATCACTACACTGAATCTTCACCACTTCTTCACTAGTGTTGATTTTAACATTTTTGGGAAAAGATATCAAAATAGAGTTAATAATGGACTGAAGGCCACCTTTAGGATAACCCTGATCTTGAGCACCCTCTGTAACAAAAAGATCATATAAACTACCTATATATTTAATAGGGCTTCCTTTGTTAGTCTTATTATCTATAAAACGAGAAATAGCTGTGTTTTCAATAGAGGTTCCAACTAAAAAATAACAAATCCAATCTAAAAATCTTCTAGTGGTGGAAGAAATATTTTCTGGAATCAATTCCTGTATAGAAATATCATCCAAATTTTTACCCGCATTTAGAAGATAAAGCGTATTGAACAAAGATTTCATTATCAATAAACGATCAGTTTTAGGAATCAAACCAAATGTAAGCCAGGAATTAATATTCCATGGAAATGGTTTTACTTCATTTCCTATTCTAACATTATACTTCCCAAAAGGAACAAATTGAGGAATAACATCGAAATATCTGTCCATTAACTCTTTTAGAGGCCCGCGCTCCAGGCGGGTGATTGCATGAGGCCCCGTATCTATCCTATATCCATCCACATCATAAGAACGACATACTCCTCCAATATCTTCCTCCTTTTCCAGAATTAATACTGATTTACCTTCCTTTGAAAGAGCTAGAGCTGTCAATAAGCCACTTATCCCCGCTCCAATCACTACTACATCATAATTATCATTATCCATAAAAATCACCATTAATAAAAATACTAATAAAAATTGTTAAAATTTTAAAACAAATACAATATGCATTAGATGTAAAACAAAATATAAAAAGTTATGGTTATTAAGTGGAAAATATTAATAAAATGTAAAATTATCTTAAATGTAATTTAAGAACTTAGAATAAGTATTTTTGCAACATATCCTTTTAAAAAGATAATAAAAGTTATTTGTCATAGGCTTGTCTCAGTTTTTCAATATCCATCTTATACATCCCCATCATGGCCATCATGACTCTTTGAGATTTAGAAGAATCCCCAGAATTCATTAATTCTTCTAAAATCGTGGGAACGATTTGCCATGACAATCCATATTTGTCTTTGACCCATCCCGGCCCTTGTTCTTCTCCTTCTTCAGAAAGATTCTCCCAATAATCATCTATTTCATCCTGGGTCTCGCAGTTAATTACAAAAGATATGGCCTCCGAAAAAGTGAATTGTGGGCCTCCATTTAGTGCCACAAATTCCTGCCCTTCAATCATAAACTTGGCAGCCATAACAGCCCCTTTAGGTCCGGGTCCTTCATCGCCATAGCGATTCATGCTTACAATTTTTGAATTTTTAAATATTGATATATAAAAATTCATAGCTTCTTCAGCTTGGTTCTCAAACCACAAGAATGGGGTTATTTTTTGCATATGCCTCAGATTAACTATTTTTCTTTTCAACAATCTTTTCAATCCACTTTAACATAGTTTCCAGTGCCAGTTGAGTATTTCCTACCTGGCAGTGATTCTGGGCCTGATCTTCTTTAGTAAAAATTCTATCAGTAACTGATTTAGCATTAATTAAGGCAGCCACTTGTTTTTGATGTAGTTTAACACCAATAAAATGGTCTTCTTTCCCGGATAATAACAATACATCCTGTTTAACCATTTCGGAATGGATGTTTTCATGGTTCATCTGGAAAGCAAACTTCATAGCATCTACCGGAACCTTTATGTCTGTAATGTACATCAGGTTACTGGTAGTCCACATCTCCATATTGCCTTTTTTTATATTGTTTAGGGTCATTTTATTAATAGAACCTGGGAAAAATTTAAGGAAAAACAGCATCATCCATTGTGCAAGGATATTTGGAACCTTAAAATAATCAATGGCATGTCCCTGAGCAATAACTTGCTTTATTCTTGGTTCAAATGCCGCTGCCCTAAGAGCAAACCATCCACCCATGGATATTCCAATCAAAGTAACGTCATCCCGGTTTAAATAATCCAAAATTACCTTCATTGGTTTTTCCCACTCAATATCCAAAGGAATTCCGTATTTTTTCCAGGCAGCACCTTGACCTGGGCCTTCAAAGCCAATCACCTCGTATCCGCGCTGGGAAAAATACCTCATCCAGGAATAAAATTCCTCAATATATGAGTCAAAACCCCCATGCAGAACTATTGTGCCTCTAATCTCACCTTCTGGTGAAATTTTTATCACCGGGAGAAATCCATCATTATAGGGGACTTTAAATCTTTTTAAACCTTCACTTTCGAATAAAGTGTAGAAAAGGTCGGTGAATTTATCATAGAGTATTTCTTTATCAGGATCATCTGAAAATGTATAGAATTCAGCTGCCCGATAATAAAAAGCGGCATTCATCAACCGACCTTCCTGACGGGCTTTTTCAGCCAGTTTTACCATTTCATTTTTCCAGTCCGCCACATTATTTATCCGAAGGCCTACTTCATTCATATCCTCCAAGCAAGTATAACCCCACGAATACCAGCGATTTAACTGGAAATTAAAGAGCTGATCTTTGTGGAACTCATGGTATCCTACGGGGAATTTAAATTCTGTTTTTTCCATCATATCCCTCACACTTATTAAACACTCCACTCAACTAAATCAAAACCAGTTTTATCTATTTTTTACTCTAGCTTCATTAGATTTTATCCTTAATTGAACAATTTTTGCAACCCGCTCAGAAAGAAGTGGATTTTCAGCTGTAAAATGGATAGTGGTCCCCTTGATATCATAATCTTCCAATTCAATTTTTAATGTTTCTAAAAGGGATTTATCCGCCCAAATAAACTTCATTGATTTCTTAAATGCTGCAAAATGAACCAATGACCCTTGCTACTTGTAAGTGGGAATTTGGTAGGTGATTACTTCTTCAGGCATTGGTGCAGCGGCCTTGATAGTCTGACGCAGATCCTCCAGGACCACCCTCACACTGTGAAAACATCTTTATATCTTCCGTAACATAATTATTTTTTGATAAAGAAACTGCTCTATTTATTAAAGAGGTATTTAATGTTATATGGAATTGTGGATATTGGTTCAAACACGGTTAAATTGACCGTTTATTGTTGTGAAAACGATGATATGAGAGTTATGTTTTCAAAAAAAGAAAATTTGGCCTTAGTATTTTATATCAAGAAAGGAAAATTAACTAATAAAGGTATTAAAAAAATATTGACTGTTCTTAAAGAAATTAAAGATGATTTGGACTATTTAAAAATAAAAAATTATCGCTTCTTTTCTACTGCTTCATTGAGAAATATTGAAAACGGTGCGGATGTTATTCAAATTATTAAAGATATAGTAAATATAGAAATTGATGTATTATCTGGTGAAGAAGAGGGAGAATTAAGCTTTTGTGGATCTATTTCTACAGTAAAAAAGGATGATGGAATTTTAATTGATTTAGGTGGGGGTAGTGTTGAAATTGTACTTTTTAAGAATAAAAAAATAAAGGAAAAATACAGTATTCCCGTTGGTTCTTTAAAAATGTACAATGAGTATGTTTCTGACATGATCCCCCGTAAAAAAGAGTCTGATTTG
The DNA here is from genome assembly GCA_963698135.1 of uncultured Methanobacteriaceae archaeon. Lineage (GTDB taxonomy): Archaea > Methanobacteriota > Methanobacteria > Methanobacteriales > Methanobacteriaceae > UBA349. Next base: position 450,687 of record CAVOPP010000011.1, on the reverse strand, counting down.
ATTAAAGAAAGAATATACTCGGAATTAGAAAAAAGTGGACTTAATAATAGAGAAAAAATTCCTTTTATGTGTGGTATAGGGGGAAGTATTCGTGCCATTGCAAAATTATTAGTGGATTTAAATTTGCAGAATAAGAAAACTGATTTAATAGATGTTAAATCATTAAAAACACTAGAAAACGAACTGAATCTTGATGAATTCAATCTAAATAATAAAGATATTTATTACAAAATATTACAGGTTAAACCATCTAAAATTCACACTTTAGTCCCTGCCTTATTAATAGTTGAATCAATTACCTCTTATTTTGGATGTGAAAAAATACAAATTAGTGAATTTAGTGTTAGAGAAGGCTATTTATTAAAAAAAGTGTTAAATAGGTGCCAAAATGTCCAAGGATGATTATAGTTTTACACAAAACCGTGAATTATCCTGGTTAAGATTTAATGATCGGGTTTTAGAAGAAGCAGAGGATGGTTCTGTTCCTTTATTAGAACGTTTAAAGTACGTATCAATTTTTACCAGCAATTTAGATGAATTTTATATGGTGAGATGTGGAAGTTTATATGATTTATCCCTTATTAATGAGGATTATATAGATAATAAAACGGGTTTAAATGCGCAAGACCAATTAGATGCCATCTTTGATAGGACTAAGTTCTTATATAAACGTAGAGATGATGTTTTTAAATCTGTTAATTCAAAATTAAAAGAACAGGGCATTCAGGATTTAGATTTTAATGATTTGACTAAAAGTGAAACTAAATTTATTAATAAATATTTCTTTAATTATATTTTTCCAGTTTTATCTCCTCAAATTATTGATATTCACCATCCTTTTCCTCATTTATTAAATAAATCCCTGAATGTCATGTTAATAATTAAGGATAAAGGAGAACTTTTATATGGACTTATTCCAATCCCTTCCTCTTTAAACAGGGTAATTTATTTTCCAAAGGACGAAATGCGGTTTATTCTATTAGAAAAAGTAATATACGAATATGTCAATGAAATCTTTTCAAATTATAACGTAGAATTTAAAACTATAGTTTCGGTCACTAGAAATGCTGATATTACTTTATCTAATTCTCAAATTGATGAAGATGAAGATTATCGGGGGTATATGAAAAAAATTTTAAAGAAAAGAACTCGTTTAGCACCAATCAGATTAGAATTCTATAAATATTCTGACTCAATATTAACAAAATTTCTATGTGATAAGTTAAATATTGAAAAAAATCAAGTACAAATCTCTAATAGTCCTTTAGATATGAGTTATGTATTTAATTTATATGATCATATTGAAAAAAAAAATGAGTTAGTCTTCCATAAATTATCATTTAATCCCTATTATCCTAAAATCCCAAAAGCTGTTAAAGTAGGAAAGATTATTTCTCAGTTAAAAAAGAATGATATTTTACTTTTTTATCCCTATGAGTCTATAGAACCTTTTTTAAGTTTATTAAAAGAGGCAGCTAATGATGAAAATGTAATATCCATTCAAATTACTATTTATAGATTAGCCCGGTCTTCCTCGGTAATAAAATATTTATTAGAAGCCTGTGAAAATGGAAAAGATGTAACTGTTTTAATTGAACTTAGAGCCAGGTTTGATGAAGAAAGGAATATCCATTATGCTGGTTTATTAGAAGAAGCGGGTTGTAGGGTTTTGTATGGTTTTGAAGAGTATAAGGTGCATTCAAAAGTTTGTTTAATTACCCGAAAAGAGAGAAATAGAATTCAATATATTACACAATTAGGAACAGGTAATTATAATGAAAAAACTTGTAAATTATACACTGATTTAAGTTTTATTACCCTAAACCGGGCCATTGGAGAAGATGCAATGTTATTCTTTAAAAACATGGCAATTTCTAATTTAAATGGTGAGTATAAAAAGTTATTTGTTGCTCCCTTTGGATTAAAACCTAAATTAATCGAAAAAATCAATAGTGAAATTGAGCTGGCCAATAATAATCGTCCAGCCAGTATTATCATGAAAATGAATTCTTTAACCGATAGAGAATTGATTGACATGTTAAGTAAAGCTTCTTGTGCTGGAGTAAAAATTAAATTAATAGTTAGAGGTATTTGTTGTTTAGTTCCCGGCTTACCAGGTAAAACTGAAAATATTGAAGTCATTAGTATTGTAGGTAGGTTCTTAGAACATGCCAGGATTTATTGTTTTGGTACTGGAGAAAATGTTTCCATTTATTTATCCAGTGGAGATTTAATGACTAGAAATACTGAAAAAAGAGTTGAAATTGCTTTTCCTATTGAAAATCCAGTCTTACAGGAAAAAATTATCCATATATTAAATATTATGCTGAATGATAATGTTAAAGCCCGAAAAATTAATGATAGTGGAGAATATGAGAAAGCTATTCGAAGTATTGATTTAATAGATTCTCAAAATTATTTTATGTATGATGATTTCTCAGTAAATGAAGAAGAAATTGAAAAAGAATCATTTTTCTCTAAATTAAAACATCTATTTAAAAATAATGATTGAAAATTAATATAAATGGAATATTAAGGCAGATTTAGGTAAAACCCACCTAATTAATCCCACTTATAATATCTATATTTACATTATAGGTATTTTACCGTGTTTTTGAGTTCATTCTGGTAATTATCCCTTAGGACACCATTGAATGGACTAATCAGAATAAAACATTGAATTTTGCAATTAATTCCTTAATTTTTCTATCCTTGCTCTTATTCCAAACCACAATATCTGTTCCAACTACTTTTCCACCTTTGGATTCACAGATTTTTTTCATTTTCCCAATGGCCTGGTTTCCACCAGTCCAATTAAATCTTAAGCTCTTTGTAACGAAACAGGCGATTTTCTTATCTTGCAGCGAATCTACTTGTTCCAGATAGGCATTCATGGCCGGTGCCAGAGAAAATGCATGTACTGGAGATCCTAAAACCAGGGCATCATATGATTCCAACTCTGGTTTACTTTGAAACTCCACATTTTTTGCTCGAGGTGCAACATCACCCGCCGGCACCACCCTTTCAATTTCTGCCTGTTGGCCTTTTTCCTGGAACTTTTCTTGAAGTTTCTGAGCTACAGAATACGTATTTTCGGTTTTAGAATACACTATGATTCCTATTTTCATCACTGAAACCCCCTTAAATAATATTTTCAGTTTTTCTATAATTAATAATTTATTTTTAATAATATACAAATTTAATTAATTACGATTTTAAATGACTGTACTTTTTGTAGCCATAAAACCACCTTATTGACCATAAGAAATGGAAAATCGTTAATAAAGCAAATGAATAAGAAATTAAATAGAAAATAAGGCCTAAAACTACCTGAATAATTCCTATAATTAAAAATGAAAGCGGGTTTCGAATAAGAAATGATACCAATCCAGTTAAACCCATTGCTCCCCCTGATAAAGATAAAACCGTTTGAGCTGAGCCCCCTGCCAGAAACCATGCGAAAGCAAATATAGCTATAATAATTCTAAATAAGGATCTAATGGGAGATAATTGTTTTTCCATTTGTGAAGATAGTTGTTTTTCTTTATCTGACTCACTAACTTCCATTTTATTTTTTTTATTAGTCATGAAAAACTCTCCAAGTATATATGATAATTTGAGTTCTATTTACTTAATTTTTTTTATTAATCCAATATAATACACAAAATTTAAATATGATTTTATGTTATATGTATCAAACATAATGTTATAAAAATCTAACATTATGTTGTAAATAAACAACATAAAACCAATATTTAAAAAAGAATGGTGAAACAATGAAAATAGAATTCAATTATTTCTGGGGCCTGCTCGGTTTTATGGGAGTATTAGGATATGTTTTAGAAAATCCAGTATATTACGCGTTTTTCGCATTTTTCCTTTTGTTTCTGGTGCCTGTTTTCAATGAAAAAGAACTTGAAAAAAACTCTGATGTGAAAAAGAGTATTAGTAGTAGTAGTTATGATTTACATAAATTAAGCATGTGGATTGCTTCTGCTGCTTTACTTATATGTGGGCTGGTACTGATTATCTGGAAAACCATAGATGACACCATCGCCCTGATTATTTTCTTGAGTATTATCATCCTCAGTTCTAACTACTTCCAATCCATAGGAATGGACAAACCCAAAGATGAGCGATTACGGAAAATAGGAACCATGGCCGCCACATGGTCATGGTATACTACTTTGAGTTTCGTAGGCTTTTTACTGGTTTTCAGTAGCTGGGGAGGTCGGGAATATAATGCGGCAGAGGCATTTGGAGTTACCATCTTTGTAATGGTGCTGACCATGCTGGTATCCAGTGCATACTTCAATTATAAAGGCGATGCAGAATGAAAACCAGGCTTAAGGAACTACGTGCCCGTTACAATCTTACCCAGGCCCAATTAGCCGAAAAAGTGGGGGTGAGAAGGGAAACTATTATCTTTCTAGAGAAAGGCAAATATAATCCTTCTTTAAAACTTGCTTACCTCATATCTCTAGTTTTAGAGACTCCAATTGAAGAAATATTTATTTTTGAGGAGAAAGATCTGGAGATAGATAGTTAAAAAGAATTTAAACATTAATACGTTATTTTTTAGAATTTTAATTTTCCTCTTTAAAAGCATTTTCCAGGAAAATACATCCCCATGTCCCGGATATACTTATTATATTCTCATTTTCTTCAATTTTTCACACTGCCAAACCGCCAAATATTTTTAATACTATGGTTTTAAATTTAGGAGGTATGATATTTAATATAAGATTAAATCCAATGATAAATTTTATTTTTAAATTTAAGGAAATCCTGATCTCATGATTGAACTATTAATAGCAGGAATAACCCTAGGTCTGTATGCTGGCTTTTCGCCCGGCCCGCTACTGGTTCTGGTGATCTCCCAGACACTCAAACACGGCTATAAAGAAGGAGTAAAAGTAGCTTTTGCCCCCATAATTTCAGATATACCCATCATAACAGTCTGTTTATTGTTTCTATCGTTAATTTCTAGTTATAATTTGATTTTAGGAATTATTTCTATTATTGGAGGATTTTATTTAGGATATCTGGCTTATGAGTGTTTTAAAACCAGAGGTTTAACTGCAGATATCCAATTAGAACAACCAAAGTCACTGCAAAAAGGAGTGATGCTTAATCTTTTAAATCCAGCGCCCTATTTATTCTGGATAACCATTGGTGGGCCCATCATAATTCCTGCCTATGGAGAAAACCCATTATCTATTTTATGGTTTATTATTGGTTTTTACACACTTTTAGTAGGTTCAAAAATAGCTTTAGCTTATGCTACTGGAAAATCTCGCGATTTCTTGACTGGGAACCTATATATTTACATCATGCGTTCCCTGGGAGCAGTTCTAGTAATATTCTCATTTTATTTCATTATTCACGGTTTAGAATACATGATATAATATTTAATCTTAAAATAAAATATGATAAATCTTGATGTCTATTTCTTAGTTAGAGAAAATACAAATTCTAAGGAAATGTCAAAAATATCCTTGTCTTTCAAGTAATCCTCAGAATTTGTCCTATTTATCTGGATCCACTCTCTCATTTTTCTTCTGCCCAGAGGTTGGAAATGAATTATGCCTTCCTGGCCAATTAGTTCATTGGCCTTAGTCTCGGGAACCTTGATCCCCACCCCCTCCTCATAAACGCAGGCAAATAATTTATTATTAATATAATATGCCGGGTATCCAAACATTTGACCTGGCACTACATTAGGCTTTTCCAGTAAAAAAGAGTCTAATATTTTTTTGTGTTCAGAATTAAACTTTGCTTTCCCCATTAAATTCCCCCAACGATAATTAAATTAATTCTAGTTTCTTTAGTTTATTAAAACTGTTTTTTTATTATATTAATCCCAGCTTATGATTATCACCTATTAATCCTTAAAAGCAAATCTTTATATATAATTTCATCAATAGTTCATTTCGATACTTATCGAATTATAAAATTAATTATATCAATTGGTGTTGTAATGGATACAAAAAAAATGGCAAAGGTTTTTAAAGCACTTTCCAATCCAAACCGCTTAGAATTATACTTAGAAATAGTTAAACAACAAGAAACCAGCTATGAAGCAGGTGGTTGTTTAATATATGAAATTAGTAAATCTTTTTCTAATATTGGCGCTCCGACTATTTCTCATCATCTTAAAGAATTGTCCAATGCCGAGCTAATCTTTACAGAGCGAAAAGGGAAATATTTAGTGGCCAGAGTTAATGAAAAAATGGTTAGTGAAGTTAATGAACTTTTAAAGCTGCACCAAAATGAATATTAAATTTAAAATACATCTCGAAGTTGTCAAACTAATAACCTAAATGGATAATTAAACATTTCAAAGAGGATGAAAATGAAAACTGCAATAATTTACAAGTCCGTGCACCGTGGTAACACTAAAAAAATAGCTGAAACTTTTGCAGAAACTTTAGAAGCAGATTTATTCGATTTAAAAGATGCTAACAAGGAAATTATCAAAGAATATGATTTAATTGGATTCGGTTCTGGGATATATTATTATAGACCTCATAAAAAGCTAAGAAAGTTTGTTGAAGAACTTGATAATGTAGAAAACAAAAAAGCATTTCATTTTTCAACAAGCGGCGATGGAAAATATTACGACTGGTTGGAGGAAAAATTATCAAGTAAAGGTTTTGAAGTTATTGGAGAGTTCCACTGTAAAGGATATTATGCATACTCAATTAAAGGAATAATCAGTCGCAAGGGTTTAAATAAAGGAAGACCAAATGAAGAAGACTTTAATAATGTAAGAAAATTTGTAGAGAGCTTAAAAGGAAAAATGTAAATTATCAAGGATTTAACAGAGGGGAAATGATGAAAACTGCAATAATTTACAAATCTATACATCATGGAAATACTAAAAAAGTCGCTGAAGTTATGGCTGCATCTCTGGAAGCAGATTTAATGGATTTAAAAGATGCCAATCCAGATATGATAAAAGAATATGATTTAATTGGCTTTGGTTCAGGAATATATTATTATCGACCCCATAAAAAGCTTAGAAAGTTTGTAGAAGGGCTGGATAATGTGGAAAACAAAAAAGCATTTACATTCATAACCAGCGGTAATGGAAAACCCAATAAATGGTTGAATGAAAAATTATCTAAAAAAGGTTTTGAAGTTATGGACGACTTTGTTTGCAAAGGATTAGACACTTATGGTCCTTTAAAGTTAGTAGGTGGGCATAATAAGGACCAGCCTAATGTAGAAGACCTTAAAAATGCAGAAAACTTTGCAAATAATTTAAAAGAGAAATGTGATTAAAATCGAATTTAGATTATGGAGATTAAAAAATGGAAAAAAAAGACCTTTACCAAACCATATTCAAACGCAAATCCATAAGAAAGTTTGATTTAACCCCATTGGATGAAAAAACATTAGAAGAAATTTCAGAACAGCTTTTGAATTTAACCCCATTGAATAAAGACATTAAAATTGAATTTAAGATATTATCTCCCGATGTAGTCAAAAGGAGAATGATGAAAAAAGCACCCCATTACATAGCAGTATTCTCCGAGGTCAAAGATGGTTATTTAAGCAATGTAGGTTTCATGATGCAGCAGATGGATCTTTTACTTTCAGCTAAGGGATATGGTAGCTGCTGGCAGGGTATACCCACACTGAAAAAAGAAGCTTTAGATAGTTCAGATCTGAAATTTATCATTTTAATGCCATTTGGAAAGCCCCAGGAGCCGGAATCATTACACCGAACTAATATCTCTGAATTCAAAAGAAAATCATTACCCGAGATAACTGATATTGAAGGTGCTGATGACATACTGGAAACGGGCCGTCTGGCTCCTTCTGCAACTAATGCACAGCCATGGTTTTTTACCGGGGATAAAAACTTAATACATGCCTACTATATGGAACCCGGTCGCGTTAAAGGACTTTTAACCGGGAAATATCCTCCTATGGACGTGGGAATTAGCCTTTATCATTTAAAGTTAGCTGGCGAGCATTTTGGTAGAAAAACTGAGATTCTATTTGATAAAAACGCTCCTAAACTTAAAAAAGAATATTTATATGTGGCGAGCGTGAAATTAAGTGAATAAATTAAGCGAATAATTATTTTTTATTTTATTTTTTTTATTTGATAAATAGACACATCATCATTTATATTTACAACATTATTGCTGAAAAGCTGGCATTTATTGAATAATATGTGAATATCAATTAATATAGTTTTAAAGGACATAAAATAATTCTAAATCCTATTTTTAATAGACAATGTATTTTATTATAAAATCTAATTTTGTAAATATCCCCTGCAAAAATACTTAGTTGCACTATTCTCAAATAAAGGGGATTCCGTCTAGCCCCTAATGGGGGTGTTATGAATAACTTATTTATATGATTTCACGAATAAACTAAGAGGAGATGAATAAATGGCGGATAATAAACCAGTTTTAGGTTACGATAAATTTCTGATGATGGCCCTGGGCAAGGAAGGCCCCCTTAGTTTAGAACAATTATGGGAAAAATCCATACTATTTCTATCTCTGATTTGGTATCAGCAGTTACCTGAGAAAGGACAGCCCTTAGCCGAAAGATTATTTTTCACACTTTCCCAAATGCGTTCTCGAGTGGAAGATGGAATGACCCATGAAGCCAGCCAGGGAACTGAAGAAGAAATGAATAAACTAATTGATAATGGCTGGGTTAAGCTTAATGATAGTAATAAATATGAATTAACTGCTGAAGGCCTTATTAAATCCAGAGAATATAAAAAAGGCATGGAAAAAGAGGCAGCTATGGCCGATAAAGAGTTAAAACCTGCCACCACCGCGAAAAATACCACATTTTTAGATGCATTCCTTGCCGTGCTTAAATTGGGTAGCGGTTTGGTAAGCGGAAGTGTGGGTTTAATTGCTGACGGAACCGATGCCACCATGGACACAGTGGAGGCTATCCTGGTTTGGCTGGGAATTAAGTATCACCGGGAGAATCTAAGTACATTTCTAGTTGTATTTGGATTATTCATTGCAGCGGTGAGCGTTTTATTCGATTCTATCACCCACCTATTATCAACCTTAGCGGGAAATGCTGAACCTATGACCTTACCTTATCTGGTTATAGCTGTTGAAGGAATAGCCATATTGGCCGCGGTATTTCTGTTTTATTACCAGCGCTTCGTGGGAAAAGTTACCAATAGCTTAACCTTAATATCCCAGTCAGTAGATTCTAAAAACCATATATTTATTGGTACATCAGTTATTATAGGTGCTATTTTCGCCATATTTGGTATTTATTTCGTTGATGCGTTAATTGGATTGATTGTGGGAGCTAATATTTTTAAAGATGCTGTAGGATTACTTAGAGAAGCTATTTCGGCACAAAAAGGTGAGGAAGAAGATTATTCACAGGAATATAAACTACCCCTGGAAGAATGCTGGGAAGAAAATCAACTGGTGGCCTTTAGAAACTGGATTTTATACACGCTGTGGGCCAAAGAATCAAAAACCCGGCCAGAAATTATTAGATCCCTGAGGCGAGTTTTCCACCCCGATAATTACATCCCTGTACTTAGTGAACTTAAGGCCACTTGCAGTGGACATTATGATTTTGAAGGTCAATTTAATGATCTTATTCATCCTTTAAAAGAAAATGAACTTTTAATTGAAGAAATTGAGGAAGAGTACTATCTAACTAAAGACGGAGAAGAGCACCTTAAAAAGTTCATCACCCACTTCAAATACTACGATGTCCATGAATCTGATGCCATATTACTGGCCATGGCCCAGGACAATAGAAAATGATTATTTGAATTATGGATTTAAAAAAATCTTTATATAATATTTAAACTCTAAGAAGGCTTTATAATGAACTTATTGGCTTTTTTGAATTTAAATTGTAATTAGGGCCATTTTATTTAGAAATTAAATATTAAGCGCTTTAAACATGCTCCTTCTCTTTGATTATTTGAAAATCCTGTTTAGAAGAACTTTTCTAAGTGATTAATTAATATATTCTATTTCAAAGATTCAAAGCAAAATCTCCATATTATACATCCCTTTCTCCCCCCCAAACCAGGGGATGCTCTTCTTATTAAAGGCCTTAAACCCAAATCTTTCATATAATCTCCGGGCCCCATCATTACCCAGATCAACGTCCAGGACCATCTTTTCCATTCCCTCATTCCGGGCCAGATCCATAGCACTATTGAGAATGAAGGTCCCAATTCCCTGTCCCCTGGTAAGCTCATCAACGGCCACACAGGCCAGATAAAAATCCCCGTCCCTTAAAGTGGCCAGAAACATGGCGTCTATTAATTCCAGAAGGGTGAATCTTAACGTGTCCAGTAGCGATAAAGTTTTTAAAAAAGCTTTTATTTCATTTCTAGTGCTGCTCTGATCCTTTTTAGAGGTCACCAACACGCCTAAAACACTATCATTATCTTTTTGTGTGACCACGTGAATGTTCTCGTGACCTATACTATTAGTGCCTTTAACCACCAGTTTCTCCAGTTTTTCTATGGCTGAGGCTTTATTTTTTAAAATTCGATTGTAAGTATGAGCATCTGTAAAATAAATTAGTTCAGAGACTTTTTTTGTGTCATGAACATTTAAATCAAGTTTTTTAAGGTCCATATTTTAACTCCATGTTACTGAATTTGTGATTATCTTAAGTGAAATTTGTGAATAAATAATTTAAAGTGAATTAATCATATAAATTAACAGTAAATTTTAGAAATCTGGGATTACCATGAGCCAAAAAGAACAGAATCTATTGAGAAAAAAATTCGACGATGCTGCCTATGAGTACGATAAGGATCGAAAAGCTATTATACCTCATTTTGATACTTATTACGGCACATTAGTTCAACTTTCAGATTCCGAAATTAGTAATCCCCGGATATTAGATCTAGGGGCTGGTACTGGTCTTTTAACTCAGCTTCTCTGGGAAAAACATCCCAAGGCCCGGTTTCAGCTGGTGGACATGGCTGAGGAAATGTTAAATATTGCTAAAAACCGGTTTTCCGGGCAGGAAAACTTTGAATACATCAATGAAGATTATTTAAAGTACGATTTTGACGGATTATTTGATATGATAGTCTCCTCACTCTCCATACATCATCTAAATCACAGCGACATTAAATCACTTTATCAAAAAGCCTATGATCACTTAAAACCCGACGGAATCTTTTTAAATGCCGACGAAGTAATTGGACCCGGTTCTTACAGCGAGGAAATGTACCAGGAAAACTGGATGGAAGTGATTGATCAGGCCGGCCTTGAGGAAAGTGATAAAAAGGTTATTTTAGAGCGCATGAACTTTGACAACCCGGCCACTCTGGAAGATAATATAAAATGGCTTCAAGAAGCTGGATTTAAAGATGTGGATGTTTATTATAAATATTATAATTTTGTGGTATTATATGGGCGAAAATAAGAATTTAGAATGAACTAATATCTTTTAATCTAACTAAAATCTAGTTAAAGTTGTGGAAAAAATGACCCGAAAACTTGAATTTAAATGTATCAGTACAGATGATCTGGATCTTATTAAACCACTATGGGAAGAACTTAAAAAGCACCATGCCCTTGTTTCATCTAATTTTAAAGAGGAATACGAGGATAAATGTTTCGAAGATAGAAAGGAAGAACTTTTAGAAAAATCATCCCAGGGAAATATATTAATTGAAATAATATCAGACTGTGAAAGCGATTGTTGTGTGGGCTATTGTATAAGCTCCCTAAACGACCAGGGAAAAGGTGAAATAGATTCAATTTACTTAAAAAAAGAATACAGGAACATGGGGCTGGGTAAAGAAATGGTGAAAAGGGCCATGGGATGGATGGAAAGTCAAGACACCAATGAATTAAAAATAGTAGTGGCCGTGGGCAATGAGGATTTACTACCATTCTATAGCAGTTTTAATTTCTATCCCAGACATCTTATTCTGGAAAAAAAGAAAATAAACAAATTAGATGAATAGATTTTTGAGATGAAAAATATGTGGATTAAAGAGTTAAATTACGACCCCATAAATACTCTAACAACTTCATCCAATCCTGCCATTGAGTATTTCACCAGAAGGGATCTTTTAGAGGAAAAAGTGCAAGGAGTCGATTGTCTCTGGGAACTTCCAGAAGCCCAAAAAATAATTAGAAAACAACAAGAAGGTGGTTTCTGGAAATACCCTGGAGGAAACCATAAACTGCGGTCCGCAGAGGATTATAACCAGCTGGAAACTTTTAGACAATTAGGAGAATTGGTGGAAAAATACGCCTTCAACAAAAATCATCCCTCCATTGAAAAGGCTGCTGAATTTCTTTTTAATTGTCAAACCGAAGAAGGAGACTTTAGAGGAATCTATGGAAAGCAATACGCTACCACCTATTCCTCGGCAATTATGGAACTTCTTATTAAATCAGGATATCAGGATGATCCTAGAATTGAAAAAGGATTTCATTGGCTGCTTTCTCATCGCCAAGATGATGGTGGATGGGCCATTCCCTTTAGAACCTTGAAAATAAATTATGCTGATTCATTAAAACTTCCCGGGCCTCTGCAGTCAGACCCCACCAAACCTTTTTCACACTTAATCACCGGAATGGTTCTACGGGCCTTTGCCGCCCATCCAGAGTATCGTAATTCCCCGGATGCGCATTACGCCGGGAAACTATTAATGAGCCGCTTTTTTCAAAGAGACAAATATAACGATCGCCAGGATAAAAAATACTGGGAGAGCGTTTCTTTTCCCTTCTGGTTTACCAATATTGTTACTTCTCTTGATTCGCTTTATTTTTTAGGATTTAAAAAAGAAGAACCTCAAATAAAACTGGCCATGGATTGGCTAGTTGAGCAGCAAAATGCAGACGGCACATTCAATTTAAAGCTTCTTCTAACCAGAGATAAAGACCTTAAATACTGGGTAACAATGGTTATTTGCCGTATTTTTAAGAGATATAATACTATTGAAACAGACTAATAAATGGAATCTAAAATTAAATTGAAATATAAACAAATATTTTAAATAGGGAAAGTATTAGAATTAATTTAGATTTTATACTCTTTTAGTGCATAGTGTGATATAATGGACCTCTACGGCAAAATAAAAGAAATCGCGGAAAATGACGGGGTAGAATTTGTAGGTGTGGCCGATCTAACTCCAGCCCGGCATTTCATAAAGGAATATGCCAGAGATTTGCTGGATGAATATCCCAAATCCATTACTCTGGGAATTAGGCTTTTAGATGACGTGGTGAATCAATTATCCACTGAAATGGACCGGCCAGAAGCAGTAAATTACCTGCATGCCTACGAAGTCACCAACCAGCGCCTGGACATTGTATCCTATAAAATAAGCAATTTATTGCAAAAAGAGGGTTTTAGAGTTCTGCCCATTCCTGCTTCCAAACGCTGCGACGACGAACGCATAGCCGCCGTTTTTTCTCACAAATTAGCCGCCCATCTGGCCGGTATTGGCTGGATAGGTAAAAGTTGTTTATTAATTAATCCTGAGGCCGGGCCCCGGGTGCGATGGATTACTGTGCTAACCAATGCCCCTCTGGAAGTAACTGGAAGCCCCATGGAAGATTCCTGTGGAGAATGTAACAAGTGCGTTGAAGTTTGCCCTGCCAAGGCCTTCACCGGAAGGACTTTCCACGCTGATGAACCGCGGGAAGTAAGGTACGATGCTCGTAAGTGCGAAGAGTACTTCAATAAGTTAGAAAAATCTGGAGAAATACCAGTTTGTGGATTATGTATTCACGTATGTCCCCACGGGCAAAGAGACTAAAAGTTTTATTTTACTAATTTTTACTAATTTTTTCAATAATATTTAATTAAAAATTAAAATATGAAGAAATGAATAAAAAACCAATATCCTTATTATTCATACTTTTCATAGCATATGATTTCATCCATGGTCTTTCTAGGAGTGCTTACTGATCCATTGTCTGCATATCCCACAGTAAACATGGCCACCACCCTAATATCATCAGGAATATCTAAAATACCTTTAACTGCGTCTTCACTGTAGGCTCCTAACCAGCAAGTTCCCAGTCCCAGTTCGGTAGCTTCCAGTATCATGAAAGAAACTGCTATAGATAAATCTACTGTGTAAGCGTATTGTCCACAAGGCATTACTCGTTCAGATTCAGTGGAACAGGCCACAATAGTCACTGGTGCCTGGCCTACGAATTTTTGGCCGTTTGCAGCTTCCACCAATTTATCACGGGTTTCTTGATTTTTAACCACTATAAACTTCCATTCCTGCCGGTTGGCCGCTGAAGGTGCAATTCTGGCAGATTCTAAAATTTTATTAAGTTTTTCATCTTCAATTTCCGTGTTCTGGTATTTCCTTATGCTTTTTCTCTTTTCTATGGCCTCAAAAACTTCCATGATTTCACCAAATTTCTTTCTAACAACCAGATTCTATAACTATTTTTAATTTATATTTTGTTTAATTGTTGTAAAATAATATCCTGAAATTCCGGAAAATAAATAAAATAAAATAAAAAATTAAAAAATAATTTTAAAAATGCTTTAAAGCTTCTTAATCTTCTGCGTCTAACATTTCGCCGTAAGCAACTTCAATCTCACAGCCTTTAGGACCACAGCAGAAATGTTGTAAATCGAATTTTACTATCATGTTTCTCACCTCAGTTAGTAGTCAACACTATAGTAAAGTTACTTATTGTATTTAAAGGGTGTACTAACAATAACCATATATACTTACAAATAGTATACTTACTAACATACAATATACTTAGTTGTTTTACTAAAATTTTATTAACTAAGCAATTCACGATCTAAAAAAAATTTAAACCCAGATTAAGGAGATATTATGAATAAAAAAGGGGATAAAATTAAAATTAAGAGAAAAGAAGTTGAAGAAGAGCAGATGTGTTCAGTAGAGGCAGCTATTAATGAAATAGGAGGCAAATGGAAACCACTTATACTTTATTCTTTAAAAGAAGGCAAACAGAGGTTTAATGAAATTAATAAAAAACTACCAGCCATAACCCAAAGAATGCTTACCAAAACCTTGCGTGAACTGGAGAGCGACGAAATAATCCATAGAAAAATCTATGCTGAAGTCCCTCCTAGAGTAGAATACTGTCTTACAAAAAAAGGGGACTCAGTTATGCCTATCTTAGATGCTCTGTGCCAGTGGGGTAAAGACTACTGTGAATATAAAGACGATACTGAAGATTAAACAACTAAAATATTTTTCAAAATTTACACTGGAAATGCACGTTTAAATATTGAAAAATTTTCAGTAAATATTGGATTTTTTTATAAAGTATTGCTCAATTTCTAGAAATATGAAATTTATTCTAGCATTATGGCAAAAAATTAATATTTTTTACAATTAAATAAATGAAACATTCAAAAAATTATATCTAAATTATAATTGTAATTTATTAAATTAATGAGAATAATATAAAAATTTGCAGTTCTAGAATTAGTATCAATAAATTATGAATCCAAATTAAATAATAGAATACCACTAAAGAATATAATAACAGAATTTTTAAACTGTAATAATACTAAATAATTGATTAAAGCCATTGTTACTTTAAATGGATTATTCAAGCCAAAGATTTCATAATTTTATCAGAGGTATAATAGTGGATAAAGCTCGAATACTTGTTCAGGGGATCGTACAGGGCGTAGGTTTCAGGCCCACAGTTTACCGGCTAGCCCGGGCGCTTGACCTAAGAGGATATGTTAGAAATCTGGGAAATATAGTAGAAATTGTTTTAGAAGGAAATAAAAGTAACATAAAACAGTTTGTCAAAGATCTCCAGGCCAAAAAGCCTCCTATTTCTAAAATTTCTTCCCTGGAACTGGAATGGCTTGAAAATGATCAGCAATGTTCGGAATTTACCATTTTAGAAAGTTCATCCAATTTTTCAGGCTCATCAGTTATTCCACCGGATGTAGCCACCTGCCCGGCCTGTTTGGAAGAAATAAATACCAACAGCCACCGTAGATACGCTTATCCTTTCACAGCCTGTACTGACTGTGGTCCACGTTTTACAGTGATTGATTCTATCCCTTATGACCGGGAAAGAACCAGTATGAGTGAATTTCCACTCTGTACTGCATGTGAAGCAGAATATACTAATCCTGAAGACCGTCGATATCATGCCGAGGCTACTTGCTGCCCCGAATGCGGGCCAGAAGTTTTTTTATATGAATGCTGTAGATTTGATGTGGAAAACCCCATAAAAGAATCAGTCTAAACTACTGGATGAAGGAAATATTCTGGCCATAAAAGGGATTGGGGGAACCCATCTGGTTTGTAAGGTCACCGAAGAATATCCCGTGCTAGAAATGCGTAAAAGATTAGGGAGGTTCAACCAGCCCTTTGCTTGCATGTCACCAGATATTGAAACTGTTAAAACCTTTGCTAATGTTTCTCCCCTGGAAGAAAAGGTTCTGCAGTCTCGAAGAAGGCCCATTGTGGTTTTAAAAAAGAGTGATGATTATAATTTTGCCTCGCCAGTGGCCCCTGATTTACATAATATTGGAATAATGTTGCCTTATTCTGGGTTGCAGCACCTTTTATTTCAGTATACCAGTGAACCGGCCTATATCATGACCTCAGCCAATATGCCTGGTGAACCCATGCTAACCAGAAATAGGGATATAATTAAGAAGCTGGATGGAATTGCTGATTATTTCTTACTACATGATCGAAAAATCATTAATCGCTGCGATGATTCCGTGGTTCGATTTAGAGGAGACGAAATGGCATTTATTCGGCGTTCCCGAGGATATGTTCCGGAGCCCTACGATTTATCCCATATTTCAAAGGATCTTAATGTGCTGGCTCTGGGTCCGGAGATTGATGTTACCTTTTCCCTTCTAAAAGAAGGTAAATGCTACTTATCACAACATATAGGTGACACCAGCAAATTTGCCACTTACCAGTACCTTCAAGAGGCCATTAAATACATGATGGATATTACTTGTACTGATGAAGTGGATTTGGTAGCCTGTGATTTACATCCTCAGTTTTTTACCACCCAGCTGGCCCATGAATTAGCCAAAAAGTACACCTGTCCTGTTTTACCAGTTCAACACCATCACGCCCATGGTGTGGCCCTTGGCGTGGATAATGGAGTGGAAGAAATGATATGCATTGCCGCCGATGGAGTAGGCTACGGAGAAGACGGTACGGCCTGGGGAGGAGAGATAATGCACATCAACGGGGCAGATTACGAGAGGACCGCCAGCTTGATGCCCCAAAAAATGGCAGGCGGGGATTTATGTACCAAATATCCCGCTAGAATGATAGTCTCCATGCTGCAAGAATACTATGAAACATCAGAACTTAGAAAGCTGTTGATTAACAATTACCTGGCCTATTTCCCCCATGCCAAGACTGAAATAGATATGGTTATGCACCAGCTAGAGCGTGATATCAATGTGGGAATAACCACCAGTACTGGAAGGGTACTTGATGCCATATCAGCGGCCCTACACATATGTGGAGAACGCACCTATGAAGGAGAATGTGCCATGAAACTGGAATCCGTAGCTTACCATGGTCAGGGCAAAATCCACATACCATTTAAGATTTCGAAATACGATGGCAGAGATGTTCTGGAAACTTCATTAATCCTTAAAGAAGTTATTGATCATGTTCAAAATGGAGAACCCTCCTCTGAAGTTGCTCATGCCGCTCAAAAAGCCGTTGCGCAAGGTTTAGCTGCACTGGCAATTAAATCTGCTGATAAAAAAGGTCTTGATGTTATTGGAGGAACTGGTGGGGTTTTCTATAATGAAGCCATTAGTTTATCCATTAAAAAATACGTGGAAACTCAGGGCTATCATTTTGTACAACATAAAAACTCTTGTGCAGGTGATGGATCTGTATCCCTGGGCCAGGCCGCCATTGCTGCTATTAAATACGGGTAATCTTTATTTTGTATTTTTTAATTTATCCCGTATTATTTTCTTTATTATTTTTATGCATTGTTTTTTTTTGCAGTTTATTTTGAGCTAAAAAATTCAGATAGAATAGTTAATAGATAAAATAAACTGATTTTAATTAAAATAATTTGTAGGTATTTTAAATGAATTTTAGAAATAAATAAAAATAAAGAAAAAATAAATTAAAAGTGATTTGAGCCACTATTCCTTGTTAGATATTTCAATATCTTCCAAAAATTGCTCTGCTCTCTCTTTAAGAGTACCATACAATCTTATGAGTGATTTTAGTTCGTCGATGGCTTCCCATTGACCGCTTATTATTCGCTGCTCCACATTAAGTAATTTTGACCATTCATCCCCTGAGGGGAGTTGTTTTCTACCTAATGCTTCTTCTGTGATATCCACCTGGAAAGTATTCTGATTAATTATGATATTTACTGTAATGTCCTGGGACATGTCATAGTACTTTCTGGGTCGTCCTCTCTCAATCTTTTTAAATGAGGATTTCAGCAACCCAAGCTCTTCCATAGCCCTTAAATGTTCTATTATAGCTTTTTGGCCAATTTCAAGCTCTTTAGAAATTTGACTCACAAATCTTGGTTCTTCTCTAAGAAGATTAATGATTTCACGCCGGGTTCGGCATCCCATCACATCCATTATGGCCTCTATATCCATATTATCAAATGAATTTTGAGTCATCACTATACTATTGTAGAAAGGTTTATATAACCTTTTGTAACTATAATCAGTTAGGGGTTCTAATTGTATAACCTTTGGTAACTTTAATAGTAACCTGCATATTATTAATATAAAAATTTGTTAATATCAGTCCAAATTGATAGATTTTCAATGCAATACGCAAGAAAATAATGAAATACCTGGAAATAATGTTTATTGACGAATATAATTTGAATTAAAGAAATGATTGGAGATTTTATTGATATTTGAATTAATATTATTCTTTAATCATTTAATCAAGTAAAAGGTGAACTAATGTGTGGAGACGATGAATTTATAAAGCTCGAAGAAGAGCTAAAGAAGAAAAAGTCCTTGCTTGATGAGAAAGAAACGTCTCTCCAGGAAGCTCTTGAAAAACTGGAAGAAGTGGAAGAAACACTCTCAGAAAAAGAAAAAGACTTGGAAGAAAAAGATGAAAAGATAGCAGAATATTTATCTCACATGCAGCGCCTGCAGGCTGATTTTGAAAATTATAAAAAACATACTGAAAAACAGCAAGCCCAGACCATTGCTTATGCCAATGAAGGACTAATCATAAAGATACTGGACGTTTACCAGGACTTTGAGCGCGCCTTAAATACGTGTGAAACCGCAGAAGAACTGCGAGAAGGCCTGGAAATAATTTACAGTAAGCTCAAAACCACCCTGGAAAAAGAAGGCCTGGTGGAAATTCCTGCCCAGGGCGAAAAATTCGATCCATTCCAGCACGAAGCCCTAATGGCTGAAGATAATGAAGATTATGAAAGCGGAATGGTTATTGAAGAGTTGGCCAAAGGATACACCTTAAAAGATAAGGTAATTAAATATTCCATGGTAAAAGTCTGTAAAAAATGAACAAAGGCAAATAATGACTTTTGAAGATAAAATAATTTAATAAATTTAAAAGAATTAAGATTTACTATATAAAAATTTCCAAAAATAAGGATAAATTAAAGTTAATATAAATTTTTAAGGAGTTAGAGGTGAAATTTATGGCAAAAAAAGAAAAAATTATAGGAATAGACTTAGGAACAAGTAACTCTGCCGCAGCAGTATTAGTTGGAGGAAAACCAACAGTTATACCCAGTGCTGAAGGTGCTTCTCAGTATGGTAAAGCTTTCCCCAGCTACGTGGCCTTCACCGAAGATGGTCAGAGATTGGTAGGAGAACCTGCCCGAAGACAGGCTGTTACCAACCCCGAAAATACTATCAGTGCTATTAAAAGAAGCATGGGGACCAGTACCAAGGTAAATGTTCGCGGAAAACAATACACACCTCAAGAAATATCTGCTTTTATCTTACAAAAAATTAAAAAAGACGCTGAATCCTTCCTGGGAGAAGAAGTTAAAAAAGCAGTGATTACCGTTCCTGCTTACTTCGACGACAACCAGAGGACTGCTACCAAGGACGCAGGAACCATTGCTGGTTTAGATGTTGTTCGATTGGTAAATGAACCTACATCCGCCAGTTTAGCTTACGGGGTGGACAAAGAACAGGAAGAAGAATTAGAAATTATGGTTTTTGATTTCGGTGGTGGAACCTTAGATGTAACCATTATGGAATTTGGTGGAGGAGTATTTGAAGTAAAATCCACCAGTGGAGACACCAAATTAGGTGGAACCGACATGGATAATACCATAATGAATTACCTGGCCAGTGAATTCCAGAAAGAAACTGGAATAGACCTTATGCTTGATGATCAAGCGGTGCAAAGATTAAGAGAAGCTGGTGAAAAGGCCAAAATCGAACTTTCAACCACTTTAACCACTGAAATTAACTTACCATTCATTACTGTGGCCGCAGATGGTCCTAAGAACCTGATTCACACCTTAACCCGAGCCAAATTAGAAGAACTGGTTGATCCGATTATTAAAAAGTGTTCTGGACCTATGCAACAGGCTATTTCCGATGCTAAAATGAGTAAAAATGATGTGGACAAAATTATTCTGGTAGGAGGGCCTACCCGGATGCCAGTAGTCCAAAAATTCGTAGAAGACTACATTGGAAAACCTATTGAAAGAGGAATTGATCCTATGGAATGTGTGGCCATGGGAGCAGCTATCCAGGGCGGAGTACTGGCTGGAGAAATCAAAGACCTGGTTCTACTGGACGTAACCCCACTATCCTTAGGTATTGAAACTCTAGGCGGAGTATTCACCAAGTTAATTGAAAGAAACACCACCATACCTGCTAAAAAGAGTCAGGTATTCTCTACTGCGGCAGATTCACAAACTTCTGTGGATATTCACGTTTTGCAAGGAGAAAGACCCATGGCTGTAGATAATGCAACACTCGGAAGATTCCAGTTAGTAGGGATCCCACCAGCACCTAGAGGCATGCCTCAAATTGAAGTTTCCTTTGACATCGACGCCAATGGTATCATGAACGTGTCTGCTAAGGACATGGGAACTGGTAAAGAACAGGCCATTACCATTACCGCTCCAAACAAGCTTTCTGATGACGAAATTGATCAAAAAGTTAGAGATGCCGAAATGCACGCTGAAGAGGACAAAAAGAAACAGGAAGAAATTGAAGTCAGAAACAATGCTGATTCCATGATTTACACCTCTGAAAAAACCTTAGAAGAACTGGGAGACAAAGTTCCTGGCGATAAGAAGGAAAATGTGGAAAAATTAGTAGGAGAACTTCGAGATTTGGTTACTGGCGACGATATTGCTGCCATTAAGGAAAAAACCGAAGAATTAACCAAAGTAGTTCAGGAAATTGGAGCTACTATCTACCAGCAAGCTCAGCAAGAACAAGCTCAGCAACAGCAATCACAAGGTCAGGCCGGAGCAGAACAAGGCACCACAGATGACGCTGCTGACGATGAAACCATCGATGCTGACTACGAAGTTAAAAAATAATTAATTAAATAAGAATTGAAAATGAGAGGAATCTATCTCTCTAATTTCAATTTTTCTTTTTATTTAAGAAGTTCAAATGAATCAATAATTGAAGATGGTAAATCAAATACGTACTAATTCAAGAATTGAATTTAATCCCAATTATTTTTCTAGAATAAAAATTTCAATTTACCAGATAGATACTTAATAAACTTTAATTACTATTCACACTAATCTATTCATTAATATAAAATTAATTAATATAAATTAAGATTGAAAATTCATTCGAATTTTATTATGCTGATTTTATTACCATATTCCAATTCAATCTAATCTAAGGTGAAAATACAATGGCAGAAAAGCGCGATTATTATGAGGTTCTAGGTGTAGAAAAAGGAGCCGATAAAAAAGATATAAAAAAGGCCTACCGGAAACTGGCCATGAAGTACCACCCGGATGTAAGCGAAGATCCTGAAGCTTCAGACAAGTTTAAGGAAATCAGTGAAGCTTATGGTGTACTTTCTGATGAAGAGAAAAGAGGTACTTACGACCAGTATGGACACGCTGGAATGGGTGGATTCTCCCAGGAAGACATATTCAACAATATAAACTTCGAAGACATATTCCGTGGATTTGGAGGCTTTGATGTGAACAATATCTTTGATATGTTTGGTTTTGGAGGAGGAAGTAGAAGACAGGGGCCACAAAGAGGAGCAGATGTTTACTACGATTTGCAAATAACATTAGAAGATGCTTTTGGAGGCCTGGAAACTGATATTCAGGTTCCCCACACAAAAACCTGCCCGGTATGTGAAGGAAGTCGTGCTAAACCCGGCACCAGTACCACCACCTGTAAAACTTGTGGAGGAAGTGGACAGATCCGCCAGGTAAATAATACATTCCTGGGCCAGATGGTCAATATCAGACCATGTCGCGACTGCCATGGAGAAGGAACCATTGTGGAACATCCCTGTGAAAACTGCCATGGGCAGGGAATTGTAAAACAAACCAGTACCATACACATTAAAGTCCCTCCAGGAGTAGAAACTGGCTCTCGTTTGAGAGTAACTGGCGAAGGAGAAATGGGTGCTAGAAACGGCCCTCCAGGAGATTTATATGTTATGATGCATGTGAAAAATCACAAGCTCTTCCAGCGAGACGGGGCAAATCTGTATCATGAAAAACCAATAAGCTTTGTACAGGCGTCTTTGGGAGATGCTGTGGAAGTTCCTACCCTGGAAAAACCAGTAGAACTTAAAATACCCGCCGGAACCCAAAGTGGAACTACTTTCCGTCTTAAAAATCAGGGCATGCCGCACCTAAGATGGAATGGAAAAGGAAATTTATATGTCAAAGTAAAAGTAGTTACTCCCCGTAAATTAAGTTCTAAACAAAAAGAGCTATTACAACAGTTCGCTGATATTAGTGGAGACGAAATACACAATGCAGATAAAGGTTTCTTTGACAAGGTAAAAGAAGCCATCAATCACTAGGCCATATAATTGGTTTAGTGATTAATTAAAATGTAAAGATAAAAAACAACTACTGATTTTATTATTTGAATTATTAATTTAGTTGGGTGTCATATTCAGATAGAATTTAAGGATGGTGGTGATACCCATATCCCTTAAGATAAACATCAATTACTCGAATTTCGTCTTCGATTTCAATATTTGAGATTAAGAATTCAATTAATTTTAAACAAAAATTATTATGAAATAATTATTTTTTAAATTTAAAAAATATTTTGAAAAACTCTACTAATTTCACTTTTAAATATAATTAATGAAATTAATGACTAATAATAATAATAATAATAATTATAATTCTAAATAATATCTTTTCTTATTTTACCATTTTTTAGATTAAAGGAATAGTCAAAGTATTGTTTTAAATCATTATTATCTGATAGTACTAGAACTGAGGTTTTATATTTGATTTTATTTAATAATTCCATTAATTTAAAGGTATTTTCATCATCTAAGTCACTAAAAGGTTCATTTGCCACAATAATCACCGGATCATTTATCATGGCCCGGGCCAGCGCTGTTTTCTGTTTTTCATAACTGGAAAGATCATCAGGAAATTTACCCACTTTATCAGCCAACCCCACAACATCTATTATTTCAAGAGCCTTTTTGCGATCTTTAATAATCATGGGAAGCATTACATTTTCCAAAACATTCAAATAGGGCATTAAATTCCCCCAGCTGAGAATACTTCCTATTTTTTCTCTTCTTAAAGTAATTCTATCTGAATAAGAAAAATCAGAAACCCTTAAATCTTCTAAAAAAATATTTCCAGCAGTTGG
The DNA here is from genome assembly GCA_963698135.1 of uncultured Methanobacteriaceae archaeon. Taxonomy (GTDB): domain Archaea; phylum Methanobacteriota; class Methanobacteria; order Methanobacteriales; family Methanobacteriaceae; genus UBA349. The sequence continues at coordinate 426,894 of CAVOPP010000011.1, read as the reverse complement.
CGTGTCTAATAAAGTAATTAAATTAAAAATAGTAGTCTTTCCAGCCCCACTATGACCATTAATCAAATTCAAAGAATTTTTTTCTAATTTAAGATCAATCCCTTTAAGTGGAGCTACTTTCGTTTCAGCATCTTTGTACTCCTTATAAACTCCTTTAAACTCCAATATAGATTTATTCATGCCTTAAAACCCCTACCGGATCAACTTGAGTATTAAAGTACACGGAAATCATAGCGATTACTGCACTTAAAATTGCTGTTAATCCTATAACTAATATAGGAAGCCACCATGGTAAAATCACAGATATAGAAATGATTTTTACGAAGCTGGTCCCCACAAAGATGACCAGCACACCCAGAACACTACCAACAATCGCCCCGATAAACCCCAACAGTGCTGCCTCTAACAGGTGACTAACAGCAACCTGGAAAGTAGTAAAGCCCATTAATTTTAGCAAAGCTATTTCTCTCCTTCTTTCCACGAGATTAAGATCCATGGCATAGGTTATACCAAAAATACCTACTAAAAATATCAGACTGGCCAGTATATCTATAATATATATAGCACTGGATAAAATTTGGCTTATAAACCCTGTAGACTGGGAATTAGTCAAATTCAAACCAAAGGTGCTATTAACAAAATTTCCAATAGATGTTAAGAGCTCTTCACTGGTTAAATTTAGATTGGAAGATTTATTTGTGTTATTAGGAAGAAGATTGCTGCCCTGCGATTGATCTTCCTTTAAGAATGTTTTTAATCCAATTCCTGAACTTAAAAGCAAAATTAGTATGATCACACCAAAAGCTATCCGCATAATGGTTGAAAAGTTTCTCCACCAGTTACGCCGCAAATTTTTATAAGAAAGTCGATAAATTCCCATAGTTTTCTAATTTTATTTTAGGAAAAACTAATAAAAATATATTGTCATTTGATATGAATCAGGAAAAACGTGATTTTTTAAAAAAGAAAAATTATTTCATGAAATAATGTAAAATAATATATAATCATAGAGATTAAAAGGAGGGTTCTTATGGAAATAGAAAAAGCTCTGGTAGTGCCCAATAATGAAGAAAATGCCAGCAAATGTCTTTGTCCAGATTGTCCTGCACATAATCAATGTATGAAGGAGCATAAAGAGGTTCTTTACTGTAGTAAAGGAATTAGTAGTTGTGAATTTGAAAAATGGGGTTGTCTCTGTCCCCGATGTCCTGTGCAATTAGAATATAAGACCGTGGGGCTTTTCTATTGTGAAAAAGGTGCTTTAAAAAAGTAATTCGAATACTAAAAATTAATTCGGCTTTCGAATAAATGATTCAATTTAAATAATAATTTGAAAAATGGCCTGCCGGGAGTAACCCACTTTCTGTTTCAGCAGCATTCATCTAGGCGGACTACCTCTGCCTCGTACAGTTAGTCAACAGCAGTATTTTGCCCTTGCATCCCACGGATTGGCCGTTTCACCGCTCCTTTTAATGTCGTTCCGCCCCTTCGAGGGAGCATCATGTTCATTCATTAAAAGACGTGTCGTTTCTGCTCCAGAGTCCAACTTCTCAGCACGTACCTCGCAGTACCGCGGTTCTGTATGATGAGTGGAGTTTCCTCAGTTTAAACCCTAAAAAAGGGAAACCGGTGGCTGCTCTTCGGCTTGCCATCATTATCAAATATACTAACAATAACACTCATCATATAAAAATATATTTATAAAAATTTTTATTCTATTTAATATTGTAGCATTTGAATTTTTTAATAATTAATATATATTAATTAATCCCTATTATATTACATTAATAAAATATGATCGGGGGATAATATGGATAACGTATTGATAGTTGAGGATAATGGCATTCTAGCCATAGAACTTCAGAGGAAACTGCAAGGTTGGGGTTATAATGTGCCTAAAATTGCTTTATCAGGTAAAGAAGCTGTAAAAAGAGCTAATGGTAAAGATACTGATCTAGTGATAATGGATATATCGCTTAAGGGAGAATTAGATGGTATTTCAGCCGCTAAAGAAATTGAAAGTAAATTTCAAATTCCCATCTTATTTTACAGCGCTCATGACGATCCAGGTTATATAAATAAAATTAAAGATTTTAAAAATGGTGATTTCATAAGCAAAACCTGTGGCGATGAAGACTTAAAGTTAATTCTGGAAAATACTTTAAGAAGGGGTGTAGAAGTGAATACAACTGGAGAAAATATCCAGGGAGATACCGATGCCTCCATAAATTTTAGAGAAAGTGTAGAAGATTACTACAAAGCTCGAGAAAACATTCAAAAAGAATTCAAAAAATTAGAAGCTAATTTTTCAAAAGTATATAATGAATCCATAACCAAAGAAAGGGAAATTGAAGAGCTAAAAATTTCCCAGGAAAAATATATAAATATTATAAACGAAAAAGATGAAAAACTGGCCAATATGAAAGAAATTCAAGCTAAACTGGAAGAGAATATTAATCTACATTCTGAAAAGCATCAAAAGTTGTTAAAAGAAACTGAGGATCTGAAAAAACATATGAATTCCCTGGTTTCCATATTAAATGGAGAATAATTTATTTAAATAATTTATTATTTAACTAATTTATTTTTTTTATTTTTCAATTTATTAATTAAAAAAATAATTATCTATTAATTCATTAGAATATTACCATTAAAAAAATTTATTTCTTTAATTTTGAATTAAAATATTAAGATATTAACTGATCAAATTTCATATTATTTAAAATTAAAATGCTAAAAATTCATTATAAAAGAAATAGCGGGGCCTAGATTTGAACTAGGGCTCTCGGGGTTATGAGCCCCGCGGGATCACCAGACTACCCCACCCCGCTGTAACTAAACATTAGTGATATTCATATATAAAGGTTTCCCTTAATTTTCTAAAAAACAAGAAAAATTTTATTTATTTGTTGAAGATAAATCCATTTTTTATTATTTATTATCCTGAAAAATTTTTAGAATAATCCAAAAAAATTTCATCAGAATATTTGTATAAAAATAAAAAAATAAGATTATTCTTCAGGTTTTTCTTCTTCAATGCCTTCCAGATTTTTTAGACGTTCATCAAAGGAGTCCATCTTCTTATTAGTAAATCCCCGGTACTCGTTAAATCTTTGTTCCAGTTCATCAATATTTCGGGTAACCACATTCATTCTTTTTTCCAGGTCGTTAATATCAGTTTTAGTGGCTAAATCCCAATCTTTAATTAATTCATCGCTTTTTTCATCTAAAAAAGAATCAATTTTGTTGGAAAGAACATCGGTACTAATGGGAACCTCTTTTACTTTCCCCATTATCTTATCACTCATGCCAGACATCCTTTCACCTACACCCGACATCTTTTCACTGACACCTGCAGTTTTTTCTCCCATTCCTGACATGGTCTCCTGGCCTCCCACACGGTCTCCAAACTCATATACCTGACTTTTAAATTTACCCACACTGGCATTACTGGAATTTTGCAGATAATAATAAAGCAGTACTACAATCGCCCCTGCCAATACCAGAATAGCTAGTAATGATATGGGATCCATTACTAGTCCCCTTTAATTTTTTTTGTGTTTTTTTCCAGTTCTGATTCTTTAGCCTCAATTTCCTTGAGCATTTTTTGCAGTTTCTTAAACTCGGTTTGCGCTTCTAATCTGGCTAACCTTTCACTTATCTCCGTATGGAGATAACCAATTTCAGCCATTAATTCAGAAGTACCACCACGAATTTTAATTAGATTATCTTGCTGGTCTTTAGGTAATGGAATTGCAGTTTCCATTAGTCTTTTGGACTCCATATCTTTTTCCACCAGAGATATCTTTTTGAGCTCTATTTGCTTGTCAAGAAGAAGAGCATTATTTTGAGTTTCCCTAACACGTCTCCATTGTATAACCACAACTACAACTATAATTAATGCAATAACTGCTATAATTATTAGAAAAATATTTTGTGGTATTACCAACACATTTGCCATATAATTCCTCCATCTATTATCTTTGTAATGTAATATATATAAAAATTCGTATTAATAACTATTTAGTAGTTTATTAAAAGAATTAAGTTAGTTTTTGCTGGATTATGTGATTATAAATGCTCTGAAAGTAATTATGAGAATTATATTATCCCTATACCGAAAAAAATCAGTAAAAAATTATATATTATAAAACACTTAAGCAAAATAAATAGATACATTCCTAATCGTTTTATCTTAACTAAATTTTAATCTTAATATCTAATGAAAATATAAATTAAAATTGTGATCTTTATGATAGAGTCCTATGAAAAAGCAGGAAAAATCGTTTCTCAAGTTAGAGAGGACGCATTGAAATTAATTAAAGATGGATTGCCTATTATTGACCTCGTGAATTTTGTAGAAGGCCAAATTATTGAAAAAGGAGGTTTTCCTGCATTCCCATGTAATGTATCGGTTAATGAAGTAACCGCCCATTATACATCCCCTCCTGGAGATGAAAGTACTATAAAATCGGGTGATCTGGTTAAACTAGATCTGGGAGCTCACGTAAACGGATATATTGCCGATAGTGCCTCCAGTATTCTGGTTGATGGATATCAGGAACTTGCAGAAAATCAGTATGGGGAAGAACTTGTCCAGAAAAATTTAAAAATGATTGATGCCTCCAAAGAAGCTTTGGAAAATGCCATAAGTACTATAAGAGCCGGTGTAGAATTGGAAAAAATCGGGCAGGTTGTTGAAAAGACCATTAATGATCATGGGTTCTTACCAGTGGCCAATCTTACAGGACATAGTATGGAACAGTGGATTCTTCATTCCGGACTTTCTATACCTAATATTGGAGAGAAAAATACTCATAAATTGGAAGAAGGAGATGTTTTAGCAGTGGAACCTTTTGCCACAGATGGTGTGGGTTATGTAACGGATATGCACCCAACCTACATTTTCCGTTTCCTCCGGGACCGGCCTATGCGAATGATGCACGCCAAAAAAGTTATGGGAACTATAAAATCAGAATATAAAATCCTTCCCTTCGCACAAAGGTGGCTTTTAGATTCATTTGATGAGAAAAGACTTACTTCATCTATGCGAGTGCTTATAAAATCCCGGGCCATCTATCCCTACCACGTGCTAAGAGAAAAGAGCGGAGCCTGGGTTTCTCAAGCAGAACACACAGTAATTGTTGAATCTGACGGTTGCCAGATCATTACTGAATGATTAAAATTCAACGATTTTATAATTTTTTATATTAAAATAAATTATTTCAAATAGACTTCAATAGGAGAAAAATATCTCCTCATCCTATTTTTATTATAGAAGGTTTATTATTAGTAAAAGTATTTTAAACCTATTCCAGTTCCGAAATAAGTTCAGATGCCTTTTCAACCCCTTCCACATCGTTTGCAATTTCATAATTATGAATTGCTTCCTGGAGAAATTCTACAGCCTGTGAATCCTCATTTTCGTGGCTGGAAATTATAGCCATGTAATAAAGGCTTTCAGCAGTTAAAAAACAATCAGAATCATTAGAAGTATATACACTTTCAAAACAGAACTGGGCCCTTTCCAGATTGCCCCGACGCAAATGAGTTATTCCTCTTACCATAAGGCCAGATTTTCTTTTTTTCTCATTTTTTGAACGATTGTAAAAATAATAAACAATTCCATAGACATATATCATTAAAATAACTAAAAAAGCAATTAAAATATCCATAAATGGCACCAAAACCCTTTAATCAGAATAATACCCATTTCAAATAAAAAAAAAGTAAAAAAGAGAAATTAAAATGGTACAGGTAGTCCCATTTCTTTTCTCTTGTCGATGGTTTTCTGGTTTTTCTCTTTCTTCTGAGCAGCTAATTTCTGTAGAAGATCGAGTCCAGGTTTAACATCAGCTATAGCTTTGGTTTCGAATGCTCCAGCTTCTACTGCTTGTTTGAAGATAGAGTCTCCACCATCAGTTCTGGTTATAACTGTGGACCATCCATCAGGGGAACCAACAGATCCGGTTGACACATCACCTAATTCAGCCACGTAGTCCAGACAGACATTACATCCGCTCTGTTCGTATCCGTGGGTTTCTTTTAGTGGTATGCTTAAGACTTCATCCTGAGTGTATACCCAGAATTTACCTTTTCCAATATCCATTTTTTCCACAAGTTCCATACTAACTCCCATTTTCTCTGAGATGAAAGTTTCTAGAGATGCATATGGGAAGTTTTCCATACAGTAAATACCAATTAATAACTTGATTTTATCAGCTAAGAATCGTACACCGAATGGGTAGGACTGCATTTTTCTGATACCCATGGTTTGACATGGAATAGCAACAGTACCTAATTTTTCAATACCGTACTGACGTACAGCTTTCTTTAACATCATTACGTTAGGAGAGAAAGTGTACTTGGTACCGGCAGCTGCGATGATCTCGTCAGCAGACATGGCTACCATAGGTTCTGGTTTCCAGAATTCATCAGTAGGTCCAGCGACTACAGCTCCTTCAATGATTTTTTCTTCTAGTGCAAAGGCTAATAAACCGGTGACAATTCCACCGTCTTGAGAGACTTTTTGGATTTGTTTATCGGTTGCTCTTGCAGAGACTATTTCTTTGTAAGTACCTAAAACCATTTTTCCAGCCTCCTATAGTCCTAAGTCCTTTTTGATTTGTTCTTCTGGGAACCAACTTCGTGGGCACTGTACATAACAGATTCCACATTTTACACATCGGTCACCATTAACTTCTGGTCGCCCATTAGTCATACTTACAGCTCTGGTTTGACAGGCCATAGCACAGGTACCGCATCCGATACATAAAGCCTGGTTGACCACGTATTTTTGCAGATCGCATCCGCATCCTTCGGTCATTCCTGCTAAATCTATCATAGGCTGTAAATAGTCCATGTCTCCGTTAATTAAAGCTACTACTGTTTTAGCGATAATCTCTGGGGAAGGAGGACATCCTGGTATTGCACAGTCCACTTTAATCAAGTCAGCAATAGGCACAAATGATTCGTGATCTGGTCTTGCTTGTTGTCCACCACGAGAGTATCTGGTGAAACATCCGGTAGCGGAACATGATCCAAAAGCACATACCATAGCTGCTTTTTCCCTTACTTCCATCAATTCATGCAGGCTGTGTTCATCCTGCAGACAGACAGACCCTTCTACGAGTGCCAGATCCATTTCCGGCATTTCCCATACATCTGCTAGGGTTTGTCCATAAACAATATCCACCATGTTGGTGAGTAATTCGGCGAGAATGTCGTAGTTCTCACTTAACGACATAACGTCTCCGGTACATCCACTCAAGTGAATGTAACCAATTCTTGGTTTTGCATTTTCTTCGGCCACTTTTTCAACCTCCTGTTCTGAAGCTCCAACTTCTCCTGATTTTGCTGGTTTAGCCTCCTCATTAGCTGGTTTAGCCCCAATTCCTAATAAATCTTTTAATTTGGAAATCAAGCTCATTTTGCTAAACCCCTATCTCCTTTAAAATCATTTTAATGGCTTCGGGAATAGCTTTTTCAATAGAGGGACTGAGTCCCATAACCACATCAGGGGCAGAGATTTCTTCGGGTTTGCATCCTATAACCATGACATCGATTGTTTCATTGAGTTCGTGTAATGGCTGATTAACCGGCCAGGAATGCATGTTTTCGTAAGATCCTTTGGGGATTTCATCCACTTCGAATTTTCTTAGCGTACCTGGTTCTGCATTAAATTCTACAATATCCACCACGATCATCTTTTTCCAGGAATCGTGGGGAAGTGAAAATACAAAGTGAGGACCTCCAGTTCCAGCATCAATAAACATGACATTTTCTGGCTTTTCGTCTTCATTTTCCTTGAAATATTCTTCCAAGGCTTCGATCACTGCTGGGCCGAAACCATCGTCTTTAAACAGAACGTTTCCGCACCCTACTACTAATATCTCTGCATCGTATGGCATTTTATTCCCTTTATAATTCCATTAAAGTCTGACCATTTCATTTTTAATGACACTACTGTCCTCGTCGTCTACTACAATTACGTGAGTAGCACAGGAGAGACATGGGTCATATGCTCGGATAACATGGGGTCCAAATTCATGGTGGAAGCCTTCAGTTGCAGGTCCCATAGTTGGTATGTTCCAGGTTGTTGGGACTAAAGCACTGTAGAACTGAGTTTTACCGTTGGCAACTTGTGCCATGTGCACGTCCAGTCCTCTTGGTCCTTCAATAGCACCGATTCCTAATTTATTAGTACCAGTTACATCAAAGTCAGCCATTGCAGGAGCAGAAGTATCTAAATCATCCAAAATAGCTATTGCTCTGGATAAAGCAGTCTTCATCTCGTAAGCTCGAGCAACGTGTTGGGCAACTACACCTTCTTCTTTAAATCCACCAAAGACTGCAGCTCTTGCTCTTGGTCCTACTTCCACGTTCATTCCATCATATAATGGGATTGTAGAGCAAGCTCTGTGTCCTATTTCAGCATCGTCATACCAGCTTTCTGGCATGATTTCAGTGAATCTGTCCAGATCAAACTTGGTTCGGTCACCATATATTTTGTCACTGGCTAGAGTTGGTGCATTAGTGACACCTAATCCTTTTGGCAAGTCTTTATCAGCTATTAAACCAATCATTAAATCAACGTGTTCGTCGACTTTTGGTTTTAGTTGTTTTAACCTAGCGTATAGCCTCTTTCTGGCTAATTCGCTGATGTTATCGGCCATTCCTCCAATACGTACATCGGCTGGGTGAATACCTTCACCAGCAACCATATCCACTACGTACTGTGCGTTTTTCCTGATTTCAGAAACAGAGTTTATGGCAGCAGCCATAAGGTTTTCTGGTACGAAATCAGCAGCTATCAGGAAATGGTGGATAGCATGGCTGTTTATATCGTGGGCCATAAGGGTTAACTCTCGTAGTTGTTGTCCTGCTTTAGGTACTTCTATGTCCAGTGAGTCATCCATGGCCTCAACTGAAGCTAGAGTGTGAGGAATAGGGCAAACACCACAAATCCGCTGACAGATAACTGGTGCAGTTTCTGGAGCTTTGCCTGTAACTATTTTCTCAAGACCTCTAACAGGAGTAATACTGAAGTATCGTCCTTTGGTCACGATTCCTTCATCATCGACTTCCATGACAAGTTCTGCGTGTCCTTCTTGTCGTGATGTCGGCGATATAACAATCCTTTCGCTCAAATGTATCACCTCTTGTTTTAAAGTTCAAAAATCTATCACTTATATAACTATTATTATATGTTATAAGTTTTTCAATTAGGAAAAAAATGAAAAGTATTTATATAACAACAAACCCAGTCGTATTTCTTCTTTTTGAAATAGAGACCATTAATTTAATAGAATGAGAAATATAAGTAATACTTAGAGAATTGTAGCAATAATCTCTAAACCATTTTACTAAATCTTCAGATTATAAAAATTTGGGCATAAGTTTATAACTGTAATAAATATAATATGTGAGTCCTAAGGGGATAAAAAAGATATCCTTGAAAAAACTTATCTTAATTCTATTGAATTTTATTTTTAAAAAGAATTCAGATAAGTTAATTTAATAAGTTCAGAATACAATAGTAAATTAATATATAATATATATAATTACGAAGGTGAGTTATTTGATAAACTCAAAAATATTAATATCAGTGGTCATAGTACTTATGATCGGTGTAGCCGCTGCCGGCTACCAAATCAGTCAGACCCCGCAATTATGGCAGTTAACCACTCCACAAAGTAGTGATAGTTCAAGTCAGGATGCCCAATCTTCTTCCAGTTCTTCTGATTCCATTCAGGGACAAAGCAGTGGATCCAGTTCTTCATCTGGAAGTTCTCAAAGTAGTGGAGGTTCTAGCGTGAAAATATCATCATCCGAAGCAAAATCCATCGTACAGAAAAACTATATAGACCCTGAAAGTGGAGCTGTTGTTGGAACAGTGACACTAAAAACCGTAGATGGAAAGAAAGTTTATATAGTAACTGTAAATAAGAATGGGCAAACTGTAGGGGAAATATATATAGATCCCAACACAGGTAAAAATCTAGGAGGCGCCGGAGGTGCACCCTAATGATAAGCAAAACTGAATGTTGTACTATCAAATCGGAAGATATAGAAGATGCCGTGGTTCTAGAAGGATCACCAGGCGTAGGTTTAATTGGAAATATTATTGGTTGGCTTTTGGTTGAAGACCTGAAAATGAAGGAAATAGGATACATAGAATCCAAATATTTCCCGCCACTGGCAGTCCTTTACAAAGGAGTAGCCATACACCCTTTCAGGATTTACGAAGGAGAAGGAATTGTTTTATTCCTATCTGACTTCATTGTCCCGCCAAATGTCGTTTATGATATGACTGGAGCCATTGTGGATTGGATGGACAAAAACAACAGTAAAGAACTCATAACGTTCAACAGTATGGTGGTTAGAGAAAAAAGCCAGGCCACTGCCGCTGCTGGAAATACAGAAGACGCTACTAAACGACTGGAAGACATGGGACTACCCATTTTACCTTTTGGAAACATAAATGGGTTATCTGGGACCTTGCTTACCCAGTGTGCTTCCAAAAATATTCCAGCTTCCTGCCTATTTGCAGAAATACTAAATCCTTACCCGGATCCCCGGGCTGCTGCAGGAGTAGTGGATATATTAAATAAGATGCTGGATACAAGTATTGATCCTGAGCCACTATTACAGGAAGCCCAGGAAATCGAGTCAAGACTAAAAAAATTGGCCGAAACAGTGCAAAACGAACCAGAGTCACCAATATACATGTAAATTTATTTTTAATATTTTTTCCATAAAATTGGTGAATTACTCTCAAAACCACAGCAGTTATATACTAAAACAATCTAACATCTTTTTATCGTTTTCACACGGGCCCGTAGCCTAGTTGGATAGGGCGTCGGACTTCTAATCCGAAGGTCCCGGGTTCAAATCCCGGCGGGTCCGTCAAATAAACTTTTTTTTGAAAATCGAATTTAGATAGAAACTATTTTAATAATATGGTATTAATTTGTCCTCAATTAAGACAAAATAATAAATATAAAAACAACCATTAGTAATACAGGGCCCGTAGCCTAGCCAGGATAGGGCATCAGACTCCTAATCTGAGGGTCCCGGGTTCAAATCCCGGCGGGTCCGTTTAATATTTTTACTCCAATTAATTTTTAAAAATGATAATCGATTTTTTAGTTTTAAGGTTTGATTTTTTAGGCTTTTTTTCACTTTAAAAATAATGTATTATTAAAGAATAAGAATATAGTTAAACTGATGTGTGGGTCTCCCGGTAACAAGTTCTAGATTAGAGGTGTAACACTATAATTTTTAATAAAGCATTAGTAATCACAGTGGTAAAATTCTAACTTAATTCTAATGATGTCTAAATGTAATTAAAATACCTGAAATTTATGTTAAAAAACTTTTAAAAGCCAAAAATTGTAAAATAAAAAAATTATATTATTTTTCTGCCTCAATTTCATTTTTAACAGATTTCATGAACTCAAATCTGTCTTTAAAATTCTCTGTAATCTTAATGAATTCTTCTGAGCTTATAACTACGACTAGCTGATTTTCTGAAAGTGCATCAATTTCTTGAGGTACAATTACCATCTTGTCTTCAGATTCAATTTTGCGACAGATTCCCATAGTGGCTTTAAAATTCATTTTTATCACCTAATTCTAAAAAAATATTAAAAAAACAAAATGTCGTTTTTAAAGATAATTATCTAAATTATTTTCTGGAAATTTAATCTCCCCATACTTTCCCCCGCCGCCTGGGACAATAACAAGGGTTTTATCCCTAAAGGCCTGAATAACCGGGACCATTTCTGGTGAAACTATTTCTATATCTTCCATTGGGACACGAATCATAACATCTATTTCGCTACCTAAATTGTTAACCATATTCTCCCATATTCCCTGGACAAATTTGGTGGTTACACCTTTCGAAAATGCCATCGAGATTATTTCAGCCAACGGCATTATATGAATATAAGGCGGCCTGTGATAAGGGTGGTGAGGTCTTTTCCAGGTTGCAATCTCTGAGATACGATAATTAACACCTTTTTTTATAGTTCCTCCACAAGAACACTTCATATTAGATTCCTGGGCTTTTTTAGGAGTAAATACTTCGTAACAGCGGGTGCAGGCTGTCAGGTGATACTTTCCCATCCTGGGATCAAATCCATAATTGGCCTTGATTCTTCTCTTTTTCAGAGCCACTTTTAAAGCGGTAAAGGACATTTCTTCCATTTCTATTTCATTAAATTCACGTCCTAAACGGTGCGGCCATGGGGAGTGAGCATCAGAATTAGTTAAGAAAGGAATATCTTCAAGTTCTTTAATTGTATCGGCCATATTAGTATCAGCAGATAGTCCCAATTCCAAAAAGTCTGGTTTTTTCCCATAACAATCCATGTAACTATCATAGGCCTTGTACATACTAGTCCAAGGTGTAAATGCATGTGCTGGACCAATAAGACCCTCATGTTTATGGACAATATCCATTATTTGCGCCCCATTCATACGGACTCGCGGGCGACCCTCTTTCTCTTTATCTACAGAAACCAGTTCATTTCTAATTTCATGAGCCGATTCTATAGATCTTAATATCATTAAATGGTGCACTCTTTTATTATCTTCCACTTCAGCAGTTAAAATAAAGTCACAGTCCTCTTTTGAATAAATTCCATCCCCAGCAGGAGTTGTACTTTCCTGGATGATTTTTAACCATCCGGGGTGAAGTGCATCTCCGGTACCCACCAGCTGCAGCCCTTTAAGTTTAGCCTGGGGAGCTATAGCATCAATAACCATATCATTAGATGTAGCCCGGGAAAAACAACTATGAATATGCAAGTCCGCATTAACTATCATAAAATAGAGTAGATGATTTGTCTATATATAATTTAAGCAAGCATTTTATTTGATTTTAAGAAATTAATTAACTTAGAACAATTTTAAAGACTATATTTAAAAACTAAAGTCCTTTTTAATTAAATTAGTATTCAATAACATCTGGCACCATCTTAGAAATGTTTATACAGAGTAAAACATCTTTTTCCGTGAATTTAGCCTTAGTATATCCTTTAATATTATTAATATCAACCAATTTTCTATATAAGCTTTTATGATCTGATTTTGAAAGTTTAAATAATGTATCTGTCCCAGAATCAACGAAAATACGGGCAAAAACAGGTCCAATCCATTTTACCCGAGATAAATCAGTTAATTTAGTAAGTTCCAGAATTTCTTTGTGGTCAATCCCTGTTTCAGTGGCCAGCTTCTTCCTTAGTACTGTATTTCTTACTCTTTCAAATAAATGAGCAGTATTTTTTATTCCCAAACTCTTTAGTTTGATAATAGTTTCTTTTTTCACGCCTGGAAATTTTTCCAGACTAAATGGTTTAGGTTGATTACTATTAACTTCCCTGCGTAAAATTAAAAGATAATCTTCGGGCAAATTTGATATTTTAGCAAATTCCCGAGTTTTTTTAGGGGTTTTAAGAATAATAGAAATGTCCTGGAGATTTTCTACTCCATTTTCTCTTAAAATCTCGAAACGAGAATTTATTTCATCTTTTAATATTCTTCTACTTGGAATTAACTCTGCCTGAATTAAATCCTCCCTGAAACTGTTCAAAGAATATTTTTCAAGATCAATATAATAATCATTAGTCATGCTATCAGATAATTTATGATCAAAAAAGAATATAAAATATCTGATTAAGTCAATTATGAACCAATAAAACAAGATAAATTAAAAGAAGAAATATAATATAAAAATAAAGAACCTAATGAATAGAATTAATTAAATTCTAGTAATATTACTGTTTTTTCAATAAAACTAGATAATAATTAAAATTAAAAAAAGAAGAAAATTAAAAGAATAGGAAATTATCCTATGTATCGCAGGTCTTCTTCACCTGGAGGCATGGCAGTACGATCTATCATTTCCTGTTCCATTTGCTGGGCTTTAGAAATCATCTTTCTGGTTTCGCGAGCTCGCTCTTCCAAACTTTCTGTATCTACTTCCAGACTTAAAAGAGACATGAGTACTGTGAGAAGGGCCTTGGCTGCCTCGGCATCAATGAAGTATCCCGGGGTTTCGCCCATTAAACATACTCCTTCCATTCCTCGGAGAGATCCCATGCCCAGTAAAAGACCGGAAGCTCCAATAATTCCACCGTCAGCAGATCTAAGAGTGACTTCATGTTCTTCCAGCTTTTTAGTCAGGTCTTTATTGGTAGCAGCGCCAAATACAGCACAAGTTTCTACTGGTTGACCTGTGGCCAATCCTCCAAGAGTGTATATCTCTTTAGCACCATACTTTTCAACTAAATCCAGTATAAGACCACATACTTCGTACTGGCCTTCGGGTGATAACCCTTGCGTGTTTCCCACAAGTATTAAATAATCTTTTTTATCTTCTCCTGCGGATTTTAGATAATAAAGCTCATTTTTCATGTTTTCAATTATTCCATCCTCATCAACCAGTACTTGTGGAGGAAATGAGGGTGAATATATTTCAGCCAGTTTTACTGCACCCAGTTCTTCTATTATGTGATCTGCAGCCAGTTTACCTACATGACCAATGCCAGGAAGAGCTTCTACGAAAATAGGTTGGTTTAGCTCTACCTCTTCTAAAATATTTATAACAGTTTCCTTCATTTTTATCCCCTCAATATCCAATAGAAGTTTTCAATGGAATATTTTGTAAATAGATTCCCATCCTTGAAAAAAATACTGGAAATCTAATAATCAGTAGATATAAATTTTAGTAGATCAAGTTCCACTAACCGAGTCCTGCATCTGTTTTTTGAGCAATCTTCGGTATTTTCCGTACTTATCTTCAGGAGAATATTTGGCCGGGTAAATCACTCCTACTTCTCCTTCGCAATAAGGGCACTTATCCTTCAGGGTGTATTCCCCACAGGATTTGCACCTTTTCATTTTCATTTTCATAGAAATTATTCCAAATTGATTATGAGATCAATAAGAGATTAAACAATAATTTAGCAAATTATCATTAAACCAATTCACGGTGGAAAGTCCCTTCACCTTCAGATGCTTCTACTGCTTCTATGCATTGATCGGCAGCTTCTTTTAAATCTTTTTCTGCCTGAATGTAGTCAGTAGATTTAACAATTAAACGGTATCGGGGAGCGCCCACACATTGAATAACAATATTATCGCCTTCTGCAGATTCCAGGGCTTTTTTTATGATTTCCACACCATTTGGTGCATAGGACTTGATATCAATGTATCCTGTAATCTGTACTTCGGGTGGAGTAATGTTTTTCTTGGCAATTTTAGTTATGGCCTGGGCCCATTCTTCACTTACCCCTTCATCCATAAGCGCACTTTCGCCTTCTTCTGCAGAAGCTTCGAATGCACCGTAGATATCTCCAAATCTTTCCATCATTAAGTAACCTACTTCATTGTAGGCTGTGTCCAGATTTTTATCCATGGTTTTACCAGCCAGTTCCAGGAACTTTTCTGCCTTTTGTTCAATTTTCCAGGACTGGATTTTTTTGGTCCTCTGATCTTCCCTAATCCGCTTCATGGATACATCCACGTGGCCTTTTTTAGGGTTAACCCTCAATACACGAGCAACTATTTTCTGGTTTTCTCTGACATAGTCACGGATATTTTTTACCCAACCAGAGGAAACCTCAGAAATGTGAATAAACGCCTCTTTACCCTGGTACTCTTCCAGGTTAGCAAAGGCACCGTAGTTTAAAACCTTGTGTACAGTTCCCACTACCAGTTCACCTTCGTCAGGCCATTGATTTTTTCTTCTTACCATGAAAAACACCTAAAATCCTAAAATAAAATTAAAAAATAAATTAAAAAAAAATTAATCTAATACTTCTACAATCTGGGAGGTAATTTGTGATTTTCCACCCTTTGGTTTTACCAGGGTTTTACCACAGATAATGCATTGTACTACAGAAGCAGCACGGTCAAAAACCACTTGCTGATTTCCGCAATCCATACATTTTACCCGCAGGAAATTACCTTTTGTATTTTGTAATGCCATTTATAACACCTCTAGGCTACAAATTCAATTTTACCATTTCTAAAGGACTTTTTCTGAATGTGTGCTTTACCGCATTCTTTACATTTTAGTCTTAAGTCCAGTTTTTTTATTGGCTTGTTTCCAGATGGAAGTGGCCTTGGGTAACCCCTGTAACCAGCAGTAACTCGTCGGAACTGTCTTTGTCCCCATTTAAGCTCGCTAGCTTTCCTTCTTTTTGATTCGAATACTTCGTGAACAGTATGTTTCTTACAGCTCGGGCAGTAAGTTCTCCTTTCTTTAGGCATTTTCATATAATCACCTCTATTGTAAAAATAATCCACATCATAAATATTATAATAAAATATCTGATCTGAATCCATAAAATTGCTATCCCCACCATAGGGGTAGAAAGATATATTATGTGTTTATCATTTGAATGTCTATTTATATGTTTGGATAATGAAAATTATTTGAAAAACCACTCTTATAAAATAAGTATGAACTTTTAAAATATTCCAAAATCCTTAAAAATCTGATTATTATAAATAATTTTATAAATTAATTTTAATTAGTTACAATTATATTAGTAACTAGTGCTTATTTAGATTATTCTCAATATAAACAATTGTATAAATTGATGTATTTAATATCAAAAATATAGATAATTATTAATGGATAACATTTGTTTTTTGATGGGCCCGGCAATTTTTAACATTTAAGATCGAATCTATTTAAGATCTGATGTATCTTCCTTTTCTAGCCTTTATAAATAACTGGGCATTGATTTCAGGCATTTTTACAACGTCCTGTGGAGAAAAAGGACCATAAACTTTCTCATCAACCCCTACAATGGAAGGAAGTTCATCAAAGATGACCACTGTTTTTAAATCCAAATCCAGTTTTTCAGACTTTAAATTTTTCTTCTTAGATAATTCTTCAGGTTTTACTGGGGGAGAAAATTCTATTTCATCATTATTCAAATCGTCAGAGATTGAATCAAGTTTAGAAACCTTTTTAAAAGACTCTGGTTCAACTTCAGAAGAATTAGAGATTTTATTTCTTTGATTTTCCCCTTTTGTCTGATTGAAATTATCATCATGTTTAGAAGAAGAAATTTTAGATTCAGAAAGGGTATCTGGAGATTTATCTTTCGAAGAAACTATTTTATCCTTAATTTCACCGTTACCTATAATTGGATCCTCTAAAACGTCTAAAGAAGGTATTATTTTGCTCCGATAGCCCTTCAAAGTGTCTATCAAAGAAAAGTATAACTGTTCTTCTTCAGGGGTGAGATTTAGAGGAGTGGTATCCTGAAGATCAAATTGAGGTTTGCCCTTAAACAAGTGATAAGATCTCTGAATATTCATTACAGCACTGTCAGTTATCTTATGCTCTCTCCTTTCGCAAATTTCCGTGGCTATTCTCTGGGTGTCTCTTAAAAGATACTGTTCCTTAGCAAAAGGATCATTGCCTACAGTGTCCATTAACTCTTCTAAGTAGCGATGCACTCTTTTGTAAAAGTCCTCGCCTACCCGAGCCAGACCACTTTCATTGCGCTCTTTCTTCTGTATTTTTCTCAGTTTCTGGAAAAATTCGTCCAACCCTATTCCTCGCTTAAATCCTCGCTATTATTATTTCAAAAATGAAATTTAATAAAAGGCGTTTTAGTCTTCTGCTTCAATTCTAGGAGCAAGCAGGAAGCTTAATTCACCTTCATCAGAAACCATTCGTAGTTTAAGATTTAAAGGCATGTCATCTCCCAGACTTATAGTGGCAATGTCTGAAAACTTGTCGGCCTTAAGCATTTCCTTGATTTTTTCCAGGGAAAACACTGAGCGGGCCGTGGTTTCTATCTTTTCACCGTGCAGATATTCAACTTTAGCATCTCCAAATTCACCTTCAGCAGATGCTGCAAACCGATCCCCGTCTACACTCATGGCAATTTTATCAGAAAAAATGTCAATATCTTGAATAGAATCCTTTAGCAGACTGAAAGGAACCTCAAATTCAGTAGGGTATTCCAGGTTTGGAGGACTTGGGGCTTCGTATTCAATATCAATAAGTCTGATTTTAAATCTTCTTTTGGCCTCTCCTTCAAAGGTTAAGATAAAATTACCCTCATCAAGGGACATGTAAACTCTATCATCGCCTTTAGACCGTTTCAAGACTTTCATCAATTCTTCGGTATCCACATTGATCTTCTCTGGTTCATCACAGACATATTCGTCAAATAAGCTGGATTTAAGTTCTAAATGAACAAATGTGATGTGGCTACGGTCCAGGGCATCCAGGCGCAGGCCTTCACTATCAGTCTGTATTTGCACTTCGTCTACAATGGAAGAAATCGCATCGAAACTGGTTTTCAGTATATTGGGGTCGCTCAACTCTGCTTTAAACATTTTCATCCTCCATTAATCATAATTCAGATATGGATGAACTTAATAGTTCACTAACAATCCCTTAATCTGTTATAATCTAATATAATCAATATCATTTATATATAATTAATTTATCTATATCTAGAATTTAAATTTATCAGCGTAAAATAATTCTAGAAGATTATAATAATAAAAAGACCTCTGAAAAACTTTTAAAAGAATTTTAACTTTATTTTTCGTTTTTAAGATCTTTTTCAGGGATCTCGGTTTTAGTCGAACTCTTATTATCAGATTTAAACTCTTTTGATGAATTATTTTTAGAATTTTCTTCTTTAGAATTATTTTTTTCTTTTTTAGAAGAATTATCGCCTTCAACGCCTTTCATTTCCTGGTACATGCCGTCAAAAGATGTTTTCCCAATAATTTTTGGTGCATAAACTGCGGCAATTATTAATAAACCAGCTATAATAAAAAATGCAGATGTTACTGATCTCTCACCAAATACCACATTATCAGAAACCTTATCAGAAGTTCCAAAGAGCAATGATATTCCTAAAAGTATGAGAATGATTCCCACACCCAGAGCTACCAGGGCGATGAATCTCTGCCTATCTTCTTGAATTAACGTTTTATAATGATTAAATCGTTGGTTTATACTATTGAATTCTGTTTTTTTGGATTCCTTTGAAACATCTTCCTTTCGGGGAGATTTGACATTGTTAATATCCCCAACCTTTGAAATGTTTCCCGATGCAGAATTCTTAGATTCTTTATTTGATGACTTTACATCAGTTTTAGAATCTTCAGTTTTACTATTTCCTCGTCCATCATCAGCTGATTTTTCCATAGCCGGGTCCAAGGCATTTAATGCCTTTTTAACTGAACTTAAAATCGAAGATTCAGTTTTTTTTTCCTTTTTTGGACCTTCAGAATTTGATTCTTTCATCTTAAACTCCGAATAATTAAATCGCTTATTAATAGCTTTTATTTATTAATCGTATTCTCTCCAGGTATGCTTGCAGGCCTTGCATCTTAAAAAACGAGTTTCGGATTCATCAGCCCTTCTGGTCTGCTGAAGCCACCAGAAAGCCTCCATATTCTTACATTTAGGGCATTCCGCTCTGGTGGTGGGAAGTGTATTGATATCATCCCCGGTGAATATAACCGTGTCTTTAGTGTCTATTTTTTCAGATACATCGTACTGGCTGGCCAGGTCCTTAGTGATCTTCTTCTGGTGACCACATTTACACTGGAAACTGTCGTCCTTGGGAAACATTATAGCTCCACATTTAGGGCAAAACTCCATATTAGTCCTCCTTAATAAAGTAAGATTGATTAGTTTAATTAATTTTGTTAATTGATAATTTATAATATTTTAAATTGCCTGAAAAGAATATTATTAAATTAATATTAGATTTAAGAGATAAACCTGAGTAATTATATTCTAGTTTAAGCAATTATGATTTTGTTGATAGTTTATGATTAAGTATGATTTTGATTAATAGATTTATTATTAATAGATTTATTGGTGATTTATTGCATTTGTAAATTAATTTATTAAATATTATTAAATATTTTTAATTTATAAATATTTTATTCAATTTCTTCTAATCTTTTTAAAACATAAGTTATATAATTTCTGATTTGATTTTCTAAAAATTATTTATTTAAAATATAGAAAGCATCTTTTAAAATATTTTCGTGGTCAAAAGCCAATTTTATACGGCTTATTTCATCTTTAGTGAATTTCAAAGCATCTTGAGCATCACTATCTGCCTTTAAATTACCTGAAATTGGTCTAGAAATGTAAGCCACTGTTATTACGTGTCCTCGAGGATCTCGCTCCGGTTTAGAATAAACCCCTACCATAGAAACAAGTTCAATATTTAATCCAGTTTCTTCACGGGCCTCTCTTACAGCAGCCTCTTCCACAGATTCTCCCACCTCAACAAAACCTCCGGGAATAGCCCAGTGATTTTTATAAGGTTCATATTTTCTTTTTACAAGAACTATAGTATCGTCAGAATCAATGATGATGGTATCAACCGTTAATAACGGAGTTTTAGGAGTTTGAATGATAACACTTCCTTAAATAGGGAATCATTATTTATCAATATATTAATTGATAATCTTTTCCTTTTAATAAAATAGGAATCAGTGATTGAAGACATTATAATAGGAATTAATTTATGCAATAATATTATTGTCATTTAACTTGTCATCCCCAACCTAATTCAGATTTTAAGTTATATTCTTATAGATAATCAAGCACTGCCGCGAGATTCGCCTTTTTCCACTCCTGCTGCAATTAAATGAGCGGTTCTAATTGGTTCAGGAATATTGCTGCGAGTTGTGGATAATTTTACTATTTCTAAAGCATCTTTTAATGATATCCCACTGATTTGAATGAATAGTTGGTCAGATTCATCCACCGGATAAATTTCACCTGCCCTTTTCACATTTTTCCATCTTTCAGACCAATCTGGAAAGTTTTGAAGTGCTTTTTTTATTTTTTCAAAGTTGGGATACTTTCTCATAGCCACAATTACCGGTACTGTGGTTTTTTCAAATATTTGCTGAATATCCACCACATTAAACCCGCCAAAGGTGACTCCATCCAGCATTAAAACACCTAGCTGGCCCAGATGTCGAGAATCAGAGACCATTTTAATTATCTTATCGGTGGCATCGTTTCCATCAATTTCCAGCCGGGTGGTAAGGACTCCATCTAACCAGAACCCTCCCCGAAATAGTGTGCCGACCAGTAAAACATCACCTTTTTCATGAGGATGGAAAGGTCCATCATCAATTCCTAAAATCCTTATCTCCGATTTAATGGTTCTGAATTTCTTATTTTCCATGAAAATTCTATCCAGACATGATTTCGTGAAAAGTTAAATAAAAAATAAAATGCTTAATTCTAAAAATAAATGTTAAAACTTATATTGAGAGATATTTACAGTTTATAATAATTGTATTAGAAATTATTTAATAATGGATTGGTAAATTTCAATCCATCGAACTTAATTTATTCTATTTCTTCTAAAAGGCCTTTAAATTCAGCGCATCTTTCTTTTAATGTTTTTGAAGCTTTTTTAAGAGATGTTCTTGGACTTTTTGCTTTAACATAAATCTTAGGCTCGCCTACAATAGGGTGTTCAATGACATAAGCCGTGGATTTTACATTTTCGTCTTCCATTAAAATTCTTCTTATAGCATTACAGAGAGTATGGGTCTCTCCCTCAGCAAGTATTTCCATTTCATATCTTTTACTAGTAATAATTTCCATGTTATACCTCGTTAATATTAATTTATTAATTATATTTTGAATTTTGATTTTGAATTAATTTTTTAAATCATATATGAAATTAAAAATTTTATACCTGATAATTAGCGGAAATTTTTCGCTTTTCTTTATTATCACAATTAGGACAGGTTACTTCATTTTTACCTGTTTGCTTCATAAAATGTCGGCATCGGGTACACATGGCCTTTAATACACCCAGATCTTTCTGAGAAGTTTTAAGGTCAATGTTATCCAGCCCGACCACTTTGGTAATTCTGGCTTCAATAATATCCCCAATATGGAAAGCATCAGTTAATTTAGCTAAATAGCCTTTATCAGCCTGAGATACATGTATTCCACCTACAAAGGAGACTACCAGCTTCCGGGGATTGTCTTTAATGGCATGTATTTTAACCAGAGCCCTCTGACCCCTGACTTCCATTATATGACCTATAATAGTAGTATTTTTGTTTAATACCGGTGGAGAACCTGCTTGAGGAACCACATATATGCGTTTATTTTTATCATCCAGGGAAACAGTTCCCACCACCATGGCTTTTATATCGCCCTCGTCGTCGTATGCCCCTTCTGCAGGAACAAACTCCTCACTAACGCCTAGAAAATCTCCAGGCAGAACAAAATCTCCAGATTTAGCTTTCATCCCTTCACCTCTGCTTAAAAATTAGTGATCTGAAAATGATTAATAAAGTTGACATATTAATTAAAAACATTTTAGAATATAATGATGTTCATTTTTCTATTATATATGAGTTGTTGTTAATAAATATTTTTTAAAAAAATTCAACTTTCAGATTCAATTTAAGAATACTCGTTTTAAAAAAAATACTTAAAGAAATCTTAAATTAATTATATTATTCTTATCATTATTCATTGATTAAATGATTCTTCGCCGAAATATATCTCATCCAGTTGATAATCATCCCATGGCCTTTTATCCAGCACAATTTCTAATTCCTGAGGAGTTAGAAGTGGTTTTTTGTACATTTGAGAGTCATCGATAGCAATTCTAGGACAAGCAGTGACTACAAAGGCATCTAAATCCAAAAATGGCAGTAATAAATCAGGGGATATATTTTCCATCAATATTAATAGGGCTTCTTTACCCTCTTTTTCCAGGTTATCCTTTATTTTTCGGGCCAGTTTCATACGGTACTGTCCTTCCTTAGAAGAAACCAGAATTCCCCATTTTTTTGCTTCCCGGGCTTTAGTAATTCTAGCAAAGCGAATACGTAAAATTCTGTCGGCAAATTTCTCAATATCACGGGCTTCTCCCCGGTAAGGATCAGCAATGACCACCGGTTTGTGGGTAAATAACTTAATACCTAATGGATGGAAATTTCCACTACCCAGGTAGAGATAAGCTTCAGCATCAATATTTTTTATAGAAGAAAAATTGCATCCAAGCACCTGGCCCAATCTGGTACTGGAACCTGATTCAACCACCACTTCCTTGTCATTTTCTTCTAAAAATTGTTTTACATCATCTAAAAGATGTAAGTGTTGGGTGGTGGTGGCCAGAGCAATTTTATGATAATCTTGAAGAAGTTTTAAGGACTCTTCCAGGGATCCCATAACTTCAACTTTAGAATAAGCCTCAATAAACATTACTGGCACAGGATAATTTAGAGGAAGGGCCGTGTGGCCATAGTGAATTAAAATATCAACAAAATCTGCCATTTTCCTATCTGCAGTATCACATGCCCCAAAACAGGGATCACCAGATATAATAACTGTGGCTCCGGTTTCTGCTTCCAGGTGTTCGGCAACTTTTGAAGCGTGAATTTTAAGGCCTTCCGGAAACTGTAAACCAACCACAGAGGCGTTGATGTCTTTTATTCTTTTTATGACTTTTTTTAGGTCCAGATCATACATGGAAGACATTATTAACTACCCCATAAGTTAAAAAATTTTAGAAAGGAATTCGAAGAATGAATGAATCGAATGAATCGAATGAATTTCAAATTCATTATTATTTAATTATTTAATCAGATATAATTGGTTCGGCAAATACCTGGCCATCAATAACTTCCACCTTAATCAAAGCACTCACCTTAAGACCAGTTTCTGCTTCAACCAATTTTTTACCGTCGCCTTTTTCAATGACTGCTACCACTTCTTCTATCTGTACATCCATATCTTGAAGGGCCTTTAAGACCGATATCATAGTGCCACCAGTACTTACCACATCATCAATAAGCATTATTTTATCCCCTGGGTTGAGGCCATTGATATATAATTCTCCCTGGCTGTATCCCGTGGTTTGATGAACCGCAACTTCGCCAGGAAGCCCATATTGACGTTTTCTAATCACCACAAAAGGAATTCCGGTTTCCAGAGACAATGCCGTGGCCAGGTGAATTCCCATGGCCTCCACACAGACAATTTTATCCACAGCAGTATGGAAGTGGTTTTTTACTGCTACAGCAATTTCTTTGAGTACATCTGGTTGGGTAAGTGGAATTCCATCAGTTACCGGATGAACAAAGTAATTATATTCCCCTTTTTTTACTATTGGAGACTCTTCTAAACTTTTTTTTAACTTCTCAAGCACTAATAACACCTTAAATGATTAAAATTGAGTTATAACCGATTTTTTTATTAAAATAATTTTTTGAAATACAGTTTATGGTTAATTGATGGTTAATTATGAAATTCTTTAATTATCACTACAATTGAGTATCACTGCAATTAGTTCAATATATAATTATTAATAAACTACTTTTAAATAATTCTTATATCTTATACAATATACTTATGAATTCTATAAATTAATATATTAAAAAGAATTCATAAAACAGATTTAATTACATTGCAAATCTATATTAAAAATAACAGTTACTTAATAATGAATTTTATATGAATTAGACATCAACATAAACAAAATATAAAAATATCTATTTCTTCTTCTCGATAGAAAAAAATAGTTATTTATTTAAATAAACCATTTCACTCAAGGTGCGAGGATGTTAGGCAATTTAGGTAAGAATCTTACCACTACCATGAAAAAACTGGCCGGGATGACTATAATTGACGAGGAAGTCGTTAAAGAAGTCGTTAAAGAAATCCAGCGAGCTTTAATTCAGTCAGATGTTAATATTAAACTTGTTTTAAAATTATCCAAGTCAATAGAAGAAAGGGCATTAAAAGAAGAACCCCCCAAGGGTATAACTCCTAAAGAACATATAATAACCATAGTATACGAAGAATTGGTGAATTTACTGGGAGAAAAGGCCCAGGAAATCGAAATAGACAAAAAACCATTTAAAATATTATTCCTGGGACTTCAAGGGAGCGGTAAAACAACCACGATTGGTAAATTAACCCGCTATCTTCAGAAAAAAGGATTCAATCCTGCTATTGTATGTACCGACACCTGGAGACCTGCTGCCTACGAGCAATTAAGGCAACTCACAGAAGAAATGAATGTGCCCCTCTATGGAGACCCGGAAAATAAAGATGCTCTGGATTTAGCCCAGAAAGGTCTGGAAGAATTTAAAAAACAGAGCTTAATTATATTTGATACAGCCGGACGGCACAAGGAAGAACAGGATCTACTAGATGAAATGGAACAAATATCCTCGGTGGTTGACCCTGATGAGGCTATTCTGGTTATAGACGGGACTATAGGTCAGCAAGCCAAGGACCAGGCCCAAGCATTCTCCCAAACAGCCAAAGTAGGATCTATAATAGTGACCAAACTTGATGGGTCAGCTAAGGGAGGAGGAGCTTTGTCTGCGGTGGCAGAAATTGGAGCACCTATTAAATTCATTGGTACAGGAGAGCGTATTGATGATTTCGAGGCCTTTGATCCAGAAAGGTTTATCTCGCGGCTTTTAGGAATGGGTGATATTAAAACCCTTCTGGAAAGGGCAGAAGAAGTAGCCGATGAGGACATGGCTGCAGAAACCATGGATGCCATGCTATCTGGAAAATTCACTCTTAAAGACATGCAGACTCAATTTGAAATGATGGGTAAAATGGGTCCCATGCAACAGATCATGAATATGATGCCAGGAACCGGGAAACTACCTAAAAATGCTTCCCAGATGACTGAAGAAAAAATTGACAAGTATAAAATCATCATGAGTTCCATGACCAACTATGAAATGGAAAATCCAGGTGCCATAAAACAATCACGGGTAAAAAGAATTGCTCGGGGTTCTGGAATGAAAAACGAGGACGTCAAAGAACTTTTAAAATATTATAACGTCACCAAAAAAGCCATGAAAGGTTTTGGAAAGCGTAAAATGAGTGGGCCCATGGGGCAGCTCATGAGACAGTTCATGCGCTAAACTTGAAAAATTTAGAGTTGATTGAATAATAATGATTAATTAATAAATCAACTTAATTTTTTATTTTTTTAAAATTTTCATTTATTGAATTTTAATGAGAGATAGTCTTAATTTTTATTAAATTACATTTTTGATTAAAGATTACAGGTTGAATATAATGGATACTCATATTAAAGAAAAAGCTCAGAAAATCAAAGAAAGCACTGCAGGAGAAATTTGCAACCACTGCCTGGGACGAAAGTTTTCCAAAGAACTGGAAGGGCCTGGAAATCCACGAAGAGGAGTTCAAATTAGAGAAATAATGTGTTTAGAAGGAGATGAATTCTCCTCGCCAGAAAAGTGCTCTATCTGCAGTGGTTTATTTCAAAAACTAGAAAAAGCAGCAGACAAAGTTGAAAATAAAATAAATAAACTGGATCTGGAATATTCCAGCTTTTTAGTAGGAAGTAAAGTGGATCCTGATGTTATAAAAAAGGATGAAAATTTAAACCAGACCCTGGAAGTAGAAGTAGAAAGTATAAAGCGTGAAATCAACCGTGAACTGGGAAAAATTCTGGAAGAACGTCTGCAGAGGGAAGTGGATTTTGATTATCCCCAGCTGGTTATAAATGCCGATTTCAGTGCGGAAGAACCTAAAATTCATATTCAAATTAATCCCTTATTTTTAGAAGGTCGTTACCGAAAATTAATAAGAGGGATACCCCAAACTAAATGGCCATGCCGGAAATGTCGAGGCAGGGGATGCGAAAGCTGTAACTTCACCGGAAAAATGTATCTGGAAACTGTGGAGGAATTGATCTCTGGACATGTTCTTAAAATGAGTAAAGGAAAAGATTCCAAGTTTCACGGAGCAGGAAGAGAAGATATTGATGTTAAGATGCTAGGAAGTGGACGGCCCTTTGTACTGGAAATAAAAGAACCTCATCGAAGGGTTTTAGATCTCGAAAAGCTGGAAAAAGAAATTAATGAAACGGCACAGGGAAAAGTAGAGGTTTTGAATCTTAAATACACCGTAAGATCCCGTAAAGCTGAAATTAAGACTTCTTCGCCAGATACCTATAAAATATACCAGGCTTATGTAGATTTAGAAGAAGAAATTATGCCAGAAGATCTTAAAAAGTTGGAAAATCTTAAAGAAATAAAACAACGCACCCCCATTCGAGTTTCGCATCGAAGGGCAGATAAAATCCGTACGAGAGAGGTAATGGAAATTAAATGGGAAATTATTGACCCTAAAACTATTAAATTAATTATTAAAGGTCAAGGCGGCCTATATATCAAAGAATTAATCTCAGGAGACGAGGAAAGGACTCAACCCAATGTAAGTCAGGTACTGGGGACATCAGCCCGTTGTGTGGAACTGGATGTACTAGAAGTGGGTATTTAAAAAATTTATCTGCAACACTCAAGGGGAAAATATATTAGTAACAAGAATAAATATCTTATCCTAATAGGTATTGATGTTCATTAACAGCATACAGCAATTTGATCATCCGGATTTTCTCTGATAATTAACAATATTAAACAAAATTTGAGAATAATTAATCGCCTATTTTGTGATATCTGCTGTAATCACAGTTCTATTAATGTTTACCGGCCGTAAGGCCATTATGGAGGTTTTAAATATGGTGCAAAGATCAAGAGGTTTTAGAAGCAAAACAAGACACAAACTTCAATTAACTAAAAGACCAGGGCGATCCAACCCTATAACTAAAAAGATTCAAAGATTTAGTGAAGAAGATTTAGTTCACATTATTATCGACCCAAGCGTTCAAAAAGGTCAACCACACCCTAGATTCCATGGAAAAACCGCTAAAGTAGTGGAAACCAGAGGAAGAGCTTACATCGTCTCTTTAAACGATGGAAACAAGGCTAAGAAACTAATTATAAGACCAGAACACTTGAAAATACAAGAGTGATTCCCATGATAGGGAAAAAGGTTTTGGAGACCGAGCCGGTCCCTGTTGCCCAGGTTAAAGATATATTAGAAGAGTTTGCTCAGGAGCATGAACTTACTTACGAACAGAACCTTACTCTGGACCATGTAATCAAATTCTCTAAATTAGAATCTGAAGAATCTAATAAGCTCATTGGAGAATTAGAAGAAGTGGTTAAGAAGAAATACGCTATCAAGATAACCGATATGCTACCTGAAGACCTGGCAGACCTTAGGCTACTTTTTGCCAAGGAAAGGATCCCTATTAAAAATGAGGATCTAGAGCAAATCCTGAAAATTGTTGAAAAATACCGGACCGAATAAATAATTTTTTTGGTTCCCAGTTCTTTTTAAAAGAACTAAAACCCTTTGTTAGTTTGTGATTGGCATGGAAGATTACGCGATTATTCTTGATTATCTACCCCTGGGTTATATCAGAGAAGGTTATTCAACATTTAAAAGAAAACCCGTGGCCCAGGCCATAGGCAAGGAAGAATTTACCCTTTTGGAACTTTCTCCTAAGCCTGATGAAGACATAGAAATACATGAAGATGTTTACATTGGTTCTGGTAAAAGGGAAAAAGTTTCCCGTGTAAATCGCAGATTAAAACACGAGGATTTGACAGCTACCTCCCGTGTGGAGCTGCAATACGTCATAGAAGAGATTATAAAACTTAAAGAGGACAAATATGTCCATTTTTTCAATGACGCAGGGCCTATAAGTACCCGTCTGCACCAGTTAGAGCTTTTACCAGGGATTGGTAAAAAGCATATGTGGGATATAATTAAAGCTCGAGAAGAAAAACCTTTTGAAAGCTTTGAAGATATTAAAAGTAGAGTCCCTATGCTTTCAGATCCTGTTAAACTTCTGGTAAAAAGAGTTCTTATTGAACTGGATGCTGAACCAGCCACCAGAGGTAAAAAGAAATACATATTGTTTACCCGACCCCCTACCCGGCGAAGGTAATCCATTTTAATTATTTATTTTTATTTAATTTTATTTTTATAATTAATTATTGAATTCATCTCAAAATCTAGTCAAATTGTTTTAATTGTCCCTTAACGAGTGTCCTTAATGAAAATATTTAAATGGAGAAATTAAAAGTGTCTCTTGAAGGAACAGGGCCTGGAAATGTTTCTCTGGCCAGAGAGACTAAGCAGGTTTTAGAAAATTATGGGATCCGTTTGAACCGAAAATTAGGCCAGAATTACCTTATTGATGATTTCAAAAGGAAAAAAATACTTAATTTTGCAAATTTAAATTCTTCAGATACTGTGCTGGAGATTGGGCCAGGCATTGGTACATTAACCATTCCTATGGCTCGCCAGGCAGGAAAAGTAGTGGCTATTGAACAGGACCCGCGCATAGCTCGTATTCTGGAAGATAGGGTGCAAGAAGAAGGCTTAAAAAATGTGGAAATTATTGAAGCTGATGCCTTAAAGTTTGATTTTCCATTTTTTAATAAAATTGTTTCTAATTTGCCTTATCAAATCTCATCCCCTGTTACTTTCAAGTTTTTAGACTACAAATTTGATCTGGCAATTTTAATGTATCAAAAAGAGTTTGCCCAGCGGATGAATGCACCTGTAGACAGTAAACACTATTCCCGGCTTTCAGTAATGATGCACTTTAAAGCCCAGGTGGAAATATTGGATAAAGTTTCTTCCCAGGCATTTATACCGCCCCCTAAGGTTGATTCTGCCGTGGTAAAAATGATTCCACGCAATGAAGTTGAAGTTGACGATTTTTTTGCCTCTGTTTGTCGGGCAATATTCCAACACCGGCGAAAAAAAACATCCAAGGCCTTGAGAGAATCTTTTCACGAGATAGGTAATTTTGAAAAGGAAGAGATTAAAGAAATTTTAATGGAACTTGATTCTATGGTTGAAAATAGTCTGCTAGAAGAAAGAGTATTTAAATTATCCCCTGAAAAGATTTTAGATATATCAACTGCTCTAAAGCGAATTTTAAGGGAATAAATAATTTAATCACAGATTATTTCTATCAAGGATTATTCAAATTTTTATCACTGATTAAAAATATTATTCTGATTTATTATCAAATTTGAAAATCTGTTTTGTTTCATTATCCATTTCCTGAAAAGCCGAATACAGAAATTCAACTTTTTCCAGAGTTATTTTTACCATATTCAAATTTATAGGCAATTTATTAATAAAGTCCGGGCTCAAGCCCTTAATCTTTAATATCTGACCATATTCTGTTTTGCCTGGGGGAACTATTTTAGCCTGTCCACTTATTTGCATACCAGCCAGGTTGTTCATTCCAGTGTAATCTTCATATACTGCTATAGAAACCCTTTTATTCAACAAGATATTGGCAAATTTCTCCCCACCTTCACTTAATAAATAAATAAACCCGTTTTTGTAAGTATATTCTATTGGTGTGGCCCTTACCATTTCTCCACCGGCCGTGGATAAAGTACAGGTGTTGTGAGCTGATAAAAATTCTTCCACCATCTTTTTTAGCTGGTCAGACGGCATGTTAGGTGATAAATCATCCTTGATTTCTTTAAGTTCCATTCCATATTCCACAACTTCTTCCAACTTAAAGTGATCCATATCACCCAGATTGAATCCCAGGTTTTCACTGAATAATTCCAGGGCCTTAGAATCCATTTTATTTAATTTATCAATTTTTAAGGTTCCACCTAATGCTTTTTTGCTGATAACATTATCCAGATTTTTTTCCAGTTTATCCAGATTTTTTTGCCCATCTTTCGGGCTGATACTGGTAGAAAAAAGGGAAATATTCTTTTGTTTAAGCCATTTCTGATTTTTTTCCACAAATTCATATATCTGAGGTACGATTTGTCCACTATATATGGGTGAACCAATTACAAACAAGTCAAAATCCGCATATTCCTCTTTAAATTCGCTTGTTTTACAATAGGTAGCAGGTCCCAGTATCAGTGATAAATAACTGGCTATTTTTTCCGTTGTTCCATAATTACTTTCATAAATAATCACAGTTCTAATTATAATTACACCCCCTTAACTAAAACTAAAATTAATTAATGATAGTATTACCGTTTATGAGATGAATTTTATGATTAAAAGATATTGTTGAAATTATTATTGAAATTATTTATGTCACTTCCGATATTTTAAATCTGGTAAGACCACAGAAATATAATTTAGAATTAATATCATCAGAATAAATTGGATAAATGGAGAGAATTATCATGGCTGAAAATCCCTACCAAATTTTTAAAGAAGAATTACCGTCCCTATTTGAAAGTTTAAATCAAGTCGTAGAGGCCCAAAAGGATCTTCCGGGGCTGGATCCTAAAACCAAACAATTAGTAAATATTGCCATTCAAACTGCCAACCGGAACTTAAATGGAGTTAGAATGCATGCCGCAATGGCTCGAAAAATGGGGGCATCATGGGAAGAAGTAAAAGGCTGTGTAGCCTTGAATTTGCATCTTTCAGGAATGGCTAGTGTTTTAGAGTGTCTTCCCGTTGCTAAAGAAGGATATGAGCAGGAAATAGACTTCTAATTTTGAAAATCATAGAATTCTAGGTATATATAAAATATAATAAAAATTTAAAGGAAATTTTATAGAAACTATTTATTGATTAGGGGATTTAATATGCCAGATTTTGATGATATAAAATTTGAAACATGTCCTCAGGTCTATGCTCCTGCCGAAGATACCTTTCTTTTGGCCGACAGTTTGCTGGTTAAAATAGGAGATGATGTGCTGGAAATTGGGACAGGAACCGGTTTAGTAGCCCTGGTTGCATCTAAAAAAGCTTCTAAAGTAGTGGCAACCGATATTAATCCCCATGCCCTGGAATGTGCCCGGGCCAATGCGGGGCGCAATGGGGTGAAAAATATGGAAATTCGACCAGGGGATCTTTTTGGGCCCGTGCCTGAGGAGAAATTTGACCTTATTCTATTTAATACTCCATATCTACCTACTGATGAAGATGAGATAATAGGGGATGAACTGGATGCTGCCTGGGACGGTGGCGCAGATGGACGTCGAGTAATTGATCTATTTTTAAAGGAAGTGAAAAATCATCTAAAAGATAAGGGAATAGTGCAGCTGGTACAGTCTTCACTTTCTAATAATGAAAAAACTTGCCATGAACTGGAACAATTGGGTTTTGAAGTGGAAATAACGGCTCGAGAAAGATTTTTCTTTGAAGAAATAGTGGTAATAAGTGGTTTTCTGAAGTAACCCCCAATCTTTTATTGAAATATTAAAAGAATATTTTTCTGTTATTATTCCTGGATAATTTATTTTGATGGGTAATTATTTGAAATATTAAAATCAAAAAGATATTTAACATTAAAATAAACATTAAAAGTCAATGCCATGATTGAAATAAAAAAATTAGATGAATTATCAGAAAATGAGGGTTTTAAAGTTCTAATTGGAACCAGCCCATTGGCTGATGAAATTGATGCCTTTTATCCAGATCTGGTGCCTGATTTTAGTCCAGAGGATCCTGAATTTAATGAAAAGTATTTAATATTCCTGGATAATAAAAAAAGTATAATAAAACAGCTGAAATTACTGGAAAAGATAAAGAAAAAAGTTATTCTGATTTATATTGACAATAGGGAAATTGTTTCTGCTTTAAAAGAATATTTAGATGATAGAACCAGAATTATCCGGACCAATATAGTTAGAACCCATTGATAACCCCCTATCACATATATCCAGTAAAAAAGCTTCCATTCATAGTTATTGTTTTCTTGGGATCGTAAATTATTATTAATCCTTTAAGTCACCTATTTCTTTTAAAACTTCTTCATTTTCTGGTGAAATTTCCAAAGCCCTTTCAAAACATTTTAATGCTTCTTCTTCTTTTCCTGAACCTTTGTAAATTACTCCCAAATTCATGTAGGCGGCTTCATATTCTGGGTAAAGAGCTACTGCCTTTTCCAGTGATTCAATGGCTTCTTCATTGTTTCCCATACTGGCCAGAACACATCCCTGATAGTTCCAGGCCTCTGGTTGTTCACTGTCCAGTTCAATAGCTTTTTTAAACGATTTAAGGGATTCTTCTCCTTTTTTCATGAGGAATAACACATTGGCCCGGTAAAAGTGGGCCTTGTAATTATCAGCATCCACTTCAATTAAACGATTCAAACATTCCAGTGACTCGTCATATCGACCCATGTCCGCCAGTGTAGTTCCTAAATTATAAATTGCAGGCAAATAAGTATTATCAATCCTTAGAACTTCTTCAAATGATTTTAAGGCCTTATCGTCCTGCTGGAGAATACTATAGATAACTCCCTTGTCATTCCAGGCTTCCAGGAAATCCTGATTAAGATTCAATGCGTTATCCAGGTATTTCAAGGCATTTTCATATTCTCCCAGGTTGAAATAACATCGGGAGAGATAGTAACTGGCCCATTGACTTTCATCCAATTTTAAAGCCTTTTCAAATGACTCAATGGCTGAAGAAAAATCCCCCATATAATAAAGGGTAAGCCCCTGGCCATGCAGGGCCGAAGCTGTGAATTCAAGGGAAAGGGCCTTTTCAAAGGAATTCAAGGCATCTTCGTATTTTTCTATATTGCCCAGAGCATAACCCATCTCACTGTAGGCTTCCTGGCAATTTGAATCAATGGAAAGGGCCTTTTGAAATGATTTAATAGCTGCTTCGTAATTTTCAGAATCTGAATATTTTTTTCCTTCTTTAAGTAATTTTTTAGCATTTTCTGTCAAAATATCTCCTCTTTATTGATTTACTAATTATATCGAATAAATTATTCAGTTTTTTAGTCCCATTCGTCCTTCAAATTGTCCTTTTGAAAGAGTGCCTCTTCATTATCTGGTGAAATCTCTAAAACCCTTTCAAAACAATCCAAAGCCAAATTATCCTTTCCTAGATCCAGATAAACATTTCCCAGATTTATATATGCTGCTTCATATTCATTGTTAAGTTTAATGGCCTCTTTCAAAGATTCCACTGCCTCGTGATTCTGTCCCAGACTGAACTGTACATATCCCACGTAATTCCATAGTTCTTCTTGATTTTTATCTATTTTAAGAGCTTTTTTAAAGTATTCTACTGCTTCTTCCTCTTTTTCTATGAAATAAGCCACGTTTCCCCTGTAAAAGAGGGCTTTGAAGTTATCAGGGTCATTTTCCAGTGTTCTATCCAGATAGGATAATGATTCCTCATAGCGCCCCATTTCCACCAGAGTGGCACCCATGTTATATATAGCTGGTGAATAATCAGGATCAAGATATAAGGCCTCCTGAAAAAACACCAGAGCCTTTTCATCATTTTCCAGAATACTGTAAGCCACCCCACCATCGTTCCAGGCCTCGATAAAATCTTCATCCATGGTTAAAGCAGTTTCAAAATAATTTACTGCACTTTCATAGTTTCCGAAGAATAAATGAATACTGCCCATGTAGTACCACAGGTCTTCATTTTCCCCCATATCCTGGGCATCTAAAAAGGCTTCCAGTGATTTTTCATAGTCTTCCAGGAAGAAAAGAGCCATTCCTTTGCCAAAAAAGCAGGGAAAATTAGGTTCCATAGAAATGGCCTGGTCAAAAACTTTTATTGCTTCCTCGTATTTATCTAAGGTTCCCAGAAGAAATCCCAGTTCAATATGGGCCTCTATACATGATGGATCTGAGTCTATGGCCTCTCTAAAATAATTTAGTGCTTCTTGAAGTTTACCCATGGTTAAAAGTTCGGTTCCCTTGGAATAAAGTTGTTTAGCTTGATTATTGGTCAATTTATTTCTCCTATTTAATTATAAAGGTAAGTTGCAAGTGTAAATTTATATTTTTCTTATATTTTTCTAAAAAGTGAAATTAAAAATTATTAAAGTGAATTAAAAAAATTGCTGAATTAATCATTCTCTATTTTATTATATTAAAACTTACTAATGATAATATGTTAGTGAAATCAGAATCTAAAATGTTTAGTATTGATGATTAATTTTATTTTAATTTATTTATAATACGAAAAAAGGATTAGGAATAAAAAGGATTATGGAATAATTTTTAGTATTTTTAGTATTGGAAAGATAATGGAGTGGGAAATAATAATTACAGGTGTTATGATTAGGAATTAGCTGAAGAATCATTAATAAATTAATTAATTAAAAAATTAATGAATCAATTTCAGTTTTAAATCCATTTATTCTCATCTTTACTCTATCAACCTATTCCTGAATTATTTTTTTAAAATTTTCTCCATATTTACAATGGAGTTTTCATCCCCTGGATTCAAAGTTTGGGCCTTTTTAAAACACTTTAAAGCCTTTTCATATTCACCTAAACCCATCCAGGCACTTCCCTGGTAAGAATAAGGCAAGTAATAATCAGGATCCATTTCCAGGGCCTTTTTTTCACACTTAATGGCTTCCTCAAATCGGGAGAGAGAAATTAAACATTTACCCAGTTCACACCAGGACTGGACATCATCCACATTGGTTTTAAGGTGTTTTTCAAAAAAAGGGATGGCACTTTCACAGTCTCCCAGTCCCAAATAGTTGTAGGCCCGCCCATAATATGTAATTTCTTCTTCAAATCCATTTTTAAGGGCTATTTCAAAGTATTCGTTGGATTCTTTAAATTGTTCTAAATCAGAAAGTATATTGGCCTTAAGATAATAAAGAGAGCTGTAATCAGGATATTCTTTTATCTGGCTTTCTATATACTCCAGTGATTTTTCCAATGACTCCAGTTCCGTAATGGCAAATGATTTGTAAGCTATGGCATTTTCCAGTGATGGATCAATAGATAGGGCCTTATCAAAGAATTCTAATGCTTCCTGGTATTTTTCCTCATCAAAGAGGTCCAGTCCCTGGTCAAAATAATCCCATTTTTCTTGGTCTTGCATTTATTTTTCTCCTTAGAATTGTTAGATATAATTTTAGAATTTATTTCTAATTATTCAAATTGCTTTATCTAATTAATTAATATAAAAAATAAAGCCATGAATGTCTAAACCTTCTCCTCACTGAAAAACCTCAATCTAACCCAGTCTTCTCCTCGGCTGGCCAGGTATCCGCCCAGGGCAATAAGATAGAGAAGCTCAGGATAAACAATGAACCTTTCAGTTCCCCCAATTCCTAAAAAAGCTATTAGGGGATTTCCTATTCCCGATCCCCATATAAAAAGAGATATGATAATCCCCATGGATAAAAGACCCAGTACCATGGACACCACCACCATGGGAATGTTAATTCCCAGGCGATAGGAGAATATTAAGGCCAAACTTCCAAAGATAAAGGTCATCATGGCAAAAAGAACATGAATACCACCCATATATCCCGGAAAGAATCCTACACCTATGGCCCCTATAGATGCTAAAATTAAGCTGCTGGAAAATAAACGACATCCCCCACTTTTTAGAACTAAAATAACCGCTATTATGGCCAGAATTCCAGCCAGGATAAGGCTCACATTGAATATAGTGGCTGCCGGCTCCACTGGAGGAAGAGTACCTGCCAGGTCACTCAGAGTATTTTTGGCTGTGTTGTAACCTGGAAACTGGGTTTCAGCCAGGTTTATGGCCATGAAAAGCTGTAAAAATGCTACGATCATTATAATTCCCGCAGCCTTATAATAATTTGTTTTTGGTCTGAAAACACTTCCTCTTTGAACCTTCATTTTTACACCCCTAATCAATTTTAATCCTAATCAATTTAATAATTAAAAGTTTATTCTGATAATTGATGATTATTTTGATGGATTGTTTATTAATATTTATTTTGTGAATTAATGTATTTTAAAAGATTGTTTAGAATTTTTTTAACATTATCAGCTGCATTAGAATGTTTTTCTAAATAATTGGCCAGATAGGGACTGGTTTGATAATATATTTTTATAAAAATACGGCCCCAATTTCTCATCAGGAGATATTCGTCCCGGAACTTTCTGAAAGCAACCACTTCCGGGGCATTTATATCACCATAAGCAGCAGTGGCAATAAAACACTTTTTGAATTTTTGCTCCCTTATTTTACCATCATGGGGGTTCATCTTCAGCATATGCTCCTCATTTTCTTCCATTAAGTTATATCCCTGCTCCATGAGGTTCAGCATGAATTCCAGATGTTTTTCATCCTTATCATCGCAATAATTAAGTAATTCCCTTATGGCCGATCTATAATTAGTTAGAGCCAGAATTATACCTGGATGGACCGTTCTAAACTCCCAGGGAGGATCAATTCGTTCCAAAGATTTAATAATGCTACTCATTTTTTGGTAATAAGTTACCAGTTCCTTTTCCTTACAAATTTTGAGGCCATTTTTCTCATCATTATTTCTTAATATCTCTAAAAAGCCGTCTATGATTCTTTGAGCAGCCAAAATCTTGCTTTGAACTTTAGTTTCATACATAAAACGTCCCCCAAATAATAGAACTAACTAAATCTGATTTAAACTAATCCCCATTGGTGCCAGAACTTCCCATTTAATTTACCATATTTCCATTTAAGACAATTTATTACACCATATAAACTTCACTGTGGAGATTAATTTATAAATATTTATATCCACTTTACATCAATTATTATTTATCACGAAAATATGTGAAAATAATAATACAATATATTTTCAATGATCCGATTAGGGGTGTTTTTATTCCAGATAATCTCTTTGATCTTGAAGAGGCTCAGCAGGAAATTAACAAATTAAAAGAAAGGGTTTATAATCTTCAGTTAAGAGAAAGACAGTCTCGTGAAGCTATTATAAGTGCTGAGAAAAGGATTAATAAAATTCTGGAGAATACCAGTGATGGGTTTTTATCTCTGGATGATAATCTAAGGATTACTACTTTTAATGCTGCTGCTGAAAAGATTTTAAAACAAAGCAAACACGAGATACTGGGAATGAATGTTTTTGATGTTTTTCCCCAGATAAAAGGATCTTTTTTCGAACAAAAATATTACGAAGCACTGGAAAGCAATAAAAAAATATGTTTTGAGACTTATTTTGGCAAACCACCTTCTGAAACATGGTATTATTTTAAAATAATCCCTAACTCCAGTGATGTTTCCATATTCCTGAGAGACATAAACAAAGAAAAAAAAATAGAAACCCGGCTTCTTGAAAAAGAGAGCGAGTACCAGCTTCTTACAGAAAATGCTACGGATATGATATCTACCCACGATGCCAGTGGCAAATACCTTTACGTTTCCCCCTATGTTGAAAATATACTGGGTTACCTTCCTGAGGAAATAATTGGTCAGAATGCTTATAATTTTATGCACCCCCAGGACATATCATTTATACATAAATACCAACTTAATACTCTTTATAATGATAATAAAGATTTTATAGAGTATCGTTTACGAAAAAAAGATGGTAATTACGTTTGGGTTGAATCTTCAGCTCGAGCCGTTAAAGAAGCTTCCGGAGATTTTGTATGTTTTATAACCATAACCCGTGATTTAAGCCATCGAAAAAAGGCAGAAAAAGCTCTAAAAGAGTCTGAAATTTATTATAAAACTATTTTTGAAAATACAGGCACAGCCACTATAATTATCGAAGACGGTAAAACCATTTCTCGAGTCAATTCTGAATTTGAAAAGCTATACGGAGCCCCTAAAGAAGATATAGAAGGCAAAGCAAAATGGACTTCTTTTGTACATCCCGATTATCTGGAAATGATGATAGAATACCACGAAAAAAGAAGTTTAGATCCTGATTCTGTCCCCCGCAACTATGAATTCAAATTTTTAGACCATAATCAACAGGTCAAGGATGTTCACGTCACCGTGGCTATAATCCCCGGCACTCAAAGAAGACTGATTTCACTGATAGATGTTACCCAAAGAAATAAAGCCATTGAACGTTTGAAATGGCAATTAAAAGTAAATAAATCTTTAAATAAGGTTTATGCCCCCCTTGTTTCTTCCCAAACCAATCTGGAAGATATAGCATCAGTCATCCTGAATCAGGCCCTGGAATTAACTGGAAGTCCCATGGGATATGTAGGAGAAATAATACCCGAAACCAGGAGCATGGCCATTATTTCCATGGTTCACCCTTTAAGTGAGGAATATTCCACTAATCCAATTTTAGGGCTGGATGAAAAGCATTTTTACGGAGATTTAATGCAACAGAGCGTGGATAAAAAGGAAAGTTTCATTTCCAACAATGTGGCCTCCTATAAAACTGATACTTATGAAAGCCGTTTAAAAATAGATAAATATCTTTCTATTCCGGTTCTGGATGAAGTAGAAGTAGTAGGTCAAATTTCTGTTTCTAACTCGCCAGATGATTACGATGAAAAAGATGTGGAAGCCGTGGAGAGACTGGCTGATTTTTACACCCTGGCCCTGCAGAGAGTTAGAAATGAAGAAAAAATAATGGAATCACTGCGTGAAAAGAAGTTGCTCCTGAGAGAAATTCATCACCGGGTGAAAAATAATCTGCAGATAATTTCCAGCTTATTAAATTTACAAAGCCAGTACATGAAAGATGAAGAAACCCAGAGCGTTTTCATTGAAAGTAAGAATCGGGTTAAGTCCATGGCTCTTATTCACGAGAAATTATACCGTTCCAGCAGTTTAGCCCATATTGACTTTGAAGATTATGTAGAAAGTCTGGTGGAGAATCTTATATACAGTTACATGGATGTCTCAGCCAGTATTAAAACCGAAATAGATGTGAAAGACATTTATTTAAATATTGATACGGCCATTCCCTGCGGACTCATAATAAATGAACTGGTATCTAACAGCCTTAAACACGCTTTTCCAGACTCAAAAGGTACTATAAAAATAAAGATGAGAAGAAAAGAAGGCGAATGCCTGTTAAAAGTGTGTGATGACGGATCCGGTTTTCCTAAAGAGATTGATTTTAAAAATACCGAAAGTTTAGGTATGCAATTGATTAATAGCCTGGTCATTCAACTTGATGGAAATATTGAAATGTTAAATGAATCAGGCACTTGTTTTAAAATAAATATCAAAGAATCTAACTATAAAAAACGGGTTTGAAATAATTGATTTAATAAATAATGATAATAATGGCGTCATTTATATAATAATTTTAATTAATTTTTTAATTTAAAAAAAATAATAGATGAAATAATAATATGAATAAATAATTGATGGAAATTAATTAAATATCCATGACCATTATTCCATCAAATACCAGGACTGCATCACCTTCCATAAAGGCCCCTAATTCGTTTTCGTCCTGATAAACGTCTATTTGCAGTTCACCGCCAGGAAGATGCACCAGTACGCTTTCATCTAATTTTTCCAGCCGGTTGCCGGCAATGACACAGGAAGTAGCTCCGGTTCCGCAGGCCAGGGTAGGACCCGCTCCCCGCTCCCAAGTAGTCATAATTATCTCTTGAGGAGATAATACTTCTACAAAGTGCACATTAGTTCTTTGAGGGAATGAAGGATGGTTTTCTATGGCCGGGCCCCATTTAGCCAGGTCAACCTGGCCAGCGTCCTCTACAAATATGACTGCGTGAGGATTACCCACACTTAAAGCCGTCATCTGCATGGGTTGTCCCTCTACTTTAAGGAATTTATCCACAAATTCGTCTTCCGGCACATCCATGGGTATTTCACTGCTTTTAAAAGTAGCTTTTCCCATATCTACCCGGCAAGATTCCATTTTACCATTATTAATGGCCATTTCTACTATTTTAATACCAGCCAGGGTTTCCACCTTCATTTTTTCCTGGCGAATAATCCCATTGTCGTACACAAACTTGGAAAAACATCGGATACCATTTCCACACATTTCAGCCTCACTTCCATCGGCATTGAATATGCGGAATTTAATATCACCTTCCTGGGTGGCCGGCGCTACGAATATTACTCCGTCAGCCCCTACTGAAAATCCCCTGCGGCATAATTCCACCACCAGTTCGCTTTTTCTATCTTCACTAACGCACTCGGTCTGGCTCTCGTCAATCACCACGTAGTCGTTTCCTAAACCATGCATTTTAGAAAATAAAAGATTAATTCTACTCATTTTATAATCTCCTGGATATCTGATTTTATTTGGTTAAATAATTAAAAATTAACTTTTAAAAAAATGATAATGAAAAAATTTAATTTGAAAGAATATAGATATTCTAATAAATTTTATTTTTATGATTTTCTTTAATTTCATTAGATAATTTTTTAATTATTTCTACTAATTTATTCTATTTTTCCCTAAAATTATTTTAAAAGTCTTGCTGGAAGCACTTGTTTATTTAAAACATCAGCAATAGTTTCTCTTTCCCTGATTAAGTCACTTTCACCGTCTTTTACCAGTACTTCTGCTGGTCGCGGTCGGGAATTGTATTGGGAAGCCATAGAGAAAGCATAAGCCCCTGCATTCATAATGGCTACAATATCTCCTTCTTCCAGTTCAGGAAGAGGCCGGTCACGGGCGAAAAGATCCCCTGATTCACATACATTACCTGCAATGTCTATTTCTTCTACTGCTTCTGCCTGGGGCTTGTTAGCCGCCACAATGTGGTGATAGGATCCGTACATGGAAGGACGCAGTAAAGTGTTAAATCCAGCGTCTACCCCTACGAATTTACGGTAGCTCTGTTTTACAGTGTTTACCCGGGTCAGCAAATATGAAGCGTCCCCTACAATGTATCTTCCAGGTTCTATGCACATGGTTGGTTTACCCATGTTGTAATGGGCCAGTTTATCCTTGAATAGGTCCGTGATTTCCCGAGCAAATGTTTCAATGTCCAGGATTTCCTCATCAGGAGTATAAGGAATTCCCAATCCACCACCAAAGTCAATAAATTCAAATTTAACTCCAGCATTTTCAGTAATGTCCCCGGCTATGTCCATTAACGTGGTTACTGCCAGTTTAAATGGTTCTGGATCTAGAATACCTGATCCAATGTGAGTGTGAATACCCACTGGATCAAATCCAAGTTCCTGGGCAAGTTTATACACTTCCGCCGCTTCTTTTTCCATTATACCGAATTTACTCATTTCCCCACCAGTTATGCAGTGCTCGTGGTGGCCGGCACCCACCATGGGGTTTACCCGGAAGGATATTTTAAAGCCCTGTGGATCCACTATTTTGGCCAGTCTTTTGAGCTGGGATACTGAATCTACATTTAAGCGTACTCCACTTTCAATTGCAAATTCCATTTCTTCGTCTTTTACATTGTTTCCAGTGTATAGTATTCTTTGGGGGTCAAATCCCGTGAGTAAAGAGGTGTAAATTTCACCAGGGGAAACAGCATCTATTCCACTACCTTCCTGTTCTAAGATACGCAACACTGAAAGGTTGGTATTGGCCTTACAGGCATAGAATATTTGAAAATCGTTATAGTGTTTGGAAAAGGCATTGTAAACTCTGCGGTAATTGTCCCGAACCCTGTTCTCATCAATAACATATAAAGGAGTTCCATACTCCTGGGCAAGCTCGGTGGCGTCAGCTCCGCCTATGCTGAGATTGCCT
The DNA here is from genome assembly GCA_963698135.1 of uncultured Methanobacteriaceae archaeon. GTDB lineage: Archaea > Methanobacteriota > Methanobacteria > Methanobacteriales > Methanobacteriaceae > UBA349. Next base: position 384,598 of record CAVOPP010000011.1, on the reverse strand, counting down.
TTTTCACTAATTTCTAAATCAAAAACCATCTATAAAATCCTCCAAATAAAATTAAGTTAATATCAACCTTCTATTTTTCATGATATTTATAATTTAAAACAAATAATTTTGAGAATATTTATAAGGGTCGAATATTTCTACTAATTCCTTAAACTGTGTAATTAAGGCTTATCCATACATATTTATTATTTTAAAGTTAAAATAGAAAGAGAGTTATTTGGATAAAAATAAAATATATGGATAGAATAAATTGAATAAAATAATAAAAGGATTTCAATATTCTTTAGAAATATATCCTTAAAAAAGATATTTTGCTTTGATAATTATATTTATATTTAGTTGAAAGGAGAATAAAATGACTGATAGACCATTTGGACTGGTAGTTCGGGCCATAATTAAAGATTCGAATGATAATATTCTAATTTTAAAGCGAGCCCCTGATTCCAGAAGCAATCCCCGATGCTGGGAGCTTCCAGGAGGTAAGGTAGAACCAGGCGAATCCTTTGACCATGCCATGATCAGGGAAATAAAAGAAGAAACTAACCTGAATATATCCCTTAGAAGAGCCGTGGGAATAGCTCAACAAGATTTACCCCATATACATTCCGTACACGTCATAATGACTGTAAAAGTGGATTCTGGTGATTTAAAAATTAGTGATGAGCACACCGACTATCGCTGGGCCTCTCTGGAAGAAATAAAATCATTAAATTTGTCTAACTGGTTTGAAAGTTTTTTAGAAGAAAAAGACATTTAATTTACTTATCTGCTTATTTAATCTCTTATTTTATTAAAATTTAATTTAAATATTTTTTTTATTGAAATTGGAGTTTAAAGTTTTTAATTAAAAAAATTATCCAGATTAAAGTGATTAAAGCAATAAAAATAAAAATAAAACTGCTATCAATCAAATAAATAATATAAAAAAGAAAGAAAGATGATTTAAGATATTTTGGTTAGGGCCGCATCCAGAACATTTACCACAGCATCTAACTGTTCTTTTGTAATTATCAGTGGAGGAACCAATCGGATAACCTTATCTGCTGTGCAGTTTATGAGGACTCCCTGTTCCCGGGCTTCGTTAACCACATCACCGCAGCTTTTGGTTAGTTCTATACCTATCATGAGGCCTTTACCCCGTACTTCTTTTACAATATCGTATTTAGAGGTCATTTGCTCCAAGCTTGTTTTAAAGTACTCTCCCATCACTTGAGCTTGATGAACCAAGTTTTCATCCAGAATAACCTCAATCGCTGCTTTGGCCGCGGCACAGCCCAGTGGATTTCCACCAAAGGTTGAACCGTGGTCTCCTGGTTCAAAGGCCGAGGCAATTCTTTCATTGGCCAGTATGGCTCCAATAGGATATCCCCCACCCATGGCCTTGGCCACAGTGGTTATGTCTGGTTGAACACCAAACACAGTTGAAGCAAACATTTCCCCAGTTCGTCCGAAACCGGTCTGAATTTCGTCCAATATTAATAGAACATCTTTCTGGCGGCACAAGGCCTGTACTTGATGCAGGTAATCTTCAGGAGGCACAATTAGTCCACCTTCTCCTTGTATAGGCTCCAGAATTATGGCTGCCGTTTCTTCGTTAATGGCCTCCGCCATGGCCTGAATGTCCCCGAATTGAACGTGTTTAAATCCTGCAGGAAGAGGTTTGAATGGTTCTTTGTATTTATCCTGTCCGGTGGCAGTTACCGTGGCCAGAGTACGTCCGTGGAAAGAATTATCTGTGGCTATGATTTCGCCTTTTCCAGTGTATTTACGGGCCAATTTTATGGCCCCTTCATTGGCCTCGGCACCACTGTTGGCAAAGAATACTCTGTCATGGGGAGATACTTGAGTAAGTAATTGGGCCAATTCTACCTGTTCCTGGGTGTAGTAGACATTGGAACAGTGAATCATTCTCTGGGCCTGGTGACATATAGCCAGAGCCACTTTAGGGTGGGCATGGCCTATATTATTCACGGCAATTCCTGCAAAACAGTCCAGATAGGAATTTCCCTCCATATCCCATACCTCAACCCCTTTTCCATGAGAAAGGGCTAGAGGCTGGCGACCGTAAGTTTGCATGACGAATTTTTTATCTAAATCCATTATCTCCTGAGTATTCATCATATTCACCTGATATTTGAGTAATTAAAATAAAACTATTATAAATGGCATCTCTAAAATGACATCTTTAGCCATTTGATAAAGAAAATTTTATGTAAATCGATAATATATTATATATTCTTCCACCGCATCAAATTAATTAGGTAGTAAACACAAAATCCAATTATACCATTTGTAACCGAATATTTTATATTTAATTGGTTTGAGCTTATTAATAAGTACTGCTATAAAATCAATGCAGTATTAATCAAACAGTTGATTCCAAGTTTTGATAAAATTTTTGATAACATTTAGACAAATTTTAGAAGACAAATTTTAGAAATTAAGAACTAAAATTAACTTAAATTCTAATGTAATTTTATATCAGGTGATAACATGAAAAAAGCCGTAATTGAGACTAAAAAAGGAAATATTGAACTGGTTTTATTTGAAGAAGATGCACCAAATACCGTGGCCAATTTTGAAGGTCTGGCCAACAAAGGATTTTACGATGGATTGACTTTTCACCGGGTACTCCCTGATTTCGTTATCCAGGGAGGATGTCCCAAAGGAAACGGTACTGGAGGCCCAGGATACACCATAAAATGTGAAATAAATGAAAATAAGCACGTTACCGGAGCATTATCCATGGCCCACGCTGGTAAAGATACTGGAGGAAGTCAGTTCTTTATAACTCATTCTCCTCAGCCACATTTAGACGGAGTACACACCGTATTCGGTAAAGTGACCAAAGGAATGGATGTGGTCAATTCTATCAAAGAAAAAGACGTCATGAACAAAGTAAGGGTTATTGAAGAATAATCCTTTAATTTATTCTTTTTAACGAAATTATTATTATATTAAGATTTTTCTTTTTCTTTAATTCACTTAGGAATTAGAATGTTTATAATTACAAGTAAAAAAATAGTAAAATACTTCATGAAAATATTTATTATTTAAAAAATTCAAATTAATTATAAATTTCTATTCAAGGTGAAAATGGTTTTGAATCTGGAAAACAAGTGGCAAATACTTCTTGCCATTGCCCTAGGAACTATAATGGTGCCTATAAACGCCAGTATAGTTAATGTTTCACTGCCTACCATCACCGTTTTCTTTTCTACAAGTATAGCAGTAACAGAATGGGTAATAACCATTTATCTAATAAATTTGCTGGGATTTGTTTTATTATTCGGTAAATTAGGTGATTTTTATGGCCATGAAAGAATCTACATGATGGGACTTCTGAGTTTTGTAGCCACTTCCTTTTTATGTAGCTTATCGCCATCAATAGAGTTTTTGATATTTTTCAGGGCTCTGCAGGGCATAGCCGCTGCTTTAATGATATCTGTTTCCATGGGTATTGTTAAAGATGCATTTCCACTTAGACAAACTGGAAAAGCTCTAGGAATATATGCTGTGGCCATAGCAGCAGGATTAGCTATCGGCCCCATGTTAGGGGGAATATTAGAAAGTTTATTCGACTGGCAAACCGTTTTTCTAGTTAATATTCCTATAGGAATCATGAGTTTTTTATTATGCTATAAGATACTGGAAAGAGGAGAAACTAAAAAAATAAAATGGGACATTCCAGGAGTTTTATTTCAGTATATATGTATTTTTTCAACTGTTTATCTATTATACAGCATACAAGATTTAAAAATTGATATTTTATCAATCATATCTGCTGTTGTAGCGATATTAACCCTCTTTTTATTTTTACGGCGAGAAATAAGTGTTGAAGATCCTCTTCTGGATGTAAGGATTTTTAAAAACAGGTCATTTTCTGCATTCAATCTTAGCTTGTTTTTGAATTATATTAGTATGTACATGATACTGTTCATAATGCCATTTTACCTTCAGAAAGTTCTGCACTTCACCCCAGCACTTACCGGAGTGGTTTTGACCATAAACCCAATAATTATGATGATTTTGGCGCCCATTAGTGGAACTCTTGCTGATAAATTTGGATCCAGACTTCTAGCAATTATAGGTTCTTTAATAAGCGCAACAGCTTTCTATTCCATGATTTACCTTACTATGTTTTCCGGAGTATTTGACGTGCTATGGAGGCTCGCTTTATTGGGAGTCGGTGCTGCTTTATTCCAGGCCCCTAATAATCGAGCCATCATGAATGTTATACCAGATAGCAACAAAGGTGCGGCATCAAGCATTATTGTAACCATGAGAAATCTGGGAATGGTTTTTGGAGTGTGTATTGCAGGTATATTATTATCTACAACTATTGATCCAGCCCTTTTAGAACAAAATGTTCTTTATAATCTGAATGCTTATAATTTTACCACCGGAATGAACCTGGTTGTTCTTTTAGGAGCTATTTTAAGTATTATAATTTTTATTTTGTCCCCTGTGGGCATTTATAGAGCAAAAATTGCCCAAACAAAGGAATTAATAGAGGAATCTGAAATAATTCCCACGCCAAATGATGTGATACAAGGATCAAAAGAAATAATTGAAGAATCGAAGATCCTAAAGTATTCCAAACAAAAAATAAACTCATCTGAGTCATTAAGTACCTATAAAGAAATTATTAAAGATCATTACGAAGAACTGGAGCTATTTGGTTCTGAGAAGCAAGAAAAATAAAAAAGAATTCATTACAAATATGAGACAATTAATTATTTTTCATCAAAAAAATTCTTTAGAACTAGGCCATAAATATCAGCGATTTGATTTGCTATTTCCAGATGTTTTTCTGAATAATCTTCTTGAGGATTGGCCAGTACAATCTGCCCCAGAATAACGTCCTCATTTTTTACAGCCACAGAGAGAAACTGCTGCACCGGTTCATGGCCTGGAGGCAATCCATGGGCCGCCGGATGATTTTTAGGGTCATGAGTAAAAAATGAGTCCCCAGTATCGAGAGAATAACCTAAAAGACCCCCATAAGTCCCATCTTTGCGAATTTTAAAGCGGGCCTCGCCTAAATCCGCATAATACTGACATCCCTTTGTGAGATGAGAAAAAGAAATCCCTACACTATCCTTATTTTCTGGATCCACAAAGGCCACATAACAATTTTTACTACCAGTGAGGGCTATGGCCTCTTCATATACCACATCAGATATTTCTTTCAGTGTAGAAGTATTTATCATGCTTAAAATTCGATTTCTGGTATTTTTAAGATTTTCTTCGATAGAAAATTCATTTTCCAGCATTTAAACACCTTTCAATTAATAATCCATTTTTCTAGACAATTTAGCATTTTCAATAATATAAAATATTTATTTTAAGATGAAATTACCTGATCTGCATAATTACATTACGACTATTAACATAATTTATATGTAGTATTTAAAATAAATAATTAATTAGAAAATTATTGTAAAATAAATGTAAAATTAATTTCAACAAATTTAATTGGGGGGATTAAATGGTTGATAATTTACAAAATAGAGATTATGATAAAATATTAGTGGAATATAAACAAATAAGCAATCTTTTATTTGTCACCGGTGTTTTATTAGGAAGTTATGTAGTTTTAACTTCATCCAGCATCTGGATATTGTTTTTTTCATTAGGGGTGTTGTTTTACGGGACCTATTCTTATTACACCAGACCCGGCGGAATCATGGGATATATCCTTTTAGGTCTGGGACTGGTATGGACCGGGGCATTTTTAGTCAAATATCTGTTAGCAATTTAAAATATTTTCTTTCTATAAGAAAATACTTATTTTTAGAAGCTTAGATGCCACCAAAACAAAGTATAACTTAAGTACTTTTAGTAGTCTTTTTCTTAGAATTCTTATTTGAATTCTTCGGGGGAGTCAATTTATCCAGAAGTCCCGATTTACGGGCATAGTGGAACAGATAAAGCTGCACATAACCAGCATATTCTCCAAATTGTTCCATGCCAAATTCCCTTATTTTAGGAACTGAAATATCTTTTCCCCCAAAATAAAGTTCACAAACAATCCTTTTTATCCATACATCTACTGGAAAGGCCTCTCCCCTATTGAAACCATAAAGTAAAATACAATCGGCCACTTTAGGGCCCACCCCGGGAAGTTCTAAAATGGTATCAAAGGCATCCTCATAATTCATTTTAGCCAATTTTTCCATTTTTATTTCATTCTGTATCATTTCTGCGGCTTTAATAATGTATTTGGCCCGGTATCCAACACCACAGGCCTGCAAATTGTTTATGAATTCAAAATCCTCTGGAAGATCATCTTCACATCTTTGCATTTCTTCCAGATCGTGTTCTGGAATTTGGGAGATAATTTCTGGTGAAGGAAAGCTGTAGAAATTTTTATTATTAAAAGAATATCCACTTCCCCATTTCTGCTTTATATCCCGTATAGAACGACTCCATCTGATAATAGAACAATTAGCAGATGATATTGACGATATAATGCATTCAAATGGATTATGGGCCAGAAATAGTCTCATTCCCTGACAAAAATCAATGGTAGGTTCCAGATGGGGATCCTCCCTTAAAAAATCGTAGAATTTATATAAATCAAAATTTAAATCAAAAATTTCATTTAATTTTTCTTTCAAAGATTCTTCAGTGATTATATGATCATAATAAGCTTGAATTTTAATTTTATCTTCGTCCCTAGGATGATGGCCCACTTGCAGAAGACATGGCTGAGTATCAATCAAAACCAGTTCCGCATAATAATTATTTTCTTCTAACCAGGCCGGTTGCGATGTTTGGCCACTATTTATGGTTAGGGGAATGTTTAGAGGTCCTTTAAATTCCTTTGAATTTAATTCAAATTCCAGTTTCATTTTGTAAATCCTTAGTTATTCATTAAATTATGATAAAAAAATTAAAAAATAGATTTTCAGTATTCAAGTTTAACTGGATTATCCTTGCATCAAGGCAACAAGGCCTCCAAAGAACATTACGAGCACTAAAAACCAGGCCAGCCAATATACTAAGAATGGGAATATCAATATTATGATACCGATGATAATAGCAGTTCCTATCATCGCTCCCCCACTTGCTTTTTGAGTTTCCATGAATCTCACCCCCAATATTTCATATTTTCAATACAATGAATTATTATCTTTTTTTTAGTATAAGTTTTTTACAATTTAATGAACAACTTAGAAATAGAGGAAAATAGTATTTAAGAATATTTTGAATGAATAAAAAAATTATTAAATAATCATAAATTCCTAAGAATTAATTAAAGACGGGACAAATATATAATATTAAAGATTTTAGGAGTGTGTAACATGCCTCAATTTGTGACTATCAGTCCCCAGGACGCTCTGCAGCTAATGGAAAATCGTCCTGAAATAAATATTATAGATATACGGCCCCATATTGATTTTAAAAGAGAACATATTCCCCGAGCCAATAATCTGGATTATGACGGCCATCATTTCCAGGAAAAAGTGGAAAAGCTGGATAAAAATAAGGAATACATCATATATTGCAAATCAGGAGTTAGAGGGGAGTATTTCATGGGGAAAATGAAAGAATCGGGTTTTCTGGGGGCTTATAATATTTTAGGTGGTTTCGTGGCCTGGAAAGTAAGTGAACTTCCCCTGGTAAGCGATTAAGTCCCTTTATTTTTTAATATTAATGAATGGTTAGGATTAATGAATGGTTACAGGTGATTGAGTGGAAATTAAAACATCCATAAAAAATAAAACCCCTCCATCTAAAATAGAAGGCCTGGAAAAAGATTTAAAATCAATGAAAGAAGATTGCAACACCCCTCAATCAGAAATGGATTCTGAAAAGGACGTTGCCAGTGATTTGGGTTTATCCATTATACATAGTCAGGACATTATAATTATTGGAGGCGGTCTGACTGGCCTGAGGGCAGCCCTGCAGGTGTCTGATGCCGGGCTCAATGCAGCCATTATAAGTAAAGTTCATCCCTTGCGCTCCCATTCGGTAGCGGCCCAGGGAGGAATGAATGCCTCACTGGGTAATGTTCCAGGAGAAGATGGAACTGTAGATAACTGGAAAATTCACGCCTATGATACCGTAAAAGGATCTGATTATCTAGCAGACCAGAACGCCGTGGAATTAATGTGCCGTGAAGCCCCTTCTACTGTGATTGAACTGGAACATATGGGAACAGTCTGGTCACGTTTAACAAATGGTAAAATTGCACAAAGACCATTTGGAGGTGCTGGTTTTCCTCGAACTTGCTATGCTGCAGATCGTACCGGGCACAATGCCCTCCACACCCTTTACGAACAGGTGGTAGATCGAAATATTCCAGTTTATGGTGAATTTTTTGTCACTTCCCTGGTAATTGACCAGGGGCAATGCACTGGTTGCACTGCTCTGGATATTATGAAAGGAAAAATTCATGGATTTAAGGCCCGGGCCGTGCTTATGGCTACGGGAGGTTTTGGCAGGATTTTTAATAAATCCACCAACGCCCTTATCAATACGGGTGATGGTCAAGCCCTAGCTTTAAGAGCAGGAGTACCACTAAAAGATATGGAATTTGTTCAATTCCATCCCACTACCCTCTATGGAACTAATATTCTTATTACAGAAGGGTCTCGGGGTGAAGGCGGCATTTTACTCAATAAAAATGGTGAGAGATTCATGGAGAGTTACGCCCCCAATTCCCTGGACCTGGCTCCCCGGGACGTAGTGGCCCGGGCCATTGAACAAGAAATTGCAGAGGGAAGAGGATTTAAAGGAGGCTACGTTCATCTGGATCTGCGCCATTTAGGTGCTGATTTGATAAAAGAGCGGTTACCAGGTATAAGACAAATTTGCATGGATTTTGCTGGCGTAGATCCTATTACCGACCCCATACCTATTCAACCAGGTCAGCATTACTCCATGGGAGGAATAGATACCAACATGAATGGCTCCACCCCACTCCCAGGACTCTATGCCGCAGGAGAATGCTCCTGTGTCAGTGTGCACGGAGCCAATCGACTGGGTGGTAATTCACTGCTTGAAACTGTGGTATTTGGTCGTTTGGTAGCCAATATAATGGTAGAAGATATTTCAAATATTAAAGAGCCTCCCCTAGAGCCCATTAAAAAGGCCATTAAACAGGTTCATAATACGATTGAAAGCATTCTGGAGAGGGAACCAGAAGAAAATGGAGAAAATCCTTTCCAAATTAGGGATTATCTAACAGAGAATATGTCCCATAATTTTGGAATATTTCGTGATGCTGCAAAAATGAAAGAAGGTCTTTTAGAAATTAAAAAAATGCAAAAAAAGGTTTCTAAAAGCCATATTTCTAATAAAGAAATGGCCGTGAACCAGGCCCTAATAAGGTTTTTGGAACTGGAATACATGATGCAATTGGCTGAGTGTGTGGCTTACAGTGCACTAAAAAGAAAAGAAAGTCGGGGATCTCATAAAAGAACCGATTATCCCTCTAGAGATGATGAAAATTTCCTAAAACATACCCTTACTTCTTTACAAAATAAAGAGATTCAGGTTACCTATAAAACAGTTAAAATGGGAATATTTGAACCAAAGGAGCGTGTTTACTAATGAAATTAAAAGTTTTCCGCTATGAAAAAGGAAGGGTTTCCCCACATTATGATACATTTTCTCTTAAAGAAGAACCAGGCATGACCGTACTTAGAGCATTATTCCAATTTCAGGAGCAATTTGATGATTCTCTGGCCTTTCAGTACTCCTGCCGAGGTTCAGTTTGTGGTACATGTGCCATGCTCATTAATAAAGTCCCCCGCCTGGCCTGCCGGACACAGGTAGCATCTCTTTTGAAAGGAGAACAAAAAATCTCACTTTCACCTTATCCTGCCCTGGAAGAAAAAGTGGACTGGGATCCCTCCCAGGAAGTCCTTGTGGAACCACTCCCCCATTTTCCAGTTATTAAAGACCTTATAGTGGACCGTGATGTTTTTTTTAAAGCCCACGCATATGTGGAGCCGGTTCTTAAAACAGGATCTGAACCAAAGGAAGAGAATTTGATGGAACCTTCTTTTTTACCAGAACTGGAATTATATACCAATTGCATTCTCTGCGGAGCATGTTATGGAGCCTGTCCAGTTGATGGAGAAAATAGAGAATATTTAGGTCCGGCTGCCCTGGCCAAACTTTACAGATTTCATATTGATCCCCGGGACATTGATAATAAGCGTCTGGAAAAGGCAGATATTCCAGATGGATGGTGGGCCTGTGATTTCCATGGGAACTGTCGTCAGGTATGTCCCAAAGGGGTTCCTCCTATAATGGCCATAGGACAGGCCAGAAGTGAATTGATGGAAAAAAAAGAAAAATAAAAGAATAAAAAATAAAATTTGATAAAAATAATAATTTCAGTTTTAGATTAAATGAAAATATTCCGAGGTAACCAATGAAGTACATCTGCACCTATTGTAATGTTTTTGCCTATGATGAAGAAAAAGGAGACCTCAATGCCCACCTGGAACCTGGAACAAGGGTAAAGGATATCCCTGATTCCTGGCGATGCCCGGTGTGTGGTATGCCCAAAAAATTCCTCAAACCAGTTAGCGATGATGTTTTCGCCCTTAAGATTGCTGCTTACCAGGGAAAAGAGTCTGAATCCAGCGATTTGAATCATTACCGGAGCATAGCCCGGAAAATGCTTACTGGTACCTGTGGTGTTTATTCTATCTGCGACGGGCAACGGGATAGGATATGTACCGGACAGAAATACGGGGCCCCTATTGGCATGGGTGGTGCCGGGCAGGCCCGAACCTTTGAAACCAATTACAATAGCTTGCAAGAGTATCGTTTAAAAATGAGAGTGGTTAAAGCCCATCACGAGCCAGAAATGTCTTTAAAGATTTTTGGAAAGGACATCACCGCCCCTATAATGGGTGCCAGCCTTTCTGGAGTTAAACTCTCCCTAAATGATGTCATTACGGAAGCTTCATTCTACCAGGGCCTTTTAAATGGGGCCCGGGGATTTGGATCCATAGGTCTGGTGGGGAACACCCCGACGGCACCAGAAGACCTGGGGGTGAAAACCGTGGGAGAAAATGGGGGATGGGGAATACCTATATTCAAACCTCAATCTCAGGATAGGCTTTTAAAGTTATTTAAGCTGGCTGAAGAACTGGATGTAATTGCTCTGGGGGTGGACCTGGAAGGGGCCGGTTCCACCTTCTGGACCACTCCGGAAAAAAGAGTGTACCGTAAAAGTGAAAAGGACCTCCAGGAACTGGTAGATTCTGTAGAAAAACCAGTGATTTTTAAGGGTATTATGGGTGAGGAAGATGCCTTTAAGGTGGTTGATTCCGGTTCCAGTGCCTGTTATGTATCCAATCACGGAGGAAGGGTTATGGACTGCGGCCAGGGGGTTGCGGAGGTCCTTCCCCAAGTGGCGGATGCAGTTTCTGGTAAAATCCCGGTTATGGCTGACGGAACCGTGCGTACCGGGTTTGATGTACTTAAAATGATGGCTCTGGGTGCTAATGTGGCCCTTATTGGTCGACCTCTGGCCCAAATGGCCATTGCAGGTGGTGAAATAGCCGTTAAAATGTACCTGGATTATGTGAAGGAAGATTTGAGAAGAGCTATGATATTGACGGGTTGCGACAATCTGGAAGAAGTAAATCGAGATATTCTGGTTAAATAATCCTTAAATATGTTTTTAACGTTTATAGAATCATATAATTAAGGAGGAATATAAATGGAAACCAGGCGAGTAATAGATATTATTGAACCCATTTATGTGATAGAAGGCGCCGGGGTTCGCCTTCGGCGGAGCATAGCCACTTCACAGGTTGATTATCTGGACCCCTTTCTTCTTTTTGACCATTTTGGATCAGATAATCCTCAGGACTACCTGGCAGGTTTTCCCATGCATCCCCACAGGGGAATAGAAACCGTAACTTACATGTTAAGTGGTGAAGTGAAGCATAAGGACAGTTTAGGGAATAAAGGAACTATTGGGAAGTACGATGTTCAGTGGATGACTTCCGGGAGCGGAATTCTCCACGAAGAAATGCCCCAAGAACCAGAAGAAGGGAAACTGGAAGGATTTCAGCTCTGGGTCAATCTTCCAGCCCGGCTCAAGATGACCAACCCTCGCTACAGAGAAGTTAAGTCCTCTCAAATTCCTGAAATTAAAAGAGACGATGGAGTGATTATTAAAGTCATCGCCGGAGAGGTGGAAGGAGTTAAAGGCGCATTATGTGAAATATATGCTGATCCAGAGTATCTGGATGTTTCCGTTCCTTCAGGCGGTTTTTTCCAGCAGCCCGTTAAAAGAGGCCATACTGCCTTTGCCTATGTTTTTAAAGGAGAAGGTATTTTTGGAGAGGAAGAAGCACTGGTGGCTTCTACCAGTTTAGTTATTTTAGGAGAGGGAGATGTGTTCCGGGTACGTACCGGGGCAAATCCCGTGCGTTTCCTCCTCATATCTGGAAAGCCCCTTAATGAACCTATTGCCCGTTACGGGCCCTTTGTTATGAATACCAATGAAGAGATTGAACAGGCCCTGGAAGATCTTCGTGAAGGGACTTTTGTTAAATAATAATTATTAATCTTTTTTTGAAAATATATTTTCTAAATCTTAAGTCGTTATAATTTTAAAAAATAAATAAAAAAAATAATTTATCAAAATTATTAGCCATTTATGTCCCGCCGCTGGTAACCCACTATTCCTATTAAGATAAGTGCAAATGCCACTACAAATAGTAAAATAAGAGAATTTTCCACTGTATCCCCTGCAAGTAAACGGGGCACATGAGTAAAAGGAGAAATATCCAGTATCCATTGACTTATATCAAAAAATTCTCCCAGTAAATCAATAACTACCACCAGAGCCAGTGCTATCCAACTTAAAGCTGCCAAACGAGGTATTAATCCAAATAATAACATTGTGATACCCGTAAATAGCCATATTGCAGGTAAATATACCAGAGCCGCCCCTAAAATGCGAAACACATCATCAAACACATTTCCAGAAATTAAACCATAACTTAAGCCCATGGTCAAGGCAAATATAATTAAAACCAGTGCCGGGGCTAAAACTGCGAATATCAGATTACTGGCTGCCCACTGACTCCTACTAACTGAACTGGTAAGCAACATTTCCGAATATTTATTTGATTCCTGTGACTGGAGTTTTAAGGTGGCTAAAATAGCATAAAGTGCAAATATTTCACCTAAAAATGCTAACATCATGGTAAAATAGCTATCAGTCAATCCTGAATTACCTCCTAACTGGATAATCAAATTGACAAATTGGGGGTTAGTTGTAATAACATCGGTAACGGTTTGGGCCATGAAACCAAGCATCACTCCCATTATAGCAAATATGAATATCCAGAAGATTAACATGCCCCTATGCAGCCTCCAGGCCAGGGCCAGGGGCGTACGTAGACTTTTAGATGCTCGGGCCGGGCCGGGCCTTTGAGTTATAATACCGGCCCCTAAATCTCGCAGAGAAGAGAGCCAGTATGCCAAGGCTGTTAACCCCATTATAAAAACCAGGAATATGGCAAAGACCCATAATTCATCTCCCGCAAATGGTTGGACATGATGTACCCACCCATAGGGAGATAGCCAGGAAACCCATGAATAATCCCCATCATCCCATCCTAAAATACGAAGAATAAAAAAACCAGCCAGTAAAGAGACCATTAAATATCGGGCGTCTCCTGAACTTTCAGTGAGCTGAACTGCAACTCCAGTAATAGCGGCAAATAAACAACCGAATGCTGCTACAGTCATTCCCAAAAAAAGCGAACTGGAAGCAGCAAGATCCTGTACGATTAATCCTACTGCAATTAAAATCGCGATAATTAAATTTACTCCAAAGGTAGTGATTAGAGCCGCACTCAGTGCCGCTTGTTTACCCACTGCTGTGGAGTCCAGAAGTTCCAGACGCCCCTTTCTTTCTTCGCTACGGGTGTGTCTGATCATTAAAAATACACTGATTAATCCTACGATAAGTGAAGCACCAATCCCTACCCTCCATGCTGTGAGTCCTCCAATAGAAGGATCCAGAACAGAACCTAAAAGTGAAACAATGGTTGGATTATTCTTCATCTGTAAATAAAACGCCATACGTATTGCTTCATCAGCATAAAGATTGATGAAACTGGCTGCCACACCTAACACAAACAGAACCATGAAGAGGATAAAAAGAGGTATGATAATTTTATCCCGACGTAAAATTAGCCAAATCATGGCCCCCGTTCCCGCAAAGTCATCCATTTTCAGTGACATAAAATCACTCTTCAGCCATTTCTTCATCGTTAGCACGGTACTCATCACCATAATAGCGTATAAAGAGCTCTTCTAAAGTAGGGGGAGTACTTAAAAGTGATTCTACACCAAATTGGGTTAAAAATTTCAGTACCGAGTCTATTTTTTCTGCATCCACACTGAAATGGGCGTGTGTTCCTTCCACATCCAGATTATGTACACCGGGGAGTTCCTGGAGTCCAGTGATGGTTTGGGTGGTATCTACAGTTATGGAAGTACGGGTGAGGTGTCTTAGTTCTTGGAAGGTGCCTGTTTCAATTATTTCTCCTTCCCGGATAATACTGACCCGGTCACAGAGTGCTTCCACCTCTGAAAGAATGTGGCTGGACAATAAGATTGTTTTACCCTCTTTTTTAAGTTTCTTGACGGTTTTTCTGAATACTCCCTCCATTAGAGGATCCAGGCCCAGGGTAGGCTCGTCAAAGATGTAGAGTTCCACATCTGAGATCAGGGCCGCTATGAGAGCAACTTTTTGTTTATTACCAGTTGAATAGGCACTGCACTTCTTGGTAGGGTCCAGTTTAAATCTTTTTAAGAGTTCTTCTCTTCTTTCTTCTTTAAATCCGCCCCTCAATCTTCCTAAAAGATCTATTACTTCTCCACCAGTTAGATTGGGCCATAGATTAACTTCACCCGGTACATAAGCCAGTCTCCGGTGAAGTTTCACGGCATCATGCCAGGGGTCCTCTCCTAGAAGTTTTACTTCCCCACTATTCTTGCGAAGAAGGCCCAGAATAATCCTTAATGTAGTGGATTTACCAGCGCCATTTGGTCCTATGAATCCATAAACTTCACCCTCTTCGACTGTTAAATCAACCTTATTTAAGGCCCGAACCTTACCATAATATTTACTCAGGTTTTTTATTTCAATTACAGGCAAAAAAACACCCTCCCATGATAAAAAGCTAAATAAGGAATTGAAATTATGTTATTGTGTTTTATTTATGTTCCCATTAAATATTTAAAACTTGAAAATTTAAAACTTGAAAAAATAATTTGATTTAATGGATTAGCAAGATTATAGTTAATATGGGTCCTGCTGAGCTTAAAAAAACCTTAATATGCTATTAATGAAGTTCAAAAATATTCCTTAAATTTCATTATATCTCAATTTAAATAATTTCATTTTCAGATATAATAACATTAAAGGGGGTAAAAAATGGAATTTAAACAGTTAATAATGGAAAGATATGCTACCAAAAAGTTCGATGGAAGAAAAATTGATGAAGTAAAACTGAATGAAATCCTGGAAATGATCAGGTTTTCACCTTCAGCATTGAATTTGCAGCCCTGGAAGATTAAAGTTATTCATAATCAGGAGCTAAAAGATAAGTTATACACCGCCTCAGGAGATCAGGCCCAGATAACCACCTGCTCTCATTTACTGGTGTTCTGTGCTAATACCGACCTGAAAAGTAATGCTGAGAAAGTATTTAAGGGTATGGAATTAGCAGGAGTTCCAGAAGAGAAAATTGAGTTATATAAAAATTATTTAAAAACATCCCAGGGCCTTTTGAATAAAGAAACTGGCCTTTGCGAAGCCCAGAAAAATGTTTTCATTGCGGCTACCCATGCCCTGTACGCAGCCAAATCACTGGGCATTGATTCCTGTCCAATGCAGGGATTTGACCCGGCAGCTTATTCGAAAATACTGGGTTTACCATCTACTCTGGTTCCCACTCTGCTGGTTCCCCTCGGATATTCGGCTGATGAACCTATGCCCAAGAATAGATTCCCCAAAGAAGATATTTTCTTCTAAAATCAACTTAAATCTATTATTATATTTTTAATTGTTAGACTAATTATCTAATAATGGAAAACAATAAAATAAAAATAGTGATATCATGTCCACCACTCAGAACATTACCCCCTCCGAGGCCCGTGAATTAATAAAAAATGAAAATATGATTATTCTAGATGTTAGAGCGCCCTGGGAATATGACGGGGGCCATATTGAAAATGCAAAAAACCTGGATTTCACTGATCCTGACTTTTCTCAGAATTTGGAAAAACTGGATAAAAATAAAAAGTACCTTGTTTACTGTAAAACAGGCCGACGGGGAGGTATGGCTATGAAAGCCCTGGAAGAGGCCGGGTTTCAGTGAGGTTTATAATTTGATTGGTGGTTATGAGATATGGGAAAAAGAATAGTAGAATTTGAATTTTAATTTTTTCCATTAGTTTTCCAGTAAGTAATAATTTGATTAACATTTTTTTGGCATTTACTTAAGAAATTGAATCAAGACCCCATTTTCCTGACCAAATAAAAACATAAATATTTAAAAAACTTTTGACAGATATTTAATGGGTATTATGGAAATTTCACAAAATATGTTCTATATAATAATTGCAATCATAGTCTTTGTTGGACTGATAATTGCCATTATACAATGGAGAAAGGTTAGAAAAGTACATAATGAGGTTGAATTCCTCAATAAACTGGCTGAAAACAAGAAGACCGACATGGAGGATAGGGGCCTTGAACCCCAGAATGTTATGAGTGAAATTGTTTTACCAAAAGAACAACAGGAAAAACTAGGCCAGGTAAGGAAAAGCATCTCTAATTTAATGCGCCAAGAGGGATGCCTCCCAAGCCAGGTGGATGATAAGTTTAAACGTCTGGAATCAAGTACCAGAGGTATGAAATTCAAAAAACTACTATTAAAAGTAGATGATGGATTATAATTACTTGAAAGTTAAAATCAAATCAAAAAGGGGGAATATTTATGACAGCATTAGAATTATTAGTGATTCTGGTTTTAGCCGGGGCACTGGTGGTCCTTTTCTATTCATACATGCAGAATAACCGCCAGCTCAACCTGGGCCGGGTTAGAAGTGATGCCACGAATTTAGGTCAACGAGTTTATGGTGAGGCCAGCGATTTTGGAGGAAAAGTACAGGGTGGAGCCAGTGATTTAGGAGAAAAAGTATCTGGAGAAGGTTCTATGTCAGGAATGGGTGAAAAAATTAATGTTTCTGGAGTAAGTGAAAAGGCTTCAGGAGTCGGTGCAAAAGTCTCAGATATGGGTGGAAAAATTAAGGAGAAAGTAAGTATTTCCAGCAGCAAAGACGATTTATCTGAAAGCATTGATCAGTTTATGGACTGAAAAAAGCGACCAGCTAATAAAAGACTGGGAACTTGCTACCAAAAAGGATATTTCAGACCTGGAAAAGAGATATAATACTGCTTCAAGGAATATAAGTGAATTGGAAACCCGATTCAATGAGTACCGGGGATTTACCAACAAAAAAATAAAAAAAATTGAGGAAAGACTGGACAAAATCGAAAATCCTGAAGAATAAGGATTTAAGCAGTTTTTTAAAGGAAGAATGGTTACTACATGAGAACTTTTCTTCCAAATGTTATTTTAAATTCTATTATTCTTTTAATACTTATTTTAAATATTGCTAAATTCCCATATTATAAAATTTAAGACCATTTTATAGTCATTAAACATTATAGAAGCATTTTTACCAGATATATGGAATTAAACGATATTTGACCTTCTTTTTATATTCCACATATCCATCTAATTCTTCCACCAGCATCTTTTCTTCACCTATTATCCGTAAAACCACTGATAACGACAGGAATATGCCAATTATTAATCCATACAGAGAACCCATGACCAGTGGCCCTCCTAAAAAGAATAAAAAGGCCCCTAAATACAGAGGATGCCTTACCCAGGAATAAACCCCTGTGGAAATTAATTTTTGATCTCTTTCTTTTTGAATTCTAACCAGGGGCGATAAATAAGTGTTTTCCATGTATGATTTTAAAAATAGGTAAAAGCAGGCCACTAAAAAGACTAATCCCAGAGCTTCCAGGTAAAGGGGAAAATTGGTGGTCCAGTTAAATCGTTCATCCAGAGGGCTGATGACAAACCACAGGGTGAATCCAATGTAAAGCTGGTACATGAAGTAACGGTCCCAGCCCTTTTCACCCTCGCTTCCTGGCCGGCGGGTTCTTTCCAGATAGAGTTCAGGGTCAAAAAAGTACATATAAAGGACTATGGCATAGCACAGGACCACCAGCCACAATCCAAATATCCAGCCCTCAATCCAGAACCAGTTTCCTGAAATAAATAAAATAAGGACTGGGAAAATGAGAACAAATATTAAGGCCAGCAATACTCTGGCCCGGGAAGGTACATCGGTTTTCATGGGGCACCCCTAAATTAATCTTAATTATATTTTGTTTTTAAGAATATATAAAAAATTTTAAAATCAAAAAAACAAAGGCACACCATTTTTAAAATAAAAAAGGCCCAACCATCGTAAAATGGCTGAGCCTTATATCGTTGCTATAAAATTAAAATAATCTCTATTGAAATTTTATAGAAACATACACTAAATAAAACTTATTTTAATTAATTATTTGAATTAAAATTATATCAATAAAATATTTTAAAAATAATCCTTCGAAAATAATCAGAAAAAAACAAAGTTCGATATTTTTGCTATCACTATATAGAGCGACCTATCAGAAAATTGAATTTCTGCTGATGGTGCTTAGTTTAGTCAATATAATTCTAAATGAACTTATTTTCTAAAACATTCCTTGGAAAATACTCCAATTGTTGTGTTATGATTTTGTATAAATCTTTATTTGAAGAAAAAATAAAAAAAATAGGGATTTTGAAGTTTGATTATTCCTCATTTTCTGCTGGTTTTTCCTGGCCGGCCCCCAGAAGACCATGCGTTACAGAATAGGCTACCAGGGCCGATATGAGCACGGGTAGGGCATTGGTGGGAGATAGTCCAATAATAATTATTCCGATGGCCACCAGGGCAATGGGTATGGGTACCACTGCTGCCGGCACGGCCACAATCATGCAGCCTAAAGCCAAGCCCAGAGGAATTTGAGGGAAAATTAGGCTGACTGCCGCCCCTATACAAGAACCTACGAATAGCATAGGGAAGATTGGACCCCCTATAAAACCAAAATTCAAGGCCCCACTCAAAGCCAGCAGCTTGGCCAGAGCAAACACAATCAGGAGCAACACGCCAATTTCTGTTGCTTGCTGGGTAACTATGGACATTTCAGTGGTTCCCAGACCAATGGTGGTGGGTATGGCCACTGCCAGTAAACCCAGAAGAAAGCCCCCTAAAGTACTGCGTAATATTGGTTTACTATTTAGTGGCTCAGAAAGTCGCTGGAGAACCCGGGTAAAGATTACAAAAATCAGGGCCACTGGAACCGCCAGAACACCCAGTAAAACACTGGCCCCCAGGTGCCAGAGCTGAAGGTCATATTTCGGAGGTGAGAGAATTCCCAGCAGGGAAGAGTAATTCATTCCATCAAAGGCATAAAATACGGCAAACCCAATTACCGCTGCCAAACCAGCAATCAACAAAGTACCATAGTAGATAACATTTTGTTTGTGGTTTGATTCCAGAAGTATCAGGATCATGGCGAAAGGAGAAGAAAAAAGACCAGCATATGCTCCAGAAACGCCGCTCAGGACATTGGTCTTGGTTGTTTCCGGATCCATATTACGGCGCCGGGATATCCAGCTGGCTAGACCCGCCGCCAGAAATCCCGTGGGCACTTCTGGTCCCAGGCTGAATCCACCCACTAAAGATATTAGTGATGCCAGCAGAGAAGATGGGACGGGTTTAGGATCCATATAACCCTTATCCACCGCATCAAAGGCATTCATTTCTTGGGCCGAGGTGTAACGATGAATTAGGCCCACCAATAATCCGGCCCCGGTCATGACCACCACTATCCACCACGGGCCAGAAAATAGCGTCCAGTTATCTGTCAAGTGGGGAAGAAAAATGCTTTGACCCAGATTCATAACCATGATGAATATAAATGCACTTATAGCACTTATTAACCCTAAAAACAGTCCCCATCCCATTCGCTTCCAGTAAACCCTTGATTTCAGATTAAAATCATCTGACATTTAAATCCTCCCATTATATCACTATAATAGATAAAATCCATGAATTATAAAATAAGTAATATTTTGTCTTTTATAATAAATAAAAGAGTAATATTTAACCAGATATCCTTTAAGCGCCTTTAAAATAAAAAAATCTGCATATATTTAATACATAAATAAAAAAGACCCAGACCATTCCTGGAGAAATGGCTGGGCCTTATAGTAAATTTTAGTAATGATTTTTAGAAAATAAATAGTAATTATACAGTATACAGTTGAAATCAACCTCTATAAAAGTCAGAAAAAATAGTCGATATTTTTGATATCACTTTAGAGCGACCTATCAGAAAAAAGTATATTGACTAATTATTCTTCTTTTTATTTAATAAATTCTAAAATTAGCTATTTTTAAAAAATTTGCTTAATAAATACTTAAAATTACAAATAAAGATGTTTTTGTATCTGAGAATGTACTTTAATATTCCGAGGTTGAAAAAATTCTAAATCCACATATTTTAAACCTACACCAAGGATAAAGATTATCTCATCTATATCTAAAACGGTGACATTGCTGCGCAAAAATATTTAATAAGGGCCTAAACAGAATATGGATATAAAGAGAAGTTATTATTTATCATATACGTGGATATTTAAATATCAATCCATTTTAGCAGGAGTTCTTATGAAGAAAGTGTTTTTATGGTGGTTAATTGCCGGGAGTAAAGGTGGGGAAAACCGCGGCAGAATAATACTAGAACTTAATAACAGACCATATAATGCTAATAAACTCGCAGAAAAACTCTCATTAGACTATAAAACTATCAGGCACCATATAGATGTTTTAAATGAAAACAACCTGGTTGAATCGACAGGAGAAAAGTATGGTGCCTTATATTTCCTCTCTGACGAAATGGAAAAAAATTATAACCTCTTCCTGGGGATTTGGGAAGAATTTAAGGAATAGATTATCGATCTTATCAAAACTAATAAAGGTGTAAACATGTTAATGGAAATTAATCTATTTGGGCTGCCAGGTATAATATCTACTTTGTTTATATTGGTTAAGTATTCGGCTTTAATAACCAGTATTGCCAATATCTGCCTTTTAGGTAGCATGCTCTATGTATACCTGGAAAGATACATGAAAGCAAAATCCAAATTCACCACAACTTTAGTATTATTCTCATTACTTTTTCTGGTGCAAAACATATTATTCTCTGTTTATTTGATATACAACATTCCTGAAACCGTTATCGACGCTGTTTTTCCATTAATATTTTTAGGCCTTGAATTTACCGCACTAGCTTTGCTTTTAATGATAACTCGGGAATAATTATTAATTTTTTTTTATTTAAGGTTCTTTTTCTAATTATTTTTTTAAACAGCGTATTTAAATTCGTTTTTATTTTTTTCAGATCCTATTTCACCTCTGATAATTGGGATTGAATTTGGAGGGAAAAAGTAAGAAAATCTGAGTAAATTTTGGAAAAATTACTTTTAAGGGGTAAAACTTAATTTAAGTAATCGAGAGTGATTAAAAAAAATTCAAAGATTAGTAAAATTTCATTAAAAATCAATCTTTGAAAAAAATTTTAAATGGAGGTATAAGATGATAAATGTAAAAGAAATTAAATCAATTAAACTGACGCCTTTTACCCGGATGTCAGCTTCAATATATGGAGTTTTGGGCTTTATTGCCGCTTTAGGGATGGTAATAATGCTCACAATCATACAAGCTATAGGGGTTTTTCCGGAATTAGGGAATTTTAATGTGGTAAGTGGATTAGCAGTACCCATAATTATACTCTTCCCCATAGGCGCGTTTTTCAGTACCATAGTGATAAGCTTCTTCTCAGTAATGGTGTACAACGCATTAGTACCAAGATTAGGCGGTATAAAATTAGAATTAGATGGTAAAAATGTGGAAAAAATTCCGGTGATTTCATTTGCCCTGATACTGTCAGTTATTGGAGCAGTATGGGCTTTTATAGCAGGATTAGTACTGGCAGCAGTGATCTCACCATTGTTTTCATTACTCAGTACTATGGCTACCACCCCGGAAGCAGCCGAAATAGCTGCTAATTTCACCAACGCCACTGGAGGGGCCATGCCCACCGGTGCAGCATTTGGAACCGCAGGTATCGTAGTGTCCCTGGTCTTAATAATCGGACTACCCATCATGGTTTTTGTATTCGGTTTTATTTGGAACGCTTTATTTGCAATATTTTACAACTACCTGGTAACCAGAGTAGCTAAAATCCAGTTAGAGTTCAGTCAAATATCTGAAAGCTTACACGAACTTAAAAATATACCAGTAATTCCAACTGCGCTGGCCGTAGCTCTTGTGTACGCCTTATTAGGATTATTAGGTATTTTATCCGGAAACTACGCCGATTTCATAACTAACTTTGTGCAGTATTTCATAGGAACCGCATTAATCGCGCTTTTATACAACTACCTGGCACCTAAGATTGGTTCCATTAAATTAAATCTAGAATAAATTTTCTAGATTTTATTTTATTTTATTTTTTTATATTATTTTATTAGGGGAAGGGGGTAAAAATATGGATTCTTATAGAAATACAGGAATAATTGTGGGGATATTATTTATAATCGCCACGGTGGCATCGATATCGGCCTCGGTTTTTTTAGGTTCGTTTTTAGATGCTCCTAATTATCTTATTAGTGCTTCTGCACACGGAGACCAAATTATAATAGCTGTGCTATTGTTTTTAATAGCTGCAATTTCTGCTGTTGCCACTTCATTTATGTTGTTTCCAATCCTTAGAAGGCACATTGAAAGTTTAGCCATGGGATATGTAGTTTTAAGAATATTTGAGAATGTTTTCTATGTTATTGGTACTTTGAGTCTGCTTTTAATGTTAACCGTAAGCCAGAAATACGTGGCCGGAGCAGTTGATGCTTCATATTACTCGACATTAGGGACATTACTGCTGGCATTGCAGGAGTGGGCCGTGTTGATTGGAACTTTGATCTTCTTTGGTTTAGGAAGCCTGGCTCTTAATTATGTTTTGTATCAATCCAAACTGGTTCCACGGTGGTTATCAGCCTGGGGACTCATTGGAGCAGTATTAGTATTCTTATATGGATTGCTTGGTATTTTTGGCGTTGGAATGGGATTAACTTCTCCTTTTGCATTATTAGCCATGCCAATAGCTGCCCAGGAAATGGTATTTGCCGTATGGCTTATATTTAAAGGATTCAATCTATCTGCCATTGCTTCCAAGTCTAATTAAAAGTTATAACGGGATAAAATGAATATCTAAGTAATTAGGGGGAAAATTATGAAAGCAGTCGTATGCACAAAATACGGGCCACCGGAAGTTTTAAAGATTCAAGAAGTAGAGAAACCTGTTCCAAAGGATAATGAAGTCCTGATAAAAATTTATGCAACCACAATTACATCAGGGGATTCCCGGGTGCGGGGTTTCAGAGTTCCTCTCTCTTTCTGGCTTTTTGCAAGAATAGCTCTTGGTTTTCGAGGTCCCAGGCAAAATATACTGGGGGCAGATTTATCAGGCGAAATTGAATCAGTAGGTAAAGATGTGAAAAATTTTAAAGAAGGAGACCAGGTTTTTGCATATCCAGGACATATTGGCGGTGCTTATGCAGAGTATGTATGCCTACCGGAAGACGCCGCCGTGGCTGTCAAACCGGAGAATTTGACCTATGAAGAAGCTGCAGCGGTTCCATTTGGGGGAAATACTGCCTTACATTTTATAAAACAAGCAAATATTCAGAAAGGACAAACTATCCTCATATATGGTGCTTCTGGCAGTGTGGGAACTTATGCGGTCCAGCTGGCCAAGTACTTCGGGGCAGAGGTTACTGGAGTATGCAGTTCCGCAAATATTGATTTGGTGGAATCATTAGGAGCAGATAAAGTTATTGATTACAATAAAGAAGATTTCGCCCAAAAAGGTGAAAAATATGACGTGATTCTGGACGCAGTAGGTATGGCTTCGTTTTCTGGTTGTATGGGATCCTTAAAGAATGAAGGAACTTATCTTCAAGTTGTTGCTGCACCGGCCACAAGTATTAAGATGCGATTGGCTGGACTGACCAGCAGCAAGATATTAATCGGCGGTACAGCGATTCCCCAGACTGAAAACTTAATTCTCCTCAAAGAACTGGTTGAAAATGGGGATATAAAACCTGTCATCGATAAAACCTATCCACTGGAACAGATTGTAGAGGCCCACCGGTACGTGGATCAAGGACACAAAAAGGGAAATGTTGTAATAAATATAGAATAAAATGGGTGTAAAAATGGAAAAAAATGTTAATGAAATAAAAAATTCTTTGCCAAAGAAAACTCTTTTGGTTTTGTATTCATACCATCACCATAACACTGAGAAGATAGCTAAAGTCTTTTCAGAAGTTCTTGATGCAGAAATAAAAATTTCACAGCAAGTTAACCCTGAAGAACTTCAAGAATACGATTTAGTGGGTTTTGGCTCAGGGATATACAGTGCAAAACACGACGAATCTCTGCTTGAGCTTGCCGATGAACTACCAGAAGTTAATAATAAGAATGCATTCCTTTTTTCAACTGCTGGAATAACCGGAGAATCCAAAAAAACCAAAGATCACACCAAACTTAGGGAAAAACTGGAATCGAAAGGTTACATAATCATTGATGAATTCCAATGTAAAGGTTTTAACACCAATAGTTTTCTTAAACTATTTGGGGGAATGAATAAGGGCCGACCTAATGCTCGCGACCTTGAAAATGCAGAAGACTTTGCTGTGAATTTAAAACAAAACACAAATGGTAAATAACTTTCATCATTAAAAAAGGAGAGATGTATAATGGAAGACGTGCAAATAATCCTTTCAGCATTATGGGTCGCTTTGATGTTAACTTATCTATTGGGGGATGTGCTGCGCATATGTAGCGGCGACTTTAAAGATGGTGAAATGGGAGGTATGAAAATATCTCATAATATGTGGTTGGGAATCGCAATATTAATGGTTATCCCGATTATTATGGTTGTCCTGTCCCTAATATTGCCTTATCCTGTGAATAAATGGGCAAACATCGTTGTAGCCATATTATTCTTTGTTTTTAACCTCATTGGATTGCCCACCTACCCTTCAGCTTATGACAAATTTTTGATCATTGTAGGCCTTGTTTTTAATGTAATAACTGTTTGGTTTGCATGGCAGTGGGTCTAAATAAAAAAAGTTTAAGGATTATGTGAGTACAAGAATAAGATTTTAATCTATCAGGAAAAAACAATCCCTAATTTTACTATCACTATATAGAGCGACCATAAGAAAACACAATTCCTGATAATTAATCTATTTCTATTAAATAAATTTTAATAATATTTATTTTTAAAAAATTTCCTTGAAAAGTTCTTAAATTACCAATAAAGATTATTTTTGTATTTGAAAAATTAGTATCAGAAATAGACGATGAAATCGTCATGAAAATTTTAATTTTAATAATTCAGAAAAAAGAAGTCGATATTTTTGCTATCACTATATAGAGCGACCTATCAGAAAACATTATATTTGATAAACACGCTTATTTTTATTAAATAATTTATAAAATAAGTTATTTTAAAAAAATTTGCTTAGAAAATCCTTTAAGAAGTAAAGAATAAATTTTGAATAAAAAATAAATTAATTTTCTTTATCTATTCCGCATAATGGAGTTAAAGAATTCTTTAAATAAAAATCAATCAGTTGATAAGAATTTCAACACATCCTCCATAAATTTCAAGGTACCATTCTCAATTTCCTGGGTTAAAATATCTAAATCACCAAAATCTGGATTTTCCACTAAAACATTTTCAACAATGGAGTCAATTCCTTTTATGTCAGAGGGAATATGGTACTTTTGCAGACCTTTTTTCTTAAATAATTCCCAGTACTCGTTTTGAACATTTTTATTAGATCCTGCCAGCCAAACTTCAAATTTAAAGGTATCGTAAATGAAAACCACTGCTATTTTCAATTTAAGGCTTTTTAATGGGTCGGGAGTAAATGAAAAATAGGTCATATCCATATACCCCTGATAAATCCCCGATACAGAATATTCCGGATATTTATTTTTTAAATACGTTCTTAAATCCATAATAT
Organism: uncultured Methanobacteriaceae archaeon; assembly: GCA_963698135.1. Taxonomy (GTDB): domain Archaea; phylum Methanobacteriota; class Methanobacteria; order Methanobacteriales; family Methanobacteriaceae; genus UBA349. The sequence continues at coordinate 358,316 of CAVOPP010000011.1, read as the reverse complement.
AGGCCATTAATCCCCTATAGGCCTCCTGTATGTGACCCTTTTCTAACTGTTTTCTATATTCTAACATATAGTCCTTTAATGATTCCACGATAAATCTCCCCATTATTTAATTTGGAAATATCAGATGAATTTCGTTAAAAATATTATTATACTAATCTAAATATAATACTGGTGAAAATATGGTCTCCCCAAAAAAATTCCAGAATATAGATGAATATATCTCCACATTTCCTGAAGATATACAGGAAATTTTAAAAAAAATGCGAAAAGTCATCCAGGAAGCGGCCCCAGAAGCGGAGGAGGCCATAAGTTATGGTATGCCCACCTTCAAGCTAAATGGTAATCTGGTTCATTTTGCGGCCTATAAAAATCATATTGGGTTTTATCCTGCTCCTTCTGGAATTGAGGCATTTAAAGATGAAATTTCAGAGTATAAAAGTTCTAAAGGAGCCGTACAGTTTTCTCTGGACAAGGCAGTTCCTTACGATCTGGTGAAGAAGATGGTTATTTTCCGGGTAAAAGAAAATTTACAAAAATAAAATAATGAATTAAAAAGAGGGTGAAATTATGAAAATCAAATACACTACCCTGATTGTTAAGGACATGGATGAGTCCATTAAATTCTATACCAATGTTATGGGCTTTAAAATAGATAGCCAGTACGATTTAGGGCCGGCCGGAGCCATTACACTATTGAAAGGAGAAGGGGAAACCATGGTGGAAATCATTAAAAACCCGGTAAATGAACCAGGACTATTTTCCATGGGGATGGATGTGGAAGACCTGGAAACCACCCTAAAAGAGCTTAAAGCTAAGGGTGCCAAAGTTACCATGGAACCCACCCCCATAACCGTGGGGACTTTGGCCTTCATAGAAGATCCCAATGGTATACGCATAGCACTGATTCAACACCATTGATTCCTATTTTTAAATTTTAGTTAAATCTATCAATCAATAAACATTTAAGAAGATTTCGATTATTGCTAAAGCTTTAAGAAAAATATATATAATTTATATGCTCTAAAGAGGGAAAAAATGCAAGTTAGACCATATCTTAGTTTTCACGGCGAATGCCAAGAAGCCATCGAACTTTATACAAAAGCATTTAATATAGAAAAATCCGATATTATGCGGTTTGGAGATATGCCAGAAAGTCCAGACAATACCATGCAAATATCTGATGAGCAAAAGGACTGGATTTTACAGGCCACTTTACCATTTGGAGATAATTTTATTAGATTATCTGATAGTCCTCTTGAAATAAATGATGCTCCCACCGATAGAATAGGTATTGTGGTGGAAAGCAGTGTAGAAATAGTTGAAAAGGCCTTTGGTGTCCTAAAAGAAGATGGTAGGGTAATTATGCCTTTACAGCAGACATTCTTCAGTCCCTCTTATGGAATTGTTATTGACAAGTTCGGCGTAATGTGGAATCTGGCGGCCATGGAAGGGGAATAAAGTATAAAATCAATCATGTCTCGATTCATATAATAAAAAAGGCCCGAACCATTCTCCAGGAACAGCCGGGCCTTTAAGAGTGTTAATTAAATAAAATACTAATTAGTAGTTTTAATCCGTGAAAATAAATTCAGGAAATTTAATTAAATAAAATACAGATTAATTAGTTTTTAATTTTGAATATAATAAATCAGAAAAAATAGTCAATATTTTTGATATCACTATATAGAGCGACCTATCAGATTTTGGGAACTTAGATAATCGTCCAGCTTTTGACTGATATGTTGATAAATATCCCGGGTTACCCCAACTTTGCTAATAAAATCATTGGTATATCTTATATCCCCTCTTTTAGGGTTATCTTTCCGCATAACGTACATACAGATGGCTGTTACTATCATTAAGGGATCTGTTTTTCTACCCTTCCCCCCACGATAGAGTTTCCTGAAATCCACTTTGGATATTATCTCCCGTGCCCGGTCTTTTTGGCCTCCACCCACCGGTAGCAGGACTTCGTCTCCTTCTTCTCTCTTGGTCATGACCAGGGTGGGGCTGTGGCCAGTCATCATGAAATTACTGGCTACTATACTCAGCATGGCCAGTTTTTCCTGCAGTCGAAAATCTTCGTCAGAGGTTTTAAGAGCGTGAGGTTTGTATTTCTCGTATTTTCTTATTTTATTGGCCATTCGCTCGATTTTGGCATTATCGTCCAGGAATATGTGTTTTCGTTTTTGCAATTTAGGGCCTTCTTGAGTTCTGTGTTTAGTGTCTTATGGTGGAGGTGATTATAATGGTTTTTGGTGATGATAAATTAATTACTGTTAAGAACAAAATAATAGTAAAGTTCATTATGCTAAGTATGACCATTACTTCCATATGGAATACACAACTATCTGTGGTTCTTATTAGAAAGGGGATGAAAAAATGCTTAAAGATGAGATTATAGGAAAAATAGAAGAATGCGGATGTTTTGAGGAAATTGAATATCCTGAAGAAAATATGACCGGGAAAACATTTAATGTCAAGACCGAACCCGTAACCCTGATAATTAATAAAGTTACTATTGGACCTGTGGTTTCCATTGATACTATTGGTAAAGCCCTTCACGTCTGGATAAACCCCTATTTTTTAGGATCTGATTTAAATGAACCTGTTCTGGCCGTGGCCGTGAGTTATGAAGAAGTGGACAGTTTTGAGGTTGTTGATTGATTTAAAGCTGATTTTCACATTAAGTGATATTTTTCAAAATCAAGAATGATTATTTATTTTAAAAATAGGGAAAAATAAGACATCTGTTTATCTATTCAAAGCACGATTAAATTATTTTTAAAAATTAACATTCATATAAATCAAATTATTTTTATTTTTTATATAATTTTTCTGGTAATAGTATTAAAATTTTAATTTTAACCAAAATCTTTATAAGTTATGATGACCACAGTTTATTTAACTGACCACTGAGTCATAGATAAGATTGATGGGTCATATTATCTTAAGTCATTAAGGTTAGGTGAAATCATGTCACTTGCAAAATGGAAGGAAAGAGAAAGAGAACAGCGTCAAAGTGATATTATTGATGCTGCCAGGAAATTAATTACTGATAAGGACTTTGATGAAATTTCAATGAATGAAATAGCCAAAGAAGTCGGCCTGGGAAAAAGTACACTTTATCTTTATTTTAAAAATAAGGAATCATTGTACTTTGCCATAGTCTTACGTGGTATTCGTATTTGGGCCAAAATGATTAAAGAAGAGGTTAAAAAAGGAAATAGTGGTTTTGAAAAGTTTGTGTTATATGGAAAAGCAAATAGAGAGTTTTCTAATCAATATCCCGATTATTTCCGGCTCCTGTATTCCCCCACCTCCATTAAAAAACAATTTGATATGGATAAACTGAACAGTAGTGAAGAATTTCAGGAAGTACAGGCATTATTCAAAGAAATAATGTTCATCGGAATAGATTCCATACAAAAAGGAATAGAAGAGGGTGAAATAAGGTCAGAGGTGGATCCAACTGAAGCTATGATTCTCCTATCCATAATCTTTAATGGTATGGTGAATATGGGCGACTGGAGCAAAGATATACTGGAAAGCAAGGGAATCGATAAAGAGAAATTTAACAACGATGTAGGAGATTTATTTCTCCACATGTTGAAGGAAATAGAGAATATATTCAAAATATCCAATTAGAATTCAGATATTGATGGATTAACTAAATTAAAATTGTTTATTGCAGTAAAGAGGTGTTAAAATGGATTACAATGAATTAGGTGAGAATTTAAGTGAAATGTTAAAATTAGAAAATGAACCAGTGGCCATAGGATGGTCGGTGAAAGAGCCCAGAAACGTGGAAAAGGAAGAAGAAAAATCCCGTTTCTGCGCCAAACTTAAAAAAGCCATGCAGGGCGAAATATTCTATTCCACCCTGGAAGAGGAAGAATGTATGGGTGGTGCTAGATATTCCGGGCTTAAAGACATGGCCGAATACCCGGCCAATGTACAAAGTGGTGCTTTTATGGTTCCCCGAGGATTATATAAAAATATTCCTGCTGTGCAGCGCTCCAGAGAAAATGAAACCTATATAAACCCTGGAATTTTCAGTTCCGTAGTTTTTGCCCCTTTAAAAATGGCTGAATTTGAAGTAGATGTGATATTTATACTCTGTAATGCCAAACAGGGCATGGAAATACTTCATGCCAATGCCTATGATTCTGGAGAACACGGGCTGGGCGCCGATGCAGCCCCTATATGCAGTTCCATGGCGGCCACCCCATATATGGCGGGAAAAGTCACTTATGGATTTGGTGATGTGGCCGCCAGGCAGAGCATGGGCCTCACTCCAGAAGAAATAATGGTTAGTATTCCTGCCAGCGAGTTATCCCGTATAGTCTCTAATTTAGAAGAAATGAGAACTAAAATCTTATTTAAGGAAGAATAATTAAAAAGAAGTGAGGATCCAGCGAATAGCAAAACTATAAAAACCGTATCTGTAAAAATAGGCACCCGTGATAACCATGAATTATGAAACCCCCTATAACCTTGCTAAAGATAAAATAATTATGATCATGGGCGGACTAATGGTTGGTCTTTTGGTAGCGGCCTTTGATTATTCCATTATGGCCACGGCTATGCCCCGGGTTATTAACAGTCTGCAGGGCATGGAATACTATGTATGGCCCTTTACCTCTTACATGTTAACCTCCACCATTGCCATAATCATTTTTGGTAAATTATCAGATATTTACGGTAGAAAACATGTTTTAATTGCAGGGATCGTCACCTTTGTTATAAGTTCCATCCTGTGTGGTTTTTCCACCAATATCTTCCAATTGATATTATTTAGAGGAATTCAAGGAATTGGGGGCGGAATTTTAATATCTCTCCCCTTTATCATAGTAGGGGAAATTTTCAGCGTCCGGGAAAGGGCCAAGTACATGGGAATACTGGCCACGGTATTTGCCCTGGCCGATGTTTTAGGACCAGTTCTAGGAGGCGTAATCACCGATAGTTTTGGCTGGAGAGGAGTATTTTTTGTAAATGTTCCCATTGGAATCATGGCCGTGGGCCTGATTCTTTATTCACTTCCCAATTTCAAATTACCTGATGTTAAAAAAGTAATTGATTATACCGGGATCATTACCTTTACTTTAGCTTTAAGTTCCATGTTCCTGGCCTTAACCTTTGCCGGCGATCTAAATGCCTATCCCCAGTTTGGAATAGCTGGACTCCTTTTATTCTCAGCAGCCATGTTTGTATTGTTTATCCGGGCTGAGAAAAAAGCGGTGGAGCCAATTTTACCCTTAAGGTTATTTAAAAATTCTATATTCAGTATTTCATCAATAGAAAGTTTATTATCCGCCGCATTGATGTTTAGTGGGGTAATTTACGTTCCCTTATTTGCCCAGGGCGTTTTAGGTATGAGTGCTACCGATTCCGGGCTTTTAATGATTCCCATGCTTTTTAGTCTTACCCTGGCCTCTATAATCACCGGGCAAATCATATCCTGGACCGGAAAGTATAAAAAACTGGTCATTGCCGAATTTATTATAATCGGAATAGGAGTGGTGCTTCTCTCTACCATGAATGTAAATACGCCATATTATCTACTGGTAGCATATTCCACCATTCTGGGTATTGGTTCAGGAATGGCCTATCCTTTATTCAATATAACTGCCCAGAACGCATTTACACTGCGAGATATAGGTATTGTCACGGCTTCCATGCGGTTTTTCAGAAATATTGGGACTATTGTATTTGTTCCCGTATTTGGATACATCATGAATCTCACCATGGTGAATTCTGCTGCTACTTTAAGTAAAACTCAAGCCCTGGTGACTTCTATCCAGAATATTTTCTTTTTGGCCATAATACTGGCCCTGGCAGGATTAATGGTGGCCTTCTTCCTTAAAGAAATACCTTTAGGTGAAGATTCGCCTTTATCTCAGGAGGAAGTTCCTGAGGGGCTGGTAGAGAAAGCAGAATAATTTTTTTAATTTTTAATTTATAATAACTGGGCATAGCCCTAAATTTGTAAATGGAGATAGAACAAGATGATTAAAATAGCTGTAACTGGTGCTAATGGAAGAATGGGCACTAAAATAATTAAAAACATTCTAAAACAGGACGATATGGAACTGGTGGCGGCCCTGGGATCACCAGATACTCCACTGGAAGGAAAAGATGTGGGGGAAGTAATAGGGGTAGGAAATATAGGTGTTCCTATAAATGGTGCCCAAAAACTTTCCGAGGTTTTAAAGGAAAAAAGGCCTGATGTTCTGGTTGATTTCACCAGGGCCCATATCGCCACTCACAACATTAAAATTTCAGCAGAATGCGGAGTTAATGTAGTGGTAGGCACCACTGGATTATCAGATGAACAATTAGCTGAAATAAGGGAAGCTGTAGAAAAAAATAGGATAAAAGCAGTTATCTCACCCAACATGGCCATAGGGGTGAATGTATTCTTTAAAGTCATTGCAGATCTGGCCAAGATTCTAAATGATTATGATATGGAAATAATAGAAGCCCACCACAAGCATAAAGCAGATGCACCATCAGGAACTGCCCTTAAAGCTTATGAAATCATGGCCCAGGCACTGGGAAGAGATAAAGATGATACTTTTGTCCCTGGCAGGCAGGGAATGGTAGGGGAGCGAACTCCTGGAGAAATAGGAATACATGCCGTCCGTGGTGGAGACATCATAGGCGATCACACCGTACTCTTTGCCGGAGAAGGGGAACGGATAGAAATAATTCACCGGGCCCACAGCCGACAGTCATTTGTGACTGGGGCCATGAAGGCCGTTAGATATTTGAGTAGGGCCCCTGATGGAGTGGTGTGTGATATGGGTGATGTTTTGGGTGTTTGATAATAATGAGGAATTATGGTTTTAATATGAATATTGACTTGATGAACTATACTCATTTCAATGATTTTAGCAACTAGATAAGTTTAAAAAATTTATTAATAGAGTAATTATTTAAATATTGATATAAACTTATTAAAATAAATTGCATGAAATTGATTAGAATTTGATTGATATTTTCAAAAAAACGAATTTGATTTATAGAATTAGTTATATAAATCATGATACTTTTTCAATTATATTTGACATAGAATCGATATGTATCATATACCAAAAATTAATAGATAGAAATTATTTAATATTGAATTGAAAACTAATAATAAATTAGTATAATTGAATATTATTATAAAGCTGATTTTGAAGTCTTCTTTTATTTTAGAAGAATTTATTAATTTTATGAGCAATTCCTTTAAAAATAAATTATTTTCATCCGAAAAATTTAATAACAATCCTTTTTGAAAAATTGTAATGAGATGTATTATTGAATTTAATTTATTAGAAATTAAGAAATTTGTAATTTGTTTTTTTTTATTTTTTCAATATTAGAAATATCATCAAGTTTATATTCATCAATTCAATTTTTAATTTAATCAAAATTTTTTTTAAAAATTTTTATTATATTTGATATATTATTTTTAAACAATTTAGGAACTAAATATTCTTTTTTAATAAGGTTATTATTAATTTCATCCATATTAATCACCATTTCGATCCCTAACAAAACACATCCTTCAAAAAGGCCATCACAAATACTCATTAAAGGGAAAACTACTCAAAACCAATCCCTCAACTAACCGCTCTCTTAACCAACTCAATAACCCTGGCCTCTTCCTCGGCCCCTAATTCCATAATAGCAAAGGCCGTGGGCCACATATTGCCTTCATCGAGGTTGGCATTTTCATTGAAGCCTAAGGTGGAGTACCTTGTTTTGAACTTCTGCGAGTTTTGGAAAAAGCAGATGACCTTGCCGTCCTTGGAATAGGCCGGCATTCCGTACCAGAGTCTCGGTGTGAGGTCTGGTGCAGTGGCCTTGATGATCTCATGGATTCGCTCGCCCATGGCCCGATCTGGTTCTGGCATCTCGGCGATCTTGGCCAGTACCATGTTTTCTGCTTCTTCATTTTTTTGTTTAGTTGTTTTTTTCATGATTTCACCCCAAATTATAGATTATATGAAAAAAATTCTAATATTAATTCACTCCCTAACCACAACACCATTATCCTTCAAGAAGGCCTTCACCACAGGCACAGGATACTCATTAAAGTGGAAGATGCTGGCGGCCAAAGCGGCATCTGCTTTGCCCAGGGTGAAAGCTTCCATAACATGTTGCGGAGTACCTACACCACCCGAGGCAATTACTGGAATGTCCACACTTTCACTTATGGCCCGGGTCAGTTCCAGGTCATAGCCGTCCTTGGTACCGTCCCTATCCATGGAGGTGAGTAAAATCTCTCCAGCTCCCCGGTCCTCGCATTCCATGGCCCAGGCAATGGCATCCATACCAGTAAACTCACGGCCACCGTAGATACTGCAATCAAACCAGGCCAGGCCCTTTTTAGTTTCTACAATTATCTTATCCTTAGCCTCGCTCTCGTCCTCAATGTACCTTCTCTTGGCATCTATGCCTATGACACAGGCCTGGGATCCCACGATCTTGGAAGCTTCACTGATAAGGTCCGGATTGTGAATGGCCGCGGTATTGGTGGAGCATTTATCTGCTCCTGCTTTGAGCATGTTCACGTAGTCCTCTGGTTTCCTGATGCCCCCACCCACACAGATAGGTACAAATACGTTCTCAGTGGTGGCCTTTATGACATCGGCCATGGTTTCCCTTCTCTCGTGGGAAGCGGTGATGTCCAGAAATACTATTTCGTCGGCCCCGTCTTCATAGTATTTAGTGGCCAGTTCTACTGGTTCCCCGGCATAGCGGATCTGTTTAAATTCTACTCCTTTTACTACCCGGCCGTGGGGCACCTGCAAATCGCAGTCCAGGCAGGGAATAATTCTTTTGGCAAGCATGAGTAATCTCCTTGATAATTATAAAGTAATGCACTTAGTTTTTTAAAAGTGGTATAATAATTTATCATATTCACATTATTAACCAGATGTTAATAATTACCATAAATTTATAACTTTATTTTTAATGTTGAATTTCTTCGGTAGGTTAATCGCAAAGTATTTATATAACTTACCATTATTATCAAGTAGTTGATATCAAGAACTTGATATTAAATATATTTAAAATTATAAAATTGCTTAAAAATAAAATATAAATCAATATTTTATATCAAATCAATGATATAAATATCAAATATTTATAAATATTATTCATGGGAGGTTAATTTAGATGGAAGATGACTTCAAAAATCTACACAAAGAATTTCATGAGAAAATGAACCAAATAAAAAGATTAGGTGGTTTAAGAATTAATATACTCCACGTATTGGATGAAGATGGTCCTAAAAATGGTGCTGAAATAACGAATACCATTCAAGCACATCAAAAATCCTGTGAAATGCCTCATCATGGCCACAAAAACTCCCGACCTTTACCAGGCTCATTATACCCTATGCTTAAAAAAATGGTCACTGAAGATCTCCTAATTAAAAGAGAAGATGGTCGATATGAATTAACTGAAAATGGACAGAAAAGCATTAATAAAATATACGGGCGTTTCAGACCCACTGGAAAAATGAATCGTGGAGAATATTCAATAAAAAGCTCATTAACAGAAATTGAAGGACATATTGATTATTTAAGTGTTATTAAAGAAGAAAATCTTGTCCCTTACAGGGAATTAATAGAAGAATTAAGCAAAAGGCTTAAAAATATGGGAGAATCGCTTAAATGATTAATACTCCTTTAAAAAAAAATTAAAGGAGACTCTTAAAATGTACTTGTTATTTATTAAAAAAATTGAGGTGTATTAAATATGGATTTTAAAGACTGCATAAAATTTGCAAATGAAACGCCTGTTTGCTACCTAGCAACAGTAGAAGGAGATCAGCCACGAGTAAGAGCACTTTCATTCTGGTTCGCTGATGAAACAGGATTTTATTTATTAGTTGGAACTATGAAAGACATGTATGGCCAACTTCAAGCTAATCCAAAAGCTGAAATATGCTTCTGGACACCTGCCAAAACACCAGCAGACCCGATGAGCTCGCCTATGATGAGAGTTGCAGGCGAAGTTGAGTTCGTAGATGATCCAAAGATCCAAAACAAAGCTTTCGAAGATAAACCACTTATGAAAGAAGTGGGCATGACTTTCGAACATCCAGGACTCTTAATTTTACGTATAGCTAAGGGTGAGGCCTATTTCTATACTACGGAAAAAGCTCTCCAGCCTAAGAAATTTATTAACTTTGGGGACTAAAAAGCTTACTTCAGTGCACCATTTTTAGGTAAGGTCAAAAGCTACGAGATATGTGCTGATGATGAAATTATGAAAGTAATCACTGTTTTTGCAGTATGTAAAGAATAAAAAATGAATGCATCAATCAATCCCTGAATTCAATTTCATAACAATAAATTTAATTAATTAACAATGAGGTGAATAATATGGAAACATTAGAAGCTATTAAAACCAGACGAAGCATTCGTAAGTACAAAAAAGAAGCAATTTCTGATGATATTTTGAAAGAACTTTTAGAAGCTGGCATGAGTGGACCGACTGGAGGAAATGGGAAGCCTTGGCAATTTATTATTATAAATGATCCTGAGATACTTCAAGAGATACCTAATGCGCCTTCTGGAGCTTCTTTTGCTCCTGATGCTCCTTTAGCCATCTTGGTTTGTGGTGATTTGGAAAAATATCCTGGTCTTCCGGAAAAGTATCTTGATGTTTGGGTGATTGATTGTTCTATTGCGGCCCAGAATATACTGTTAGCTGCACAGGGTAAAGGTTTAGGGGCAGTTTGGACCGGCGTTTATCCTATGGAAGAACGAGTAAATGGGTTAAAATCATTATTAGAGCTACCTGAAAACATTATGCCCTTAGTTTTAATCGTTATAGGTTATCCAGCAGAACAATTACCTGTTGAAGATCGATATGATGCCTCCAAAGTGCATTATAACACATTTGAAAATCGAAAATAAATAAAATTGGAGATAATCCTTAAATTTATTATTCGTTGATTTTAGTAAGAGTTATACATAAATTAAATACGGAGAACTAAAATGGTTATAAACCTTAAATTGGACATGTTGAATAATAAAGCAGCCTCACCTGAGAATAAACCCGATGAAATAATAAAAAGTCTTGAAATATGTGAAGGAAATATTATTGGGGATATCGGTGCTGGGGGAGGATATTTCACATTTAGATTTTCAGAAGAGGTGGGAGCAAATGGTAAGGTTTATGCAGCCGATACTGATCCTAGATTCCTAAATTTTATAGAAGATAAATTAAAAGAAAAGAAAATAAAAAACATTAAAACGGTTATAGTAGATGAAAATAGATTGGATTTACCTGAAAAAGTTGATATGTTATTTTTAAGGAACGTATTTCATCACTTGCATGAACGAGAGAGATATTTTAAAAATATAAAGAAACTTCTCAATGAGGACGGAATTATAGCATTGATAGACCTTAAAAAGGAAGAATCCAGTTTAACAAGTAAACCTGGCCATTATACTCCTGAAGATATTATGAAGAATGAAATGGAAAAAGCAGGTTTCTATGTGTTTAAAAAATTTGATTTTTTACCTGAGCAATCATTCATGCTCTTTAAAATAATTAAATGAAACACGGAGAATAATCATGCACCCAAGAAAGCCCAGATTTATAAAGAAAAATCAATTTGGAATTATAAAATAGAATAAGTAAAAACTCCATGATTTTTTAGTTATTTTTGAGAAGAAGAAATAAATTTGCATCAAAAAAATTTAGATTACTCCCTTTTTCGTGTGATGCTTTATTAAATAATGTTAAAATTAATTCAAAATCATTATTATCCCAAATAAATGGCTTATATTTTAAAATAAGATAAAAAAAGTTAATATGAGACCACTTCACAATAAAAAATAAAAAAAAATTAAATGGCTCTGTTTATTCCATTGTATCTGATATCCGGTGTGGTATCTACTTTTTTATTCTCATAGAATTGAACAAGACTTTCAATGTACGAGTAGGTGTAGTGGGCGATTTCCGCACAAATCACCACCACCGTCACTATATCTATCACCGTTGACACCACAGATATCACTTCACCCACCTTTTCAAGAAATGCGGCTTTTGCCAGCACACTGGTGCTTTCCTCTGTTAATCTATTTAATTCTGCCTCTGTTGCTTCAATTAAAAGATTGTTATTTGTAATTTGCTCAGATACTGCATGCAATCCCCTGAGATAGATTTGAGTCTCATCCTTTAATAAATTGGCCCCTATACCATAGCCTAAATCCCATATACTAGTACCCGTACGATATCCTAAACACCAAACACTATCTATCTCACCCTTTAAAATCGTATCAAGTACTAGCGCGTATCCTTCGGACCCGTATTCACAGGAATATTTTTCCGAGATAATTTGAGCTAGTCTATTGGCCAGGGGTAAAGTCTCCTCTAAACACGAATCTAGTCTCAATAGGAGACGACCTTCCAAATTCTGCGCCCCTAATAAAGTATTAGAGAGGCGTTGCAAGTTAGTAAGAATAGGGTTAGCTAAGTTATAACTATGGGCTAATATAGACGCGACAACCATTTCTGATAAGATGCTTGTACTGTGTAGGCCTAGTGTTGTTAGCAGGTTTAATGTGACGCTTTCATCATGCTGGGTGGTATTTGAGTTTTGTTTTTGTAGTTCTAGTTTTAAGGTATTTATTATATCCTCGGGATTATTTTCACCCCAATCTACCTGAATAATAGTATTGGTGTACTGTTTTTTGAATTCATCCCATGGTATTTCTATTAAATCACCATTAGCATTCATGCAAATGACAATGGACATGCCTGCAGAGTTTACCTTTGTTTCCTGGAAAATGTAATCAACATAACTGTTATTATCTTTTTTTAAGACCACCACATCATTTTTCAATAGATCTTCAAACTTTTTATGCGAAACCTTTGAAGATGAAAAAGCTTGAGACACTTGATATGCGTATAAATCCGCATAAAAATCCTTATCATCCGTTACAGAACCATTGGTACTTAAATTCTCCAGAGAACTCATATTAGATTTATACTGATCTAAAACCAGTTTATAGTTATTTTTATTTAATCCCTTTAAAGAATTTAAATTATTCAAAGACTTCTCATAGGTGGATTTTCTTTTCTCCAAAACTTTCAAAACACTATCCAAACTTTCAATTCTATTATGGAGAGCTTTTGTTTTGTATTGTGCTTCCTGATATTCTTTCTCCAAAGCACTGCGCTCCTCCCCATTACCAATACAATCCACAAAATCATCCAATTTAACTTTCAGATTGCTTTCAACTACAACAGAGGCCTCATACTCAGCTTGCAAAGTCTTTCTTGATTCTGTAGCATTTTCAATCTGCTGTGAACATTCATTTATGGCTGCTTCAATATTCAAAGCTTGAGCACTGGCATTTGATTTAACCAGTTCTATTTCAGCCTCAATATCATAATCCTCAGAGGAAACATTGGTCTTATTATTAACACTCAAATTTGGAGAACTTACTTGTTTTCCACCCTCATTTCTTACATTACTACCTGCGTCACTACTATCCTTAGCAGGAGGAGTTGTAGAAATACTCTCTTCAACAACTTTCTTTTGATAGTGTTCAGCCCCATTATCACCCAAACTTCCATCATCACCAATTATACCTTCATTGGACTCTTGTAAATTAATGGCGAAAGAAGGTGTGATGCTTAAAACCAGCCAAACCAATAAAAAAGCTTTAAAATGAATTTTCATAATATAATGCTCCTTATTTATCTATTAAATTTCAACACACTACTCTAAAATAAAAAATTAAAAAAAGTTTTAAGTTTTTGGTTCAATGATTAAATATCCGTATTGGCAAGCAGAACCTTCGGTGAATGCCCCATGTTCCATAGTATAGCTACCATCCGAAGTTACTTGTATAACGTACTTTCCCGGTTTCATGTTGCTGGTATCTAGTTCAGGCAACCATATATCAAAGGGATCCCAATATTTACTGAAAGTAACATCATAGTATTTCTGATTAGCATCGTAAATTCTGATGCGTAGATCACTCATTGATGGAGTATCAAAGAAGTATTTATGCATCACTCCCCAATCATAGAACCAGTTTTCACGGTAGTAAGAAGTGTGAACTTTAACCGGCTGGCCCTGTGTCACAGTTATATTTCCAATAGGGTCTATGTGTGTGGGGAAAAAACCAGTCAAACCATTCACCCAGAAGCCCAGGTCAATTTTGAAGGTTCTATACCAATGCGAAGAAAATTGTAATGGATTCAAATTTTCATTACATTTATATTCTTTAAAATCTTTACCCTGGACTAGTGCACTGCCATCATTGGAGTTTTCTTCTATCATACAGTTTTCTATGTATAGATAGGCGTTATTGTAGATTGCACTATCCGTAAACACCGAACATGATCTAAATTTAGTCGAATTTATGTACAGGTGCCCTAGATCCAGGTTAGCTATTCCACCACCAATACAATTTATAGCATTATGGAAGAAACGATTAAGATCTTCTATGTATAATATCCCCGTGTTAACAATTGCACCACCAAACCCATCATTTTTCAAGATTTCATTATAGGTGAAATTGTTCCCAGTTAAAATTCCGTGTCCTACATTGCAAATGGCACCACCATCATTTTGGGCCCAATTTGAGGTGAAACTGTTATTACCTATCTCCGCATTGACTACCGTTAGTGTTCCCTGAAATGCATTGTAGATTGCACCAGCTTCAGATGCACTGTTACCTGTGAAATCATTGTTTTTTATGGTACAAGGACCAGCATTATGAATTGCGCCACCCTGATATCCATAATTATTTAAAAACTTATTATTTTCCACATCGGCAGTGCTGGATTCATAATTAACAATAGCACCACCCGCATTATCTGCCTTATTACCACTAAACTCATTATTAAACACAGATATGCTTCCCCGGATGCCCGCAATGCCCGCACCATAAAAGGCTGTGTTGTTAATAAACTGACTGCCATTAATGCTTAATGAACCGTAATTGGTTAATATTCCTTTTATGGCATGGTTTTTTGAAAATGTAGTATTGCTTATAGTGGTGGTTCCTGAACAGAAGATTGCTCCTCCTTCCTGTTCATTTGCCTTGTTCCCGGTGAAGATGTTGTCATCAATATCCAGAGTTCCAGTTGAAATCAGACATCCACCAATTTTATCTGCAATATTATTCTCAAAATTACAGTTTTTCAAGGTACAATTCAAACTACTGTATATGGCACCAGCACTATTAGCACGGTTTCCACTGAACTGTGTATCTGAAACCACTAATTTTGCTTTTTGATTATTATTAATGGCACCACCATCTCCTTTGGCCTGATTGTTTTGGAAAGAACTACTTGTAATCGTGCATGAACCAGTTTTACCATTAAAAATTGCACCACCGTAAGAACTGTCTGTTTTATCAGCACCGTTACCCGTGAAAGTACACTGAGTTATGGTGATAGTTCCGGTGTTGTATATTGCTCCTCCCTGTGAAGCGTGATTGTCTTCAAATAAACAATTTTCAAGCTCCAGAGTACCATTATTGTTTATAGCTCCTCCGAACTCCATATTACCCTGAGTGAATTTTAAATCCGTTATTTTCACGGATTTACCAAAATTGTTAAATTGAGTACTGCTTAAAATGCTCTGATCCCTGTTTTCGCCCATAATGGTAATGGATTTAGAGTTGTTGAGGCTTCCTTCACTGTAAACACCAGAAGCAATTCTTATTTTCCCATTTTCTTTCACTACTTCCAGAGCCTTTTTTATAGTTTTAACTGGTTTTTCTTTAGTTCCCGTATTATTATCATCACCCACACCACCATCAACGTAGATCGTGTCCGTATCATTAACCGTAACATTGGTAGTGTTATTTGAAAAACCCTCATTACCCGACACATCATTACTAGCAACCACTAAATCCGGTTCAAAATCTTTTTCCACACCCATATTCTGATTCCCATTGTTTTGAACCATTTCTGCATTCACAGCAAAAATAGGAGTCATACTGACCATTAAAAAAACAAGAAATACAGATAAAATCCTTTTTTTCATTATTTTTCCTACCCATATATTTATATATTTAAACTTTAACTTTTAACTTTTTAATTAATTATATTGTCATTAGTATTAAAGTTTTTTGAATCGAAGCGGTTTTCAATAAGTTTATAACATATCGTATTAATCTAATAATTATTACCTTGATAGGAGATTATAAGCATGAATTTTAGCGATGTATTTGTAGATTCCCTTCGTTATCCTTTTACCGATATTAAAAAACTATTAACCCTTTTACTTTTCTTTCTAGGCAGTATAGTCATAATTCCCGGAATAATGGCCAATGGTTACCTGCTGAGAATAATAGAACACACCTTTAAAGGTTCTAATGAGCTACCTGATTTTGATAATAAGAATGAGCTTTTAGGCAAGGGTTTGGAATTAATTGTGGTGAATATAATCTATTCCATTCCGGCCTACGTGTTTTTGTTCTGCATAGCACCCCAGATAAGCATATTAACCTCTTTCCAGGCAGTAATAGTGTTGATTGTTGCCGCCCTGGTCATTGATTTTATTGTGAATATATTTTTAGTAATGGGGATAGGCAACCTGGTCTTTGAAAAGAGATTCCAATCCGCTTTTGCCTTTAAAAGGATACTGGAACTCATAAAAAAAGTAGGATGGAAAAAATACCTGGCTTACCTGCTAGTTTTCACCTTAATTGCAGAAATATTTAGTTTAATAATTGGCATATTAAGTCCATTTATGGCCTTTATGGGATTTTGGTCCATTTTTGGAACTTTCTTTATCACTTTAATATTCAATACATATTTATTAGCCTTTGGAAGCAGGTTTATTGGGTTAATTTATCCTTTAGATGCGATTAAAGTTGAAGAAGATATTACATGAATGGTGATTAAATGAGCTTTAAAGAAATCGCTGTAGATTCCCTTCGTTATCCTTTTAGCGATTGGAAAAGATTTTTAAATTTATTTATCATGGTTTTAATGACCATATTCATTTTCCCAATTTATTTAATTATCATTCCTATTAGTATAATATTAAATGGTTATCTTAATACGAATTATTGAAAGTACCTTAGAAGGCTCAGATAAATTACCTGAACTTTCTAATACTCAAAAAACTGATAATGGATGGTTTAAGGTTTATTATAGTCAGTACAATTTATGGAATCCCAGTATTATTGTCTCATTCATTACATTGGGATTCTTAAAACCTTGGATCCAAATTCAAGGACATATGCCTCCATTCTAATCTTAATTATTGTCGGTTTCCTGTGTGAATATCATTTTCTTAATGGGACTGACCAACATGGTCTATGAAAAAACTATTACCGGTGCATTTCAATTTAAAAGAATTTTCAAATTAATTAATGATGTCGGTTGGAAAAATTACCTGATTTTTTTACTTTTTTTTACCCTGATTGTGGAGGGTGTTGACCTTATCACTTTAGTCATCAGTTCAACAGTAATTTTCGGTTTTAGTAGTCCCCTTCCCCTTGATATTTCTATGCTCGGGATAGATCCTAATTATTATTCCTTCATTGCCTATTCGATATTTCAAGGGATAATAAGCACTTATCCTATTGATATTTGAAGGTAGATTAAGAGGTTTAATTTATCCTAAAAATGATTTAATCCAGGAGTCACATGATGAACATTAAAAAAATCACCATAGACTCTTTGCGATATCCTTTTACCAGTAGCAAACTATTTGTATTGTTTTTACTTAACTTAGGATATTTGCTGATAATTCCAGGCATTATAGCAGGGGGTTATGTAATCAGGATTATAGAAAGTACTTTGGAAGGATCGAAAGAGCTACCAGAATTTACTGATTTAAAAAAACTATTAATTGATGGTTTAAAGTATATAGTGGTTGGATTCATTTATGGAATTCCTGTTTTAATAGTTAATTCTGTTATCTGGAAATTAATGGCCAATAATCCAGATACCGCAATGAATATAACCACCATAGTTTCCCTAATTTTATTTTTCTTTATAGATATCCTTTTATTAATGGCATTAGCCAATATGGTCCAGGCAAAAACAATTAAAGGAGCATTTCAATTTAAAAGAATATTCTACCTGATAAAACGCATCAGCTGGAAAAAATACCTGGCGTATTTAATAATATTCACTATAATAACCACCTTACTTTACCAGATAATGGACTTAGCCAGTTCCATGATAATGTTCATATACATGGAAATTATCCCCACGACTGAGATTACTATGGGCGTGCCGGAATATTCAGATGCAGGGATCGCCTATTTAATATTTGTTGGGATTATTAACACTTATTTAGCAGCGTTTACCGGTAGATTCATTGGATTAATTTATCCAGAGAACCAGAAAGATGAAAATATGAATCCAGATTAAATTATACTAATAATGAGGCTTAAATAATGGAATTATACGAAATGTTATCCCAATCAGTTAGATACCCCTTTTCAAATGTGAAAAGATTATTAATCCTGGGAATATTCATTGCCACGGGCTATGTAATTATAATACCTCTGATTTTTGCTCTGGGTTATTGCATGCGGATTATTGAGAGCAGCTTAGAAGGTTCACCTGAACTCCCACCATTTAACGCGTGGAAAAAAATGTTTATAGATGGATTAAAATATATTCTGGTTCTTTTAGTTTATTTAGGAGTACCAGGTATTGTTGCCTTTATTTTGGCAGTTTTTACCGGAGTAATGCTCTTCGCAGCGAATATTGGATCCATTGAAGCTTTCTATTGCCTGGATTCTGCTGACAGCGATAATAATAGTTGTGCCCTATTTTTTAAGTTACATGGCTATTACTAACATGGTAAAAGAAAATAGTCTTCGGGCTGCTTTTGATTTTAAAAAAATCTGGAAAATAGTAAAAAAATTTGGATCAATCAGCTACATATCCGCCATAACTATAATAACTTTATTATCGTACATATCCATCTTAATTATCAATGGGCCGGAAATGCTGCAGATGGGATTAATAGAGATTATTTCTGTCTCCATAGCAGTTAACATCTTTATTAACTCCTATTTATGTGGATTCGAAGGAAATTTAATGGCCCTGATCTATCAAGAGGGTCTCAAAGAGTAAATAATTAAAAATAAAATCAATTTATGGAGAATTTATATGAAAACTAAAGAGATATTTACCGATTCTATTTCATTTCCATTTAGTAATATAAAGCGATTTCTGATTCTAGGAGTTATACTCTTATTCAGCCCCCTAATCCTGCCAACCATACTGGCCCAGGGATATGCAATTCGAATTATCAGATCCACTTCTCAAGGCCATCGTGAAATGCCTGAATTTAAAAATTGGATTGATATGTTTATTGATGGGTTGAAATATTTTATTGTCAACCTAATTTATTCTATTCCCGGCGGGATACTGATATACCTTGCAATAATGATGTCTATTTTTGAATCAATGAGAGAAATGATACTCAACAATGGCACTATGAATCAAACCATGATGTCCGGATCATATTTCTCCACAGATTATTTCAGCCTCTTGCATGGTACCCTACCTTTGACCTTGATGGCCATAGGAATAATATTACTGGCCCTGAGTTACATGATTCAATTGCTAGCCATTCCCCGCATGGTCTATAAAAATAAAGTGGGGGCTGCTTTTGAAATTAAAGAAATTTATAAAGAAATTCAATTGCTGGGATGGAAAAAATACCTGATATGTGGACTTTTCCTGGTAGTTATAAGCATTTTAAGTATGGGAGCTAGTATGTTTTTGCCCGGCATTCTAAGCAAGTACGGAACTGTGGGTTACTTAATAGTTCTGATTATAATTCCTTTAATATTTGATTCATTCTTCTACAACTTCCAGGGCAGGTTTATGGGCCTTATTTATCCTGGTGAAGTGGAAAATGAAGATTTTGGTTCTTCAGATGAACTTCAAGAGAGAAAACCTCGTTTTTCTCGAGAAGGTGAATGATATTGGCCATTATTTACATAAATTTATAAATTATCATATTAATTTAATAATAATTAATTAAGGACGTGAAAATAAATGAAAATAAGTGATCTTTTGGATGATGCTTTCCAATTTCCATTATCTAATAAAAAGAAGTATTTAGGATTTGGTGGAATTTATTTATTATATTTAGCAATTATAGTTGCATTTACATTTTTATTTTTATATTTAGATGAAAATGTTTTAATTATAACCATAGGTGGAATTCTTGCATTGGTTGTTTTACTTATATTATCAGGTTACCAGCTTAGAACCATAAAAGAATCCATTGAAGGACACCAAGAACCTCCAGAATTTAATAACTGGGCGGAGATGTTTATAAATGGTTTTAAGCTAATATTTAACCGAATTAATTTACATGATATTGCCTTTGTTATTCATATTTGCTGGTTTGATTCCCCTAATTGAGAGTATGGCTAATCAGAGCATTCCTAACTTTGGAACCAGCAGTTTAGTTCTTTTAATAATTGGAATGGTCCTATTTATAATATATGCCTTTTTATCCCCAATTATTCAATCCAATTTGGCCTATAAAGGTTTTAAAAGTGCATTCAATATCCCAGACATTTTAGGACGGATATCTACTTATGGAAAAGGAAAATATTTCTTATTTATAATACTCCTGGTGATGATTGGATTAGCTATAGGAGTTTTAGGAGGAATTATACAGCTTGCTTTAGATATGATTATTCCAGTATTAGGTCAATTATTAGGTCAATTTATTACAGGATTGATTTTAACCCCATTCATTGTACTGTTCAGATCACGGGCGGTAGCTTTGGTTTATAGAGAAACCCTGGAAACAGTTGAATAACTTTTCCATTTTTTTTATTTTTTATTTTTAACAGAATACTTTATAAGTGAAAACCACCTAACAACTAATTTGCTTATATTAAGATTAAATTTTATATTTAGGGCCTGTAGTCTAGCCTGGAATATGACGTGGGACTTCGGATCCCAAGGTCGGGGGTTCAAATCCCCCCAGGTCCGCTATATTTTTAATTTTACGGTTCTTATTTAGAGGCCGGTTTTCAATTGACTTGAAAAATCAATCCTTTCGTTCATAAGGCCTCTAGAGAACTAAATTAAATAATTTCTGCTTTTTTGTATGTTTTAAACATTTTTTAAGATTTATTTTCAAAAAATTATTTTAGTCTTTTTATGTATTTATTTTACAAAATCTTGCATTTTGATGAAATTAATTATTCAAAAAAATATCCTAAATTTTTAATAAAATCAATAACATATTATATTCATGCAAAAATCTTCTAACTCATCTTTAGGACGCTATTATCCGCCTTCTCGTAGGGAATGGAGAAGACTGGCTGGAAGTAAACCATGCTACCTCCCCCGGCATCTGGATTATTTATTTTAAAAAAGGGACTAATCAACCCACCGTATCCTATGATGAGGCGGTAGAAGAAGCTCTGAGCTTTGGGTGGATTGACAGCACGGTGAATAAGATGGATGATGAGCGTTATTTGCAATTATTTACTCCCCGCAAAACCACCAGCACCTGGTCCCGTTTAAACAAAGAAAGGGTTAAAAAACTTATAAAAAATGGATCCATGACTGTGGCCGGTCTGGAAAAAATCGAAGCTGCTAAGAAGAATGGTTCCTGGACCATCCTGGATGATGTAGAGGATCTGATTGTGCCCTCTGATTTAGAAGAAGCCTTTAAAAAAAATAAAAAGGCCCGAGGAAATTACGAAGGCTTTACAGATTCGGTAAAAAAACAAGTCCTGTGGTTTGTTATTAGTGCCAAAAGACCTGAAACCAGGCAAAATAGAATTGATAAGGTAATTGAAGCCACTAAAAAGAATGAAAAACCATTTTAAAATTAATGATAAGTGGTTATCACTATTTATTTTCAAATTAATTATCTATTCATTCGTCTTCAATAACCGCTTCTTTAAAGAACTCAGGAACCAGTGAACGGTATAAGGGACTCTTAAATAACATTTTTATATTCTCATCCAGGACATATGTGAAACATTCGTCGTCCTGGGCCCTCATTCCCCGGCCATAAGCCTGCATGAGAGTCATTACCGTTTTATAGGCGTACCATTTCTGGTCTCGTTGCCGGCGCATGTTTACCTGCCTATCACCCAGATAAGGGAAGGGAACCTTGTAAATTACCTGGAAACGGCACTTGTCATAGGGTAAATCCACCCCTTCACTCATGGAAGGGCTGACCAGAACCAGAGGGGATAAGCTATTTTCAAATTGTTTCAAGACCCTTTCCCGGTTCATGGAATTATGGCCAGTTAAACGGGAATTAGGGACTTTTTGCAGGATATAATTCTGACACTGGTAGTTGTGGGTGTGAATAAGTCCCTTGTCATTGCGGTGTCTTTTCAGGATCTTGTTTAAAATAGGCAGGGTGTCAGGGGCCGTTCTTTTTATTCTATTTTTTGACATTTTGCCGGCCAGTTTGAGTTCTATGGGCCTTTTTGATGCAGGGAAAGGGCTGTCCACTTTAATGAAGTAAACTTCCCTTGGATCCAGGCCCAGCCACTTACAGAACATCTGGTGCGATAGAATGGTGGCGCTCATAAATATACAGGTCTCGGCGTGTTTAAATAAATGTTCTTCCGCATATTGATGAACCCTCAGAGGTTTAAATGATACTCCACCCTGATTAGGGTCTACCACCCAGTTTTTAGGTTCATTTTCCAGGTTTTCCGCCAGATCCCCCAGACGGGACACGGTATGGTTTATACGGTCCGCTTTGTTCTTAGGCATGTCCTTAACATTTATATCCTCATAAGACTCTTTTAAAGACTCCACCTGTAAAATCCAATCCATAGGATCTGTGAAGGCCATCATTTTAGGAGGGACCACTTTTTTAATGTCCTTTTCCAGTCTCTGGTTGGAAATTATTACTTCCAGCCTGCGCATGAGCTTATCTTCAATATTGTGTGCCTCATCTAAAATCATGAGATCTCTGGAGCCAAAATGGCCCACATAATTCAGTTCCAGGAGGGCGTAATCATAATTCATTAGGGTTATATCGCTGTTAACCGCCTCCACTTTCTGGTCCCAGTAGTGACAGTGATCAGCAGATTGGAAAAACACCGGGTTGCCAAAAGAATCCTCGAAGGCCTCGACAGCACCTATAGTAGGGGATTTGCTGACCCCGTAGCGGCAATGGAATTTTTTAGAGCTGGGAGTGGTCTGGCAAGTCCCTATATCACAGCTGGACTCCAGATCGTCAGTTATACACGAAAAGTTCCCCCGGCCCTTAACCTGGGCAAAATCAAATTCATGGGCATACTGGGTCTGCAGCTGCTTGGTCATAGTAAGAATATAGGCCGGTTCGTAAATTCTGGCCAGAGTGGTAGCTATGCCTGATTTTCCAGTCCCAGTTCCTGCTTCTAGAACGATATAGCGGAACCCTTCATCAATAGCATTTTGAATATCAGCTATAATATCCAGCTGACCTTCCCGGGGGTTGGGAAAGGGAAAATTATCAATTATTTCATCGTTTATGTGGGGGAATCTGTTTTTTATTTCCTTCCTGCGAGAAGATGAAAGAATAGTACTGTTGGCCGATTTTGTGGACTTAAGTGAAGGTTTTGAGGAAGAGTGTCCCGAAGGTTTACTATAGAGTATGTCCCTATTTTTAATGTCGCTTATTCCCTCTGGCTTTGCATAAGCTTCTACTGTACCTTTAAAAGAGTTTCTACTCTTATTTTTATTCCTATCGCTGCATATACAACGATTTCTCATCATTCCACAATCGGGACAAAAAAGAGGGTTTGCCATGCCACTTATATTAGTTTTGATGTTATAAATAGGTTTAAAGAGACCATTTGAAAACTATTAATAATCTCTCCCTGAGAAATAGTAACCGGGCCTAAGGTGTAAAACTTTAAAAGTTCCTTTTTATAATGTTTAATAGTTTAAGGTAGTTAGATAAATTTTCAATATTTTTCTAATTATAATGATAATAATTTACAAATTTGAATTTGAATTTGAATTTGAATTTTTTTTTATTAATTAAATAAGTCTAAATTATATTTAAAATAATATTAATCAATTATTTGTATAATAACTATATTAAGGTGTATTTATGACGAAAGGAAAGTTAATCGGAGTTGGAGTGGGTCCCGGAGACCCGGAACTTCTCACCATGAAAGCAGAAAGGATTTTGAGTGAGGTTCCAGTGATTTGCGCCCCTCGATCTGCCCCAGAAAAACCCAGCATTGCCCTGGCCATTGTCCAGCCCACCCTGGATAATAGAAAAGATAATTATGAGACCATAGAACCTGTTTTTCCCATGATTGAGGATAAAAAATCCCTGGAAGAACACTGGGACCAGGCCGCAGATATGGTGGCCCTTCACCTGAAAAAAGGGCTGGACGTGGCATTTGTGACCCTGGGAGACCCTTCCATATTCAGTACCTTCTCTTATCTACAAAAAAGGATACTTAAAAAGGGATATGAAGTGGAAATGATTCCTGGAATTACCTCTTTTACGGGATGTGCCTCCACTGCTGGCATTCCACTGGTGGAAAAAGACGAAATACTGGTTATTGTTCCTAAAGTGGACCATCGACTGGAGAGTATTCTGGATGATGGGGACACCTTTGTTATAATGAAAACCTCCCGTCACGGAGATCTACTGGAAAAAACCATTGCCGCTGATAATAGGAATAAGGAAATCATTTCGGTGCAAAACTGTACCATGGAAAACGAGGAAGTGGTGCAGGGTTTTGTTAAAAATAAGAAATATCTCTCCACCACCCTGGTGAAGTTTTCCCGGGATTAAAATAGATTAAACTAAAAAATTAATTTAATTAACTAATATTCAATTATTTTAATATCTAAAATTAATTTATTAAATAATATTCAATTATTTTAATTTATTAGTATTTTTATTTTAGATTGCAAATGCCTTTTTTATTATCCTTCAAACTTTTCTATTTCTCTGCCAGTTCTTTTAGTATTTGCAGAGCTTTTGTCCAGGCATCCAGAAGATAATGCTTTAATTCTTCATCTATTCCTCCAGGCGAAGCTAAATCTACTATTACCTCAGTTTGGCCCTGGATCTCTTTAAAGGTATAATTTTCAAATGATCCAGCCCATTCTTTGGCCTGTTCACCTGTAGTATCTTCTTTTCCATCTTCCACAACACCTTTAGTTTCAATAGAAACGAAATCATAAGGCTTGCTTTCTTTAATTTGGCTCAACATTCCAGAAAGCTTACCTTTATCATCCGGTGCCAGGAAAAGCATTTTACTTCCTTGGTTCCAGTCCCCTTCATAGTAAGAGCCTGGCATAAATGGCTCGGCCCATATTTTGTAAGTATCCAGATCAAGCATGGTATGCCAGACCTTTTCTTTTGGAGCATTAATAACTATTGAAAATTGTTGAGTTTCCATATTAGTTTCCCCCTTTTAATGGATTTTAGTGGATTTAAATCATAAAATATCCGTCCACAATATTATATCGGATTTTTAAAAAAAAATTGTACTCAGTTTAACAAAATATCATTAAATCAATTCTTACAAATATAGGATTATTTTTAAACTAATAATTTAAAAATTAATCGAAAATTTAATCTTGAGACAACTCTTCTTCAGAAGGGGATTCCAGAGGTTCAATAACAAAGCAACAATACTTATCTCCACGAGCATAGCACTTAATTTCATTAACTACTACTTCTTGAGCAAAATGGGCGGAAAATACAGCCTCCAATATTCCTGAATCAAGGGCACAGGCTGATTCACCCACATTAGGAAGCAGGCCACATTCAAAACAGTCATAGGCCCTCACCGTAATGGGGTCCAGGTTATCTATCTCCAATCTTCCTAAACCATTAGTTGTCCAGAACTTGGCCAGATTTTTTAAAAGTTCTGGAGTGTGTTTATTTTCCAGTTTTCTATAAAATACCTGTCCAATCCTCATTCCGGTCTGGTTAAGTATAGGGTCCAGGTTTATGCCCTCTTTTATCATTACCACTCTCAAGGTGTGGAACATAAGCCGGAAAAATTCAAAGGGATCTCCATTGTCAATAAGATTTTTTATGAGGAATTCTACTTTTTCTTCTTCCCTTTCCCAGACTTCCTGTTGATTTAATTCCCCAATATAGCGAGAATTAATGAAAAAAATCTTTTTTCTCTGGTCTGCCGGGTGCGCTTTGGATCCCAGTATTCCATCCTGAGTTAGGGCCTTGAGATGCACTGAAACTGTTGATTTGGACTTGCCAGTTACTTTAACTATTTCGTCAAAACTCAGCTCGTTTTCTCTTAAAGCAGAAAGTATAATAGACTTAACTGGACTTTTAACTACATTAAGTCCTTTAGGAGTTGAAAAAATCTTTATGGGGCTTTTATTTTCCATCTCCGGTGTAATTCTTTTCTGCATGTTTTTCTGAGTTTCCATGTAATCTCCTGAGTAGTTATATAGTGCTTTTACTATATAATAGTTCGCCCCTAATAGAATGTTCGATGAATAGCGAACAGAAAATATTATATAATAGTTCGCATAGTATAGTATATTCGAGAACGTACGAACAAGTTTTGCAGCGATATTCGAACAAATCGTAACAGGACTTGTTCCAAATGAAATTTGAAATATTTGAAATAAAATTTTGATTGAAATTTACGGTGAAAAAATGAAAGCAGAAGCAACCAAAATTACTGATGGAGTATACTGGGTAGGTGTTTTAGACTGGGATTTAAGGACTTACCACGGTTACACTTTGAATGGAACCAGTTACAATGCCTACCTGGTCTTTGGAAAGGATAAGGTGGCCTTGATCGACAATGCATATCCTGGAAAATTCCCTGAACTTTACGCTCGCATAGAAAACGCCTTCCAGCAAGAGGGAAGGGAAGTTAATATTGATTATATTGTTCAAAACCACGTGGAAAAAGACCACAGCGGGTTATTAGTAGAATTGCATAAAAAATTCCCCCAAGCCCCTATTTACTGTACTGAAATTGCAATTCCTGGCCTTTTAAAACACTTCCCTGCGCTGAAAGGAGCAGAATTCATTGAAGTAGGTACTGGAAAATCCCTGGAGCTGGGTGGAAAAACTCTAGCCTTTTTAGAAGCTTTCCTTCTGCACTGGCCAGACAGCATGTTCACCTTGCTGGTGGAAGACGGAATATTGTTCCCTAACGACGCCTTTGGACAGCATTTGTGCTTCCCACAAAGGTATGATCACGAAATTCCCGAATACATTCTGATGGATGCCACTAAAAAGTTCTATGCCAACCTGATTACACCACTATCCAAGTTAGTGTTGAAAAAATTCCAGGAAGTCACCGATCTGGGATTATTAGAACAAATAAAAATGATTGCACCATCACACGGTCAAATCTGGACTGACCCTATGAAAGTCATTGGAGCCTACAGTGAGTGGGCCACTGGGAAGTGCGAGGACAAGATCACCATCATATACGATACCATGCATTCCTCCACACAGAAACTGGCACATTCACTGGCAGAAGGTGCAATGAGTGAGGGAGTAAATGTGGAAATTTACTACCTCCATGAAGATGAGCGAAGTGAGATCGTTAAGTCTATACTGGACAGTAAAGCTATCGCCCTGGGAGCACCAACCATATATGATGAACCATTCCCCAGTGTGGGAGACCTCATATACTACCTTAGAGGCCTTAAATTCAACCGTACCGGTAGAGAAAGATTGGCTGTAACCTTTGGATCCATGGGTGGTCAGGGAGGAGCACCGGCCAGTCTGGCCAAAGATCTGACTGACTGCGGTTTCCAGGTCAAAGAACAGTACGAAATACTGTATGTTCCAGATCAGGACGAAATAGATGCCATCTTTGAAGTAGGTAAAAAACTGGCCCAGGAAGTTAAAACCTTATAAAATTAGAATTAGGGATTTTTAATCTTTAAGATTAATCATTCCTTTCCATCAGATTATATTTACCTTCGCAAATCCCCCTAACCTTGCGAAATAATGTAAAAATAGAAATAAGAAATTAAAAAATCAATACCCGGGCAACCGGGTATTAAACTTAAAAAATACTCAAAAAAAATGGAGGAATAAAATATGGAAATAATAAACGAACACGAAATTGGAATTTGTAAAGGAACCGAATTAGAAAAAGCTGTACAGGCCAACTTTAATGGTGAATGCCAGGAAGTAGGAATGTATTTGGCCATGGCCCGCTTAGCCCAAAGGGAAGGGCTTCCTGAAGTGGCCGAAGTTTTGAAGACCATTGCCTGGGAAGAAGCTGAACACGCCTCCCACTTTGCAGAAATGAATGCTGTTATTAAACCTACCCTTAAAGAAAACCTGGAAATGATGCTGGAAGGGGAAACCATGGCCAATAATGAGAAAAAGGCCGCGGCCAAGAAGGCTAAAGAGTGTGACATTGACCCGGCCCATGATTTCTTTGATGAAAGTTCCCGGGACGAAGCCCGACACGCTAAAATGTTACAGGGACTGTTGGAGAGATACTTTTAATTGAAAACCCATTCAATTATTTTTTTAGATGTACTGCCTCCAAAAAAACCATCTAATCTCTCCATTCCCTTTTAATCCCTTTATATTTTTATAATTCTTTTTTTTATCTGTAAAATTTAAATTCACAGATTTTATCTTAATTTTTTGGTTATAATAACAATTAATCATATATTCAAATCTAATTCTTTAGAACGAACGTTAGTTTTATATAGTTTGAAAAACATGCTTTACTAACGAACGTTAGTTTATGAATTGTAAAATAAATAAAATAATTGAATTTACAAAATAATTTTAATCGATTTTATATAAGATTGTGATTCTAATGACCGAAAAAATAAAAAATTCTAATAAATTAAATCTCACCCGGGCCGGGCTTCTTTTTTTCCTGGCAGGTTCTATAATTTTAATGGGGATTATTACCTCTGAAACTTTCTATCCTGAAAAATATACTTACACCACGTCAGATAGTATGATTAGTGATCTGGGGGCCACCGAACCACCAAACAGTATTATAACCCAGCCTTCCGCTACCATATTCAATTTTTCCATGATGATAGTGGGTATTTTAATTCTTTTAGGTACTTATTTCTTATTTATGGCCTTAAATGATAAAATAGCGGCAATTCTCATAGGATTATTAGGATTAGGGGCTTTAGGTGTGGGAATATTTCCAGGAAATGTGAATCCTCAGCACCCCTTATTTGCTCTGACCACTTTTATCAGCGGAGGATTATCTGCTATTTACTCCTACCGCCTGATTAGTTCGCCATTTAAATATTTATCCCTTGTATTTGGAATTACTGGCCTGTTTTTCTTATTTACCGCCAGTATTTTTATACCAATTATGGGAGGGGGCGGAGTTGAAAGATGGGTAGCTTACCCTATAGTACTGTGGTTGAGTGGATTTGGAGCCTATTTAATGGGATTAAGCTCCAAAGAGAAAGATATTGTTGCTAAATAAACAAAATATAAAAAAGAAGAAGAAATAAAAAAATGAAATTTAAAAGAAATAAAAAATCGCGAAAGATTTTAATCCAAAATATATCCCAAATAATCAAGATTTAAGATTATTTGAGTTGTTATTATTGGAATCTTTTTTATTTTCCTTTCTTTTATGCAACCGTTGCAGTTTGGCGCAAGCGTCCTCTGCTGCCAGTATAATCGGATCTATTACCATAGAAACTGGCGGAGCATAAGAAAATTCCGTATTGGCCAGTTCCGCACAGGTCATTCCCTGGGCAATGGCCAGTGACATGGTATCCACTCTTTCGGCCACTCTTTCCTCGGCAATAATCTGACATCCTATTATTCGTCCTTTAAGGTCGCAGATCATTTTTACGTCGATTCTTTTTGCTCCAGGATAGTAGCGGGCCTTGGTCAGAGCTTTACTTTTACCAGAGATTACTTTTATTCCGTTTTGCAGGGCGGCAGTTTTGGTAAGTCCCACCGCTCCAAATTCCAAACTACCTACCTTAGAGACCATGGAATTCAAAACCGGTTTAAATTCGGCTTCAATTCCCACAATATTCCGGGCTGCGATTTTAGCCTGCCTTACGGCGGTGGATCCTAAAGGAGATTGGGTGTTGTGGCCAGTTATGGCGTCATAAACTTCCACACAGTCGCCCACCGCATATATGTTAGGTACAGAGGTCTGCATTTTCTCATTGGTTTCAATGGCATACCTTCCCAGGCCACATCCGGCCATGGTGGCCATTCTAGTTTCAGGCCGTACACCTGTGGCCAGAATTACCATATCCGCTTTTATTTCTTCTTCATCACCAAATATGGCTCCCTCTACCCGGGTTTCTCCGGTGATTTTTTCGATAGGAGTTCCTAAAATAACTTTTATGCCTTTTTTCTCAATATATTTCTGTACAATACTGGCCATATTGGGATCCAGGGATCGGGGAACAATTTGAGGAAGCATTTCTGTCACTGTAACCTCCAGACCCATGTTTTTAAGACCATATGCGATTTCCAGGCCTATGAGACCGGCCCCTACTACAATAGCTTTCTGACTTTTTTCAGCCCATTCCTTTATTTTAAGACCGTCTTTAATGGTTCTTATTTTAAAAACACCATCTAAATAGCATCCTTCCATAGGAGGAATGAAAGGAGATCCTCCGGTGGCAATTACCAGATAGTCATAATCCAGTTCCTTATCTACAAAATTTTCGCCTTCTTTAATCTGATATTTAATTTTGTTTTCACCTTCTTTGACTTCAAATACCTCGGCCTGAGTTATAACCTTTATATTCCGCTCCAGATAGTCCTCGGGCTCATGCATAATAATATCTTCAAAACAATCCACTTCCCCACATAATACGTAGGGTATTGCACATGGAGAGTATGCTATGTGCTCGTCCCGAGTTATAACGGTTATTTCAGCATTTTTGTCGTATTTACGTATGTTGGAAGCTGTGGAGAGCCCACCGGCTCCACCACCAATTACTACTACTTTCATTTTGTTAGTTTCTCCTGGTAAAAATACTATGATTATAATACTTCAATAGTTATTTTTGTAAATTTTTCCTTATAAGTTTATGAAATATAAATTTAACTTAAATTTAAACTTAATAAGAAAATTATTTCTTAAATTAGCTAAATGCTTGAATAATCCTTTTCTTGCTTGAATATCCTTTTCTTAAATTCTTTTTTAAAAAGTTATATTATGAGTTAAATATTTCACCAAAATATTTATATACTATATCCATATATTTGGATATATATTATATCTATGAATTTGGATATATGGAAATAAGATAATTATCCTTATGAAATACTCTATAAAAATCAGTAGATCCCACTAAAGCAACTAAATAAGGATATTAAGTGATTTTAGAAATAAATTTTTACGAGGTTTAACTATGGATAATAATAAATGTGGATGCGAATCCGAAAATAATAAATACTCTGAGGAATCAGCGCAAAATAAGACCGATAAATTAGAAAAAAATGAAGAATGCTTATGTGATGAAAAATCCCCATATAATCAGGAAAAATCTACTGAAGATATAGGATGTGGGTGTGATGAATCCCCTGCAGAAGAAGCAGATTCAGGATGCGGCTGCGGCTGTGGTGATGTAGAATATCCAGACCAATCACAGGAAAATAATCCCGAAATAGCAGAATTTATGGCTTCTGACGAATTTATAAAGGAATTTGAGACTTATGCTAAATCACTGGGGATTAGTAGCATAGGATACACTCATATTACACCTGATTTGTTAATTAAAGATAAATTCGTGCCTTATCCCCACACCATAGTATTGACCATGCCCATGAGTGAAGAAATCATTACCACCGCCCCTGGTAAGGAAGCTCAAGCCTTAAATGATGCCACCTATGCCCGGTTAGGGGATATAAGCTATAAACTTTCGGACTATCTCCGAAAAAATGGTTACGCCACCCAGGTAGCCCATCCTTATGAAGGTATGGTTAATTTCTCCCCACTGGCCCAAAAAGCAGGACTCGGATGGATAGGAAAAAATGGTCTTCTCATAACCCCGGAGCTCGGGCCTCGACTGAAAATTTCTGCAATATTCGTCAGTATAGCAAATTTACCTGCTAGTAGCCAGGACCAGCACTCCTGGATAAGTGATTACTGCAAAAGGTGCAGTAATTGTGTTAAGGCCTGCCCTGAAAAAGCACTAATAGAAAAAGAAACTTGCTGTGGAAATACTGAAACAGAACTTGAGCAGAAACTCTGTATAGGTTGTAGTCAGGGTTGTACTTACTGTATTGAAGGTTGTCCATTCCACAGCAAAGGTTATGATCATGTTAAATTTAAATTTGATAAAATGACTGAAAAATTAAGGCTCAAAAATGAAAATAAGAAAAATAAGTGCTGTTAATTCATAAATGAGTGATTTCATGGCTAAAGAAGAAAATCAAAAGGTTAGAATGAAAAACACCCACAGCAGAGGCGGGATTTCTTGTAAGTGGGGGATAACCGTGCAAAAGGGATCTCATCTTAAAGAAGCCATATGTGAAAAATGTGATAAGGTGTTTAAAACGGATAAAAATGAATATATTTGTCCTGATTGCCAAAATAA
Source organism: uncultured Methanobacteriaceae archaeon (assembly GCA_963698135.1). Taxonomy (GTDB): domain Archaea; phylum Methanobacteriota; class Methanobacteria; order Methanobacteriales; family Methanobacteriaceae; genus UBA349. The sequence continues at coordinate 325,832 of CAVOPP010000011.1, read as the reverse complement.
AATTTAAAAATTAAGGTGATTTATTTGAAAACATGTGATGTTACAGGTGAAGGAAAGCCATGTAATAGCCAGATTAAAAAATTGAAAAAAACCATGGCTAAAATTCCAGATGAAAACCAGTTGCAGAATAATACCGAAATATTCAAGGCTATTTCAGATCCCACCAGACTTAAAATATTGTATTTGCTTCAAGATGGTGAACTGTGCGTTTGTGAAATAATTAACGTTCTGGAAAAACCTCAATCAACTATTTCCCACCATTTGAATGTTTTAAAAAAGGCAGATTTTATTCAGGGACGTAAAGAAGGACTATGGATTCATTACCAGCTTACTAATCCCAAATTGCTGGAATTAATTGATAATTTAACCGATTTAATTAAGAAAACATCTTAAAATCAAAACTTAATAAAACTTATGATATTTTAGAAATTAGGAGAGAATAAAATGGAAAAAGATAAAATTGCCCTCTGTCCTTGTAATGGAATGAGTCCTTATGGCCTCGTGGCCCGAGCTTCATGTTCAGATATTATAGAAGAGTCCCCCAACATCATCTCAGTCTGCATCACCGCTACATCTGCAGATAAAGAAGGTTTTAAAGATATTATAAAAAAATATCCCATATTTGCCGTAAATGGGTGCGAACACTCCTGTGTGGATAAGATATTAGCCAATAAAGGAGTTAAAGTTGCGGACAGTATGAATGTCATGAACCCCTTACAGGAAAAAGGTCTGCAACCTGGTGGTGTGGCCCGTTTGGGAGAATCTGGTGAAGAATGCGTATTGGAGATTAAAAAGATAATTAAAGATCTTGTTGTATAAACCCCATTTACATTTTTAAATAAATAATTATATTCAACTTAAAATGGTGTTTAAATGGCCTTAAATAAGAAAAAAGTTATTTTTATATGTAAAAATAATTCAGGGCGATCCCAGTTGGCGGAAGCTTTGCTAAAAAATACTTATGGTGATTTTTATGATGTTTACTCTGCCGGATCGGACCCCCTGAAAATTAATCCCCTCACCATAAAAGTCCTGAGTGAAATAGGCATTGATATTTCTCAAAATAAGTCAAAAAGCCTGAAAAAATTTCAGGGCCATGAATTTGATTATGTGGTGTCTCTGTGTGAAGAGGGGGCCTGTCCAATTTTTATTGGGGGAAAAATTCATATCCATCAAGGATTCCCTGACCCACAGGAATTTAATGGTGATGATAAATCCAGATTAGATTCTTTTAGAAATTTAAGAGACGAAATTCTAATATGGATAAAAAAAGAGTTTAAATAAGACATAATTCTTGATTAGACTAATTAAATGAAATAATGGAAATTTAATTTATATATTTAATATTGATTAAGATTGTGGAGGACCAGGAATGATTAAAATAGCCATAGTTACCGACGGGCCTTATGGAGAAAGGGCCTATGAGAACATCAAAGAAGAGTTTGAAACAGAATTTATCCAGCTTGAACCTCCGGTTGGTGCATTTATTGATGAAATAGAAGTTCCAGAGGCTGCTTTAAAGAAATTAGAAAAAGCAAATATTATTTTGACCTATGTACTCCACCCGGACCTCACCCTGGAACTGGTGGAGCAACTCCACAATGAGGTGGACTGGATAATTGTAGGGGCCTGGAGAGGAGAAGGTTTCAAACAACAGTTAACCAGGTTTGGAAATATTACAGCCCCGGAAAACATGTGTGACCTGGAAGAAAACGGAAATCCTGTATTTGACGAATTTGTGGCCAAATTCGGACAACCCATTGTCAAAATAAACTGCCAGGGCGATAAAGTGGTGGACGTGGAAGTTTTAAGGGGATCTCCCTGCGGGGCCACAGAATTTGTAGCCAAGGACATAATTGGAAGAAATACTGAAGGATTAGCCAACCGGGCAGGATTGAGAATCCAGCACTACCCATGTCGGGCACCTAAAATGCGTTTATTTAGTGATGATGAATGTAAAAAAGAAATGGCCGCCAACATGCACCGGGAAGCATTTGAAAAGGGCCTAAAAGAATCAAAAGAATGATATATTCTTGATTTTGGTTAAATTAATCAATTAAAATATTTTAATTCCTGAGGATTAAAAATGAAATCTAAAGAAATTATAGATAATTCACGACGATGCGACTCCACCGGACTAAGTTTTCTGGATCGATATCTTACCCTGTGGATATTCCTGGCCATGATCCTGGGGGTTTCCATTGGTTACTTCATAACAGGATTTGATTCATTCTTAAATCAATTTTCAGTGGGAACCACCAGTATCCCTATTGCCATTGGATTAATACTCATGATGTATCCTCCACTGGCCAAAGTACGCTATGAAGAACTGCCTGATGTTTTTCGAGACTGGAAAGTGCTGGGATTGGCCATGTTCCAAAACTGGATAGTGGCACCCATTTTAATGTTTGCTCTGGCCGTGATATTCTTATCCAACTATCCCGAGTACGTGGTAGGCTTAATATTAATTGGTATTGCTCCTTGCATCGCCATGGTTTTAGTGTGGAATGAATTGGCCCGGGGAAATAATGAGTACGCAGCCAGTTTAGTCGCCTTTAACAGCGTGTTTCAGGTTTTATTCTACAGCGTGTATGCCTGGTTCTTTATCGTGGTTTTGTTGCCTTTATTTGGGATAAATAGTACTACCATAGATGTGAGCATTTATGAAATTGCCCAAAGTGTTTTCATTTATCTGGGTATTCCTTTCCTGGCCGGTATGCTAACCCGATTCATTCTGGTAAAAAGAAAAGGCAAGACCTGGTATCATGAACAATTCATACCTAAAATTAGCCCAATAACCCTTATAGCTCTGTTATTCACTATTGTAGTAATGTTCAGTTTAAAAGGGAATTATATAGTACAGATACCATTTGATGTGGTAATAATCGCCATTCCCCTTTTAATTTACTTCGTGGTGATGTTCTTTGTAACCTTCTATTTAGGGCGTAGAGTAGGCGCAGACTATTCTAAAACCACTGCCATATCATTCACAGCCGCCAGTAACAACTTTGAACTGGCCATTGCAGTAGCCATAGCCGTTTTTGGGATAGGATCCGCTGTGGCATTTGCCACGGTTATAGGGCCTTTAATTGAAGTTCCCATACTTATAGGCCTGGTTAATGTGGCACTGTGGTTCCAGAAAAAGTATTTTATGCAAATTGATCATTAAATGGTTTATTCATAAATTACTAAATTTTTTAATTTTATTTTTAATATCTAATTATTCCTATATTTTTTTATTTTTTAATTTATTATTTTATATTATTTTTTTAATTAACCAAAATCGAAACAATTCTTCATTATTATTCATGGACAATTATTTATTCTGGTAAATACATAGTATATATCATGGACGGCCCTGACCCTAAAATTCTGACCGTAATACTAACTGAAGGACCATATCGTTCCCAGTATGCTGATATGGCCTATGAAATAGCCAGTAGTGCTCTTGATAAAAATTACCAGGTTAATCTATTTTTATACATGGATGCCACCCACATTCCTAAAAAAGAACAAAATCCGCATTCTTTTCCCAATGTAGCAGTAAAATTTAAGGATTTGATTAGCAGAGGAGCTGATGTTAGGGCCTGTGTGCGATGTGCCACCGCCCGGGGCCACAGCTGTGCAAAAAAACCATATATTAAAGGGGTTAAAATTACCACCGTATATGACCTGGCTGGATGGATTAGAGAAAGCCATAGAGTAATAAGCTTGGGGTGTTAGAATAGAATCCGCGCTTATAATTATTGATAGGGCTCCTTACGGCTATGAGGATTCATTTAGTGGGTTTTATATTTGTATAGCCTGTTTAAACAAGGAAGTGGATGCTGATGTTCTTCTTATAGGTGACGGAGTCTATGCTGCTCTGAAAGGTCAGCAAAGCGAGACCCAGTTAAAATTCCCCAGCGTGGAAGAACTGACTTACCTCATATTTCCAGAGGGGAGTCTTTTTGTCCATGAAGAGTCTTTAAATGATCGTGGATTTAAAGAAAAGGACCTGGTAGAAGCAGCAGAGTTAATTAATGATCAGGAATTATACGAAATTATGGCCGCCAAATCTAAAAATACCGCTTTTTTGCGAATTTAGAAGTTTCTAATAGATATTGATAAACATGTAATGTAAAATATTTTTTAACTTTCAGGAGGTCTGGAAGTGGAAATGGAAGAATTGAAATATAATGTGCTGGAAAATGGTTCTCTGGTTAGTGAAGTTACCATTAAAAACATCAGGCCCTGTATTGCCACTGAAGGCAAGGTAAGAGTTTTAATGCAGTTAGATTCTCCTTTAGGAGATGTTATTAGTAGTTTAGTTACCATGTATCCCCCTGGTAAGGTCAATTACGTGGAAAAAAAGAAAATATTAACACTTTCCATATATGGCCGACTAATTACCCTGTATCCCTCTGGTAAAGTTACCATGAACAAGACTCTGGATAAAGAAGATGCCGTAGAAATAATAACCGATGTGATGAAGGCCATCAACCAGGCCTATGATGATTTAAAATCTGCAAAAGATTCAGAAACCACTGAAAAAGTTGAAGGACCTGATATTTCAAAAATAGGGCCTATGAATATTTATAACTGCCTTCCCCAGACGGATTGTGAGGAATGTGGGGAAAAAACTTGCATGGCTTTTTCTTTCAAAGTGCTTTCTGGGGACAAAACTCTGGATGAATGCCTTCCCCTGCTGGAGCCATGGCATCAGGAGCAAGTGCAATGTCTGGAAAAGTTACTGGGCCGGCAAATGATGACTACGCTGGGTTGGGAAGGATACTGAAGTCTTATGATTCCAATAAATACCAGTAAATAGGAGCGAAAATGAAAATTGCCTTTATAATAACTAAAACTCCCCAGGAAGAAGGTTTTAACAGTTTTATAAAACTATTAAACCTCTATGTAGATAATCAGGATATTCATATCTATTTAATTGGTAATGGAGTTTATAATGCAGTTCATGGCCATATTCATACTGATTTAATCCATGGTTTAGCTCAAAAAAATGTGGTTTTAGTATATGAAAAGGATTTAAAGGCCCGTGGTCTGGAAAAGACTAATTTAATTCCAGGAGTTAGTATTTTTCCAGATTATGGAGATATGGTAGTGGATATCATGGAAAAAATGGATCAGGTGTTTAATTTTTAGATTCAAAACCAGAAATCTTTTATTCAAATAATTATTATATGATTTTTCATTCAGGACACAAGACATGAAAAAACGTGCATCCAAGAAAATGGTGGGAATTAAATGCCAGTGCCAGGACCGGGCCGTTCCCATTGAGAAGGAAAAAGTAGTAATGGTGCAGTGCCCTTCCTGTGGGAAGGTTTACAAGACTAATCGAGACAATTCCTGGTGTTTTGACTGCCGGAAGAAATCACGTTGATTTTAATTCTTTGATAATTTTATTGTTCATTTAATATTTTATTAATTAATAATTAAAATTAAAAAAGAAAAAAGGAAGGATATTTTAGGAAAATAACAGCAATAATCCCCTTCCTGTTCCCCAGATTATACTAACTGCTATTATCAGTATAAAGAATACAGAAATAGTGTTAATAATTGGTTTGATCTGTTTGTCTGAAAGTTTATATTTTAAAACTTCTTCCAGCATAAGACCACCATCCAACGGCTTTACCGGGAGCAAATTAAATGTACCAACTGCGAAATTAATTAAGAAAATCCACCAGAAAATATCTTTAAGGTACACCCATGCCCATGGAAGTTGATCACCATATACATTAGCCACATTCTCGTTTATTTCCATGTTAACAGCGCTTCTTATTCCTATGTAACCCCGGGTGGAATTATTGGGATTTTTTTCGGTTTTTATTTGGAAAACGCCTTGATCCGTTACCAAAGTAACTGTTTCCCCGATTTTTATGGAGGAGAGCTCTTTTTGATAATTGGTGAAATTGCTGGTGGAAACCCCATTAATACTTTCAAGAACCATTCCTTCTTTTAACACCCCCACAGCCGGGCTTCCAGGAACTACACTATCTATTTTAACACCTTCGTCATTAAATGTAGCCGGAATGGCAAAACTGGATATACCAATAACGACAATAAATGCCAATGCTGCTAGCATGAGATTGAATACTGATCCAGCGGCATAAATTCGAAGTTTTGAAGATCTTTTTGATTTTTTTATTTGTTCTTCGTCAGGTTCTACAAATGCTCCAGGGAGTATCGCCAACATGAGTACTCCAATGGATTTTATGCTTATTCCCTCTACCCGGGCCAGAATTCCGTGTCCAAATTCATGGACAATCATTACTGTAATAAGAGCCAGAATCGTGTATCCTAAAGGGAATTTAATCTGCGATCCCGGTAAATCTACCCCTGGTAAAATCAAAGACGCTTGGGGAGCTGTAAAGAGACTCGGTAGAGAATTTAGCAAAAAATATACCATTACTATCATGAAAAAGAAGGCCACGAATATCCCAATATTCATGGTCCATTTCCAGAACCTTTTATGCCTCTGGGCAATTCTATCAATGAGACCTCTCATTCTAGTAGTCTTTCTCATTAAAAGGGGTCCGTGAATTTCAATTTTGAGTTTATCTTTTAAAAGAAATGCCACTGCCCATATAACTACGAATAAAATGGCATAAAACTGTAAAGCTTGTAAAGTATCCATTATTTCACCGTGAATAATTAAATTAATATTTCATTACTAAATTAAGATGAGGTTAATATTTTTTAACTTTTAAATCCATACAGCTTAATTATAAAGACTGCTGATCTAATCCGATTTATAATCTATAAATCATATTCTATATTCAGTCCATAAGTACTTGACTTAATAAATTTTTAAATAAATTTTTTTAAAATTTTATTGAATTTATTGTTTTATTAAAATACTCCATTAATAAAAATAAAGAGTAATCAAACCTTAAAAGAATCAAAAAGAATCACATCACATTCTTCTCCTTCTCCCACACCTTCCTGATTTTCCTCAATAACCAGGTAAGCATTAGACTCCACCATGGCCCTTATAACACCAGAACCTTTACTCAAAACTGGATAAACACCCTTATCATCAGCAAAGGCCCTTATAAAATCAGTGCGGCCTAAATTGGAGGGAACTTTCTTTTGGGCCACTCTTTTCACCAGATGGTGCTCATAATTTATATTCTGCATGCGCAGCAGGTAAGGCCTGACAAATACATCAAATAAGACCATGGCCGCCACCGGATAGCCTGAAAGCATGAATACCGGTTTTTCATTCACCATTCCAAATCCTACTGGTTTTCCTGGGCGCACGGCCACCCCGTGAATTAAAACCTGGCCCAGTTTATCCACTGTGTCCACCACCACATCCCCCTTGCTTATAGCAGTTCCCCCGGTGGTAATAATTACATCATATTTTTCCACCGCCCGGGAAATGACCTTTTCCATAAGCTCCTCATTGTCCCGGCAGTGGGTGACTTCACAATCCGCCATACTGCTTTCCACCAGTGCCCGCAGGGCATACTGGTTGGAATTTATAACCTGGGCCCCTTGCAAGTGGAAAGTAGGATCTACCAGTTCATTACCAGTGACAATAACTCCCACTCTTGGTTTTTTATAGACTTCCACTTCAGAATACCCGGCAGAAGCAATCATGGCCAGTTCCTGAGGCCTTAAAACTTTTCCCTCACCTATAACTTTATCTCCTTTAGAAATATCCTCTCCGATGTAAGAAACATTCTCACCAGGACTTAATGTGGCCATAACGTCAATATTATCCCCTTTTTCATAGGTATATTCTTCCATTATCACCGCATCCGCTCCGGCAGGAATAGGTGCCCCGGTGGCTATTTTAACTGCCTCCCCTGGTTGAATTTCCACTGAAGATGAGTCGCCGGCCCCTATTCTGTCGACAATTTTCAGATGTTTTGGATTCGAAGGAGAACAACCAAAGGTGTCCTGAGCCTGCAGGGCATATCCATCCATGGCCGATCTGTCAAATGGAGGAGAGCTGTGTTGAGAAATGAATTCGTGTAAATTAACCCTTTTATGGGCTTTTTCCAGTTTTATTATCTCAGAAGGTAATATTTTTTGATTTTCTGCGATAATTTGATGGGCTTTTTCTACGGGAATGAGCTCTGATAGAAACATGTTATCCTGCTCTTTATAAATTGGTTAATAGATTAATATGTATGACTTAAATAGCAGATTTAATTTTAAGCTATTTAAATGATTTTTACAAGTATTAGAAATCATATGTGTTTAAAAACACTTATATTTATTTGATTTAAGGGGTTGCTTTTAAGCCAAGTTTATTAGTTTAAAAACATAAACTATAATAAATTTTAAGCAAATTAATTATTTAACTAAATTGCTTAATTTAATAATTAAATCATAAAAGTATTTTAAAAGTATTTTAACAGGATTTTAGGGGTTCAAATTGACTTCACAAAACATGATTGAAATAAATTCACTTACCAAAGGATTTGGTAAAATTACCGCTTTAAATGAGCTCAATCTCAATGTAAAAAAAGGAGAACTATTGGGAATAATTGGTCCCAATGGAGCCGGTAAAACCACCGCCATTAGAATCATCTCCTGCATCCTGCATCCTGACCAGGGCCAGGTTAGAGTAGGAGGATATGATGTATTAAAAAATCCTCTGGAAATTAAGAGCATGATAGGGTATTTACCAGAAGAACCCAACCTTTACGAGCGTTTTAAGGCCTATGATCTTTTAAAATATTTTGGAGAATTGTATGGTGTTCCTAAAGATCGTCTGGATTCCAGGATTGAGGAATTGCTGGAACTGGTGGGAATGAGCAACCGGGCCCAGGACCGAATAAATACCTTTTCCAAAGGACTGCGTCAGAGAATTGGTATTGCCAGGGCTCTGGTTCACGACCCGAAAATCATTATTTTCGACGAGCCCACCATGGGCCTGGATCCGGCCACCGCCATAACCATAAGGGAGTTTATTGGTGGTCTGAAAGGGAAAAAAACCATTATTTTATGCACCCATTACATGGACGAAGCTGATTCACTGTGTGATAGGGTGGCTATTTTAAATCAGGGCCAGATACTGGATATGGGAACGCCTGAAGAATTAAAATCACGAATCCATGGCGATTTAATTTTAAAAATAGATTTAAAATACCCGGACAAAATCTCAGAGAGTGATTTTAGTTTCGTGCGTTCCCTGGAAGGTATAGAAAATGTTAGTCTTAATGGGAAGGAGCTTGATGTTTCTTTAAATAGCCGGGAAAATATTTCTAAGATAATTGAACATTTAGGATCAAATGTTCTGGCGGTAAACACCAAAGAACCAACTTTAGAAGACGTTTTTATTAAAACCATGAGTAATATCCACAAATAGTTAGATTAAATTTATTTAGGGCATTTACTAGAAAGGGCTAAAACGGTTTAAGCAAACTTATTGTATTATAAAATAAAAGAAAAATACTGCAAAATTCATTTAAAAGGTTTAAACATGGGATCATTGACTATAAGTAAATGGGAGCTCAAAAATACGCTTCAAAGTCGTAAATTTCTTTTAATATTCTTTTTCCAGTTAGCCGTGCTCTTAATGATGGTGCTGTTTTTCAATGGATTCATGGCCAATATGGAATCACAGCAGGGAGTGGCCCTGACACCTTCTTTGAACGAATTTGCTTCCTTAAATGTGGAAGATCCCCAGGGAATTTTTATAAGTAATTTAAACCCCCAAATTCTTAAAATAACGGAAGCCTCCCGGGAACCGTCACTACAATTAATCAATCAAGGGGAGTTAAACGGGCTTCTTTTGGTTTCAAGATCTAATTTATCGGTTGATTCCATATCTCCAGTAGAAAGTGAGATTTTAATTGATTACAGCGATCCCAAAAGAAGTGTAGTGCGGGACGAAGTTCAATTAGCCAGCAATAAAACCGCGGCCATTATTTCACAGCAGTTAATAACCAGTTTAAGTTCTGATTCAGCGCCCTCTGAGCCCCAGGTTCAGGAAAAATCCAGCGGGGAATCACTGCCCCTGCAACTCATAAAAAAAATTATGACTGCCATTTTGCTGTTTTTACCCCTGTTTCTTTTTGGAAATTTGGTGGTGGATAGCATCGTAGGTGAAAAAGAACGGAAAACAGGGGAAATATTGATGGCCATGCCCATTTCTCGCTCATACATTATCCTGGGTAAAGGAATGGCTGTAGTAATGACCATGGCCATACAGGTGGCTTTATGGATGTTCTTAATGTTAATGGCTGGTTTTCCACTGGGGAATCCTTTTCTGGTCTATTTAATCGTGGTAATAAGTGCGGTACCTATTGTGGGGCTGACTTCCATTATTGCCGCCTATGCTAAAAATTATAAAGAAGCTGGCATAGGGATTACTTTCGCCTATATTGCCATAATTGGATTTTTAATTGTCCCTGCCCTGGCCTATGTGGCCCAACAGGGAAAAAATGTCAGTTTGTCCACTATGACCCTGGTAATTAAGATTTTCTCTGGAGAAGTTCTGGGATGGGGGGATATTGTAATTCCCTTGACATTCATCCTCATAATAAGTGCACTTTCCTATGGAACAGCCATATGGTTATTTAAAAGAGATGATATTGTATTTGGCCCTCGCCCCGGATTATTTAAACTTTTTAAGGATTTTATTGGTATTAGTGCCTTGATGCGCAAAATAAAACGAAATAAATCATGAATTTAATATTAGGAATAATAAAACAATGAGAAAATGATAATAATGATAATAATATAATTTCGATGCCCTTTACAATTAAAATGAATTATTAATTTCCAGCAAATAAAATCAGCGTGAAATAATGAAACTACTAGCTTTATCACGAAAAGAATCCCAGGACATACTCTCCAACAGAATATACCTCATGGTAGTGTTTGTCCAGCTTTTCATTATACTGGGAGCATTTGGATTGGCCCTGGTAAGCTCCATGATCACCGATCCCAATATGATCGATCAATGGCAGGGCAGCACCGCCATTAAAGTAGGTATAACTCAGGATTTGAGTGGTTCTGACCTGGAAAAAAGTCTTAAAGATCAAAATCTTAATTTAGTCTATTTTCAAACTCCGGAAGAAGGTAGAAATGAACTGGGTACTACCATGGTAGCCATGATTTATCTAACCAACTCCCAGGGAGACATTGGTCTGGAAACCGATACAAGTAATGTTTTTTACACGGTTATTTCTGAAAAAATCAATCGAGCTCTGGATTCATATCGTCTGGAGCAAAGACTATCCAAACAGGGCCTTACTTATGAACAGATAAAGTTAATTCAAAACCCCCTGGTTTTAAAAGAAGTGCCGGTAAATTCCAATCAAACCGCAGCCCTGGCCATAGATAGTTCCTATTTCGTGGAGATAATGTACGGATTTATAATCCCCTTTATCGTGCTTTTACCATTATTCCTGGCCAGTAACATTGTTACCGATAGCGTAGTGGGTGAAAAAGAAAGAAAAACCTTTGAGGTGCTTTTAATGACACCATTATCCAGTTCTATGGTGGTTATTGGTAAAATATTACCTATTCTCTTATTTTCTCTACTGCAAAGTGCGGCCTGGATACTATTGCTGGAGCTGCTTAAAGTCCCCATCTACCACAGCTTGTTACTTCTGGTTCTTTTATTCTTTGTAGGGCTGGGATTCATTGGCCTGGGAGTTATAATTTCCATGCTGGTAGATAGTACCAAGGAAGCTAATTCTGCCATTACTCTGCTGTTGTTTTTTGCCACTTTCGTGCTTTTTGTGCCCCTTTTTATGGATATATCCTGGGTAGGAGGAATTTTAAATCTTATACCCACAGTAATCATGGTGCGCATGACTTCAACCCCGGTCCTGGACCCCACCCTGGTTCTATATTTCCTTCCGACTATTGCCATTTCTTTAATGATTTTTGTATTGTCAGTTTATTTCTTTAAAAGAGAAGGAGCTATAAGACTTTAAAATAGTATTAATAGTGTATTTGGTTTATTTAGCGTTTTAAATAATTTTATTTTAAAATTAATTTAAAAGGATAGAAATTATTAAAATCACATGCAACAAATTTCTAAATTTATTATGTAAAATAAATGAAAATAGTGATAACTGATCCCACTACCAGAGGTATGGTCAAATTGTCATCAATAGGACTGTAAGCTTCAGTTATGGCCCCAGATATGGCCCCTGCTAGAGCTGCCACCAATGGGACCTGGGTTAGGGCTCCTAAAAAGGCGGCTGCAATAAAGGTTAATGAACCTTCCCAGGTTTTTTTTGAGTTAAAAATCAAAGGATGTTTTCCCCAACGACTTCCTACCAGAGTAGAAAGAGAATCGCCCAGAGCCAGGGAGAGTATAGCGGCATTAGCCACTTCCATATTTTGTCCGAAAATTATCAGAGTCAATGATAAACCCGCGAAAAAATAGATAAATCCTTTTTCATTTTCATCCCTTCTACAACTTCTTAAAAGGGTGGAAAAAAGAAAAATGTGTCTTTTTTTATCTATTTGATAGATTACTTCCCCCATTACCGTGGCAAAAATGGCCAGAGCAATTAAATAGGGAAGAGAAAGAAATGGTTCCAGTAAAATAAATAGAAGTCCTGATGCGTGTACAGTCTGCCTTAAAGTCTCTTTTTGCATGAAAGAAGCACCAGATTTTTCTAATTGGTCTTTAATTATAAAATAAATAAAAAATTATGAGATTATTTAATCCCACATTACCTAAATTCTATATCCTGATATTCTAATATCACTAAATATCTGTATTTAGGCCATGAATTTTTCAATAACTCCAGCATATGCTTTCTGGAGCTTTTTGACCTCAATATCCAGAAGTTCGTCCATTACCAGCCTAGTTCCTTTAACTTCACCTATAACAGAACAAGGAGCATTTATTTTCTCTAAAACCTCGTCAATTGCATCAATATCAACAGTAACGATATAACGGGCGTGTGACTCAGAAAGCATGGTTTCAAATTCCGTGCTATCTTCACGTGGAGCTAAGGATAGGTCCACTACGGCCCCCATACCACTTTTTATGGCCATTTCCGAGAGAGCAATCCCGATACCTCCGGCAGAACAATCGTGAATTGCCGTGATGTTTCCTTGAGAATCGTCTTTGACTAATTCCAGTATACTATGAGCAGATTTAATCTCTTCATCGATTCTAATTTGAGGAGCAGACCCCTGTACCAACCCATGCACTGTTCTGTGGTACTCAGAACCATCCAATTCATTGTATGTCCAGCCAATTACCAGTATTTTGTCCCCTTCTTTTTTGAAGTCCATGGTACGCACATGTCCAATATCGGCCACCCCTACCACTCCTACCACCGGGGAAGGATTAACGGTGACGCCCTCAGTTTCATTGTAGAAACTTACATTTCCACTGATAACTGGAGTTTTGAATTTTCCGGCTATATCAGACATTCCTTTAACGCATTCTTTAAATTGCCAGAATACTTCTGGTTTTTCCGGGTTTCCGAAATTCAAACAGTCCACCACACACAGTGGTTTGGCACCCATGGATACCACGTTCCTTATGGCTTCGGCCACAGAACCTGCCCCCCCATGATAAGGGTCCAGTTTGGTGTGTATACTGTTACAATCTGCGGTTAAAGCAACTGCTTTTTCATCATCCACTCTTAAAACCGCGGCATCATCTCCAGGCTTAACCATGGTCCGAATTTGAACCTCGTGATCGTACTGCCGGTAAACCCAGCGTTTACTGGCCATGTTCTGAGAGGATAATAGTTTTAAAAGTGCTTCTTCGGCAGAAGGATGTTCTACCTCCACATATTCCTGGTCTTTTACCGGTTCTATGGCTTCCCTTTCTACTGTTGGAGGATCTGCCAAAAGATTGGCCGGAAGATCAGCAATTATTTCCCCTTCTTCTTCCACCACCATTAATTTGGTGTCGGTTACTTCCCCTATTACACCAGCTGGAAGTTCGTATTTTTCACATATCTCCAGTACCGCGTCGATTTGAGCAGGGTTAATTACAAAAACCATCCTTTCTTGAGATTCAGAAAGCATTATCTCATAAGGTGTCATTCCTTCCTCTCGGAGAGGTATGCTAGTTAGTTCCACCAGGGCCCCATTGCCGCATTTATCGGCCAGCTCACTGATACAGCAGGTCAGGCCACCCCCACCAAGATCTTTGACTCCAGTGACTGGAACTTTTTCCATGATCTCTAAACTTGCCTCTAAAACCTTTTTCTTTGTGAAGGGATCACCAATTTGTACTGCCGGCCGGTCCTCTATTTCAGAAGCAGTGGTTAGTTCTTCTGAAGCAAAGGTAACACCGTGAATACCATCCCGACCAGTTCTACCACCCATAAGTAAGAAAACATCCCCTACATTAGGTGCAATTCCCTTTACCAGGTCTTTTTTAGGGACTATGCCGGCACACATTACATTTACCAGGGGGTTGGCTCGGAAATTTTCGTCAAATTCTACTTCCCCCCCTACGGTAGGTACTCCTACCCGGTTACCATAATCGGAAATTCCTTTTACCACATGCTCAAAAAGATAACAGGATTTTTGATCTTCCAGAGGGCCAAAACGAAGAGAATCTAAAAGGGCTATAGGCATGGCACCCATGGAGATAATATCCCTCAAAATACCACCTATTCCAGTTCCTGCACCCCCATAGGGTTCTATGGCTGAGGGATGGTTGTGGCTTTCAATTCCCACGGTCAGGGCCAGTTCATCAGTTATGGCCACTACTCCGGCGTCATCGCCTGGTCCCATGATTATGTTCTCACCTTCAGTGGGAAATAGTCCCAGTATCGGTCGGCTGCTCTTATAAGAACAGTGCTCCGAGAACATAATATCCAGCATGCCGTGTTCCAGGGAGTTAGGTTCCCTACCAAGTTTTTCTCTTATAAAATCCATTTCTGAATCAGTTAATGCCATTTTACCACTCTACCTGTTAATTACGATATTTAATTAAATTTTTGCGAATATATTTAGGGATTTATTAGTAATTTATAGATATTCAAATAAATTACGCATTCCTAAAGATTATTATTAATGCCCGATTATTCGTGAATTACACCTAGTTGTTTTTAATTTTTGAAATATAATGGAAATAATTTATTCTGTAATTTAGTTTTAATAAATTGATTAATTAATCTTTTTATAGGAAATTTTTGAGAATTTTATAGTGTTAAATACTTGATATATTATTGAAATATTATTAAAAATAGAAATTAAATGAAAAATAAAAAGATAGGAAAATTATGAAATTATGAATTTATGCCTTAAAAATAGACACAGTGAGTTCATGCTCCTCTATTTTCCATTCTTTTGTATATTCTCCTTCTTCTTTAGCAAATGAAATTTTTTCCGCCCGGACCTCATGAGCTATAAATTCCATTTGAGTTTCCACCAGGTTATGGAATTCCTCACTACATTCCACCGCAACTTTAATATGGGCCTCTACATCCAGGTCCATGTCTTTTCTCATGTCCTGGATCCTCCGTATAAGTTCCCGGGCCATGGATTCTGAAAGAATTTCAGGAGTAAGCTGGGTATTTACAAAAACGCTTCCACCTTCAAATTCAGCACTTACCACATCTTCTGGAAGTTCAGTTTCAAATATAACATCTTCTGGAGATAATTCAACAGATTTATCAGGCAGTTCAATGGTAATTAACCCCTCGCTGTCCAGTTTATGTTTTAGTTCCATCCCATCTGCTTTTTCCAGTTCCTTTCCCACCAGAGGAACATCTTGCCTTAATCGTGGGCCCAGGGTCTTGCGGTTAGGGGTGGCTGTTAATTTTAGGTTATGGAATTCTGAGGCAGTTACCACGGTTTTGGTATTGGCCTGTTCCTTGAGCACGGCTTCCAATGATTTTGCAGCCTGATGGACTTTTTCATCCTCAGAAACCACTACTATTTCACTTACTGGCCACCTGAGTTTGTAACGGGCCACATCCCTGGCCCGGGCACATGCCTCGATAATTTCACGGGCTACATCCATTTGGGCTTCTAGTTCAGGATTGATAAGCTCAGGGGAGTAATTCCAGTCCAGCATGTGGATACTCTCAGGATGCTTCATTCTCACAGATCTTACCAGATTCTGATAAATATCTTCCGTTATATGGGGAGCAATTGGAGCCATTAAAGTTATTAAAAGCTCTAATACTGTGTAAAGAGTATGATAAGCACCTAATTTATCTGGGTCGTCTTTTTCCACCCAGGTACGGCCCCGAATTAATCTAACATACCATCGGCTCAGATCTTCTAAGATGAAATGATTGATACTTCGAGTTGCTTTGTGGAAGAACAGACTGTCCAGGGCTTCGCTGACCTCCTGGGCCACAGAATTGATTCGAGATAGGATCCAGTAATCTTCATCCCGTAGTTTTATGTCTTTTTCGGTGTAAAATTCAGGACTGAAGTTATCCAGAGCCATGTAAGTGGTGGAAAACACATAAACATTCCATAAAATGTTGAACATTTTACTGACATTCTTTAGTTCGTCCCAAACGAATTTTAAATCGTCCCATGGTTTGTTAGCCCATAGGAGATAGAACCGCATAATATCAGCACCATATAGTTCTATTACTTCTCCTGGTTCCACCACATTACCCAGAGATTTGCTCATTTTCCTTCCGTCTTCATCAAGGGTGAATCCGTGCATTAAAACCTTCTGATAAGGGGTTTTATCCAGGGCAATTACCCCGGTACCTAACTGGGAGTAGAACCATCCTCTAGTCTGGTCATGACCTTCGGTAATGAAGTCATAGGGGAACCATTCTTCAAAGAGTTCCTTTTCTTGAGGATAGTAAAGGGAAGCCCATCCAGCTACACCTGAATCAATCCAAACGTCCAGAACATCAGGAGTTCGCTTCATATTCCCCCCACATTTACAAGGGATGATTATATCGTCTACATGCGGACGATGAATGAAATCTCCTTCTAAGGTGTCCTCCAGGGCTTTTTCTTTGAGTTCAGCCACCGAGCCCACCACCGTGATTTCACCACAGTCTTCACATGACCAGATAGGGATAGGTATTCCCCAGTATCTTTGTCGGGAAATGGTCCAGTCCCGGGCATTTTCAACCCAGTTTCTAAATCGACTTTCCCCTGCCCAGGAAGGCACCCACTTTACTTTATCCAGTTCAGAAAGCATCTGGTCTTTTATCTGAGTAACCTTCAAAAACCACTGCTTAGTGGCCAGGTAAATAATCGGATTCTTACATCTCCAGCAGAATCCATATCTGTGGTTAATAATCTCTGATTTTAATAGAAGGCCATGAGCATCCAGATCAGAGATGATACCCTGATCAGCGTCTTTGACAAATTGACCCTCATATTTTCCTGCATCTTCCATAAATAGCCCAGCTTCATCCACCGGACAGAATATAGGCAATCCGTATTCTTTTCCAATTTCAAAATCCTCTGGACCGTGTCCCGGTGCAGTATGTACGCAACCAGTACCTTCTGTTAGTGTTACGTGGTCTCCAGGAAGTATTTTGTGCTCAAATACTTTTTGCTGAGGTATTTCATCATTTAAAGGGTGTTTATATGCTTTTCCTTGAATTTCAGATCCTTTAACAATTTTAAGTATTTCATAGGGCTTTTCTTCCAGTTCTTCACAGCAATCCGAGTCTTCCTGATTACCTTGTGCATCTTTTTCTCCATGATCACAATCGCAGCCACTGGACCCAAATAACTTATCCACCAGGGCTTCGGCCATTACATAAACTTCATCACCCACTTTTACATAGGCATAGTCAAAGTCAGGATGTACACAAACGGCCATGTTGGCAGGTAAAGTCCAGGGAGTGGTGGTCCATACCAGTACGAATTCCTTCCCATTTTCTGCAACTTCCGGGGTTTCCAATGGAAATTTTACGTAAATAGAGGGGTCGTCCTTATTTTCGTAATCTATTTCGGCCATAGCCAGTGCGGTTTCGCATCTAGGACACCAGGTAATTACCCGGAGGTCATTTACCAGTAAGTCTTTTTCATTGGCCTTTTTTAATGTCCACCAGCAAGATTCCATGTATTTAGGATCAAAAGTAACATAGGGATCATCCCAGTCCATCCATATCCCTATTTTCTGGAATTGTTCCGTCATTACCGCCTTATTTTCCACCGCAAACTGACGGCACTGGTCTATAAAATTTTCGATTCCAATTTCAGTTTCAATTTGCTTTTTACTGGTAAGGCCTAAAAGTCCTTCTACCTTGTGTTCAATAGGCAGTCCATGAGTATCCCATCCGGCCTGTCGGCGGATACTGAACCCATTCATGCTTTTAAAACGCAGGTGAGTATCTTTTATAATCTTATTCCAGGCAGTTCCCAGGTGTATACGGCCACTGCAATAAGGTGGGCCGTCTAAAAACGAATATTTAGGTTCGTTTTCCCTTAACTGGTTGGTTCTCTGGTAAATATCCCGGTCTTCCCAGAACTTCTGGACTTTTTCCTCTATAATCTTGGATTGATATGACTTTTCTGCCTCCTGGATTGGCATGCAAACTCTCCTGAAAATTTATTTTTTTATTATTTTATAGTGAATTATGAATTAAATTTTCAATTCCCAATTTTAATGATCTTTTTGAATTAAAAGCTTAATATATTTAATTAAAATTTGAAACTGAATGTTATGATAACGATTTTATAAGATTTAGATGTTAAGATTTAAGTTTAGCAATTAATGTTGAATTATTTGAATTATTAAGGTTAATATTTCTATTAAGGTTGAATTATAAATTCTAATAAATTCTATTTTAGATGTTACAGATTATATGAAATTATTCTGATTATGTTATAATTAATCTGATAGATGTAATTGATAAAATCTATTAATATGGATTAAAAAACCTGTTAAAATTTCTTAAAATAAAAATTATTTGAAGAAAATG
This sequence comes from uncultured Methanobacteriaceae archaeon, assembly GCA_963698135.1. GTDB lineage: Archaea > Methanobacteriota > Methanobacteria > Methanobacteriales > Methanobacteriaceae > UBA349. The sequence goes on along the minus strand of CAVOPP010000011.1, from coordinate 307,017 downwards.
AAATTTAAAAGTAAATAACTTCTAAAAACCTTTTTATGAATAGTGAAGTAAGTGCATTATCATGTGCAAGACAACCCCCTTATTATCAAAAGAAGGTCCTCTTAAATAGCACTTCAAAGGCACTGACTATTGTAAAAATAAGGTTAGATATTAGAAGGTTCTTAGTTCACCTTTAACCAGCATTTCTGTAATGTCAGATATCTCTTCAAGTTGAGTATTCATGACAGTTTCCACTTTCTTCTGTACCTGTTCTAATTTATATCCATTCTTAACAATAATTTGGGAAGAAGCTGCTTTAGGCTGGTCAATGGGTTTACCAATTTGACTTAAAATCATTATATGAATCTGATCCACACCTTCCACAGAATTTGTAATTTCTTCAGCCATTTTGGTAGATAAAAGGTTGTATATTTTACCTACGTGGTTTAATGGGTTTTTACCAGAAGTTGCTTCCATTGACATTGGTCGGTTAGGAGTTATTAAACCATTAGCCCGGTTTCCTCGTCCTACTGATCCGTCATCTCCCATTTCAGCAGAAGTACCGGTGACCGTCAGATAATATCCTTTTTCAGATTCACAAGTAGGATCATCTGCCGTGTTAACAAATACTTCCACATCACGATCTGTATTTTTGGCTGCTAGATCATAGACTATGTTCTTTAAATCATCCTTTATCCCAATGTAAGTATCTTTATCATCCACATAGCGTGATACCATGGCCGCAGCCACAGTAAGGGTAATTTTATCGTTTTCCCGGAGACCCATGACTTTTATGTCCTCTCCCACAGCTGGATATTTCTTTTTAAAGGATCTTGAATTGAGTAATTCCTCGGTGGCCATTACTATGTATTCGGTTTCAGAAAATGGAGCAAATCCTACCCCAAAAGAGGTATCATTAGAAGCAGGCATTCCTTCCCTTCGGAAAACATCCACCAGATCTCCAGAACCATGGCCAATCTTACATTCCACCACAGCGCAGGTTTCCACGTCGAGATTTATTATGTTCTCATTCAAATATTCCTTAGCAGCAGCTATGGCTATCCTATCAATACCTATTTTTTGTCCTTCATATTCTGGAACGCCTCTTCCAGTTAAAAGAATGTCCATAGGTTTAATTATTTCTCCACCGCCGAATTTAGGGTCTGATTCCCCGGCAGTGATCTGTACTTCGTCAGTGTTGTGGTGCAGTATTCCCCCGAATCTGTCAATATAAGCATTACATAGTGCACGGCTTACAGATTCAGCGATTCCGTCACTTATGCTGTCAGGATGCCCTATACCCTTTCTCTCAACAATTTCTATGTCCTGTTCCTCTATGGGAGTTTGGTTGAGTGTTTCTACAATAATATTCCTCATGTAAATACCTCCCAATTATAAACCATGAATAACTTGAGTTATAGTAATTAATTCTGGTCTTTCATAATTGGCATTTATAGTAGATATGATTTTGAATTGATAATATATAAATATGCATATTTCAGACGGGAAAATCATCGATTTTAATTAAATATAACTGATAATTATAATTATATTGTAAATTTAAATTGTAATTTTAAACCTCCTAATTAATTTTTAGTATTTCAATAATAAAAATAGATAAAATAATAGATAATACAAAGTCAAAATTAATTCAATTGTGTATTAATTCAATTGTGTAATATTCAGGTGCTGTTAAATGACCTTAAAAACTTCTTTAATCAACAAAAGTAAAAATAAATCACTGGGGAATGTGGAATTTGCGGACAGCTTTTTTTCCAGATTTCGTGGTTTAATGTTAAAAAAAGATATAAAATCCGGATTGGTCCTTAAAATACCTGCAGGTCGTGGAAAAAGAGGTTCGGCCATTCACATGTTCTTTATGAGAATTCCTCTGGATATCATCTTTGCCGATGCAGACTTGAAAGTAGTAGATATGGTTTCCCTGGACCCCTGGAAAACTTACACACCTCAACATCCCGCCCGTTTTGTAGTAGAACTTCAAAAAGGGTTACTTAAAGAATCTGATACAGAAATTGGTGATATTATGGAGTTTAATGAGCATTAAACTCCCAATTGAATCATACAATTTGATAGGAACATTAAAAGTAGTATCTATTATTTAATATTACATTTTATATATTTTTAAAAATTCCATTCTAAAAAATTTTTATGATGCTATAATAAAGTAAAATAAAAAAAGTAAAATAAATTGGATTTTAGATCCCTGAGTTCTTTAAAAAATATTTAAGATCTCTTTTTTATCTCAGAAATAGCTAAAATAGCCACCTTTTGAACAACTTCACTTTCATCGTCTTTAGCCTTCTCCAGTGCACTTATAGCAGTTTCATCACCAATTATAGACAGACTCAGAGCACCAGCATACCTGACACCTGGACTTTCATCTTTTAAAAGTTTAATAAGGTTAGGTGTAGCCTTAGAATCATCAAATGTGCCTAATGCCAGCGCTGCTGCCTCTCTTACATGAAAATCTTCATCTTCCAGCGCTTTTATTAGTGGATCTATAGCTCGGGGGTCTCCTACTTCAGCTAAAAGTTCTGCTGCATCCTCTCTATCATTCCATTCGCCATTTTCCAGTTCTTTAACGAGAAAATCAATTCTTTTCATTTCTTCAGCCATGGAAACACCTCATGATAAATATGTAATAAGTTTAATATTAATTTTACTATGAAAATTTAGATAATTAAAATTAAATTATAATATTAATAAAAAAAGGAATAAAAGAATTAAAGAATAACTATTGATCTAAATTAAAACATTAAATATGGATTAAAACATCTTCTGGAGTTCTTAAAACTCCTACTTGTTCTAAATGAATTAATTTATGAGTATTTTCCACATCCAGTTGCCTCATGTGAATGGTGATTATTTTACCGCCAGATACAGCATTAAATGGACAGGCCTGCTGACAATCCCCACAACCAATACATTTTAAGAGATTAATCTCTGTCCCAGGAATTATAGCTCCTGAAGAACAAGATGCCGCTGCTTCACATGGTTGGCAATCTCTGCACTCTTCCAGTTCCAGTTTAGAAGGTAGAACTGTTTCTACATCACCGGCTTCCATATCAACCGGTACAATAAGAGTTTTTACAGCCCCTTTACCGGCCTGAGCCACCGCATTGGTAACCAGAGTATCGGCAATTCCATGCACGATTTTAGAGATGGTATTAGAAGTAGTGGGAGAAACCACCAGCAGATCATAGCGGCCCATGGAAAGACGGCCAGTTATGGGAAAACTAAATTCCTGATCCCGTTCTAGGGCCAGTTCTCGATAATAGCCACCAGTAATTTTTATCACTCTTTCATAAAGACCATACATCTTTAATACTTCTTCCCCTGCCCTGGAAATCATGACAGTGACTTCGTGCTGGGAAGCCATTTTTTCCAGTACCTCCACACTCTCTAAAAGAAGATGTCCTGCTCCAGTAAAAGCCCAAGCAATACGCATATTTTTCCCCGATCCAAAGATTTTAATGTAATTTAAATTTAGTTTCAAAATAAGATAGATTTCAAATGTAAAAAATATTAAAATTAAAAATAGAAATCTAATAAATAATCTCTATTTTTAGATTTTATTTAAATTTCTATGTATTTGTAAGCCTCATCATTTTTAAAGGCGTAATGTACTTTAGTGTAGTTGCTCATGAATTCCGTGACTTCTTCTTTTACTTTTAAGTTGTCAACTGCGACTTTTTTAATATATTCCGCCACTTCAACCATTTCAGATTCCTTCATACCTCTCCGGGTAAGTTCCTGAGTTCCTACACGAATACCTGAAGGGTCATCTGAGCGGTTAACATCGTCCCAGGGGAGTAGATTCTTATTAAGAATTATGTTATTGCTTTCCAATCGTTTGGAAAGTTCTGATGCTTGGCCAATATCTGAAACATCCATGGCCACCTGATGAGACTCGGTAAATCCAAGATCTTCACACAAGACATTGAATCCAAGTTCATGAAGATTTTGAGCCAGTGCCTTAGCATTTTTGACAATCTGCTGGGCATAATCCTTACCAAATTCCAGCATTTCAGCGGTGGAGATTCCCAGACCAGCCACGTGATGTAAATGGTGATTACTGACTACACCAGGGAAAACTGCTTCGTCTATTTTTTCCTTTAATTCTTCTTTGCAAAGGATTATTCCTCCCTGCGGTCCCGGGAATGTTTTATGGGTACTACCCACCAGAAGATCCGCTCCTTCCTTTAATGGGTCCTGGAAACAACCACCAGCAATTAATCCCAGTACGTGGGCACCATCATACATTACTTTAGCCCCGATCTCGTCGGCTGCTTCCCGGGCTTCTTCCACCGGGTGGGGGAATAAGAATAAACTACCACCTAAAAGAACAATTTTTGGTTTAATCTCCAAAATCTTCTTTTTCATAGCATCCGCATCAATGTTCATGGTTTCTTGATTAAAAGGATGAGTATAAACCTTTAATCCCCTTATACCCGCTGCACTAACTTTTGCATGAGAAATATGACCACCATATGGCACTTCCATAGCCATCATAGGATCATTTATATTGGCAAAGGCAAAAAAACAGGCCAGATTAGCTACTACACCAGAAGTTGGTTGCACATTGACGTGCTCTGCATTGAAAAGCTTTTTAGAGAGGTCAATGGTTATATTCTCAATATTATCAAAGAGATGACAGCCCTCATATAACCTTTCACAGGGAAGGCCTTCTGCATATCGATGGGACAAATCAGAAACCATAGCCTCTTTAACAGCAGAACTGGTGATGTTCTCACTGGCAATGAGGTTCATACTGTTTTCCATCCACTGAGTATGCTCTTTCATTATATCTCGTATTTCTTGAACGTAATTTTGATTTTCAGACATATTTCATCAGCATCCATAATCTATGAGTAGGATAATTCATTCACACTTAATGATAGTGACATAAGGGTTATAAATATTTAAGATTTTTTAGATGAAAAATTTAATTTTAATAAAAATTTTTTGATAATGATTAGTTAATAATTTGTAAATTAAAATTTATAATTAAAACTGAAACTTAATAAATTAAATTTAAAAACAATTTAATTCAAGAATAAGGTTTAAAAATTTATTTATTTTAACTAAATAGATCAAAAAAGCACTTAGTAATTAGTAATTAGTAATTTAGTAATTTATTTAAAAAAGAAAATTTAAGGTGAGAGATTAAATCTCACACTTATTTTGATGGTTCATTAATAGCAGCTTCAATTTGAGCCATGATTTGCTCGGTTTTGAAGTGCTGTTGATCCATTGCTCCAGATGGGCATGCTGCAACACAAGTACCGCATCCTTTACATAGAGCTACATTTACGCTTACTTGCTCGTCTGCTCGCTCTACAGCACCGTATGGGCATAGTTCGAGACAAACTTCACATCCACCACAAACATCGAGGTCAGTGGTAGCGATAATAGGCTCAATGGCTACTTTTCCTTTAACCATAGGGATAGCTGCTCGAGCAGCAGCACCAGATGCCTGGGCTACAGAGTCAGGAATATCCTTAGGACCTTGTGAAACACCAGCGAGGTATACACCGTCGGTTAAGGTGTCGACAGGTCTTAGTTTTGGGTGAGCTTCCATTAAGAAACCATCAGCAGACTTGGATAGACCAATAGTCTGTCTTAGGTCTTCGGATCCTTCTGGAGAATCTAAACCTACACCTAAAACAACCATATCATAGTCGTATTCGGTTACTTTACCGAGTAAGGTGTCTTCTGCTCTAACAGTTAGAGTGAGGTCTGGGTTTTCCAGTACTTCCGCAGGTCGTCCTCTGATGAATTTGATTCCGTATTTTTCCTGGGATCGTTTGTAGAACTCTTCGAATCCTTTACCAAATGCACGGATATCCATGTAGTAGAGAACTACTTCAGTGTCAGGCATTTTGTCCTTGATTAACTGAGCGTTCTTCATGGCGTACATACAGCACACACGGGAACAGTAAGGTTTACCAATCTTTTCATCCCGGGAACCAACACAGTGGATAAAGGCCACACGTTTTGGTTTTTCGCCGTCGGAAGGTTTAATAACTTTTCCTTCAGTAGGTCCGGATGCGTTGATCTGTCTTTCCAGTTCCATACCACCAATCACGTTGGTGTGGGTACCGTAACCATATTCCAACTTTTCAGTCGGGTCGTATGGGTCATAACCAGTGGCTACAATAATGGTACCGAGATCTAGTTCGATTTCTTCAGGTTCTTGATCGTGTTTAACGGCTCCCCGTTCACAGATCTGATCACAGAGTTTACATTCGATACAGTAGTCTTTATCTATGGTTGCACATAGTGGTACAGCTTGTGGGAATGGGATGTATGCTGCTTTTACCATACCAATACCTTCGTCAAAGTAGTTAGGCATTTCGATAGGGCAGACTTCCACACAGGAACCGCATCCAACACATAGTTCTTCGTCTATGAATCTTGGTTTTTTCTCTACTTTTACCGTGAAGTTACCAATGTAACCGTGAACTTCTTTAACTTCTGCATAAGTCATGAGCTCGATGTTTTCGTGTTTACCTACATCCACCATTTTAGGGGCGAGGATACACATGGAACAATCGAGAGTTGGGAAGGTCTTGTCCAGTTGAGCCATTCTTCCACCAATGGTAGGTTGTTTTTCTACCATGTAGGTTTTGAATCCCATATCAGCTAAATCAAGTGCAGCCTGAATACCAGCTACTCCTCCACCAATAACCATAGCTTTATCATTTACGTCCACTATTGAAGCTTCTAGAGGTTCTAATAGTCGAGCTTTTGCTACAGCCATTCGAACTAAGTCTTTAGCTTTTTGAGTAGCAGCTTCTGGTTCATTCTGGTGTACCCAGGAGTCGTGTTCCCGTAAGTTTGCAAATTCAAACAAGAATGGGTTTAGTCCAGCTTCTTCCACAGCTCTTCTGAATGTTGGTTCGTGGAGCCTTGGGGAACAAGCAGCAACAACTACTCGGTTTAATCCTTTTTCTTTAATGTCCTTTTGAATCTCTGCTTGTCCTGGGTCAGAACAATAGTATTTATATTCGTTAGCGAGAACCACATTAGGTAAAGTCTTAGCGTATTCTGCTACTGCAGGTATATCCACCACACCACCGATGTTTATACCACAGTGACATACGTAAACACCAACCTTTGGTTCTTCCATGGTTTCTTCTTTCTTTTCTTCTACCATTAGATCACCTTGTACAAGTTGAATCTTATGTCTATATGAAATTATTTAGGTGATGTTAGGTGTATCACTAACACATAAAAAGCTTTCTATCCATAATTTTGAGTAAAGTATATATATTATAAAATAGAAGGCTGATTTATAAGTTTATTTTTTTGATTGAAGCTCATTCAGAATTAATTAATGATTATTAAATCTATATAATACTTAATACTATTGGTAAAGTGATTAAACTCAGAATTGTACTGAAAAATACACATGCCGCAGTAAGTTTTATGTCCAAATCATAAGTAATGGCAAGTACTACACTTAGCATAGCAGAAGGCATAGCCGCCTCTATAATAGTTACAGTCCGTTCTAAACCACTTAAACCAAAAACAGCTACCATTAAAACAGCGATGGCTGGTGAAATTATTAATCTTACCGTACTTACAAATGCCGCATCACTCAAATGCTCTTTAATACCTTTCAATTCCAAAGAAAGACCTAAAGATATCATTATAAGAGGTATTGCAGCTCCCGATAAGAAAGTAAGGACATCAGAAACTACAAAGCCAATAGGGACATTGAAATAATTGGCCAGAAGACCTAAGAGTATCCCCCATAATGGCGGGAATAATAGGGTCCTTTTAATAACATCTCTCTTACTCCCCCCAAATATGGCTAAAAGGATTATTCCCAATCCAATAAAAACTATTATAGAGCTCAGATCATAAAATATAGCCCTTACTAGACCATCAACTCCAAAAACTCCCAGAGTTATGGGATAACCTAAAAAACCAGAATTTAACATTATTACCGGTAGCATTATACTCCAGCGAGTTTTTTCAGAGTATCCTCTGAATTTTCCCCAGAAATATGCTATTAACCCAGAAATAAAACCTATTAAAATACCTATTAGTGGTATGGGGATTAAAGAAGGAATCACAGAAATATCGATTCGATATAGGGCCATGAAAATCAGAGAAGGAATGGCCAAATTGACTACGATTTTATTTAGAGATTTAGCATCCTCATATTTTAATAATCCTGACCTTCGCATACCATATCCTAAAAATACCATTGTAATTATAGCCAGAATTGTTTCTATTAATTTGAGATCCATTTTAGTCACTTAATATAAAATAATAAATCGCGAATAATTAATCGTCGTAATTCATGTTAAGAATTCTTTTTTAAAGTTATATTATAAATTTTATGATATTATTGATCTAATTTGTCTTAAATAGAAAAAATAATTAAATTAATCTAAATTATATTTAAATGTATAAAAAGTCATGAATTTAATGAAAAAGAGTTAATATGCACTTAAAAAACGAATAGAAATAAAAAAGATAATTAAAAAATTATAAAAATAAATATGGATTTTATTGTTGAATTAATCCACAATACCTTCGGTAGTGATCTTAAAGACACTTTCACCTTCAGGTAAGTGAGGGCTATCCACCAAACGGGCAATTCTCTTGCCGGCCAAACCTTTCTTCAACCATACCCGGTAGGTAGCTGCGTGACCAAGGACGTGACCTCCTATAGCTTTGGTAGGGCTTCCAAAGAAAGCATCTGGTCGGGCCTGAACCTGGTTAGTTACAAAAACAGCTATGTTGTAGGTGTTAGCAATATTTTGTAATGTGTGCAGGTGCTGGTTTAGTTTTTGCTGACGGGAGGCTAACGCTTCCCTTCCCACGTATTCTGCTCTGAAGTGAGCAGTTAAGGAGTCTACAATTACCAGCCTAATATTGGTACCACTTTGAATTAATTCATTGACCTTTTCAGCCATTAATATCTGATGGTTGGAGTTGAATGCCCGGGCAATGTGAATTTTTTGTAAAACTTCTTCCATGTCCAGTTCAAATCCATTAGCAATTTGCTCAATTCTTTCGGGACGGAAGGTATTTTCAGTATCAATAAAAACACATTCAGCATCTAAACCACCTTTTTCTGGAGGTAACTGCACAGTAACTGCCAGTTCATGCGAAATTTGACTTTTTCCAGATCCAAATTCACCGAATACTTCTGTGATAGCTTGAGTCTCGATTCCGCCACCAATAAGCTCATCAAAAGCAGTGCTACCAACAGTAATACGCCCGATGTCTTTTCTCCTTTCCATTACATCCAGTGCAGTTTCAAAGTCAATTTGTTCGGCTTTTCGGGCTGCTTCAATAACCTTTTCGGCTACTCCTTCACCAATTTCTGCTTTAACAGAGAGTTCTTTGGCTGTGGCTGTGGCCAGACGCATCATATCTGCAAATCCAGCGTCTCTAAGTTTTTGGGCAGTTTTTTCGCCTACATTAGGCAAATCTTCTAGTTCTACCATGTTTAATCTCCCTTAATCTTAATTTTGATTGAGTTTTTTAATTTAGTTTTATGAAAATATGGCTGGAATAAGAATCCATTTTATGGATTACATTTGAAATTCCAGAATTTTTTTAGGATTTAAACGAATTTCTTCATTGTATTCATCGAACTTAGCATCGCCAATGACTGTAATATGCATTCCATTTAAATCTTCCACTTTATCTTCCAAGGCACCTTCATCAGCACTTTTAGCAATAATATCTGCCACTTCAGGAGTGGTCATTCCCAGTAGTCTTTCTGCTTGTTTTCCAAAGAAGGTTACTCGAATTTCGCCGGTATCATCAGCTATTCTGGCAGGAAGCATTAGCAAATATTTTGGTTCTTCTGCAGTTTCCCCACAGAAATCACAAATATACTCTTCTTCTACCGATTCCAGGCGATTATTGCAATTGGGACATCTGTAAGATAAAACTTTACCGCCAAAAGCATCTGTGAGTTCCCCTGAAACTTTAATATTTCTATCTTCTTCTTCTAAGTCCTCAATATTACGTGACTGGTAAATCATCTCTTCCAGTTCTTTAAAAGTAGGTAATCCCACTAAATCTTTGTCTTTGGCCTTATTCATCTGGGTGTTTCTGCCAATGCTTAATTCTAGATTATCATTACGGAAAGTCACCCGTGGGTTTTCAATGCGCAGGGCATCACCAATAGTAATAGGAATTTCTGCTTTCTCATCCCAAAGAGAGGCTCTCATGGCCCCGGTATCATCAGCAATTTCCATGGAACGCACGATTCCAGGACTACCATCGCTTCTCTGGAACTCGTTAGGATCATAAAGGTCTATAACCCGGCCAATAATTCGAACATTGCGTTCGTCTTCTTCCAGATCATCAATTTTTTTGGTAGTGTATATCATTTCTTCCAGATCTTCAAAAGATGGTAATCCTTCCAGATCCTCCGGAAGAGGATTCATTATTCGGGAAGTCTTACCTACACTGAGATCTACACTGTAAAGTCCCAATTTAGTCCGGGCATTCTCTATTCTAAGAGCTTCTCCCAGTTTCAAGTTAGTATGGGCCTTTTCATCCCATAGAGAAATTTTTACCAGCCCTGTTTCATCAGCCATGTCCACTGAACGCACCAGTCCAGAAGTTCCATCTTCCCTCTGGAATTCTCGAGGTTCATTAATCGATACTACACGACCTACCACATCTATTTCTTCACCCTCGTCTTCCATTTCACTTATGGTCCCTATTTTAACTGGTTCCAGGTGTTTTTTGTATTCCTGGAGTACTTCCAACAAGTTGTCATCTGATTCCGGATTAATAACCAGGCTGGTATTCCAATTAGTATTTAAACGGTAACCTGATTGAGCATACTCATCAAATTCTACATTTCCACCAGTAATTTTAATGATGTCCCCTTTATTTATTTCAAGATTAGTGTCATTATTCCACAGAGTCACCCTTATGGAACCAGTATCATCAACTATTTCTATGGATTTTACCGACCCCGGCTTTCCATTTGACCTCTCAAATGTAATAGGGTCTTGTACTTTAGTTACCAGGCCCATGACTGTAACATCTTTTTCTTCATGGGCGTCCCCTATTTTAAGTACGGTTTCCTCAGCTTCAGGAACATCATAATCGCCCTTGATTATCCTGCCCACCCATGGGTGTGTTAGAGAAATTTCACCGTTTCTAATGCGGCTTTGAGCGCCTAATATCTTAATGGAATCTCCTTCATGCAGATCCAGTTCTTCAATTAAATCCGTGTCTTTGTTCCAGAGTGTATAGGTAACTTTACCGGTTTCATCCTGGAGTTCCAGGGAAGCCACTTTTCCTTCTTTTCCGTCTTTATCAAAGGTTCTGATGCCTGGAAGCCTTATTATTCTGGCTATTATATTAACTTCTTTATCTTCCTCAATTGATCCAATAGGAGTAATTTCTTCGCTGTAGTTGGGTAAGTTTTCCTCGGAATCCACCTTTTCTACCGTTGATCTGGGCTGTAGATGAATTTCTTTTCTTCCACGGTATCCATCTTTAACCGTTACCTTATCTATCTGGACGATTTCTCCTTCCTTCATATTTTTAAGCAGTTTTATATTCTCTGTCCAGAAAACAACTCTTACTTCCTCTGTTTCGTCAGCAAGAATAACATTGGCTACTTTTCCATTTTTTCCCTTGCGGGTTGTAAATGGTTTAGGATTGGATATTCTCATTACCCTTCCTTTGATCGTTAATTTGTCTGCCCCTTCCTCCATTTTTGAAATTTTATCCATAGTATGCTCTTTTTTTTCAGACAATGGAGTATTTTTTTCACTAATGAACTGTCCCACTATCATGCGTGCAATATCAATATCATTCATAAAGCTTACATCTTCATAGTCCTTTTTCATTTCGTTCATTTTTTCCAGGAATTCTTCTTCAGATAATTTATCCTCAATTTTCTGATATTCCTGCTTTATTTCCGCATTCATTTAGGTCCCTCTCTATAATGATATTCCATTTCTATCTTTATAAGGTTGGTGAGAGCTTATGAAAAGTAATGCTCACCGTCCGATCCAAAAGTTTCACATAAAGTAATACTTTAATAAAAATAGTATTACTCGATATATAAATATTATTATTTTTAGCTTTAGTAATAATCTTACTAATTTAGATTGAATATTAGTTGCATTATAATGTACATATAATAATTAATTATCGATGATCAATTAATTGCAAAATTATTGCTAAAATTCAACGAATTGATAATCACTAGATTATGATTAATTAATATAATAATAATATAAAGGCTTTAGGGCAATAAATGTACAAATATGATCAATATGAAATAATTAGTATATTTAAGGGCTTTTTGTTTAAAAATTTATATACTATCACTATGAATAGTTAAATAAAACAGCTAAAAGTCTGTTAATAAAATAAAAATCTTTTAAAATGAAAGCTAAAAACACCCTATATCAAGATTTAAATTCTATTTCCATAGAATCTAACCATTACGGGATTTTACGCAATATTTTACTTATTTTACACTTGGAAAGTTTATTGATTATTTTGTGAATTAGCCATTTTTTAAAATGGCTGATTTTAGTGTTTTTTGTGATTCTAAATAACTGTTTTTTAGAAAAATCGACAACTTAAAAAAATTAAAAAATTGAAATTAAAGAAATTTTAATCAAAAAGGAGGATTATTAAATGTCCATGACCATGGCAGAGAAAATACTGGCCAAAGCCGCCGGTAAAAAAGAATCAGAAGCTGGAGAAATTGTTATGGCCAACATTGACGTGGCCATGACTCACGACCTCACTGGACCGCTATCAGTGGAGTCATTTGAAAAAATAGGAACTCCTAAAGTATGGGATCCAGAAAAAATTGTAATAGTTTTCGATCACCAGGTCCCTGCTGATTCTCTGGATGCAGCCAACAATCATCTGGTAATGCGCCAATTTGTAAAAGATCAGGGTATAAAAAATTTTTACGATGTTAGAGAAGGTGTATGCCATCAAGTTCTTCCTGAAAAGGGACATGTAGTTCCCGGAGAAGTTATTGTGGGAACTGACTCGCACACCTGTACTCATGGAGCATTAGGGGCATTTTCAACCGGAATAGGATCGACAGACATGGCCATGGTATTTTCCACCGGTCAACTGTGGTTTAAAGTTCCAGAAACTATAAGATTTGAAATAGAAGGAACTCTGGGAAATTATGTATATGCCAAAGATGTAGTACTCAATATTATTGGCCAGATTGGGGCCGACGGGGCCACCTACAAGGCCTGTGAATTTGCAGGGGAAACCGTAAAAGATATGACTGTCTCCGATAGAATGGTGCTTTGTAATATGGCCATTGAAATGGGTGGAAAGACTGGTCTGGTAGAACCAGATGCCAAAACCCTTAAATATGTTAATAACAGGTCAAACAAATCCTATGAAGTAATGAAAAGTGATCTGGATTCCCCATCACTGGAAACCATGCATATAGACGTTAATGATCTGGAACCTCAGATTGCATGTCCCCATCACGTAGATAATGTGAAACCAGTAAGTGATGTAAATGGAATTGAAATAGACCAGATATTCCTGGGATCATGCACCAATGGTCGTATAAGTGATTTAAGGGACGCTGCTAAAATATTAAAAGGTAAACAGGTGGCTGACGGGGTAAGAATGCTGGTTATACCTGCCTCCAGAGAAGTTTATACTAAAGCCCTGGACGAAGGACTTATGAACACCTTTGTAGATGCTGGTGCTCTGGTTACTAATCCATGCTGTGGACCATGCCTGGGAGGTCACGTGGGCCTATTAGGTCCCGGAGAAGTGAGTTTATCCACCTCCAACAGAAATTTCAGAGGGAGACAGGGCAGTCCTGAGGCAGAAGTTTACTTATCATCTGCTGCCGTCGCTGCTGCTTCTGCAATTACCGGTAAAATTACTGATCCCCGAGGTATTTAACTGGTTTTGATAATTTACTGAGGCTTATGCTAAAAATGAATTAATATTATTTAAAAATTATTAAAAAGCGGTGTTTATTATGGAAGGAAATGTATGGAAGTTCGGAGATGACATCGATACCGATATAATCATTCCTGGACGTTATTTAGTAGTTATAGACCCTAAAGAACTTGCAAAGCATGTTATGGAAGGACTAGATCCTGATTTTCATGAAAAAGTTAATGAAGGAGATTTTATAGTTGGTGGAAAGAATTTTGGATGTGGTTCATCCCGTGAACACGCTCCATTGGCCCTGAAAGGTGCTGGTATATCTGCAGTTATTGCTGAATCTTTTGCCCGAATCTTCTATCGGAACTCTATAAATGTGGGAATTCCACTTTTAGAAGCTCCTGGAATATCAAAACACCTGGAAACAGGGGACAAAATTGAAGTTGATATGGATAAAGGAGTTATTCGAAAGGTAGAAAGTGGGGAAGAATATAAATTCCAAAAATTGCCAGAATTCATGCTGGAAATTCTGGATAAAGGTGGATTAATACCTTATGTTAAAGAACAGATGGATTAATTCCATTTAGTTATTAACTCCCATATATATTCCTATGGATTGAAAAAAATCTCAAATAAATTAAAATTGCATCAAAATGCAAAATAGAATAAGAAACATAAAATTAGAAAATAAAACGATATTTAAAGATTTCAATTGATATGTATTAATCTGTAATCAGTTTAAATCTTTAATTAATCTTTTAAAATTACAAATGGTGTTATTATGTACAAAATATCTGTTATTCCTGGAGATGGAATAGGAAAAGAAGTAATGGAAGCTACCCTTCATGTACTCGAAGCTGTTGATCTTGATTTTGATTATGAATTTGCTGATGCCGGTGATGAATACGAGGCCGTAAGTGGAATACCACTGCCTCCAGAGACCATCGACATCGTTAAAGATTCCCAATCATGTCTCTTTGGAGCCGCTGGTGAGTCTGCTGCCGATGTTATTGTTAAAATGAGACAAGAACTGGATCTTTACGTTAATTTAAGGCCGGTAAAATCATACCCCGGTACCAGAAGTCTCTTTGACAACCTGGACTTCGTAATTGTTCGGGAAAACACTGAGGGAATGTATATTGGACTGGAAGAAGAAACTGAAGAAGGGGCCATTGCCAAGCGGGTTATTACTCGCCGGGCTTCTGAAAGAATTTCCCGTTTCGGTTTTGATTATGCAGTTAAAACTGGAAGAAAAACTGTAACTGCAGTTCACAAGGCAAATGTTTTGAAAAAAACCGATGGGATATTTAAAGAAAGTTTTTACAAAGTCGCAGAAGAATACCCTCAACTGGAATCAAATGATTTCTATGTGGACGCCACTGCCATGTATTTCTTAACCAAACCAGAAATGTTCGACGTTATTGTTACCACTAACCTCTTTGGAGACATTCTCTCAGATGAAGGGGCTGGACTGGTGGGTGGACTGGGACTCATTCCTTCTGCTAACATTGGAGACAAACAGGGATTATTCGAACCTGTACACGGTTCTGCTCCTAACCATGCCGGTAAAGGAACTGCTAATCCTGCCGCCATGATGTTATCTGCCGTGCTAATGTTAGATTACCTGGATGAAAATGAAGAAGCTCGAAAGATGGAAAAAGCCCTGGTTGACACTTTGGCCGAAGGAAAAGTGGTTACCAAAGACCTGGGTGGAAGTGCATCCACCATGGCCATGGCCACAGAAGTTAAGAACAAGTTAGAAAACCTCTAACTTCTTCAATTTTTTTTATTTTAAGTTATATAACAATAGTTAATTATATTATGATTTAATGCTTGAATATTATACTTTAATTATAAAACTGAATTATAAAAAAATGAATTATAATTAATTATCAGAATGAAAGAACAGAATAAATAGTATTGATAATTCTATAATATGAAATACCATTTAAAAAAATAATTAATATATTCAAATTAATTAATAATCAAATATTAATTCCTAATAAATTTAAATTGAATATTTCCTCTAAAAAAATAGGAGTATTATAATGGAAACTGCTGATGTAAGGGCTGATATTCCCCTTTTAGAAAAAGTTATTTACCTGGATGCTGCCAGTACAACACCAACCCCCCGGCCAGTAGTAGAGGCCATGTGCGATTATTTTTACAATTATAATGCTAACACCGGGAGAGGTGCTTACTCCCTAGCAGTTAAAGCCACCCAAAAAGTAGTGGATGCTAAATTAAAGGTCGCTAATTTTATTAACGCCATTCCTGAAGAAATTGTTTTCACCAAAAACACCACCGAAGCCATAAACATCGTGGCCCACGGACTCCCATTTAAAAAAGGAGATTCCATTGTAGTGCCCAATATAGAGCACCACTCTAATTTTTTGCCCTGGTTAAATTTACGGAAAAAAGGAGTTGAACTTAAAGTGGTTAAAGCTGATTCTAAAGGAATTATCAATCCTTTAGATGTCGCTGAAGCTGCAGATGATACCACCCGCCTTATTGCCGTGACCCATGTATCCAATGCCCTTGGTTCTGTTCAGGACATATACGAAATCGGGAAAATAGCCCGGGAAAAGGATTCGCTCTACATGGTGGACGCCGCCCAGTCAATTGGTCATATGAACATTGATGTGAAAAAAATAAATGCAGATTTCGTGGCATTTCCCGGGCATAAAGGAACATTAGGGCCTGTGGGGACTGGTTTTCTCTACTGTAATCAGGAACAGTCCGAAAAACTGGAACCGTTTGATTTAGGTGGGGGAACTGTAATTAATGTTTCTGAAGACGATTTCCAGCTGGAGTCATTCCCTACCAGATTTGAAAGTGGAACCGGGAATATTGCAGGTTTTATAGGTTTAGGTGCTTCTATAGATTATATAAAACAGATCGGTCTGGAAAAAATAGAAAAACACGCCATTAAACTTACCAGTGAACTTTATTCGACTCTGTCCAGAATTGAAAATGTGACCTGTTATGGTGATCCCCAAAATATTTATGGCATTGTATCCTTTAACATAAATAATATGCATCCCCACGATGTAGCCAAGATTCTGGATGAAATCAGAGGGATTTGTGTTAGAAGCGGCCATCACTGTGCAATTCCGGCCATAAAACACATTGGTGCTTATGAACAGGGCGGTACCATAAGGGCTTCCATACATTACTACAACACCTCGGAAGAAATTCAGATCCTGGGAGAGACCGTGGAAGAGATTGCTAAAACATTTGGAGCGTAAAAAATGGAAAGACCTCAAGCAATAGCTCTTTTTATAATATTTATAATGGTTTTCAGTAGTGTAGCCTTTGCATTACTCATGATTTAATCCATAGATATTACATAAAAGACTTAAATAAATTAAATATATTTTAATGAATATTATCATAATATTTTAATAATTCTCAATCTGGAGGTAGATTTAAATGGTTAATGTAAGAATTGGAGCAGTTGTAGCAGAATTTAATTATGATATCACCCACATGATGCTGGAACTTGCCAAAGAACATGCCAAATTTTTAGATTCAGAAATCACCGAAGTAATTACAGTTCCAGGAGTTTTTGATATGCCCCTGGCCATAAAAAAACTTCTTAAACAAGAAAACATTGATGCCGTGATTACTCTAGGGGCGGTCATTGAAGGTTCTACAGATCATGACCAGATAGTGGTGCAGCATGCATCCCGGAAAATCGCAGATCTGGCCCTGGACTATGATAAACCCGTGTCTCTAGGAATTTCAGGTCCGGGCATGACCCGTATTGAAGCTCATCAAAGAGTTGAATACGGTAAAAGAGCAGTTGAAGCCGTTGTTAAAATGTGCGACCGTTTAAAATAGTTTTGAATACTTTTCAAAATTATTATATTTTATTTTATTTATTCAATTTATTTCTAATGATTTTTTAAAAAATTATAACTTTTTAAAGGCTCCTAATAGTTTAGAGGTATTTTATGGAAATTTTAACTCCCCAAGACCTGAAAGATAAATTCAACGACCCCTGGATAGCTCCTTATCAAAAAGTACTCACCATGGTGGATGATGAGCTGGTGGAAATAGTAGAATATCATCCCTGCGTATCTGGCTCTCACTGGGTAGTGCACCAATACCAGCGCACCAGTGATCTAATTTTAAAATCATATAGGGATGGCAATAAACACGTTTTCATTACAAAAATCGGGAAAACTCCTCTGGAACTTAAGGCCAGTATAAATGCGG
Source organism: uncultured Methanobacteriaceae archaeon (assembly GCA_963698135.1). Lineage (GTDB taxonomy): Archaea > Methanobacteriota > Methanobacteria > Methanobacteriales > Methanobacteriaceae > UBA349. The sequence continues at coordinate 288,900 of CAVOPP010000011.1, read as the reverse complement.
CTGGTATTGAAGAAGTTTCCGTAGAGGGAGACGAAGTAAAAGTAGTTCATGCCGGATTGGCCGGGGCAGGAGTAGGGGCCGCCATGTGTCGGGGCATGGCCCAGGGGGTTAAAAGAGTAGAATTATACGATGTAGGGGGCGGCTCAAAGCTTGGAAAAGCTGCTGTAATCACTCCTAAACTGGAAAAAGTGGTCTTAGGTGTGGATGATACAGACACCAAAGACGAAGGTGCCACCTGGACAATGGCACACAATATGGGAATGGAACTGGCTAAACAAGGTTTTCAATACCTGGATCATGTGATAGTCCAATTATATCCACACAACCCGCATAAAACTCAAAATTGCGTTTCAATTGCCCTGACATTCGCGGTTAACCCTGGTGAAAAGGATAAACTGGTCAAAAAAGCTCAGGAAATTTTAAAAGAAAAAACTTTATCTGAAAAAACGGCTATTGCTGTTATAAATGGTATAAAAATCCCTGCTGCCCTTAGAGCATATTCAGAAAGAGCTAAAAAATCCATGATTGATGTGGAAGAAGCTGAAAAGGTGGCCAGAGAAGTTGGTGTTGAATTAATTGAAGTTACTGGTTCTCAGGGCAAAATAGGAGCGCTGGCAGCGTTAGGTTTGTATGATGACGTGGAAGAAGCTGTAAAAGTCTATTATTAGAATAATTTTGATATTTTTTTATTTTGAATTTTAATTTTGATATTTCTTTTAATTTTATGAGTTATTCTTTTTGATAAAACTGATTTAAATAAACTAATTTTTAATTTAAGCACTTTAATTGCGATTCAAAGTCCTAAATTTGATTTTGTCATGATTTTTAAAATTTTTGAAAAAAATACTCAAAAAAATAAAAATAAAATAAAACTGGAATTTAAGGTCCAGAAAGGCTTAATTTTAATCCAGGTTTCCGGTTATATTGAAATTCAAAAATTTGCCAATATTCGATGGAACAAAACGGGTGTCAGTGATTACTTCATCCTGGATTTGAATCTTAATTTCGTGGGTTCCCCAGTAAACAAAATACTCTTTCATAAAGCTGCTTTCAGAGAATTTAATAGTTCTAACCTTTTGTCCATTTATATAAACGGTGTAAGAACCATTGGTCATCACCCCAGAGGTAGAAGTCAGTTTTTGATTATCCAGGTAAATATTAACCTGCCTTCCTTTCTCTTCGCCGTTTTGAATCAAAATTCCTTCTTGAATAGTTATGTTAGATGCCTGGGACCCCTCCGTAGGCAGATTTTTCTGGGCGTAAACATTATTAAAGACCTTACGCAAGTTTCCGTCCTGTATGACATCCCCCACACCAAGATCCAGATTCTGGCGAACTTGCAGAGGTATTCTGATTATATTCTCTTCTCCAGGCCGCGGCTGATTTAAAACATAACCCTGGCCTGCAATATAGAGTTTATCACCGTAATTAAGAGATAGCGTATCTAAAGCTCCCAAAGGTATCCGTATACTGGTATTTTCATTTTCTAATGCGCTATCAACAGTGTAAGGACCCCTCACATCGAATGTTTTATTATTTGAAGAATTTTTCCAGATAATAAGGTTTCCCGAGTTGGGTTCTATGGATATTTTACCATCATAAACATGCACCGCCCCTAAAAGGGTAGAAAGCATGGCAATGAGGATAATTCCAGAAACCAGTATGGGAAAATGCATGTAGGTAAAGGATTTTAAAGACTGAGAACGGCCTTCCTGCCTTACCAGCATGTGGAATGACCTTTTAATAAGTTTAAATATGTAATATATTGCCATTAACATTCCTGCAAAGGCGATTATTATCCACAGAGTTGGAGGGATTGTTCTAATGAAAAATACCCCGAAAACTCCTAAAGAAGATAAGGAAAGGCCCAGTATGCCCATACGGATGTATTTCCCCATGGAATCCATCATAGTTACCCTACCATATTCCATGGCCCGGTCCACAATGGTACGTACCACTTCATTGGCCACCACATTGAGATCGGCCAGGTTGGACATCTGGTGCTTAATATGGCCTATGTCCACCTCTTTAATATGAAGGCCTTTGACATCGGCATCAAGGACAATACCTACGTCAACCCCATAATCTTCTTCAAAACGTATTTTATTTAAGGCGGTTCTCTTTGCAGCGAACTGGCCGCTCAGAGGCTGGTCAAATTTAACTTCGGGAAAGAAAAAATTTAAAAGAGGTTTAGCCGTTAATTCTGTTACCCTTCCTGCTTCCCGCTTAAATTTAGTCTTGGTAATGTCTGCTTTACCATCTAAAATAGGTCGGATCATGTTTTCAACCTGTTTAGTGGTTAAATTTTCCAGATCACCGTCAATAAAAGCAACAATATCCCCGATAGAGTGTTTAAATCCAGTTTTAAGAGCAGCACCCTTTCCCTGGTTGGTGGTGTGTCGTATTATGCTGGCCCCTGCCACCTTAGCTTTTTCATATGTGTTGTCAGTGGAGCCATCGTCCACTACCAGAACTTCCTGAACATACTTACAGGAAAGAGCGGTTTTCACCACATGAGCCACATTTTTTTCCTCATTATATGCAGGAATAACAACAGAAACTCTTAAAGAGGTTCCATCCCCATTATTCTTTATTGCAGCTAACAGGAAAACAAGGATAAGAATCAACCATGACAAATTTTGCACCTCATCTTTAGGAATAATGAACCGTTTTAATAATCGGTTTATTTCTTAATAATATTTAATCCAATGGATTTTTATTATATTCTTTTTATATATTTATTCTTGAATTTAAGTATACTTAGAAGTATATAAGAAAATATGAATCCTAATATCATTTATATTGAAAGATTATAGGAACAATTACTAAGTTTTATCTAAATAATTAATAATTTTTAAGATCTAAAATCAACTTATCATATAACTAATATAATTCGATTTATAGTATTCAACTTACTTAAATGATGTGTTGCCATATAATAAATAGATAGTTTATCAATAAATGGAAATTATTTGAAAATTAATTTTTGGTTTCTAATAATGACTAAACTATCTAAATATCTGTGAATGTTCTGAAATTATATAAATTTGCTAAAAATTTAAAATACAAAAAAGGTGGAATCTGAAATTAAACCTAAAGTTATGATATTACTGGGAAGTGCTTCTGATTTCAAGATAGCAGAAAAAGCACTGGACATATTAGAACAATTAGAAATTCCTTACGACCTTAGAGTGGCTTCTGCTCACCGTACTCATGAAAAAGTAAAACAGATCGTTTTGGAATCAACTCGCCGAGGAGTTGAAGTCTTTATTGGGATTGCCGGGCTATCAGCCCACTTGCCAGGAATGATTGCTGCCAATACCCATCGGCCAGTAGTGGGAGTTCCTGTTGATGTTAAAATAGGCGGTTTAGATGCCCTTTTTGCATCTTCCCAAATGCCATTTCCGGCCCCGGTGGCCACAGTAGGAATTGATAGAGGGGACAACGGAGCCCTCCTGGCAGCGCAAATTATTGGAATACATGATTTAGAGGTAAGAAAGAGAGTTTCTGCCCTAAGACAGGGTTTCTATGAAAAAGTGAAAAGAGACGAGTACCAGCTACTTAGCAATATAGAAGGGAATTATTATTCACCAGAAAAAATTGAAATGCCTTCTATTGAAAAAGATATATTTGTAGCTTCTGAATCAAGTTCAGATTTATCTGATGACTCCCCCATGGTTGCGGTGATTCCAGGGAGCTATTCTGACATGAAAATCGCTAAAAAAACCACCATGTTCCTGGAAAGAATGGGAATATCCTATGATATGAATGTGATTTCCCCTATAAGATATCCTGAGCGTTTTGAAGAATACATGGCACGTATGAGTGATGTAAAACTATTCATTGCTATAAGTGGACTTTCTGCCCATGTTACTGGAGCAGTGGTAGCCCTAAGTGAAAAACCAGTCATAGGAGTGCCCTGTCCCATGAGAATGGGAGGGTTGGATGCTCTGTTATCCATGGTGAATATGCCACCTGGAGTCCCTGTGGGTACTGTTGGTGTGGCTAATGGAGGAAATGCTGCAGTATTAGCAGCTGAAATGCTGGGAATATCTAATAAAAAACTTGAAAATAGAGTTAAACGATTAAAAAGCAAATCAGCCGACTTTGGTTAAGTAATAATTAATAAATTTTACCAACAAATTTCAACGGTTCATGATTAATTAATAAATATTTTTAGAGACCTTTAGTTGAAATGGGGCCTTATCTCAGGTGATAAAATGAGAGAATTTTTAAAAATTATCGAAAAGGATTTTGGAATCGTAAGAATAGATAAAGAAGTTTCAAGTGTTTTTGAAGCTGCTAAAATCTTGAGAGAACATCCCAAGGAAGCCAGTAATACTTGAAAATATAGGGGAGTCAGATATTTCAGTTGTTTCTGGTATTTGTAACACCAGAGATAAGATAGCCCGGGCTTTAAATACCAGCGTGGAGGGAATTACCCATAAAATAATTCAGGGCATGGAAAACCCCCGGCCCTTGCAGAATATTGAGAAAATACCTGCAAATTATACAACTTCTACCGCTAACCTCAGCAAACTCCCGGTGCTTACCCATTATCAGCGTGATGGAGGCCCTTACATTACTTCAGGAGTTATTTTTGCCCGTGATCCCGAAAGTGGGAGCAGAAATGCTTCTATTCACCGGATGCTGGTACTGGACGATGACCATCTAACTGTTAGAATAGTACCCCGGCACCTGTACACCTATCACCAGCGGGCTGAGGCCCTGGGAGATGATCTTGATATTGCCATCGCCATTGGAATGAACCCGGCTACTTTGCTGGCTACCACCACCTCCATACCCATTACTGCTGATGAAATGGAGGTGGCCAACAGTTTCCACGATGGCAACATGAAAGTGGTGCAATGTGAAAATTCCAATCTTGAAGTGCCTGATGCAGAAATAATTTTAGAAGGAAAACTCTTAACCGGCGAAAGAGCAGATGAAGGACCATTTGTAGATTTAACTGATACTTATGATGTGGTAAGACAGGAACCCGTGATAGAGTTGGATAAAATGCATTTGAAAGAAAATGCCATGTACCACTCTATTTTACCTGCTGGATTTGAACACCGCTTGCTGCAAGGCCTTCCCCAGGAACCAAGAATTTATCAGGCCGTGCAGAATACCGTGCCCACTGTGCAAAATGTGGTACTTACTGAGGGTGGATGCTGCTGGCTCCATGCCGCAGTATCTATAAAGAAACAAACCCAGGGCGATGGTAAAAATGTTATGATGGCCGCTCTGGCAGCCCATCCCTCTCTAAAACACGTAGTGGTGGTTGATGAGGATATTGATATTTTTGACCCGGAAGATCTGGAATATGCCATGGCCACCCGGGTAAAAGGTGATGATGATATCCTTATTGTGCCTAAAGCCCGTGGATCATCACTTGATCCCGCTGCATTGCCCGATGGAACCACTACCAAGGTGGGAGTGGATGCTACCATGCCTCTGGATAAAAAAGAGAAGTTTGAAAGAGTTAGTTTATCTGAATAAATTAAAATCAATTAAATATTCCAATCTCTTTTAAATCATTTTTTAATCTCTTTTATTTTTTCAAGAATCATTTATTCCTATTTTCTGATTTTAAATTCTATTTTTTCAATAACGTCGTAAAATTAACATGTTTAATTATTCTTAAGTCATTTTCCTTAAGAATTTAATTAAACCACAATATCAATGGGGGCCCCGCACTCCGGGCATTTTTTGTTATCATCCACCCTAACTTTACCCAGACCATAACCATCTCTTTCAATCAACAGCTGGCCACAATCGTAACAATAGGTATTCTCCCCATCCAGGCCAGGAGCATTGCCCACGTAAACATAACGCATTCCCGCGTCCCGGGCCAATTTTCGGGCATTTATAAGGGTTTCTATAGGGGTAGGATTTACGTCTTCCATTTGGTAGTTAGGAAAAAAACGGGTAAAGTGCAATGGAACTTCCACTCCCACCTCTTCCACCATAAATTTCACCAGGTCCTTTAATTCTTCCTCGGAATCATTGTATCCCGGAATTATCAAATTGGTGATTTCAATATGAATTCCCATCTCCTTCATTATAATTATATTTTCTAAAACCGGATCCAGCCGGGCATTACATATTTCCCGGTAAAAATTATCGGACATGCCTTTTAAATCCACATTAGCCGCATCCAGGTGCGGTCCTATAAGTTCCAAAGATTCTGGAGTCATGTAGCCATTGGTTACATATACTGTCTTTAAATCATTTTTATGGGCCAGTTTAGCAGAATCTATGGTGTATTCCAGCCACATAGTTGGTTCGTTGTAGGTCCAGGCAATGGATTTACACTTATATTCCAGAGCCAGTTCTATAGATGCCTCTGGAGATATTTCCTGGGTATAAATACTGTCCACCTTGGCCCGGGCAATTCTCCAGTTTTGACAGTGCTTGCAACCTAAATTACAACCTACCGTTCCCAGGGAATAAACCCGGGACCCCGGGAAAAAATGAAATAAAGGTTTTTTTTCAATGGGATCTACTCCTGAAGAAGAAACCACCCCATAAGTCAGATTATATAAAGTTCCCTCATTGTTTTCCCGGGTGAAACAAAAACCATGATTTCCCGGAGAAATAAGACACCTGCGCTGACATACCTTACAGTGTGTCATTTTTTTATCTAACTTTTCATAAAGTAAAGCTTCAATTTTCATATTTATCCCCCTAAATGCTGATAGCCTCCAGGTGGTAAAATATTTGTTTTTCCATGTTTATCTACTATTTCTACTCGACCAGAATCAGTGACTTCTCCCACCACATAGACTTCCATGAGCTCCTTTAATGCATCAATTTCTTCTTTTTTTACTGTTAAAAGCAGTTCAAAGTCTTCCCCGTAATAAAGAGTCATTTGATTGAGTTTTTTTTCAGTGATTTTGCTCACTTCTTCTACTAAGGGATGGGAAGGTATTTTATCTTCGTATATTCTAATTCCCACATTATTCCCTGGTTTTAACATCTCATAAAGTTCACTGGCCAGACCATCAGTTATATCGGTGCAAGCTGTAACTAAATTCGATTCAGCGGCCATAATACCCTCTTTAATTCTGGCCCGGGGATCCAAAGCATGTTTTACAGCTTTTTGAATGAATTCCCCTTCAATCCTATCTATTTTTTGTTTATGGTTCACATTATCAGCGAGTAAAATTTCAAATCCCACTGCTGCCAGTCCCAGTGGCCCAGTGACTGCAATTAAATCACCTTTCTGGGCATTGTTCTTCATTAAAACCTTTTCTTTACTTACTTTCCCCAAAGCAGTTCCATTGAGAACTATCTGCGGTGATTCATTGGTATCTCCACCAATTAAAGGCGTCTCATAGAAATTACAAGCCTCTAAAATACCCTCAACCATTTCTTCGAATTGTTCCACAGGCATGCCTCTGGGCAAGCCCAGAGATATTAGAATACCCAGAGGAGAGGCTCCCATGGCCGCCAGATCACTGACATTCACGGTGACGATTTTCCAGCCCATCTGGCGGTGGGTCATTTGCAGCGGGAAGTGGGTACTCTGCAAAAGCATATCAGAAGTACTGACCAGATATCCAGAATTAAAATCAATAAGGGCTGCATCATCACCCAGGCTATCCCTTATCTGAGGATTTAATGAGAAATAATCTTTTTGACAAAGGCGAGCTTTCTTTATGATCAAGTCAATCAGCTTTTTTTCACCTAAATCAGAAATTAAAGGTTTTTTAGAGGACATTATGACTATTATATCCCCTATTAGAAATATAATTTTTGATGGAAAATCAAAGAAAAGTTGAAGCAAATCTAAATTGAAATAAAAAAATAAAAAAATATTGTTTTATTGAACTAAAATTCCTATATAAAAAATAAAAAAAGTTAAGTGAAAATAAAAAATTTCAGTTAAGAGAATTATTAACCCTATCTTTTAGTATTTCTACCAAACGGGGGTCGGAACCTAGTGGTTCAGTGTAAATAATTTCTCCTTCAAACTGAATTTCCTCGTCTTCTTCATCCTGGTGGCTGTGATCATGACCATGTCCATGGCCTTCGTGACCATTGTCCAGTCCCAGAATATGAGGTATGTCCTGTTTGGTGTGCACCCCATGGGCCAGGAATACTGGAGTGACTATTATTTTTTCAACACCGTTTCGAGAGAGTTCATTAATGGCCTTGGGTATTGAGGGTTTGTTCATATTCATGAAACCGACCATTACAGGGTAATCGGCTTGCTGACGATAGATCTCAGCCAGTCCATTGATAACTTCTTCTCCATAGGGTAGTCTACTTCCGTGTCCCACTAATAAAACGCCAATTTTACTTTTTGAGTTTGAATTTGAATCCATATGATATCACTCCATCCTTGCCTTCTTCTCTGATTCTTCTGAATACCATTTCCACCTCGTCGCCGATTTGAACATCGTCGGGATCACAGTCCACTATTTGAGTAGTGACTTTTGCTCCTTCTTCTAATTCAACTATGGCAACTACATAAGGAGCTATTTCCTTAAATTCGTCGGTGGGTGTGGTAATAACGGAGTAAGTGTATATTTTACCTTTTCCACTTAATTTTATATCTTCCAGTTGCCCTTTTCTACGGCATTCCGGGCAAATAATACGGCTTGGAAAGAAAACTTTGCCGCATTGTGCGCATTTAGAACCTATTAGATTATAACGCTGTGGAATATGACGCCATGCTCTTACAGTATCTGACATGTTTATCCTCCATAATCTGATTTATATCCATGATTGATTGGTTTATAGTAAATATGATTTTAAATTCAAAATTTAATAATTTCAAAATCGAATTGTTATAATAATATTCTAATAATTACTTTATATTTATCTTTAGATTTATTTATTTTAATTAATTTTATAATAATTTAAAGATTTCGTTGCGATTTAAAAAGTCAAAATTTAGAATTTTTTGGCCTAAATATGCCTTTATTATTATCTATTTATAATATTAAGTATTAAAAAATCATTTCTAAATACTCAATTTATCTTGGAATTCATTGTAGTTAAATTCTTTGGTAAATGAATTATTCAAATCGAATTTTTAATAATCAAACAAAGTTTTGATGATATATATTCATTTAATTTTTAATAAAAAAGATTTTAAAGCATTTTTGATAATGCTGTGATTTGGAACATTTATCTATGATATTCAGATTTTTATTTTCAAGTTTTAATAAGTAAAGTTAATAATAAATTTATATTAAATAGTAATATTTTTATATCTGATAAATAATATTAATCTATATAAAATTAATACTAATTACCTCAGTATGAAATTGAGGGAATAATGAAAAGGGGAAATTTTATGGATAGAAAGGGTTACGTAATGACTGGAACTTCATTTTTGCTAATAATACCAGCAGTTTTAGTAACAATAAGCTTGATTAATTTTGTTCATGGAGAAAATGAAATTATTAGCCAGTCGATTAAATCAGACCAGGTTTCTTTTGCTTCAGAAGATGTTGAAAGAAATTTGCCCTTGCTTGCCCGTCAATCCCTGCAAAACGTGTCATTAGAAATTATTGAACAAAATAAAAGTGTTGATAACAGTCCAGAAGCAATTAAAACCCATCTACAGAAACAAATAAACAATTTAACTGCGAAATATCAAAATTTCAACATTAACTGCACTGTGAATTCAGTTCAAACGTCACCCAAGGATTCGTTTTTTATAGAGGTTAATTCCACTTTAACCATCAATCAGGATAATTTTAAACAACAAGAACATCTTTCAGATCTGGTATCCGTTGAAGGTTTACCAGATCCACTTCCTTTTATCAAATGCCGGCCTTATGGATCAATAACCCACAACAACACCCGGACAAGTTATGGAGATAGTTTAAAATCATATCTTGCCAATAAAAGTGTAGAAAATTCCAGTTTCTATGAAAATGCTACCTCTCCCTTTCTTATTAAAAAGTGCCCATATGATCCTTATCTAAGTCATGGATCTAAAAATATCATGAAAAACTGTCAGGAAAATGGATTTTATCACGACAGTAATGACGGTTCCTGCTATCTATGTAGACTGGAAGGAAAAGGCCTGTGCATACATTTTGGTTTTGAAGTATTTGTGACACCTGCCCCTATAATCATCAACAATTCCTCCCTTAAATTAGAGGGTCCCTGCTCTTCAGATCATGTTATTTTCGGAGAAAACACTTACCCTGGCCAATCAGTAACTTATAATGTTAATAACGGAACTAAATACTTTTTATTTCTGGATGATGGACATAAATCAAAATATGGGGTTATTTAATCCACTGAGGACTATTTTAAAGACAAATATGGGGGAAATCATGTTTTTTAAAATTTTAGGGAAAGATAAAACTAGCCATTTAGAAACATTATTCCATGATAAAAATGGATTCATATTTTCCACTGATTTACTTCTTTCATTAATAATTTTAACCATAATTATAGGGATTTCGGCTGATGCACTTGATTATGGTAATGAATTTATGGGTGATCAAAATTCCAGAACCGTCCTGGAGCGTTCCACAGTGGAAGCAGCAGACCTACTAATTAAAACTCCAGGATCACCCGATAATTGGGAAACACTATCTAATTTTAGGGGTGTATCACCCGGCCTGGCATTATATAACAATTCCAGTAATAATAAGACATTAAACGTCCTTTCCTGGGAGAAAATAATTCAACTAAGTGAAAATTATGATGAAATTATGAAAAAAAGAGTTTTTCCATCAAATATTAAATCAAGTATGGCATTATACCCTTTAAACTCCAATATAAAACCCATAGTAATTCATGATGAGTCAGGAACTGTTAAATCTCCAGAAATAGTTGTTGTAAATCGCACCGTACAATGCAACTTTTTAAGTAATTTCACTTTGTTAGTAATGGACTGGGATGAAAATAAATTAAATAACTCTGAAAATGTTTCTAACACTTTTTCATATTCAATATCGGATATTTGCCCTCATGAAGGATTAAATGGAAATTTAAACCATACCTCACCCACCAAAACATCTCCTTCTGAAATATGGGTGTGTAAACATTTTAATACCAGTGCAGAAGAACTGAAAAATAAAGATTACTTTTTAATTACTGAACCCTCCCCTATCCTTGGAGAATCTGCCCAGTGGGTTTTAGATACTGCAAATAACGTTTCTAATAAAAAAAACTCTTTTGGATCATCTAATATTGAATTAAATACTGAAATAGAAAATTTAATGGGAAATAAAAATAATGAAACCATTTGGATTCATGTTCTTGGTCCTCAAATAGTTAATAAGCCATTTAAAATATTAGTGGTGAGTATTCCTAAAAATACAGATAATCAGTACAAGAAAGCTGAGTATTTTCAATTTCAAACCTGTAATTTTGTTTTGAAAACCTGGATAGAGGTTTAATAGCTCTTATTCATCCGCCTGATATTTATGAAATATAAAAAGGATATTCAATTATTTTTTAGTACTTTAGAAAAAATATAGAAATATTATTTAGTTTTTAATTAATTTAAGGTTTAGATTTTATTTATGAATTTAATTATTCGTCTTTTTTATTGGTCTGATAAATACATTCACGGCGAAGTTTTAAAAGAGCCTTTTTCTTCTTTTTAAGATCATCCACTTCTTCCAGAATTTCAGGAAGTTTTTCCATTATACAATTAACTGTAGCGTCTTGATGAATCCACTCACAGTCTTGACAACTCCATACACCCTTATCTTTTATCCATCGCCCCCCAGTTGAGCCATCACCACACGGGTAAAAAGGACAGTAGCAAAAAGTACAGTTTTGAGGATGTTTATGACAGGGGTAGTATTCACAAGACCTATTTGGTCCCTCTACCACCTCTCCCTCTAAAAATTTCTCATAAAATTCCCGTGAAAGTGCATGAATTGGCTGTCGGACCACATATCCCCGGGGAGTAATCATATGTCCCTCCTCTACATAGGTAGTGGAATTTCCAATGATGATTATGGTAGACATGTCAATTTGTTCTTCATCAAGTTCATCCAGTGTTGTGGTTACTATTTGGGGTGGTTGAACACTGCTTCGAACGATTCCCACGGGAGTAGAAGGATTAATATTATCTAAAAGTATTTTTAAGGATTCTCGAAATGGTTTTTTTCTGGTCTTACTAAGAGGATTATACAAGGCTATTACCATATCTCCTAATGCTGCATGCTTAATTTTACGTTTTATCTCAGATAATGGAGTTAAAATGTCACTTAAGCTGATTACCGCAAAGTCATGAAGAGGAGCCCCTAACAAAGAAGCTCCGTAATTAGCCGCAGTAACTCCTGGAACCACTTCAAATTCAATTCCACTATATTTACTTGCCAATTGAAAGAATACATTGGCCATGCCAAAAATTCCAGGATCTCCGGAACTTATTAAGGCCACTTCTTTTCCCTCAAGACTTTTTTCAATAGCCAGCTCTACTCTGGCAATTTCATCCCCCATACCTTTTTTAAAAATTTCTTTTCCAGTTATAAGATCTTCAATAGCATCAATATATCGTTTATATCCAATTACTACTTCTGATTTTTCTAGGGCCTCTAATGCCCTCAATGTTATATCTTTAGGGGAAGGTCCGATGCCTATAATGTTAATCATTGAATCACCGTTCTAATACTGATTTTAAGAGATTTTTATTTGAGTTTAGCTGAAAATACTAAGTCCGCGGCTTCCAAACTATAATTTAAGAGTTACTATAAATCCGCGAAATAGAAACTATTTTAATAGAATTTAAATCTATTATGTAACCTTTGCTGGTACTATTAGCGTTTGCTGTAGCTGTGATCATGAAATCAGCGCTAGGAGTAATTACAATCTGGCCGCCAGTACTATTTCCACCTGAACTATTTTCTTTATATCCCATTATGGTAAGGTTAACCGGGACTATTTTATTGCTCTGATCGGCGAAAGTTGTGGCATTAAGTGTTTTTATATCCACACCATCTAATTTAGCCTTATTTTGAAGTGATTGAGCCACTAAATTAGTATTTGATATGTTCAAGATATCAGGAGTTCCTGTAAGAACTGAGTTTACATCATCACCAATATTAAAAATTGCTGAAATCCGATCAACTTGCATATTAATTAAATCTTCCACATCTGGAGGTTGGGAAGTTACGATAGTGTAAGCACTGATCAGTCCGACTTCAAAAAACACTGCAAAAAATACTAGGAAAATTATGAATTTGAGAATTCTTGACAAAAGACCACCTTTTATTGGTTATAGGGGAATTAAATTATATTATTATATTTAACAGCTTAATAATCCTTTAATGATGTTTTAATTTTTTAGTGATGTTGAATTAATATATTTATGAATTCATTCTAATTTTATGTCCATTAAATTTATTAGAAATAAATATCATCATCAGATAAAATTATGTATTAGATAATTGTTAGAATTTATTTATAACTTTATCTTATAAAGAATTAGTATAAATAACTAATAAAATTTATTCTAAGTTAATTAATTTATTTATTATTGAATTATCAGGCTTTTAGTAGAGCCTTATTTTTAGAAAATTTTAGATTAAACTATTAAAAGGCAATTACTTAAATTTAATCCAAAAAGTTCAATTTGTTTTTAATTTGATAACCCAAATTTTATAATATAATAAATACTTAATATCAAACAATCAATTTAATGCTTATAATAATTAAAAAACTGTTTTAAAGATAATATGAGTCAAGATATTATATTAAAATTTGCTGATGCTGGAATTCTAGTTAATGATGCAGCTTACGACAAAATTAATTTATTAGAGGATCCCGTTCACATTTCTTCTTCTTTAATTTCTGATTTGATTGGAAAAGGAATTAAAAAAAGAGATCTGGTAATTTTAACAGGAGAAATGTTGGATACATTCTTAGAAAAGGAAGGGATTTTAAAATCTCTGGATAACGTTTCTAATTCTTCTAAATCTATTAATTCTAATCTTAATGATTTAAAAGTGAATTTAGAATCGAAATCAACAATTTCCTCCCCAGAAAATCCAGGCAATATTACAACTCCTGAAAATTCTTTATCAATCGGCCATCCCACAATGGATAAGGTAACTGAAACCATACCTGAAACAGATATTAACCCATTGGATATTCCCAGAAGTGTTAATTTTAATTTTGAAGTAATTCAAGATACCAGTAAAAAATCTTACACCAGTGGAGATATTAAAGACATTATAGCCTATTTTAAAAGTAGATATAGTAAAATAAAAAATATTCTGGTCAAAAGAAAAGAATTAAAAGATTATATGCCTATTTCTGATATTTTTCAAACCAAAGATGTCATAAAAATCATTGGCATGGTTAAAGATTTTAGAACCACCAAAAATGGCCATAAAATACTGGAAATTGAAGATGAAACTGGGGAAATTAGTGTCCTGGTACATAATGAAAACCATAAGCTTTTTGAAAAGTCAGAAACCATTGTTCGAGATGAAGTAATTGGTGTTATTGGTAGCCGCAAAGGGAATTTCGTAATATCATCTGAAATTATACAGCCCGGTGTTCCTCGAATTGAGGAAAAGACCATGGATTTCACTGTAGTTTTTATATCTGATGTTCACATTGGAAGCCATAACTTTCTAGAAGATGATTTTAATAAATTCATAAAATGGATTAACTGTGAATTTGGAAGCCCAGAACAGATTGAAATAGCTCGGGACGTTAAATACCTGGTGGTTGCTGGAGATATAGTGGACGGCATCGGTGTTTACCCTAATCAGGATGAAGACCTATCTATTAAGGACATAGCTCTCCAATATGAAGAAGCCGCCCGGTTATTTAGTCAAATCAGATCTGATATAAAAATAATTATTGCTCCTGGAAACCACGATGCATCACGTTTAGCTGAGCCTCAACCCGCCGTACCAGAAGAATACGCTAAGGACCTTTATAACCTTAAAAATGTTGAATTTGTAAGTAATCCGGCTATTGTAAGCTTAGATGGTGTAAAAACTCTTATTTATCATGCCAGTAGTTTTGTGGACATGGATATGAATGTTAAAGGATTGGAACAAAAACATTCCGGGTTAATTATGAAAGAACTCCTTGAAAAACGGCATTTAGCACCTATTTATGGCGAAAGAACTCCTTTAGCTTCAGAAATAGAGGATTATCTTGTTATTGATGATATTCCACATGTATTTCACACGGGCCACACCCATATGAATTCCTACAAAAAATACAAAGGGGTGCATATGATAAATTCCGGGACTTTTCAATCACAAACTGATTTCCAGAATAGACATAACATAATCCCCACACCTGGAGAAGTTCCTGTGCTTAATCGTGGTGTTTTTAAGCTTTTAAAATTTAGTGAATGATTTTCTAAAATATTTTTATCCTTATATTCTATATTTTAATTGAATTAGATTGCAATTTTTTTAAAAATACAAAATGGAATACATGTAGAGAATGTGTGAGGGACCCCCAATGAGTGGAAAAAATCTGGTGGAATCAGTGATAGATGCTTCAAATTATATTTTTGAAAGAAAACTTGTTTCAGGCAAAGCCGGGAATGTTAGTGCGAGATTTAAAGATCATGAAATGGATATAATTGCTATAACTCCCACAGGGGTCTCTTTATCAGAAGTAAACCAGAAAAATATTGTTCTGGTGGATTTAGAAGGTAATTTGCTTTCAAAAGGTAAGCCATCTTCTGAGGTTTATTTGCATCTGGAAATATATAAAAAAAAGCCTGATGTGAAAGGAATAGTACACACCCATTCGCCTTATGCCACCGGTTTTTCATTTTCTAATAAGAAAATAAAAAGATTAGAGGGTTTTGGTGAAATAAAAAAATCCTATTTAGAAGAGGTAGAGTATAAAAAACCAGGCAGTACTGAGTTGGCTCAGACCACCGCTGAAAAAATTATTCCAGAAGATGTAATTATATTAAAAAATCATGGTGTGGTAGCAACGGGAATTAATGTCCAGGAAGCCGCTGCTCTGGCAGAATTCACTGAAGAAATAGCCAAAACACAATTTGTTTATTATATGCTCAATTCAATTAAATAATTCAATTAACTTTGATGAAAACATTTAAAACTAGATATTTTTATATTTTAAATACTTATTAGAAATAATATTTTTTTTAAATTAATTCCATGGATAAAAATAGTAAATTTTTTAAAATTTTTTATTTATTTAATATGGTAAGAAATAAAATAAAGACTAAAAAATAGTTGAATTAGCTTCTTATAGACTCTAATTCACTTAAAATTTCCCAAATTAATGTTCTAGCATGGATTGGGATATTTGGATCATTACTGATTTCATCGAGAATAGAAATCACAGTACTGGCCCTTATAGTTGAGTCTTCCTCTTCATTATTCAATATATCATTTGATTCTTCAGCTGCTCTACGTATGTTACGTGGAACACTGGTATCTTCCATTATATGTTTTAAAATATCAGAAACGCGATTAAATGCATCCTTACTCATATTAATTCCTCCAGTTAAAATATGAAAAAAATTTAGATTAAGAGTTATATCCAATGTGCTTTATGTTACTTTATTTAAATAGGTTTTGGTATAAAAATTTTTTATATTGAATATTACATTTTTCGAATATTCATTTTTAGATCAGGAATAATAATTTAAACTTAAAAAATGCAAAATTCAACATATTAATTTATTCAGGCCTAATCAGATTCTGCCACAGCAATTGTAACTCCATCATAAGAAGTCTTTTTAAATATTAATTTGGAATTACTTCCAGCGATTAAAAGAGCAGCTGGTTCACAAACACCTTTTATTCCAAAAGTTTTTTCTACAAACTCAGAAGAAGAATGTATTTTATCTTTAGGAAATTCTTTAATTTGATTTGTAGACACAATTTCCAGAGGAATGTTTAATTCATTGGAAGCTTCTAAAATTCCTTTTTCATCCTTTTTAATATCTATTGTTGCCATTAAATCAAAGCGATTTACCGGTAAATTCAAAATTTCTGCTGTTTTTCTGATTGATGTTATAATCTGTTGTTTAGAAACTCCTTTACGACTTCCCACACCAATTACTAATTTTTTAGGTCTTAAAATCAGAGTTAGATAATTTATTTCCTTGTTATTCTGATTATTAAGCGTATTTCCACTGTAATTTAATGCTAAATTTAATGCGATAATATCGCCTTTTTCATGATTACCCTGAATAAAATCATCATGGTTAAATGATTTAGAAGAAGATTTAGAAGAAATTATGTAGTTTTTTCTAATTTTTGGATCTGATAGTAAATATTCTAATGTATCAGATTCCAATTTATCAGCACTAAAAAGTTGAATTTTTTCTCCATCTAAAATAGATGTATTAAAAGGAAGAATTAGCTCTGGGTTCAATATTTTCCAGTATAATTGTCTGGCTAGATCATCTATACCTATAAAACCGTGACTATCAGTAGATGTAGTAATTACTGGATTAGAATTAATCAAACTAGCAATTTTTAGGGTTAAATAATTTGCGCCGCCAAGGTGTCCAGATAAAAGACTTATCACATTATTTCCAGCATCATCAATTACCAGGATGGCAGGATCTGAAGTTTTATCCCTCAAAAGTTCACAAGAAATTCGGACCATGATGCCCGTGGCCATAATACCAATTATAGCGTCAAATTCCGAGAATATCCTACTCATGACATTTTTAACATCCTTGTGAAATAGTTCCACTGTCATTATGGTAGGATCTTTCAAAAGTTTCGTTTTAAGTTCCTGAGCTAGGTTTATTCCCTGGGAACTAACTGATAATATGGCTATTTTCATTTTATACCCTTTTCTAATCTTTAATATAAAAGATAAAAATTTATTTTGACATAATTTTTGATATTATTATTAATATAATCAATTTGATTTGGATTTAAATATTTTGATGAAATAAATTTCAAATTTCACAGAAATATTAATTAAATATAATTAATTAGTAATTAAGAATAAAAACAATATTAACCCCATTGAAATTAATAAAAATAGGAATACAGATACTTTAGTGAGTTTTATGGCAGAATATATTGTTTCTATATCTAAATTGTTTTTATTATCACCGATTTCATAAACATCTGGTTTTTGTAGTTTTATTCCAAGAGCTCCTGCAGCTGCTGCCATGGAATAACCAGAATTTGGACTAGGAGGTTTTCTCGCATCTCTTACCATTATTTTAAAACTATTTTTCCAATCCATCCTTAAAATGAAAGCAGATAAAACTATAATCAGACCGGTTATTCTGGCTGGAATGTAATTTAACACATCATCAAATTTTGCAGGAAACCAGCCAATTAAAGCATTCTCTTCATTTTTATACCCCACCATGGCATCCAGAGTATTAACCACCCTGTAAAAGACTGCTCCAGGAACTCCAAATATAAAATAAAATAAAATGGGGGATGTGATGGAGTCTGTAATGTTTTCTGTTAAGCTTTCTATCGTGGCTGATATCAATTGAGAATTATCCAGGTTTTTAGTATCCCTGCTAACTAAATAAGAAACATTTTGTCTTGCTTTCTCTGTATTTGATGATAAATCTACTGCAATATCTTTTGAAGAATTAATAAGCATTTTTATAGAAAAAGTAGTTGACAATATAATTCCTGAGATCAAAATATAAATTATATAATTAAATTTTGAATAATAAATTATAATTAAAACCGGAACGGTGAAAGTAATAGTTAATATGATTGTTAATATAAATCCAGACCATTTACTTTTTAATTTCAACAAATAACGCTTTAATAATTGAATTAATTTTCCCATCCACACCACCGGATGTGCGTAGGAAGGTAATTCTCCCAGTAAGAGATCTATGAAAACCGCCAAAAGTATTATTGAAAAAATCCAGATATCCATAATAGTGATTATAAAACAATGAATTATTAATGCTATGCATGTTAAAAATATATTATGTGGTATGATTTGCAATTATGAAATACGACTTATAAAATTAATTTATTCCAATAGGAAGTGAGTAAATGACAAATATTAAAGATGAAATTCAGAAATGGCTCGCTGATGAGGGTTATTTTAGACAAAAAGTGCCTGATGAAAATTCTAACTTTCATTTTATTATCAATTACCCTGAAAGCCATGTAATTGATGTTATTCAACCCAAAGGAAAAGAAGATATGATAGTTATTGGATGCGCAACAAATGTAAGTCCAGAACATTTATCTCAGATGGAAAAAATGAATTCTGAAGATAGAGAAGATTTTATATGGGAATTCAGATTCGCTTTAAATGGGCTCCTGGTCGACTTCCAGATTCAGCACCCGGATAACATTTTACAAAGTTATGTGGTCAGTACCGAGATTTATGAAGACGGATTAAACAAAGATAGGTTAATTTCAAGTGTAAAAAATGTTTTCAGAGCTAAATTACAGGGTTTATGGAAAATTCAGCAGAAGTTTGGAGAAGTTGAAAAGGAATCATCACCTTCAGATAGTATGTATGTTTGAAAAATATATTAACCAAATTCTTTTTTTTCCATGAATATTTTATTTTAGAAATGTTGGATAAGGTAACTAAATTCTATTTACTAAAATTTTAGGGTATAAACCAAAAATTAATTAAATAAATATTTTTCATTTTTCATAATAATGGAAATTTTCACTAAAAAACCATTATTTCGTCTTAATATTTTTTTTAAAGACATGAGTTTCCACTGTAAAAATAATCTTAAAATCTTTTAAAAAAAAATATTTGATTTTTTGATAGAGAGACATACATTTCCACTGTAAAAATTAAAATGAACTGAATTAATTTTAAAGAGAGGTGTATTTCCACTGTAAAATTCCATGTTTCCTATTGAATTATGCTTATTTTAATAAAATCAAAAGGGAGAGGTTGATTTCAAGTGTAAAGAAAAATTTTCTTAAAAAATAATTCATAGTCATGTATTTCCACTGTAAAAGAATTATAATAATCTTAAAATTATTTTAAATGTTTTAAATATTTTTTATTTATTTAAAAAAGGATTATGCTTATTTATATTAAAAATTAAGATTTATATGCCTAAAAAAATTAGATCTAAGTTTTTATGAAGGATTATACTTAATTTTACTAATTGAAAATTATGTCAAAAAATTATAAATTATATATTATTATTATTATATTTAAATTATATATTATTTTCTTGATACGTTTATTTTAATTATATTTAAATGTTTTTATTTTTTTACTATAATATCATTAAACTCTCCTAAATTTTTTTTTACATTAAAACTAATGATATTTTTCAAACAATTTTATATATTTAATAATTTTATTGATCAACTTTTTCAAATAAAAATTAATTAAAATGAATATTAATAATTAATACTAAAAATTTATTATAAACTTACAGTGGAAACTTATGACTTAAAAATTCTTTTAAAAATACATTTTATTTTCACTTGAAATGTATGTCTCTCTTATTTATGTTCAAGATTTTTTTATTTTTACAGTGGAAACATATGTCTCCCTTTAAATTTTGGACACATTTTTATTTTTACACTTGAAATACATCTCTCTTTCTATAATGATCCCAACATTTTTTATTTTTACAGTGGAAATACATCTCTCACTATCAAAAAATATTTATAATAAATATGGAAAACATACGATTTTGAAATATAATAATAAAAACTTTTATTTGATACTTAGAATAACTATATTTACACTTGAAACTTACCACCATTATTCCTGAAAATAAATTTTTCCCAGGATATTTAATATCTTAAATTTCAATTTATATTATAATATTATTTATAAAATGGTGTTTCAATTCAGGGGGCCTTTTTTAATATTAAGGTCAAATAAAGTTTTTTAAGAGATTCATGTCTATTTGAACATGTTTTTTGTTAGAATTGGGGTTACTAACAAATATTCTCGGGGATTTATATTGGATGTGTGATCTTTATGAATATATTTGATGAGTTAGGGGATAAAAAAACAGTTTTTCAAGAAAAAAAATTTTTAGATCACAGGTTTTTACCAGATAAACTTCCACATAGGGAAGATCAGATAAAATCCATAGCTAAGTATTGGATTGAAGCTTTAAATAGCGTAACTCCTCCTGATATTACTATTTATGGAAAAACTGGAACTGGAAAAACTGCAGTGGCTAAATTTGCAATGAAGCAACTCAAAGAAGCTGCTAAAGATCAGGATATAAACATTAGAACAGAATATATTCGATGTACGGATTATACTACTGAATATCAAGTGATTGCTAGATTGTGTCAACAAATGGGTCGTGATGTTCCTTATCGTGGATGGACCAAGGCAGAAGTAATTAATACTTTTAGAAATCTCTTTAAAAAGAATGCATTTGGAAAGGATTTAATTTTACTGGTAGTTCTGGATGAAATCGATATTCTTCTTAGAAATGACGGTGATGGTCTTCTTTACACTCTTACCAGAACAGATAATGTAGCTATACTTTCCATAAGTAACTATGTTGATTTTAAAAAATTTATAAAACCTCGTGTTAGGAGCAGTTTAAGGGATAGGGAAATAGTATTTCCTCCTTATGGGGCACAACAATTAGTAGATATTCTTGAAGAGCGTTCTTCACTTTCTTTTAGTAATGGGGCATTAGAAGATGATGTTATACCTCTCTGTGCAGCTCTAGCTGCTAAGGAGGAAGGTGATGCTAGATATGCCCTGGATCTTCTTAGAACATCTGGTGAACTGGCTGATGAAAAAGATTCAGATATTGTTCATGGTGAGTATGTAAGGGAAGCTAAGGATTATATTGAGCACAATAAGGTAACTGATATTATAATGACCTTACCCAGCCAGCAACAGCGTGTTTTAGAGTCAATATTATATTTAACCAAGCGAAAAGAAGAAATAACTTCAGGTAGACTTTATGAAGTTTATAAAGATATTGCCCGGGGAGATACAGTTTCTTACAGAAGGATTTTTGACTTTATAAATGAATTGGAAATGTTAGGATTGATTTCAACAAATACCGTATCTAGAGGCCGTGCTAAAGGAAGAACCAACATAATTGACCTTCAATGTGATACAGCTGTTCTCGAAGATGCTATTTGGGGAATGTAATCCCTATTTCTATTTTTTAACTATTTTTAACATTTTTATAATTCTTAAAAATTTTTATATATTTTAAAGTTTTAGAATAATTTTCATTATTTTTCAATTTAACCGTAAATAATTTTAAAAATTTTAAAAATGATTGAATTAAGAATTATTGATGATATTGAAAAAATAGGAATAAAATATGCCTAAAAAATTATTTTAAAAAGACTTTATTAAGGCATCTAAAAGGGCCATTCGTACTGGAACACCATAAAAAGCCTGTTCAAAATACTTACCATATTTGGTATCGTCCACATCAGGGGTTATTTCATCTACTCTTGGTAGGGGGTGCATTACTATTAAATCTCTTCCATTTAGAAGATCAGAATTAATTAAATAAGCTCCTTTAATTCTTAAATATTCTTCAGGATCTGGAAAACGCTCTTTTTGTATTCTAGTAACGTATAAAACATCTGCTTCATCCAAAACATTGTGAATATTATCAGTTTCCTGGGTAACTGCTTTTGCCCCTTTTAAATCATGGAGAGTTTCCCTGGGCATTCTAAGCTCTGGAGGCGAAACAAAACTCATTTTAGCTCCAAACATTCCTAAGGCATAAGATAAAGAATGTACAGTCCTTCCGTATTTTAAATCACCAATTAGAGCCACATTTAATCCTTTTATTTTTCCAAAAAATCTTTGCATGGTGTATAAATCCAGCAATGTTTGGGTAGGATGCTGACCAGCGCCGTCTCCGGCATTTATTACAGGAACATCCACAATATCTGAAACATAACGGGCGGCACCTTCCAGCTCATGTCTTATAACCAGCGCATCCGCATATTCGGCTACCATACGAGCAGTATCAGCTAAATTTTCTCCTTTAGTAACTGAACTGGCTCCAGTTTCTGCAAAACCTATTACTCCTCCACCTAATCTTTTCATAGATGTTTCAAATGAAAGGCGTGTCCTGGTTGATGGTTCATAAAACATCATCCCCAGTATTTTACCAGCCATTTTTTGAGACAATTTTTGAGAACGGGCCACGGGCTCCATTTCTTCGGCTTGCTTTAAAATAAAATTTATGTCATCTTTACTAAAATCTTTAATAGAAATAACATTTTTTAGAGAAAAGGACATTATACCCTCCAAAGACTATTATCCATTTGTTATATCCTGTTTAATTTATGTTATATTAGTGAATTCTATTATTTTATAATATTTTCCCATGATATTAATAAATCTTGGTTCTTTAGTTCGGGCTCTACCACCTAAAAAACTTAAAAAAATAATATATTCCATTAATTACAAATCTATTATCAATAAAAATGGGGGTGATAAACTGAAAAGTAATTTGATAGTGTTTTTTGTTTTAGTATTTTTCTTGATGGGATCTTGTACTGCTTCGAGTCCTCAGGAAGTTTCTGATGCCATAGTTACTCCTGATACTCAACAGTACATAACCGAAGTTGGCAGTAAAAGTGGTAATGATACCCAGTTCCAGGTTTACAATCAGTCTCTACAAGGATTCCCTACTAATGGATCCAGTTTTGCGGTTATTAGTTCAGGAAATGCATCTGGGGTTAATGGAACTCCTTCTGGTATCTCTTTGTTTGTAGGAAGTGGAAATTCCAGTACCACGGGCCAGTACAGTAACCGTAATAATTTCTCCTATGACATTGCCAATATCTACTTTAAAATCAATCTACCTAAAGGGGCCAAAACTCTCAGCTTTGACTGGAGATTTGCCACATCCGAGGCTATTAACCAGCAAACATATTGGGATTGGGCCCGAGCAGTAATAACTTACGCCGGCCAAACTTATAATATTCTATTACTACCTGATGGAAATCCGGTAGATGTAAATAAAGCCCAACCTTATTCCAACACGGCCTCTGGCAATTTTACTCCTAAAGACGTTAAATACGCTTATGTAACGGGTAATAACCAAACTCCGGGCATTTACCATGTGACATTTGATGTATCTCAATGGGCTGGCAAAGAAATAGAACTGGATTTCTGGGTGGCTGATGAAAACGACGGCGTAGTGGACAGCGCTCTATTCATTGATAACCTGCACATTACTATAGATGAAAACAATACTGTAAATGCTGCCACGGTTCCTATGCAAAAAACTGGTGTTCCTTTTGGAATGCTGGTTGTGGGTATTTTAACTATATTAGGTGGAGTTATTTACAACAAAAAACAGTAAAATGAAAAAAATTTGATCTGAATTTCATGGAAATTATTTTTTTATTATTTCCATATTTATTTATTTTTTAAAATAAGCTCTTTTAATAGTTTAATAGATTTCTTTTAACCTATTTTTAATTTAAATAATATAATAAAAAAATATAAAAGAAATTTAAAAATCATTCACTTTATTATTTTGATTTTGGTGTTAATTAATAAGTTAATTAAATAAAATAGAATAATAATGAATTTGGGTTATTATTTTTAGGTTATAACTTCCTAGCAAAACTTAGATATCCTGTATGACCTACCATACGAGTTTTTGGCCGGGTACCCTTGACTTTAACTTCTATTTCTCTTAATATGCATTCTATAGTGGTAACTTCTTCAAAACCAACCTTTTTCCCGATTCGGTGAAGAATTTGAACCTGTTCTATGTAGGGTGCATAAACTGCCAACCAACCACCAGCTTTCAAGGCATCGTAAACTGATTCTAACATTTCCCATGGTTTAGGCAGATCTAGAAATACCAGGTCCACATCTTCTTCATCAATTCCTTCCTTTATATCTTTATTTTTAATTTCCACATTATCAAATTGAAACTGATCTATATTCGATCGGGCAATCTGTGCAAAATCCTCTCTAATCTCGTAACTGTAGACATTTCCTTCATTTCCTACTACATTGGCAAAGTGGAGAGCTATGGCCCCGGCCCCGGTTCCTGCATCTACCACCCGGTCACCACAACCTAGACCAGTATTCGAAATAACTATACCTATGTCTTTTGGAAGCAAAATTGAGCATCTTCGTTGCATAAGCTCTATTAAATCATTTACATCAGCTTTAACAACTTTTATATTTTTACCCATATGAGTTTCCAGGATATCACCTGGTTGACATTCCTGAAGAGCTTCTTTTTTTATTATTCCCAGATCATTATGAAAATCCTGGTCAGAATTTAGTAGATATTTTTTCCCTCTTTCATCTATTAAAATAAGCAAATTATCACCTTATTAGATTAATCCTAATTCTACAACACTATTAATAATAAACTATATATTCAATTTAATTGATAAGTTTCTTTTCTTCATCAACTTTGACTCGCTTCAGTTCTCCCTCTACCACTTTTTTAATTGACTTTGCAATTTTTTTACCAATTCCATCTACTCTCTGAAGATCATCTTCCGAGGCATTGATAATATCTTTTACTGAACCAAATTCTTCCAGCAATTTGCGGGCATTAACGGGACCTACATTAGGTAAAGATTCTACAATGAAAAGTTTTTGTTCTAAAAGAGTTAATGGTTTTCTTTCGGTACGTACCTGAACCGGAGGCCTTTCATCAGCCTGTTCTCTAATAGCAATACGTCTTATCATGGCGGCAGTATCATCTGGAGAGCGAGTAGGGATTATAGGTATTCCAAAATCTACAGCTACAGCAGCCAAGGCCCCTCGAATAGCATTAGGATTCATGAATCCCGAATAAAGGTTATCCCCCTCTAATATAATCACAGGCTTTTCAAATTCTTCTACCATTTCTTTAGCTTGTTTATACAATCTTTTATCGGCAATGGAACTTACAAAATCAGAGGCTGTTTTTCTCTCTATACCTAATTCATCAGTTATCTGATAATCAGCTACAGCCATAGTTTTGATTTCTATTTCCACTCCTAATTTAGTTAATTCCCTTAAAACCCTGGAATTTCCTTCCCGTGAATCGGCATAAATCACGGGTTTCATGGATTTGGATTTTAATGGTCCTGGTTGATTATCATTTTTCTGAGTATCTTTAACTCCTTCCACTTCAAAATTTTCTATTTCCGAATCAGAGTTCATAGAATTATCCTTTTTACCAGTTTCATTTTTATCTATTTCTATGGACTTGGGTGAAATAGAATTTTCATGGAGTGGTTTAATTTCCAGGTTTTTTAAAGCTGAAGCATCTCCTAACTGTTCCTTCATTTTTTTCTCTTTGTGAATACTGGACCAGTAATATCCTTCATCCCGGGTACCTTTAGTAATAAGAACCTTCATTTTACCAGTATTTTTTCTCCCAGTACGTCCCCTTCGCTGTATCATTCTTATTTCAGAAGGGACTGGTTCATAAAGTACTACCAGATCCACAGAAGGTATATCTATCCCTTCTTCAGCCACACTTGTTGATAATAAAACGTCATAGGTGCCCATTCGAAAGGCTTTAATAATTTTTTTCTGTTCTTTCTGGGTAAGGCCCTTTTCCCCATTACTTTTTCCCTGACCAAAAAATTTCACCGCATTAATATTTTCTTTTTCACAGCGCTGGAAAATCTGTTCCAGGGTATCGCGATATTGGGTGAAAACAATCACCCGGGATTCTCCATTTTTTAGTTCTTTTTGGAGAATTTTTATAAGTTTATTTAATTTAGGATGCTCCACACCCATATCATAGGCTTTTTTAGTTAGAATCATGGCCGGAGCAAAATCAGCATCTACCATAAGTCCTTTAGCAGCTTTAGTATTCTTTTTCTTAAGCCGGATGAAGTACTGCTGCAAGGTACTTATTCCCTGGGTTTCTAAAAGCTCCAGAGCGTGCTGTACATTTATGGAAGCAGCAATTAGAGAAATGGCCCGGAAACATTCTTTGGGAGGAGTAGTACTCCGAGCAATACGATTTTGAACCCTTCCACGAGCCATTAAAAGATCCTTTTTACCCACAGAAATCGTGGGAAGCACTTCCATGCTCTTAAGCAATTTTAAACGCTGTTTAAGGGCTTTATCAAGATGTTCCTTTATCCTTTTTTGTTCTTCTCCCATCTCTACCTTTACCCATTCTACCTCAATGGGGTTGAAATAAGGAGATACGTCTGTATCTTCTTCATTTTTAACAATTACTTCTTGAATAAATAGATTTTCACACACACATTTTATCTTATCCTTATCTGAACCTGGTGACGCAGTTAAACCTAAAACCAGCGGGGTTTGAGCTTCCTGTAAATAGCGAGAGGCCAGATATACATAGGCATAGGAGCCTACGCCCCGGTGACACTCGTCAAAAACCATTAAAGAAACGTCTTTTAAAGAGTAACGGTTGTTAATAAGATCGGATTCAACAGTTTGAGGTGTGGCACAGATTATTTGAGATTCATTCCATCGTTTTGCCCTTTCTTCAGGCTTTATGGCTCCTGTAATGGAGGTAGAAGTCAAATTTAAAAATTCCCGGAAGCTTTCCTCATGTTGAACTACCAGTGGTTTACTAGGGGCCACTACCAGCACTTTGGAGTTAGGTATCTTTTCCAACCTATCTGCTGCTACTAAAGCAGCTACTATGGTTTTTCCCAGGGCAGTAGGGGCCACTATCATAGTATTCCCTTTTTTTAGAACATCTGCAGCCAGTAGTTGCTGATAAAGACGGGCCTCAACCTTGTTGGGATGCACCAGAGGATGGCTGATATACTTTTCCATAAGGAACTATATTAAAAAAGGAGCATATAAAAATGTGTTTTTTAAACACTAAAATAAGAATTGAAATAAATATTTTGAAGATATGGCTAAAAAAATGTCAGAGATAGGATTACTCTATTTTTCCACAATTAAGTTCTTGAAGTCATCAAAGACTACTTCTAAGCCACACATACTGGGTACATAATTGGCAGCTTTAGCAGAATCAACACCAATAACTTCGAATCCAAGCTCTTCTATAGGAGAAACCACCATGCAGGTGTCACAAACCAGTTTACCCCCGGCCTGTTCAATCATTTTGGTGTAACCCATTCTCTCAGCAGCAGCCTTCATATTAATCGAAGTACACAGCCAGAGTTGGTTTTTCAACTTTTTGCCTTGCAGGGTCTCAGCAATCTCTCTAATTTCATCCAGAGAGGCATGAGGACATCCCAAACAGATTAAATCTGCTTTTTCGCTACTGGTGGAAAGCTTTTCCCGAACTTCCAGAATTTCTTCACGATCGACAGTTATTTTATCCTCAACTTCTTCAGGTGAGGCATTCTGATATTCCGGAGTAATGTTTTCTATATGATAAAGTGCTACTGCACCTGAAGAGGCCAGTGCGGCCCCCATTCCTTTAAGATTGTCAACCAGCGGCCGATTACTCATTTTAAAGTATGGAATTCCGTCACCCACTTTTTGACCAACCAGATAACCCAGGGCACCATAATCTGCTCCTTTAAGTTCGCACTGCACATCTACGACCACGCTGGCCTTTCGATTTTCTTGCAGATGATATCCATAGGCCGGGGTTTTTCCACAGATGGCTGCGGCCAGGGCCCCGGGACCGCCTTCCCGGTTGGTTTTAGCCCCCAATACTGAATTTCCATAGGCCACAGCAGATGATTCTGACCAGGCAATATGAGATCCCTGCAGGGGTACATTTCCTATTAGATAGGGGGTGCAGGTGCAGGTGGTCATTACATCCATTTTTCCATAGGCCTCCACGATTCTCTTTTGTCGGGTGGTAAATTCTGGTGAAAATCCCAGTTCTTTCCACTGGTCCAGGTCTACTCCGGCAGGATTTAAAGTTGAAGGAATTTTTGTCCTGGCCTGAGGGTCTTTAGCCAGATCTTCCAGGTATTCTAGCCCGGCATCACCGATGGTTTTATAAGAAACCCCTGAAACCTGGGCCGAGGTGATATTTACCAGTTTTTCTGCTTCATATATGTCGCCCAGAGCCACTAGAATTTCCATACTCTTTCTAATGGTTTCTCCATATTCTCCCTGGTACATTTTCTCTTCTTTTTTTGTAAGGTGCATTTTAATCCCTTTATTTATATTATTAAAAAAATTCTCATGAATAGATGAACTCTGAATAGATGAATCAATGAATTGTATATGTGATATTTCTTTATTCTATTAAATAATTTTTTTAATATTTTTATATCAACTGGATTTGAAACTTTAAGAATAAAATCAATATTATAAACCTAAATTAAATTGAAATAAATAAAATAAATAAAACAAATAAAATAAAATAAATGGATTTAATTATGATGTTCCAGTTGATAACCAACTATTTCATCAACCAGACGCAAAAAATTATCCATTTCTTTATAAGAAATCATGGCTCCGGCTGCTATATCGTGTCCGCCACCAGTACCGCCAAAGCTACTTGAAGCATCTTTCATGGCCTGTCCCAGATCTACACCTTTTTCTACCATGGGCCGGGTGGTTCTACTGGATACCTTGACCTGGTTGTCCATCCGGGAAAAGGCCAGAAGTGGAATTTCAGGATCCAGTGTTTCCATAGAGAGAGCTATGCTTGATATAGTTCCCATAATACTTTTCCGGGTTTTTTCTTCGGCATAGAGGTACTGAATGTTATCCATAACATTGGCGCCTTCTCTTTTAATCCAGCTCAAACCTTCTACTAGATTTTGACGGTATTTTCGCTGCAAGTCAAGGGCCACATCCAGAGCATCGCTTTTTTCACCCAGACAAATTCCCAGAGCAAGCCCGTACTTCTTGTTTTTTCCACAAGCATCTAAAATCCGGGAATAATCTTCAATATCTCTTAATGTTGGTTTTTCCTTAGGATTACTATAGACGTCGGAGAAAATTTCAGGAGTGATACGAACCAGCTCGTCTTTAAGGATATCTCGTTCTTCAGGACCTAGATCAGAAAATTTAACTCCATAAGAAACTCCCATCTTTTCTAAAAAAGCCATGGAACCTTCTAAGTCTCCAGATAATCCAGGAAGAACTGGACTGAAACTGTAAGCTAAAGCTTTGTAGAGTGGTTCTTCATTTTTAGAAGCAATTTTAAGGTCCTGGTGCATTTCTACAGAACCGTATTCTAATCCTTCATCCAGTATGAGCTTATTTACTCCCAAAAAACCATCATTGTACTGCATGTCTCCAAAAGCACCGGCCAGGGCCATAGGAGCCAGAGATTGTTTTTCCATTCCCCGCACAGTTAAATAGGTAACTCCAGAAGCACTCACTTCTTTACTACCATCTACTCCGAACAAGTGGGGATTCACATGGGTTATGTTGTCCTTAGTTTCGAATTCCATGGGCTGGTGATGGTCAGCAATGACCACATCCCCTTTTATCCGGGAAATTGAATCTAAATAGGCACTACCCATGTCACAAAAAAAGAAAAGCTGGTATCGTTCCCTGGTCAGTTTTTGAATAAAACTGTCCCTTAAACGGGGAACGATACTAATGTGGTACTGGCCATCTTCCTGGGATATGGCGTTAGCAGCCACTCCGGCAGCAGAAAGACCATCTGCATCGTTGTGGGATATGATCCTAACGATGTTTCCTTTTTCCAGGTGTTCTTTGAGAACCTGGCAGGCTTCATCAGCTCTATTTAACAAGGAGTGCTGCTTTTTGTGGGTCATATCTCCATCCTTCTGGCATTACGCCTTCTCGGACATAGTACCTTCCAAGACGCCTAATTTGAGATTCAATAACCTGTAATCCGCGCTTGGTGTGTAAATCTTTAGGGTTCTCTTTTAAGTGGTCCCTGATGTTCACTGCTTTTTTAATGAGATTCATTATGTCTTCTGGGTATTCTGGTTTTTGGCCGTGTTTTTCCAGAATTTGAGTGATTTTGTCACCGGTGACTAATTTAATATTAGGGATACCGTACTGGTCTCTTAAGATGATACCTATTTTACTGGTGGAGTTTCCTTCTTTAGTTAGTTTTAATATCAGTTCTTCAATTTCTTCATTGGAGTATTCAACCCAATCAGGTTTATTTGCCATTTAATCATACCTCGATTATTTATTAAACTATTTCAGCCGATTTAATTCATTTTCGACTTGAATTAATGAAAATTACTAAAATTATAATATTCGATCAAAAATGTTCTTTGAGATTCAGATAAGATTTTCTATTGACTTAAAATCATCACTTGAATTTAAATCATTTAGAGTAATTATTTTACCCAAATATCCTACATCTTTTCCTGAGAATTATACCACAAAGCAAACTGCTCTAATGATCTTCTACGATGAGAAAACTCATTTTTTTCAAGAGTAGTAAGTTCACCAAAGGTTTTATTATTTTCTTCTGGATAGAACAGGGGATCGAAAGCAAAACCGTAATTTCCTTTCTCTTCTGTAGAAATATGTCCTTTAACCGCACCTAAAAAAATCTCGGGCTCGGCATTGGGGGCACTGTACCCAACCACCGACCTGAACTCGGCATATCGGTCTTTAACATTTTCCATGAGCTTTAAAATACCATTATTTCCAATAGTATCCTGCACATAGGCAGAATATGGTCCTGGAAACCATTCCAAAGCTTTAATAAACAGTCCCGCATCTTCAACAATAACGGGTTCTCCCAGACGATTGGCAGCATGTTGTGCGCCGTACCGGGCCACTTCCTCCAGGGTTCCCTGAAGTTCTGGATAGCCCAGGTCAACATGTTTTAGTTGTATGCCAAACTTCTCGAATATTTTTTCTGCTTCTTCTACTTTGTGTTGGTTACCAGTTATAAATGTTACCTTCATTTTATCATCATTTTGAAATTAATTTTAGATTCCTAGATAGATAATTCTTAAATTCTTTATTTTCTTTATTTTATATCATTAAGTTATTATCATTAAGTTTCAAGAATTTTTTATTATAAATAGTCTATTTTAAATTCTATAAATATTATTTAGAATACTATTAACTATTTTTGGTTTTATTAGAAACATTATTTTATTAAAACATAAATTGAAAAAACACAGACTAAATGTAACGGCCTCTAGATTGTATTTCATCTATTTTAACCCTAACCTCACTATTTCCGGAAATTTCTTCGTAACCCTCTAAGATACACTGGAAACATACCTCTGCAATCTGGTAGTGTATGCTCTGTAAGGCCTTTTTAAGAACTAAAAGATCCACGCCTTTATCTTCCACCAGGTCTGAGAATTTTCCAAGGCCAAAGTCTATGAAAACAATTTCATCATCTTTTAATATGAGATTAGATGTGGTTAAATCGCCGTGAATTATACCTCCAGCATGGAGTCGGGCTATGTTTTCTCCCAGTTTTTTACAGATTTTGGTTCGGATTTTTTCATCACCAGAACTTAAAACATCTTTAATCTGCATACCTGTAATTTTTTCCATGACCAGAGACATTTCTTCCAGGTCAATGTCCCACAGAACCGGGGTTCGCACTCCACAGCGTTTGGCCTGGGCCAGCAAACGGGCCTCTTTTTTGGTACGGGAGGTTCGAAGTCGCTGATCTATTTCAGCTATACGATACCCTTTTGGAACTCTTTTCTTTACAACTACCTCTTCATCTAACCACTGACCCTCGTAAATATTGGCCTCCGCCCCTTTGGCCTTTAATTCATCAGGTAGTTTTAAAAAGTGTTGAGTACTCTTCATCCAGGGCACATCCACCTGATCAGTACGATAGCGCTGAATTACAGTGGTGTCTTCAATTTTCTGACCTCCACTTTCAGCAAAAACTCGCTGGCCCATCCAGGCAATCATGGCCCCATTATCACCACAATACTCTACTGGTGGCATAAAAAAGTCAGCATAATGTTCTTCAGCCATTTGAGATAACATGTCCCTTAACCGGGTGTTGGCGGCCACTCCCCCGCACAACATAACTTCATTTTTTCGGGTATGGGCCAGGGCCCGCTCGGTGACTTCTACCATCATGGAGAAAGCGGTTTCCTGTAAGCTATAGCAAAGATCTTCTATGGAAATTCCCTTCTCATGCTTTCTCTGAGCAGCAGTTAAAAGACCAGAAAAGGATAAATCCATTCCTTTAACAGTGTAGGGAAGTTTTAAATAATTTTGAGATTTTTTGGATAATTTTTCCACAACAGGCCCTCCTGGATGGCCTAAACCCACTTCCCGGCTGAACTGGTCCAGCATATTTCCCACGGCAATGTCCAGGGTTTCTCCAAATACCCGGTAACGGCCTTCATCAAAGGCAATAACCTGGGTGTTTCCTCCGCTGGCATACAATGAAACCGGGTCCTGAGCTCCGGTAGTGAGCCTTCCAATTTCCACGTGTCCCAGACAGTGATTGACTCCTATAATAGGTAATTTTAGGGAAAGGGCCAGTGTCCTGGCCGCAGTAGCCACTGTACGCAGTGCAGGGCCTAAACCAGGTCCGCGAGAGAAGGCCACCAGACCCACATCTTCTAAATCAAGACCTGCATCTTTTAAAGCATTTTTTATCAGTACTGGAATCCACTGGGCGTGGTGTTCGGCTGCTTCCCTGGGGTGAATTCCTCCGGAAAGTGGAATGAGGGGTTTTCCTACCGAGGACAGAATATGTCCTTCTTCATCTACCAGGCCTACACCTGTTTTTTCTGCGGTACCCTCGATACCTAAACAAATAATTTTTGACATTAAATTCCTCTACTATCCTATTATCCAATAATCGTTAAAAAATTCTTATTCTCAATCTTATTAATAAATTGAATATTTGTTATTAAAAAAGTTACAATGGAAATGTACCTCTTTGTTTATAAATAAGTATTATCCATATAATTTATATCTAAA
This sequence comes from uncultured Methanobacteriaceae archaeon, assembly GCA_963698135.1. Lineage (GTDB taxonomy): Archaea > Methanobacteriota > Methanobacteria > Methanobacteriales > Methanobacteriaceae > UBA349. Next base: position 255,255 of record CAVOPP010000011.1, on the reverse strand, counting down.
TTTATTTTATATTTAATAAAAGATTTATAATTGAAAATAATTCTTTTATATTTATTTTGAGTTTAAAACCTATTTGAAAGTGATTTCAGTTAGATTTTATTTTATTTAATTCTTCTAATTATTTTAAATAATATTATAGTACTTAATACAATTTAAGAAATGATAGGTGAAATAATGTGTGATGGATTGAATATTTACGGTTCAACTGAATTTTTAGGCAAAGTAGTGGATAAGAAATCCCTATTTTTATGTGTCATTGCCACCACGGCCACTTCAAAAATCCCTGGAATTACTGGAGCTGGAGCAAGCCCTGAATTAACTGAATACACACCTGCAGCTGATGTGGAATTAATTATACACGATAAACCGCTCTGTCTGGACGAAATTCCTCAAACTATTGTGGAAGGTGCTGCCGCACCCACCCCTGCAGTAATTACTAAAGCAGCATTAGAATTGGCCGATATTCCATTTATGGTGGCCGATGCTGGCGCGGCTATAAAACCGAATATTCCCTATGTCCATCTGGGTGGAAATCCTGGTGGAGATATTAGTACCGGAAAATCTGTGGAAAACCCGGAGAAAATATTTGAAAATGGAAAAATACTTGGAAAAACTCTTTCCCGTCTCACTGAACATCTGGTAATTGGTGAAAGCACACCAGCTGGAACTACCACGGCTTTAGGGGTATTAACTGCCCTGGGATATGATGCCAGTTTCAAAGTAAGTGGTAGTATGAGTGAAAATCCCCATAACCTCAAAAAAGACGTGGTTAAACAGGGAATGGAAGCTGCAGGAATAACTTGGGGGGAAACTGTATCCGGTCCCTTTAAGGCGGTGGAAGCAGTAGGTGACCCTATGATCCCGGCAGTGGCCGGTCTGGCTATGGGAAGTGAAGTTCCAGTTACATTAGCCGGAGGAACTCAAATGACTGCGGTCTGTGCCCTAATTAAATCCATAAATCCTGATTTTGATTTTTCAAATATATGTATTGCCACCACGGTTTTTGTGGTGGAAGACGAAACTTCTAATATCCACCACATCATTGAACAAATAGGAGAAATCTCTTTATATGCAGCGGATCCGTTTTTCCATGAATCTGAAAATGCTGGCTTGCAAATGTATTTATCGGGCTCAGTTAAAGAAGGTGTGGGGGCTGGCGGGGCTATTATGGCGGCACTCCTGCAGGGTGCGGATATTCAAGACATAAGAAGAAAAACAGAAGAATTATGTGAAAAAATATTTTAAAAAATTATGTAAAAAGACTCAGATGACCTGAAATTGGGAATTTGAGTCTTAAATCTAAAATATCTTAATATAAAATTATTTTAATTACTAGATTTTTGGATATAAAAAATTAAAATATTAAAGCAAGTAATAAATGATTAAGGCCAATATTCCTACTACCCAACAGTAATAGGCGAATATAAGCAGACTTCTTTCTTTTATCAGCTTTAACATGAATTTTATGGCTAAATATCCGGATATAGCCGCTGCTAAAAATCCAGCAACAAGGGCCGCGGTACTCATATCTAGCCCAGTAATGTCCTTGGCCTGAACCAGGGCTGCACCCAGGATAGCTGGTATGGATAGCAGGAAACTGTATCTTGCCGCTAATTCTCTTTCGAATCCTAAAAATAGTCCGGCGGATATAGTAGCTCCGGATCGTGATATTCCTGGGGCAATGGCACAGGCCTGGGCTATACCCACAACCAGTGCATTTTTAATGGTAAGTTTTTCCAGGGGCTTTCTATCTTCTGGTTTGATACTCCTGCTAACTTTTTCTGATCCCCAAAGTAGGAAACCTGTTATTATTAAAAATACCCCCACAGCGGGTATGCTACTGAACAAACTCTCAAATGAGCTTTTAAATAGAACACCGGCTAAACCAGCAGGTATGGTACCAATTATAACCAGCCAGGCCAGTCTTTTGTACTGATCTTCTTTAAAGTTCTTTTTGAATTCTCCTCGTGGTAAATTATGTCAGCTAAACTGGAGAAAAATGATTTCAGCATGTTTACTATATCATTCCAGAAATAGGCAAACACAGCCACTAGAGTTCCTATATGCAGTAATGTATCGAAGGCCAGACTTGATTGTACGTTCATGATTTCAGGAACAAATACCAGATGGGCTGAACTGCTTACTGGCAGAAACTCGGTCAAACCCTGGACTATTCCTATTATTATTGCTTGTATAATGTCCATTAGATCACCTGAATAATATTTTAATTGAGAATATTTTTTAAAATTAATTTAAATTCAAATACTTGCTTATTAATCTTCAAAACCCTATTTAAATTATTTGATTATCAGAATTTGATTATAGAAATAAAATAAAACCAAAAAAAGAAATTAATTATAACTTATAACTTCTCACTTATAACTTAAAAGTTATTGTTGTCATTGGTTTGATATTTTTTTTATTTTTTAGATAATCAACTATTCTAAATAAGTCAACCAGCCAAAATCATCCTTCACTTTACCTTCCAGTATCTCAAAGAAGCTTTTTTGTAGTTTTTCAGTTATAGGGCCTCTTTTCCCGCTCCCAATGGTTATTTTATCCACAGAACGGACTGGAGTAACTTCAGCAGCAGTACCGGTGAAGAATATTTCGTCGGCCATGTAAAGCATTTCTCTTGGTAGTTGCTCTACCCTAACTTCCATATCCATTTTAATGGCTAATTGGATAATGGAATCTCTGGTAATTCCTTTTAAAAGTGAAGAAGACATGGAAGGGGTGTAAATAACATGGTCTTTAATTATGAATATGTTTTCTCCACTTCCTTCACTGACCATGCCCTGATAATCCATCATTATGCCTTCGTCATATCCATTTTGAAGGGCCTCCATTTTTACTAGCTGGGAATTCATGTAATTAGCCCCGGCCTTGGCCATATTAGGTAATGTTCCTGGTGCCATGCGCCTCCAGGTGGAAACACCCACGTCCACACCTTGTTCCAGGGCTTCCTGACCTAAATAGCTTCCCCACTCCCAAACAGCAATCACGACTTCTAATGGGTTGTTAAGTGGATTAACTCCCAGTTCTCCATAGCCTCTAAATACCACGGGCCTTATGTAACATTCTTTTAGATGGTTGGTCTTTATGGTATTCAAAATCGCATTACATATTTCTTCCTGTGTAAAAGGGATTTCCATCCGATATATTCTTCCAGAATCAAACAATCTTTCAACATGTTCTTCCAAACGGAAAACCGCTGATCCATTTTTATTGTTGTAGCAGCGAATTCCCTCAAAAACACTGGATCCGTAATGAACAACATGAGATAGGGCGTGTATTTTAGCTTCTTTCCAATCAACCAATTCTCCATTAAACCAAATTTTTCCTGATTCATCCCATGCCATGATTATACCTCGTAATAATTAGTTATTCTTGAAATTTTTGCATTGACAAAAATGTGAATTTCATTAAATTATAAATTAATTAGGTGATACCACTTTTTAAATATAATCAATAATCTATCTAATAACAGGATGTTTTTAAAACAATATGTAAAAAATACTCTAAGATTAATATAACCTACCAGTAAAAGTAATAATATATAGTTCAATTAATGAAATTTTTGATTTTTTGCAGGTAGATGAAATTTTTTTCCAAATTTTATCGGAAAAGTTTATATAGGCAGCCGTTCAAAATGAGATGTACTCGAGGGCCGGTGGTCTAGGGGTATGATACCTCGCTTACAACGAGGTGATCACGAGTTCGAATCTCGTCCGGCCCATTTAAAGACTAAATCTACTATAATTAAATTCTTTTAGATGAATATTCTTCTTTTGATGATTAATTTTTGCTGATATTTTACTAGACAAAATTTAATTATAAATTAAAAGGGTCCGTGGTCTAGGGGTATGATACCTCGCTCACACCGAGGTGATCACGAGTTCGAATCTCGTCGGACCCATTTTAAAATAATAGATTGATTTTTTTTGTTTTAAACATTAATTTTACAAGCTATTTAAAAAATAATAATTTTCTAAAAGATTATTAGTGGCTATCTTTTGTTAGTGGCCATATTAAAAAAGATGTTTTAAGAATAAATAACTTAAAATATTAAAAAATAATCAAAATTATGGATACTAGCAGTGAAATAAAGAATACTGTTGTTCCTTTAATAAGCATAACAGTGCTTCTCTCTTCCAGGGTATAAACCAGGCCATAGGAAAGAATGGCTGAAAGGAAGAACTTTAAAATTCCCAGCACGGCTTTACTTGGATTGGAAAAAGCTGCTACTATGCTAGTAATCAGGAAAGATAATCCAACTACAATTAAAATCAATACAATGGTGTTGCTTAATATTCCTTTAATTGCCGGGGCCCAGGATGTTTTTATACGATCTCTTTTTCTATTTAAAGACCCTTTTTTATCCTGGTGGAAAAAAGAACTTTTTGATGAACTTTCTGAAGGGTCATAGGAAACTTCTGCCCCGTCATCGTTTTCATCATAGTCTTCGTAATTCTCATATCTCTCATCATCTGAATCCATTAGATTAGGAGTCTTTTTAGAGAATTTTTGGGCCAGATTTAAAAGCATTTCTCTATCAATAAGCTTTATATTTCTTCGTGCGGCGTAGTTTACCGCCTGGGAACTGTAACCGGAGGTAGTTACAATGACTACTTTAGAGGCCTTAAGGGTTTTACCCACCATTTCCATTTCTTTTAGAACGTCTAAACCAACATTCCACTTTTCATCATAGTTTTTACAGGCAACCACCACTCCTATGTCTCCCAGAACAGTGGGTAAAATTCCGTAAATGTCTATCAGGTGTCTTGAGGTTCTAAAATCCTTATAAACCTTAAAACCTGATTCTTCCATTATTTTTGCCATGAATTCGACTAGTCTACTTTTCTCCAATGTTCCCACCTTCTGGAGGATGAAGATTATTGCCCCAAAATAGATTATAATCTAATAATCCTTAATATTATTATCAATAGGTTATAATTAATATTTGCTTTTTATGGTTACTAAATAAGTTTTCCTTTAAGCACATACAATTAAGGTTTGAGAACTATTTACAGATAGAACTCAATAAAATATCTCTAATTGAATATCAACCTTTATTATCCATTTTATTTATCATGAAATTTTTAAAGCGAGTGCATTAAACCATTTATTAAATTATTATTGATTGAAATTATATTTAATACTTGCCTAATTATTTAATCTCTTTTTAATAGGTTTAGACTTTTTTATTTTTTATTTATTTTATTTCGAGGTTTTTTTATAAAAAAATATATTCAAAAACTATTATTAGAACTGTTAATAAAAACTCAAGTTATGAGAATTTTGATAACTAATGATGACGGAGTGAACTCTTCTGGTATTATTGCCACTAAAGACGCAGTAGATGGCCTGGGGGATATTAGTGTAGTAGCACCGGCCACTCAGCAAAGTGGAATTGGTCATGCTTTAACTCTTTTTGAACCCATTAGGGTAACTGAAACCCATTTAAATGACGGAAGCGAAGCATTTGCTGTTTCGGGTACTCCTACTGATGCAGTTATAATAGGTATATTTGAACTGGCAGAAGAAAAACCAGATCTGGTGATTTCTGGAATAAACATTGGGGAAAACCTGGGAAAATCTGAATTAACTACTTCAGGAACTATTGGAGCGGCCATGGAGGCAGCTTGTCATGGAATACCTTCCATAGCAGTTTCAATACAGGTTAGTCGGGGAGATATTAAATTCCACGACGGGCACGTGGAATTGGACTTTGAGGCGGCCCAACGGATAACCCGTAAAGTGGCCAGTAAAATACTGGAAAAAGGCTTACCCAAAGGAGTGGATTTTGTCAATCTAAATATCCCTTCTCATTTAGAAAGCGATGAAATTTTAATCACTCGGTTAGGGGAGAGAATGTACAATGTACACATTCAAAAAAGGCTGGATCCTCGAGGGAGGCCATATTACTGGTTGGATGGTGATCCGGTGGAAGATGATGGTGCTGGAACTGATGTCCACACATTAAAAAAGGAAAAAAAGGCCACTTTAACTCCTATTTCTCTGGACTGTACTTCTGATGTGAAATTCATGGAGGGGTGGCTGGAAGAGTGATCTTAAAATTATTTATAACAATGGCTTAATCTAATACTTTCCCCTACTCAATTATTCTTTTAACCACCAAAACCGATAAGATTGAAGCTAGCTACAATTAAAGTTGTTCTTATCTCCAAATTTTTATTAAATCATAGCATATTCCCATTAAAATGCGATTCTTGAATTTATTTGCATGCTATTGTATTCGAATTCTTTTTTCAATAGAATCTATTAAAATTTATTTTTAAATTTGAAATAAGGACAGAATTTAGTATTAAAAAATCCATTATTCTGTTTAAAGGAAATATGATTACTTATTTCAATTTCATGCTATCCTATTATATTTTTAACAAATTAAACATTTTTAATGTATTTAATTGACAAAATAATCGAATTAAATCGGATTTGGTATAGATTTGGGTGTAATTATGGAAAAATTACTTTTAAGTAAACACCGTTATATACAAACAGACTTCATGCAAATAAAAAAGTCTCAAAAATTATCCTAAATCATATAAAATCATGTTAAAATCAAAAATAAAAATAATTAAAATCAAGGAGGGTATTTTATGGGTTATGAAATGCTAATACCTTCTCTTCCGTTTTTAGGAGCTTATATTGCTACTTACGCACTTTACAAAGGGGGCTTAATAAAAAAAGCCCTGCACGTTAATTTATGGAATTTCATTCTATTGGCTTCATTCATTATATCGGGAGGGGCGGGATTTTTACTCATGATATTAATGGAAATGGGAATTGTATCCACTATAAACTTTGGTCTATTATTCTGGCATGTGGAATTAGGGATAACCATGGTTCTGATCACGTTATTCCATTTCCATACTTACTGGAAAAGCACTAAAAAAACATTACTGGGATATAAAAAGAAGAAACAGGGGGTGGATGCATGAATAACGAGGAAATAAAAGAAAAGATCAAAAATTCCTTTACCCGGGTAAAATCTTTTTACGAAAATTTATCACCCCGCCAGGCTAAAATTGTGGGAACCCTGGCCACGGCACCTATAATTGCCGCGGCAACTATGGAAGGGGCCTGCGCCGCGGGATGCCCCTATGGTCTTAGTTATGATCCTTATCCAGGGCAATGCCCCAGATATATAGATGCTAATGGGAGTGGATCCTGTGATCTGGCGGTTTCAGCTGCATCTACCACTCAATCTTCTTCAGCTTCCAGTAGCAATTCTGGTTCTCAGGATACAACGACAGATTCTCAAAGCAGCGTTGATAATTCCACAAATGTCACGGACCATCAAGAGGGTGCTAATGCCACCGCTATACAGGATCCTGGCACAGGTGGCTTAGATGGGACCACGGATAGCTCAAATTTCCACATACTTCCTGTCACTATCATAATGATAGGAGCATACCTTTTTACTTACTACCTTTTCAAATCGGGCATTTTAAAAGCCAAAAAACACAAAAGAATCTGGAATATTCTGGTAAGTGTGGGATATCTGGGAACGGGAATAACAGGAGTATTGCTAACCGTAATGATAAATTTGGGTATTTCAACAGCTTATAATCCTGGAATAACCTACTGGCATGCAGAATTGGCTTTATTGATGGTGTTGGGAACATTTATACATCTTCACATTTATCGAAGATCCTTTAAAAAGATGTTTAAAGTTTTATTTGGCTTTCCATCTTCCAAAAAGAAGAAAAATGTAATTGATGCATCGGGAGTTTCCAAATAATGTATTTAAATAAATTCAAATCTTAAAAATTTAAATGGATAGAACAGAAAATTTTCAAATTCTTTCTATTTTTTTAATTTTTTAACTCATCTAAACCTTTTCCGGAAAGTTTATCTTTATTCAAGCCAATCAATAGTTAAAAACTTTTTAGGGGCTTTTAACCTTAACTATTTGTGATTTCCATGAAGAAAATACTCTGGTGGCTTATTGCTGGGACCAAAGGCGGGATTAACAGAGCCCGTATAATTAATGAATTACATGAAAGGCCATATAATGCTAACCAGCTATCAGAAAAACTTGAACTGGATTATAAAACTGTTAGGCATCATATAAAAATCCTGGAAGAAAACAAGCTAATTACTTCAACTGGAGAAAAATATGGAACGATGTATTTTTTATCAGCGCAAATGGAAGATAATTACAAACTATTTAAAGATATCTGGATAAAAATTGGAGAAAAATAGGCAAGGTGATTTTATGTTAGTGGACGGGCCTGCGCCTTTATTTAGAGGAGAAGAATTTGAGAATGAATTGGTAGATGACCCGGGATTGGCCATGCTGGCGGTTCTGGTAGGAGCAGTTAATATAGCAGTTTTATTGCTAATGCTTTATGTATACTTAACCAGCTATCTGAAATTTAAAACAAAATTTACTTTAGGACTCATAATTTTTGTGCTACTACTTATTCTTCAAAATACAGTATTTATAATATTTTTATTAATCAGAGAAGGATTTAGCGGACCGGGTATGGGAGTACCTGTTTTAACTATTAATTTAACCCAGCTTGGGGCACTCATTGTCCTTTTAAAAATAACCTGGGATTAATGAATCTGATTTAGAAACTAGATACTAATTATCCTAATTTATTTTTTTTTAAAATATTCGATAAAAAATAAGGATATAAATGCAAAAAACAATATCTTAAAAAATTATTTTATATTCAGTTCTTTTAATAATCTATCTCTTTCTTTCCTTAGTTCTTCTAGAAGTTCCTCATTACAGCATTCATCTTTTTCCAGGTGGGCTAAAGTTATAGTTATAGCCTCAAGATTGGTTTCTAATTGGTTTACCGGCATAGTGACACTTCCTAGCTCTTAATGATAATATTTAGAATTATATAAATGTCTAGTGATTTTATATTTACTTTTTATACTATAAATCTTTGGAATGTAGTTATAATCAATAAAATTTATTATTTTTAATTATAAAGTCCATTTAGATTTTAAAAAGAAAAACATCTTTACAAGTACATATTTTTTTAGTTTTAAAATAATAATATAGTTATTTATTTTATAAGATATTCAAATAATCTACATTATTCCTCATAAACACGGCATTCTTTCACAGATTCTAGAAGAATTAATATATGATGATAAAGTTATAAGAAAGTTAGATATTGATAATATTGATAAAAATAGAATTAGTTAAGATAATTATAGAGATGATCAGATGTCACAGGAAGATTACGATTTTCAAGTAAATAAACAATTTTTAAGATTCAAGGACAAAGAAGTAGTTGTAAGTTTAAAAAACAGAGAAGAAGATGAAGGGAAAGTTGTAACTCTTGATAATTATCTTAACACAGTTTTAGAAACAGAAAATGGTTTAAAATTTATTAAAGGTAGTAAAATTGCCTTCATGGCTATAAAAAATAATGACTAACGACTATATTTTAAAATAAGTTAAACATTTATTATTTTTAAAATGATTTTAAAAACTTTTTGATTAAATTTAGATTAAAAAGTAGATATTATTTTACTTTATTCAAAAAACAATAATATTTTTTTTAGAAATTTAAAATAAATAATAATATGCAGATACAACTGCATAAAATAGTTTTTAAGGATAATCCTCTACATTAATACCCACAATATTTTTGCGACCCTGATATATGTCTCTGGCCATCTGGGCACTACCCATTGAACCAGAAGTTGGTGGAATTCGTACCACAGGGACCACGCCTTCTAAATATTCTTTTAAAAGGCCGAAAAAGTTCACAGGTTCTTCCATGGCTCCCATGGATCCTGTAAGAACTATGCCTTCTATTTTATCTGCAATACCAATAAGACCCCATATTTCCATGGCAATGGTCATCATCATGGTATCCAGGGCCAGCACAGCCCTATCATCTCCACTCTGGGCCATTTCCAGTAACTCGGCCCGGGCCTGAGAAACACCAGCATCAATTTCCGCGATTTTCACGGCACCGGCATGTGAAAAACATTCGTTGGCAGTTTTTTTACCTTCATCAATGTCCCTCAACATCTCCAAATCAAGGGGTCCATGAATTACACCCATAGCTCCTAAACAAGCATCCATGGCACCAATAATTTTACCATTTTGCACCAGCATGGTCACCGAGTTAGAACTGATATCAGCAACTACCATATTTTCCCATCCAGTTTCCAGATAGGCATTGTAGGTTATAGAGACCTTTTCTGCACTGGCATGGTGGGAATAAGCGGCAGCAAATCTACTATCAATACAAGGAGTTTTCTTATGCAAACCAGGGATAAGTAGGGTGGGAATTCCTGATTTTTCTATTTCTTCATATACTGCAGTTCCGCCGCCAGTAACCTTTCCTGCTCCATTTATAGAAAGTATTCCTCTGTCTTTTACTTTTGACAATGGCTTAATGGCATTTAAACCATCACCCATGGCATAGGTAATGACCATAAGGTCAATGGAGTCCAGATCAATTCTATGGGATAATTCATCCATGGCAGAAACTTTCCCACTGGAAATTTCCTCCCTACCTATTTTAAAGTGTTCAGCTGAATTTCCATCCTCTTTCACGGTAGAAGAAAGGATGGTAAAAGAGACACCGGTGGTGCCGTGGTCCATGCCCACGAATACCAATTATATCACCTTATTTCTGTAATCCACAAAGTTTTCGCAGTTTGGAACCTACTTCTTCAATTTCCAGATCGCCTTCTATGTCCCTCATTCGGTTGAGCATAGGGCTGCCAGCCTGGTTTTCTAAGGTCCATTCCTTGGTAAACTGACCTTCCTGGATTTCTTTCAGGATTTTGGCCATTTCTTCCTGGGCTTCTGGAGTAATGATTCGGGATCTTCTGCTTATTCCTCCGAACTCAGCGGTGTTACTCACATCATGCCACATTCCAGCAAATCCTTTTTCATAGATTATATCTACAATTAGTTTTAATTCGTGACAGGTTTCAAAGTAAGCCACTTCGGGCTGGTAACCGCCATCAACAAGGGTTTTAAATCCTGCTTTGATTAGTTCAGTTACTCCTCCACAGAGAACAGCCTGTTCTCCAAATAGATCGGTTTCGGTTTCTTCTTTGAAGGTGGTTTCCAGTATTCCGGCTCGTGCTAAACCGCATCCTTTACCCATGGCCAGGGCTTGTTGCTTGGCGTCTCCAGTGGCGTCGATTTCCACAGCAACCAGACCTGGAATTCCAAATCCTTCCAGGTAAGTCCGTCTAACCATAGCTCCAGGGCCTTTAGGGGCACTCATAGTTACATTAACTCCTTCTGGAACTTTTATGTATCCAAAGTGAATGTTGTAACCGTGGGAGAATGACAGGGTGTTTCCTGCTTCCAGGTAAGGTTTAATGGACTGATTATAAACCGTACCTTGTATTTCATCAGGGATAAGTATGTGTATGATATCAGCAGCTTTGGCTGCATCTTCTATACTCATAACTTTCATTCCATCTGCAATAGCAGTTTTCCAGGATTCTCCTCCTTCTCTTAAACCGACTACAACATTTAATCCGCTGTCCGCCATGTTTCGAGATTGGGCCATTCCTTGGCTCCCGTATCCAATAACCGCAATAGTTTTATCAGCCAGGACTCCAGTGTCCACATCTTTTTCGTAGTATATCTTCATTTGACATCCTCCTATTATAATATCTGAGTGAAATTACCATAATTTGCATAAGCTCTTGAGTTACTCATTTGCATTAATGCCAAATCAGGGTAAGTAATTAATGTGCTTCTAACTATGGTTTAATTAACATATAAATTAGTTTCATGAAATTCATTTTTTAATCAGGAATTTCAAAAATTTTCATTTTATTATTTCAAATCACTGTTAGATTTCAAAAAAATAATGAAAAATAGGGTTAAATGAAAAAAAGGAAAGAGGGGATTAATTCTCTAACATCACTAACACTTTTTCTATTTAATTGCCTAAAAATGGATTTATCTTTTAGAATTAATCCTGAAATTAAGGTATTAAATGGTCTTTGCGCCACGTGACATGGCGGTGGGACCAGTTCTGGCCAGTTCCTTAATTCCAAAGACCTTCAAAAGATCAGTTAAAGCGTCAATCTTGTCAGAATCACCAGTAATCTCAATGGTAAGAGCTTCGCTGCTCACGTCTATTATTCTTCCCCGGAATATGTTGGCGTACTGAATAATTTCAGATCTAACTTTTTCGGTAGGGGCATGAACTTTTATGAGGCATAATTCTCTTTTAACGGTGCTTTCCACTTCCAGATCCCGTACTTTAATTACATCCAGCAATTTATTCAGCTGCTTGGTGATTTGTTCCAGCACCTTCTCGTCACCCTGAGCAATAATGGTCATCCGGGCCAATCCCTGGACTTCAGATTCTCCTACAGTTATACTATCAATGTTAAATCCTCTACGGGTGAACAATCCGGCGACCCTTTGCAAGACTCCGGGTTTGTGTTCTACCAGAGCACTGATAATATGGTTATTTGTAGAACTGCTTTTTTCCATTTTAATTGGCATCTTAATCACCACCCTCTTGAGCTTTCCCTGGTGTTTTATAGCGTATCTCGCCTGGAATTTCTCTTTCTACCTTGTATTCTCCTACTATTTCAGTAAGACCGCATCCTGGAGGTACCATAGGTAGTATTTCGTCGGGATCAATTATTATGTCCAGTAAAGTGGGCTCTCCTGATTTTAAGGCATCTTTAAGGGCTTGTTTAGTTTCTCCAACTTTTTCCACCCTCTCGGCCCTTACACCAAAGGCCTCGGCCAGTTTAACAAAGTCAGGAACTTCTCCTAAATGAGTATGGGACATACGTTCGTCGTAGAAAAGCTTTTGCCACTGGGCAACCATTCCCAGATAGCGATTATCCAGGACGCAGACTACCACTGGAATATCGTACTCTTTAACTGTGGCCAGGTCCTGACAGACCATTAAAAATCCTCCGTCACCACAAACTGCTACCACATCACTCTCGGGCATGGCTACTTTGGCCCCCATGGCTGCCGGGAATCCGAATCCCATGGTTCCTAGCCCACCGGAAGATATGAATTTCCTTGGTTTGGTGGTATTGTAAAAGTGGGCCATCCACATTTGATTTTGACCAACATCAGTGGTCATTATGGTGTCTTCGTCCAGGGCCTGAGCCAGCTCTTTCATGACCTGCTGGGGTTTTAATGGATGATCGTTTTCAAATGAAATACGGGGTATGCAGCTTTTATTGAATTCTTTAACGTCTTCCAGCCATTTCATGGTTTCCAGACTGGAGGTATCTTTTTCCAGCATTTTTATTAATGATTGGAGAACTATTTTAGCATCACCTACAATAGGGACGTCTACCTCTACATTTTTTCCAATTTCTGCTGGATCCACGTCTATGTGTATGACTGTAGCATTAGGAGCAAATTCATCAATTTTTCCAGTGGTACGATCTGAAAACCGGCATCCTATGGCAATCAGGCAGTCACATTCGTCTACACTTAGGTTAGCCACTTTACGTCCGTGCATTCCCAGCATCCCCATGGAAGCGGGATGATCTTCAGGGAATGAACTTTTACCCAGTAAACTAGTGGTAACCGGGGCATTAATTAATTCTGAGAGTTTTTTAAGTTCAGATGATGCTCCCGCAGATATGACTCCTCCACCAGCTAGTAAAACTGGCTTTTTGGACTTAATAATGGTTTGGGCAGCTCTTTTAATTTGAAGACCATGACCTTTTTTGGTAGGCTTATAACCTGGTATATCCAGGAATTCATCCCGGTATTCTTCCAGTTCCTGTTCCTGGATGTCCTTAGGTAGATCAATCACTATAGGCCCGGGACGTCCACTGAGGGCTATTTCAAAGCTGGATTTAACCATGCCTGGTATTTCATTGGCATCGGTAACCTGGAAGTTGTGTTTGGTTATGGGCATGGTTATCCCAATCATATCCACTTCCTGAAAGGCGTCATTACCAATTAAGTGTGTGGGTACCTGTCCGGCAATGGACAATACTGGGGAAGAATCCATGTATGCTGTTGCAATTCCAGTTACCAGATTCGTTGCACCTGGACCAGAAGTGGCAATGCACACTCCTACTTTTCCTGAAGCACGTGCATATCCATCTGCTGCATGGGCAGCACACTGCTCGTGTCTTACCAGGATGTGCTTTAAGTCAGAATCATATATCATGTCGTATAGTGGAAGTAACTGTCCTCCGGGATATCCAAAGACAATATCTGCTCCCTGGTCTATAAGCGACTTAATTAGGGCTTGGCCACCTTTCATAAAAAACACCTTGTTCTCTTATTAGCAAAAATCCTTTAAAAATCCGGATTCAAGCTATTTTAATAATTTAAATATTTTATATAAGTTGTATTTATCATGATTATTCTATATATTTAATCTATACTCATATTGAATATTCTATTATATAATATTGGTATTTATTTTATATTGGAGATAAGTTGGATAAGTAAAATAGACAAATTAATTTGGTAAAAATAATAATCAAAAAAATAATAATCAAAATATATCATGTTGGTGGAATTAATTAGTTAATAACTAATTAGTATCAATATAATCAGTAATAATTTCTTTGAATAGATTTTACAATTATTTTACATTTTTGGGAGGACTTTGGAATGAAAATTTTAGTTGTAGGAACCGGAGCGAGGGAACACGCTATTTGTGAAGCTTTAAAAGGAGAGGCCGAACTTTTCTCTATAATGAGTAATCAGAATCCTGGAATAGCACGCATATCCGATTTTAAAGTGGCCAATGAAGGAGATCTGGAAACTGTCAAAAAATTTGCACTGGAAAAAAAGGTGGACATGGCATTCATTGGACCAGAATCACCTCTGGAAAAAGGAATCGTGGATGTGCTGGAAGAAGCAGGAATAAGCTGTGTAGGGCCTAATAAAAGTGCTGCCCGAATAGAAACCGATAAATCATTTATGAGAAATCTTTTTGAAAAGTACAAAATCGATGGCTCCCTGGTTTACAGGGTATTTGACAATTATCAGGATATAAACGACTTTCTGAACGAATTTGACAAAGATGTGGTCATAAAGCCAGTGGGACTTACTGGGGGTAAGGGAGTAAAGATTGTAGGGGACCATTTAGAAGATAATAACGAGGCTAAGGAATATGCCCGCCACATCATGGAAACCAAGATGGGAGGCCATCCTCGAGTAGTAATAGAAGAAAAATTGGTGGGGGAAGAATTTACGGTACAAGCTTTCTCTGATGGGGAGCACCTGGCCCCCATGCCTGCTGCTCAGGATCATCCCCACGCTTTTGAAGGGGATGAAGGGCCCATAACTGGTGGAATGGGATCTTATTCCGATAAAAATGGGTTATTACCTTTTATGGATCAAAAAGATTATGATGATGCTGTTAAGATAATGCAGGATACTATTAATGCCATAAACAAAGAAGCTGGTCCCTATAAAGGAGTACTGTACGGTCAATTCATGTTGTGCGAAGAGGGACCTCGATTGGTGGAATACAATGCCCGATTTGGAGATCCTGAGGCCATGAACGTACTTCCTCTTTTAAAATCCAGCATGGTGGACATATGTCAGGGAATTGTGGATGGAAACCTTAAAAAGGCTGAATTTGCTCTGAAGGCCACGGTATGTAAATATATTGTTCCTGATGGGTACCCGGAAACCAAATTTGCCAACCAGCCTATTCAGGTGGATGAAAAGTCCATCAAGGCCTTAGGAGGCAATGTATTTTATGCAGCGGTTAATCAAAAGGATGATGTGATTTATACATCTGCTTCCCGTGCTCTGGGGGTGGTAGCTGCAGGAGAAACCATTGGAGAAGCTGAAGAAATATGTGAAGAGGCTACTCAGTTTGTTAAGGGAGATTTATACCACAGGAGAGATGTAGGAACAGATAAACTTCTACAAAAAAGAATAGATCACATGAATGCCATAAGGGGATAGTAAAACACTTTGTTGTCCCATTTAATCTTTTTTGGCCTTTTATTTTTTCATATTTGAATTCAAATAACTAAATAAAATTTTAACATTTTTGAGAAACATTTAAGAATTAATTACTGCAATTTTATATTTCACTAATCAATACCTAAGAATTTAAATAGATTTTTAAGCTTAATAATACATATTATATTCTCTATTAAGAATTATATCATATTTTTAACATTTATTCGGAGATGAATTACTATGAAACATCTTTTATCAGTTTGTGATGCTCAGGATCAGGTGGTACAATTACTGGATCTGGCTGCGTGGTTTAAAAAAGGTAAATCTGAAGATAAACCTCTTAAAGATAAAACCCTGGCCATGATATTTCAGAAATCATCCACCAGGACAAGGGTGTCCTTTGAAGTGGGAATGGCCCAGCTCGGGGGCCATGCACTGTACCTATCTACCAATGATCTTCAAATAGGGCGGGGAGAGCCTATATCGGACACGGCTAAGGCCATGAGTCGTTACGTGGATGGAATAATGATCAGGGCACTCAGACACGAAGATGTGGTGGAACTGGCCCAGAATTCATCAGTCCCGGTAATAAATGGTTTAACGGATTTAGAACATCCCTGCCAGGCCCTGGCCGATATGCAAACCATAAAAGAACATCGGGGGAGTTTTGAAGGAAAACTTGTTTTTGTGGGGGATGGAAACAATGTCTGTAATTCTCTCCTTCTAATTTCTGCTATTTTAGGACTGAATATGACGGTGGCTTGCCCTAAAGGATACGAGCCAGACTCAAAAATATTTGAAAAAGCACAGCAGCTGGCCAAAGAATCAAATACTAAATTGGATATTACGGATGATATTAAAAAAGCAGTAAATAATGCTGATGTTATTTATACCGACGTTTGGGTCAGTATGGGAGATGAAGAAGAGCAGGAAAAAAGAATGAATGATTTTATGCCCTTCCAGGTCAATGAAGAACTAATGGTTCTGGCCAATGAGAATGCCATATTCATGCACTGTTTACCGGCTATTCGTGGACAGGAAACCACTGCGGGTGTTATTGACGGGCCTCAATCGGTAGTATGGGACCAGGCCGAAAACAGGCTCCATGCTCAGAAGGCCGTTATGTACAGTTTAATGAAGTAATCAGCCTTTTTAGTTGATTTACTTTTTTTTCTTCTTAATTTAATTTTTAATTTTTTTAAACCTTTTTTGCAGAATTTTTTTACTCTAACTGTTGATTTTTTAGACTTTTTTTATAACTAACCGAAAAATTTATATAATTTTATTAACTCTTTATCATAAAGTAATACAAAATTATTACTAAATTTGATAGAGGTGTTACTACTTGAATAAAAAATTTCTAGTTTCATTATTTCTATTTGCATTATTTTTACAATGGAATGGGCATGTAGGGGCCGCCAATGATACTCAGCTTGAAAGTATTTCATCTTCTGGAAATCAGTCCAATGGATTTAGTTTTGAATCGGCATTAAGTGGCAATGGTCGTTATGTTGCATTCTCATCTGATGCAGATAACCTCATCAAGGGGGATAATAATGGCCTTACCGATGTTTATATTAGGGATCTGGAAATTAACACCACGGAATGTGTTAGTTTATCATCATCTGGAGCTATAATGGGTGGCTACACACCTTCCATAAGTGGAAATGGTAGGTATGTGACTTTCACTTCCAGAGTTCCCGGATAACTCTAATTCACAGATTTTTCTCAGGGATAGAATTTTGAATATCACTCACATAATAAGTCTAAATAACCGCGGTGGTATGGCTGATGGTGATTGCAGTGAATCGGCTATAAGTGGTGATGGTCGGTTTGTAGCATTTACTTCCTGGGCCAGTAATTTAGTATCAAGTGATACTAATGGGTTGGGAGATATTTTTGTCAGAGATATGGTCTTGAATACCACAAAATTAGTTAGTACAACTGCCAGTGGCCAGCAAGCCAATATTGAAAGTTGCGGCCCAGCCATAAGCTTCAATGGCCAGTTTATTGCTTTCATTTCTTCTGCAAATAATTTACTTGACAGTGATAACAATGGTTTAGAGGATATTTTTGTTAAAAACATGATATCCGGAGCAATTAAAATTGTTAGTCTTAGTAATAATGGAGAACAAGCTAATAGTTATTCTTCCAACCCTTCTATCAGCAATGACGGAACAAGGGTGGTTTTTTCGTCCATGGCCAGTAATTTAGTCCCAGGAGATAATAACGATCAAAGAGACATTTTTGTAAGGGATTTGATTTACAATGTTACTAAAAGGGTCAGTGAATCCTCTTCCGGTGAAGAAGTAATTATGGCGAGCTCGAATCCAATGATAAGTGGTGATGGTAGGTTCGTGGTATTTGAATCAGGGAGCAGACCACCACAAGTTAGTGCTGCATCACCGGGCCATGGATGGATTTATTCAGATCCTAAAAATCAGACCGCACAATCTTCATCACTTGTTCCCGGTGATAAAATTGATTCCCGGGATATCTTTGTTAAAGACCTACTTACCGGAGATATAAGGAAAATAAGCTGGTCTATAAACGGATCTGAAACTAATGGGGATAGTTATGATTCAGCTATAAGTTATAATGGTTCAATAGTTTCCTTTACATCCTGGGCCACTGATCTGGTTAATAACGATTACAATAATTGGGGAGATATATTTGCACAAGGAACCAATGTTTCTGGGATTAAATTTAAATTAAGCGGATATTTAACGCCATTGACACAAAAAGTTGGCCAATGGGTTAAAATCATTGCCTCAACATCTTCTCCCGCCAAATCGGTTGTTGCTTTAATTAATGGCGTAAAAATAAATTTAAGCTTCTTAAATGGCCACTGGGAGGGTAGTTATAAAGTCCCTGCTGATGAGAAAACCGGTAAAAAAGTAGTTAATTTAATGGCCTATAGTTCAGGGGCCAATGATACTTGTTTGCTGAGCTTTAGTGTTATTTCTACTCCTTTAAAACCAATTAATCCTGTAAAACCAGTTATTCATCCAGTGATTAAAAAAGAATCTATTTTGAATAAAATTAGATCTAATATTCCTTTAGTTTTTAAACCTACCCTAATTAAAGTTAAAGCAGCATCTATAAGTAAACCTTCTAAACTTGTTTCTTCAACTAAACCATCTTTTGGAATAAATCCTTTGTGGATAATTTCAAACATAATATTTTCTAAAAACACTGGCGTGGAAAGAACAATTCTTACTCCGGAGTACAAACGTTATCTGGAAAACCTGGCTAAAAAAGGAGATTATAACCGCCTGGTAGTTGAAGGATACTACTGGAATATTTTTAACTATGTTTCCTACAAATCTGGTGAGGCCGCTAAGAAAGCCTGGAAAACAGGTAACTTGTGGGACTACTGGGACACAACCATGTTCCATATCTATGGTTATGGTAATCTGAACAAGATATGGGGTGGAGAAAACATAAAATGGCTGTTAGATACATTTTTGGGATTAGATGAAAAGGGTAATGTTTCCGTAGGTAATTTATTAATTGATATTATTGCTATTTTACCTCTGGCCCGTGTTATCTCATGGGGTGGTAAAAATGTGGCTAAATTAGTGCCTAATGTGGTTAAAAATAGTAATTTATATAGGAAATTATTGAATTTATCTAAAAAATTAGGATCAAGATATCCTAATGCATTAAATAACATTTATTCCACCTTAACTAATGTTATAAATTTGAACCCTGGTGTAATTGTAGATCTTGCAAGTAGATTAGTTTCAAAGGTTTCAAAATCTGGAAATAAAGCGACTATTGCCTTGTCTAATTTTGCTGCTTATCAGGGTAGAAGGTCCATAGGGGACATTATTGGATTTATAAAGGCCCCTGATAAAATTAAATTTGTTAAAAATAATTTCTTAAAAACAACTAGTAATTTTATTAGGAATTTCAACCATGCTGTTAAAAATCTGCCTAATGCTGTAAAAGGAATAGCTAAAACCTTAAATAAGGCTGTTAAGGGTGTTTCTAAAGTTATTAGTAAAGCTGCAGGAAAAATTAAATCGGTAGTTAAGAGCACCATAGGTAAAGCTAAAACTGTAATTAAAACCACAGCTAAAACATTTAAAAAAACAGTAACCAAATACTATAAAAAAGCAAAAACGGTTTATCATAAAGCCAAATTTCAGGTTAAGAGGAATATTAAGAAGGTTTATCATAGTGTAAAAAAGGTGTACCACAAAGCAAAGGCGTATGTTAAAAAAGTATATAATAAGGCCAAGAATTACGTTAAAAAGACTTATAGTAAGGCAAAGAGCTTTGTGAAAAAGGTCGGAAAGAAAGTTTACAACACCTTGAAAAAAGGTTACAATGTTGTTAAAAAGTTTTTCAGATGGTAAAACAAACTACGAATTTAATTCACAATAATATATGATTTAAACGATAAAAAGGTGATTTAGTATGGGTTTTTTTGAAAAAAGCAACGAGGAAGTTGTTGATCGTGTTCTTCGTGATTTTGGCGATGTTAATGGTGTTAGGGATGTGGTGGATGGTTATCTTGGTTTAGTGGATTCTGAAGTTTATAAGAAGACGGTTTTTATTGGTTTTGATAGTGTAGGGGATGGCCCTGATCCGGATAAGATATCTATGTTGAATATTGTGGCTAAATACTTAACTACTTTTCCTCTGCGGCTGCCTTTTATCCCTATTTTTGATGTGAAGGATTTTTATGTGAGTTTCACTTTTGTTTGGAATATTTGGTCCAGTCAATTAGATAGAGAGTTAAATCAGGAAGAATGCCAAAAAGTCTACTACGGAGACATAGTAAAACGAATAATTTTCTTATTAGATGACTTTGATTCGGATCTAGAAACTCCTCCGGTCGATGAAGAATTCTTTAAAAAATTGGGTAAGATTAAGAAGATGGATAAGTCCACTAAGAAGTTGGCGGATCGTTTTTTGAGTCTTAGGACTACTCTTAAGGTCAATACCTTCGGCAGAACCACCAATTACTTTCGGTGTTAATGAATTGGCCTGGACTCATTTTTTGGCAGGTTGTCACACGGTTCATAGCGGTAGGAATGTTATTAATGTGGATGATTTGGTAGTGGGAAATAAAGTTTATATTAAACTTGTAAATACGGATTTGGATAGTTTGATCAGGTCTTTATAATATAAATGGTGCTTTTATGAATTTAAGGAAGTTTTTTTCAGTTATTTTAGCTATAGTGACTTTTATTGGGGTGGGCGTGGTTATCACCACTTTTGTACATACCATCTGGCCAGACTACTGGTTCAGTGACCATCCTCTAGAAAGGATGATAATTTTGTTGGCCTGTGGATTATCGGCCTCTTTAGTTTATGGTATGGTAAAGGGGGACGATGAAGAGAAAATGGATCAAAAAAAGCTTAAAAATTAATGATTACGTGATTGAATTGTCATTATAAATATATAAATAAATTTTTCCAGGTAATGGTGTTTATTATGCAGTACAGTGCAGGAGAGAAGTTTTACAGTAGCATTGTTTTTGCTATAATTGGAGGGGTGGTAAGTTTTATTTTAATAATGGTCCTAAATTATTTTGGATTCATAGGGATTTTAAGTATCCTTCTGCTATTGATAGTACCCTTTCTTTTTGTTCCCAGGATTCTGGATAAATATCTTGAAGGCGTGATTTTCGGGCTTTTGCTTAATGCAGTCACAGTTTTGTTAATAATTTTCACTATAAATCTAGTTTCACCAAACGATACTTTTTTATTTGCTGTATTCTTTTCCATACTGAGCATAACTATGGGGCCCATAGGGGCCTCACTGGGCATTTACTATTCAAAGAAAAAGTTGAAGAAGTTAGATGAAGAGACGAGGGATTAAAACCCATGTTAAATCATTTACTCCTATTTAATAAAATGATTAAATCATTATTCAACGAATAAAATGGATAGCACATGCGGGTTAATTACTGAAACTAAAAATTTTAAAATAAAAATTTATTGAGTTGTATAGAATTTAGTTAAAACAACTCACATGCTCTCAGGAGCACTAACTCCCAGTAATTCCAGACAGTTGTGGATGGTAACTTTACTGCGATCCACCAGCATTAATCTGGCATTTTCAAACTCAGATCCAATTACGGGAGTGGCCTTGTAGAATTTATTAAATGCACTGGCCAGATCCTGGGCATACTGGGCCAGATTATGTACTCTCCTGATTCGGGCAGATTCATCCACCACCTTAGGAAACTTGGAAAGGGTTCTAATCAGATCTATTTCTACTTCGTCCAGAACCCAATTTTCTTCTAATTCCATTTCTTTTAGATGTCCATCAATTAATAAACCTGATTTTTCCAGTAATTTGCCGGCCCGGGCATGGGCGTACTGTATGGAAGCACAACCCCTTTCAAAGCTCAAGGCTTCGTCCCATTTAAAGACTATATGTTTTTCTGGAGAAAGTCGGGCAATATAATATCTTATAGCTCCAATACCGATTTCTTCGGCGATTTTAAGGGCCTCTTCCTCGGTTAAATCAGATCTTCGTGATTTAATTTCCTTCAGTGCTCTGTCAATGGCCTCGTCCATTAAATCGTCCACTGAAATAAATACACCTCTTCTGGTGGACATGGAACCTTCAGGCAGAGTAATGAATTCATAAAAAATCACTTCAGGTGATTTCCCACCTAAAAGGCCCATAGCAATCCTTATCTGATCAATAGCGAGTTTATGGTCTGATCCTAAAATATCCAGCACCACATCACCTTTTTCAGATTTTTCCAGATGATAGGCCAAATCCCTGGTGGAGTAGAGTGATGTTCCATCGGAACGTGTGAGTACCAGTTCTTTTTCTATTCCGAATTCTTCCAGATCCAGGTAGAGGACTTCGTTGGTTTTAGTGTGGCCGCTGTCTTTGAGCCGATTTACCACGTCCCACACGGCATTGTTCCTCACGAATTTTCCTTCCCATACGAAATCGTCGTGATGCACGTGCAGTCGCTTTAGAGTGATTTCCATGCCTTCCAGACAGTTTTCCACGGCCAGTTTAAAGGTAGCATTAAGTTCTTCATCTTCACCACCTTCGTATCTGCGGATAAGCTCATTTATCTCTTCTTTTAATTCTGGATTCTCTTTTAATTTCTCATTAACCTGGAAGTAGAGTTTACCAATCTGGTGATCCTTTTTTTCACCTTCTCCATATTCTTCCAATTTTTTACCGAGATTTAAGATCCCCCAGACTACCATGGCGATCTGGCGGCCCATGTCATTGACATAATACTGGGTTTCCACTTCATAACCACCAGATTTTAAAACTCTGGCCAGTGAATCGCCAATAATAGCGTTTCGTATATGCCCAATGTGTAATGGTCCATTAGGATTGGCTGAGGTGTGTTCCAAAATGACTTTTTCAGATAAAGCAGGTAATTGACCGTAATTTTCATCTATTCCTTCTAATACCATTTTTGAAAAGTTTTGGTAATTAACGTAGAAATTTATGTAGGGTCCTTTGGATTCCACTCCACTAAATATGTCTGGAAGCTCTAGAACTTTTAATAAATTGTCAGTTATTTCCATAGGAGATTTTTTTAGTTCTTTTGCGAGCTGAAATGATAGGGTAGTGGCCAGATCACCCATCTGGGGATTAGGTGGAATTTCCAGTTTTATTTCTTCTGGAACGGGATAATTAAGATTTGATAAAGCTGTTTCTAATGATTTTAATGCTTCTTTTTCAATTAAGGCAAACATGAATACACCTGTAAATTTATAAATAGGGATTAGTAGAACAAATCATCTAATTTATTTAAATTAATTATTATATTGATAATCTAATCATATTATGATTTAATTTCTTTTATTAATAAAATTAACATTAATTTAAATTTGGATTAAAATAGTGAGTATATAAAAATTAATTGAATAAAAGATTCAATATTCTAATTTAAAATAAAAAAAGGGAATTAAAAGTTATTAATGGTTTAATCACTAATTCTTTTAATTTTTATAATCCCCGAATCCATAGAGTTATATAACCAACTCTTGGGATGAAAATGGGCTGATTTCCTACAGTTATCACTCTAGCAGTAATTTGTGAGGGATATACTACTGCGGGATCTGGCACCGGATTATTATCCCCTTTAATAATGTAATATTTTGTTCCATTGGGGGAGGTTCCAGTTCCAACCACCCGGTGAATAACTGGATCAGGGAACCAGTTGGCATTGTAAATTACTATATCTCCTTTTTTTACATCTTCTGGGCTAAATTCATTTATCCCCAAAAAATTTGCTTTTTCTACCAGAACTATGTCTCCCCGGTAAAAAACAGGTTCCATACTTCCAGATACCACCACATTCATGTGCTGGGCAGCGATTACACCGATGATAATAATTGCTAGATATATTGCTATTTCCCTGATTTGTTTGTTATCAGCCATTTAAACACCTGATTTATTCGCCTAAATTGTTTTTAAATATTTTAAGTGCAATACATCATTTTAAATCTAAAATTTGATTCAAATGAAGTTAATAATTTTATTCTGTTATCAATTGAATCCAAATTGTTATTATAGTTATGCACAAATCATTGGAACTATATTAGATTTAATATGATCTACTTAAATTGCCTATTTACCTTAAAATTCCACCCTTGTCGGCTGAACTGGCCAGTTTCTGATATCGGGCCAGCCATCCCTTGAGTTTCCGTTGGGGCTTAATGGCAGAGGAGATACGCTCTTGAATTTCTGCATCAGATAGTTCTATCTCCAGAATGCGCTGAGGAATATCTATTTTTATCATATCTCCATCACGAACGGCAGCAATAGGTCCATTTGCCATGGCTTCTGGTGACACGTGACCAATACAAGGGCCTCTGGTTCCTCCTGAAAACCTACCGTCAGTTATAAGGGCCACAGATTTAATTCCCATACCTACTATGGCTGAGGTGGGGTTGAGCATTTCTCTCATTCCAGGACCGCCTTTTGGTCCTTCATAGCGGATAACGATTACATCTCCTTCGTTAATTTGATGGTTGAATATGGCTTCCACACAGTCATCTTCGCTATCAAATACTTTGGCTGGTCCCTGGTGGGCCATCATGTCTTCTGCCACCGCCCCTTGTTTAATAACTGAACCATTCGGTGCCAAATTGCCCTTTAATACGGCTATTCCGCCTTCACTGTGCACGGGTTTGTCCAGAGGACGTATAACTCCCTCATCCTTGACTTCAATCCCTATTAAATTTTCTTCAATGGTTAAGCCGGTACAGGTAGGGTTCTGGGTGTTTATCCTACTTTCCAGAGTCTTTAAAACTGCTGGAATTCCACCGGCACGGTCCAGATCCAGCATCATGTGTTCTCCTGCAGGAGATATGGAGGCTATGTGAGGGATTTCTTTACTCATCCTATCAAAAAGATCCAGATCGACCTTTACGCCTTGATCTTCCAGTTCACTGGCAATGGCGGGAATATGCAGGGCTGTGTTACTGGAACCACCTAAGGCCAGATCAACCGCCACGGCAGTTTCAAATGCATTCTGAGTCATTATTTGGGAAGGTAAGAGTTGTTCGTTGACCATTTCAACTATGCGGGCACCAGATAATCTTGCTATGCGCATTTTTTTAGAATCGACAGCATGGGCGGTGGCACAGCCAGGTAAACTCATTCCCAGAGCTTCAGTTAAACAGGCCATGGTGTTGGCGGTGAATAAACCCGCACAGGATCCTGCTCCTGGGCAGGCACATCTTTCCAGTTCATCAAGTTCTTCTTCAGTCATTTTACCAGAATTAACGGCCCCTACACCTTCATAGACGTTTATGAGGTCAACTGCTTTGCCCTGGAATTTTCCAGGCATCATGGGCCCTCCGGTAACCACAATGGCTGGTATGTCAAGGCGGGCTGCGGCCATGAGCATCCCAGGGACTACTTTATCACAGGTGGGCATCAAGACCAGCCCATCCAGGCTGTGTGCCTGAGCCATACTTTCCACGGTATCGGCGATTATTTCCCGTGATGCCAGGGAATAACGCATTCCGTCGTGATTCATGGCAATTCCATCACAAATGGCCATGGTATTAAATTCAAATGGCACTCCTCCGGCCTGGCCTATTCCGACTTTAACCGTTTCTGCTAATTCCCGCAGGTGTATGTGGCCGGGAACAATGTCGGTGTAGCTGTTGGCAATGCCTATAAATGGTTTAGCAAAGTCATCATCGGTTACTCCACAGGCCCGGAGAAGGGACCGGTGAGGTGCTCTCTGAATTCCTTTTTTTATATTATCACTTCTCATAAAACCACCATAATTTTTATTTTTTAATTTTCTAATAATAATATTTATAATTCCTAAAATTAGCAGTAAAATTGTTAGGTGAATATTATTTTATGTTTGAAACTTATATAAATTAAATATGGATACTTTACTGATTCTCAAGTTTGTGATTGCCCTGGCCATTGGAGCACTGGTAGGACTGGAACGGGAAAGAAAAAGTAAGGAAACTGATTTTGCAGGCATAAGAACATTTATTTTTATAGCCCTATTGGGGGTATTATCTGGATATTTATCTCAACCATTTCCCTATTTCTTTTTAATAGCTTTTTTGGGTCTGGCAATTTTGGTAGGTCTGAGTTACTGGGTCAGTACCCGAGATGACGGTGATGTGGGTCTAACCACTGAAGTGGCGGCTCTTTTGACTTTTTCGCTGGGTTTGATGTGCTACTGGGACGATGGATATAAAATTGCTCCTATACTGGCCATAATAATAACTGCCCTTCTGGCTGCAAAGCCATTTCTACACACTTTGGCCCAGAAAATTAGTCAAAAAGAGATGAACAGTACTTTAAAGTTTTTAATCATCGCCTTTGTAATTTTACCTCTTTTACCAAATGAAGCCATGGGGCCCTGGCAAGTATTCAACCCTTACCAGGTATGGCTCATGGTGGTATTTATTTCTGGAATTAGTTATGCGGGTTACATCTTAATGCGTTTTGTAGGTCCAGAACGTGGTCTAGGATTGACTGGTGTGCTGGGGGGTTTAGTATCCAGTACAGCTGTGGTAACTGCTATGGCTGCCCGGGTAAGGGAATCAGAATTATTGATGAAGGCCGCAGTTTTCGCGGCTGTGGTGGCCAGTTCCATGATGTTTTTAAGAGTATTTTTCGAGGTTCTGGTGGTGAATTCATCTTTGATTCCTCTTCTTGCTGCCCCCATGATAATTATGGGAGTTTTAGGGATTTTTCTAGGGGTAATAGTATGGCGCAGTTCCCGGATTAAAAAAATGGATTCTGGAGTAAAGCTGGAAAACCCCTTCTCTTTAAAACCTGCTTTGATATTTGGAGCATTGTTTGTGGCCATTATCTTTATCAGTAATATTGCTTACATTTATTTTGGAAGCAGAGGGGTTTACATAGCCAGTATAATTTCTGGGGTGGCTGATGTGGATGCAATAACCATTAGCATGGCTTTACTGGCACAAAATGGTACTATATCTTCTATTACCGCAGTTACTGCTATTACTCTGGCCAGTATTTCTAATACTATAGTTAAATTTGGAATTGCCTTATTTTTAGGAACCCGAAATTTTGGAAAAAATGTAGGGGCCTTATTTGCCATTATTATAGCAGCCGGTTTAATAGCAATTCTTTTAATTTAATTTAAATTATTTTAAAAATAGTATACATTAAAAAAAACAATTATATTCAATTAGCATACTTATTACATAACTCCATTATGCAAATATACTATTAAAATCCGTAAATTGGATAAAATAAAAGAATATGAGTTAAGACCTTATCATGGTCAATATCATTTTATATTTTTCCACTGCATGCAGGGCATGGGGAACATTGGCGGGCATTATAATCATTTCTCCTTTTTGGACGGTATTTTCTTCTCCCCCAATGGTTATGATGGCCTTTCCATCTACAATTTGAACCATGGCATCAAAAGGAGCACTGTGTTCACTTAATCCCTCTCCCTTATCAAAAGCAAATATGGTTACCGTTCCGGTTTCTTTCCGGACTATTTCCCTACTTACAACAGATCTCTCTTGATAATCTATTAAATCTTCTATGGCCAGTGCTCTGGATTTTAAGTCTTCCTGCATTTTAAATCACCATTATAATATTTCGTTTTATAATAATTATTTTTTATTAAATAATTTTAGAATTAAAATTTTTAACTGTTATAAGTTAGTTGTAATAGAATTAGGGGATTTTATGAATAAAAATAATATTAATCAGATATATGCTTTATTTTTTAAAATTTGAATTATTTAAGAAACATAAATAAAAATAGAATAAAATGGGGTTTATTTATTGCCCCATAATGGTCTTAATATCTTCTTCTGCATTTCCAATCGGCCGAAGGTCGTAGTTTTCAACCAGTACATTTAGGATATCGTCATTAGCCCAACCCGGTAAGATTGGCCCAATGTACATTCCTTTAAGATCCAGGGCCAGTAGGCTCCAGAGAATAGCAGCTGCTTTTTGTTCCATCCAGCTTAAGACAATGGTTAATGGTAGTTCGTTTAGTCCCACGCCAAATAGTTCGGTTAAAGCTACAGCCACGTCTACGGCAACAATTGCATCGTTACATTGGCCTATATCTATGAGTCTTGGCACTCCTTCAATATCTCCCAGGTCCATAGCATTGAATCGGTATTTACCACAAGCCAGGGTTAAAACCACGGTGGTGTCGGGTAATTTTTCCACAAATTCAGTGTAGTATTTAGCCTGAATTAGTGGGGAGTCACATCCACCTACTAAGATGAATTGCTTGATCTTTCCAGCTTCTACCAGTTCTTTAATCTTAGGGGCCAGGGAAAGGATAGTTGAAGCTCCAAACCCGGTGGTCAGAACAGTTTCTCTTGATTCTTCTTCCAGATCACCCAGTTCTAAGGCCTTTTCAATGGCCGGGGTAAAGTCATAATCTTCTATGTGTCGCACTCCTGGAAGTTCGGCTACACCCACGGTGAACATTCTTCCTTTGTACTCTTCTTTAGGCAGTAAAACACAATTTGAAGTTCCTACAACTGCTACATTGTAATCAGCGAAAGTTTTTTTCTGATCGAACCATGCTCCTCCCAGTTGTCCCACTAAATGCTTGTATTTTTTAAGACCAGGATATCCATGGGCAGGAAGCAATTCGGAGTGAGTGTAAACGTTTATTCCCTTACCTTCAGTTTGTTTTAAGAGTTCTTCTAATGCTTTGAGGCTGTGTCCGGTAGCTACAATTCCTGGTCCTTTTACTGCACCAACAGGTACTTCAGTAGGCACTGGTTCACCATAAGTATCTATGTGGGCCTTTTTTAGAAGTTGCATGGTTTTAATGTTCATATTACCTGCTTCTAAAGCCAGTTCTACGAATTTTCCTGGTTCAAAGTTGACGTTGGTCAGGGTAGAATAGAAACCTCTTTCTATGAAGGCGTCAACTTCATCATCAGTGTATCCCAGTTCCCGGGCGTGGTAAAGGTAAGCTGAAATCCCTTTTATGGCAAACAGGAGGTTATCCTGTAATCTGGCTACGGTTGGTTCTTTTCCACATACGCCTCTAACGGTACATCCAGTTCCCTTTGCAGTTTGGGAGCACTGGTAACAAAACATATCTAATGATTCTTTTTTCTCCACTTTATCTCCTCCTTCAGAAGCTTGATTTTGACTTTTATTAATTCCACGAATTGAATCTATAAATCCCATTTTATCTCCTCTTAATTTATTTTATTAATTTCAATCACATTCACAGTAGTTTATAGGGCCTCAAAATGGTCTTTGCCTACAAAGCAAATAGGACAGACCCAATCATCAGGTAGGTCTTCAAAGGAGATTCCAGGCTCTATTCCATTGTCGGGGTCTCCATTTTCCGGATTGTATATGTAATCGCACACTATGCATCGGTATTTCATTTTTAAGGTCTCCAGATATTTTCCCTGTATTAAACCTTATCAGCAAACTATAAATAGTTTTTGTCACTAAAAGAGTATAAAATGAAACAAATATTTAAAAAACAATATTTAATTATAGGTTTCTCTTACTGAAATTTAGATTGAAAACGAGGAAACTAAATTATCTAACACAATAAATCCAAATCTCGCTTAAAAAACAGTTATTAAGAATTTATACGATATTAAACTTAAAAACCGTTTAAAAATAATATAATTACTTAAGGGATTGATAAAGTGCCTGTAGATCAAAAAACGTGGAATTCACTGAAAACAATAGGTTTAACGGATTATGAGGCAACTACATATTTGGCATTGACTTCTATGATATCAGGAACAGCTACTGAGATTAGTATGGCTTCTAAGGTACCTCGATCCAGGATATACGATATTTTAAAAGGAATGGCCCTTAAGGGATTTGTGGAAATTGAGAGAGGAAGGCCATTAAAATATAATGTGGTACCACCGGCAGAAGTTTTTAATCGAACCAAGCAAAAACTTATTGAAGACCTGGAAGAAGCTGAACTGGAACTTACCAGTAATTATGAAAGCCAAATTTCCAAGTTACCTGCGCCCATCTGGCTTATTCACGGCCCTGAAAAGATAATTCGGAAAGAAATGGAAATCATATCCCGGGCTAAAGAAAGCATAAACATTAGGGCGGGCTTCATGTTTAAAGACGAAGCAGACAGTCTTAAAGAAAAGATTAATCAGGCCTCACGTAAGGGTGTGAAAACAAAAATAATGGCTGCTCCTTTTACAGTCATTGACGAGGAAAAGATTGACATGGCCCGGGAATTGGATGGAATAAAGGCCGAGGTTAGGATTTATCAGATACCCTTTGTTAAAATGATTGTAAGGGATGGCAAAGAAATGATGCTTATATTTTCTAAGTTTTCAGGAAAAGAAAAAAGGGCGGTGGCCCAAAGCGCCATTGGGGTCTGGAATCAGTATCAGGAAATTGCCCAGAACTATGCCAATGTATTTGAGACCATGTGGAAAGGAGACATGCCTAAAAGGCCAGAAAAGAAGTAAAAAAAAGTCTTTAAACCTTGAAATTAAAATTTTTTAATTTTTTAATATTTAATTAAATCTAATTATCTAATTTTTCACTGATTTTCTTTAAAAATAAG
Source organism: uncultured Methanobacteriaceae archaeon (assembly GCA_963698135.1). Taxonomy (GTDB): domain Archaea; phylum Methanobacteriota; class Methanobacteria; order Methanobacteriales; family Methanobacteriaceae; genus UBA349. The sequence continues at coordinate 224,334 of CAVOPP010000011.1, read as the reverse complement.
TTTTTTTCAATTTTTCTTATTTTTTATTCGAAGAAATTGCTTGATATTTTATTAAAAAGAAATTTTATTATCATCATGAGGATAATCTTATATAATAATATTGCAGATTTTATTTATAGACAATTTTATATTAATTCTAGAAGAAGATTATACCCCTCTTCATAGAAGAAGGTGATTAAATGCGCGTACTTTTAATTCATTCTGATTATTTAAAGTATCAAACCAAGTCCAAAACAAAAATAGCTGAAAAAATAGACGATGAAAAGAAGAAAGGTTCATTTGAAAACTCTTTAGTAGCTTTCACTGCCGTAGAAAAAGAAGACGAATCTGACATGCATGGTGTAGTGGAAAACGCGGTAAAAGAAATAGCAGACGTTTTCTCTAAAGTAGGAGCAGAAAACGTAGTAGTTTATCCATATGCTCACCTTAGCTCTTCTTTAAGTTCTCCTGATGCTGCTAAAAAGATACTGGTTGAAATTGAATCTGAACTGGCAAAAAAGGACATTAAAGTGGCCCGGGTACCATTTGGATGGTACAAATCCTTTGAAGTTTCCTGTAAAGGACACCCTTTATCAGAACTCTCCCGAACCATTACTTCTCAAAAAACCGAGGAAAAAGAGAAGGAAAAAGGAGAGGAATCCAAATGGTATATTATGGATAAAGGACAGCTTATATCTCCTGAAGAATTTGAGTTCCACAACAAAGACCTGGAACAGCTCACCAAATATGAACTGGGAAAATCAGAATCATCTGGTGAAGAACCGCCTCACGTCAAATTAATGAAAGAAAAGGGATTGGCAGATTATGAGCCTTCTGCTGATGTGGGACACCTTCGATGGTATCCTAAAGGCCGTTTAATTAGGGACTTGCTGGCGGATTACGTCTATCTCCTGGTAACCAAAGAAGGGGCCATGCCGGTGGAAACTCCAATTATGTATGATCTGGCAGACGATGCTATTCGGGTGCATGCTGAGAAATTCGGAGAAAGGCAGTATCGGATGGGTCACAAGAAAAAAGAGCTCATGCTACGATACGCCTGTTGTTTTGGTGCTTTTAGAGTTTTATCTGATTCATTCCTCACCTGGAAGAACTTACCAGCCCGGATATACGAACTTTCTACTTACAGTTTCCGGATGGAGAAAAAAGGAGAAGTTGTGGGTCTTAAACGTCTGCGTGGATTCACCATGCCGGATCTTCACACAGTTTGTCGGGATTTAGGCCAATCACTGGTGGAATTTGACCGGCAGATAGACCTTTGTATGCAAACCGGAGAGGACTTCAATGTGAATTACGAAGTCATATTCCGGGCCACCCAGGACTTTTACAACGAATATAAAGAATGGATGCATGCTTCGGCAAGTAAAATAGGAAAACCAGTGCTTCTGGAAATTCTACCTGAGAGAAAACACTACTGGATTTCTAAAATGGACTTTGCAGCCATAGATTATCTGGGAAGACCTATTGAAAATCCCACAGTACAGATTGATGTGGAAAGCGGAGAAAGATTTGGTATAACATTCCTGGAAGAAAATGAAGAAGAAGATTATCCAATTATCCTTCACTGCAGCCCTACCGGAAGTATAGAACGTGTTATTTGCAGCTTGCTGGAAAAGACTGCCATAGAAATGAATGAGAAACCCCCTATGTTACCAGTATGGCTTTCCCCTACTCAGGTCAGAATCCTACCTATTGCAGAAAGGCATATGGATTATGCCCTGGAACTGGCCCGTGAATTAAAGGATCAAAATGTCCGGGTGGATGTTGATGATCGGCCGGAAACAGTAGGTAAAAAAATTAGGAATGCTGCCACTGATTGGGTGCCTTATGTGGCGGTTATTGGAGATAATGAGCTTTCAAGCGGAGAACTAACCATTAACATTAGGGAAACCAACCAAAAGCAGGCCATGAGCACAGAAGATCTGGTAAAAATAATTAAAGAAGAAACCAGGGATATGCCTTTCAGAGCCCTTCCACTACCCTTAAAGCTTTCCCAGAGAATTAATTTCTAATAAGATTTCTAATTGATTTCCTAATTAGATTAATATCTCATTCTTTTTTCATTTTTTCTTTCTTTCTGACTCATTTTGTTTTTTTAGTTTTTATCTATTTTCATGTAATTTAATCTCTAATTATCTAAATGATCTAATAAAACATGGTTAGGCCACTATTAGGTTAGTATTGTTTATTATTCTATAATTAGACCTGCATTGATTCTACAATAACCAAAATAATTATAACTTATAACTTATAATTATTATAATTAAGAATAGATTAATGAGACTTTAAATGTATATAAAATAAAATGATTCTCATAAATCTTAATTTAACTAGTCTTGCGAGGTTTTTTCATGGGTGAAGTAATTTCAATTATTAATCAAAAAGGCGGGTGTGGAAAAACAACCACAGCTGTGAATTTGTCGACTGCACTGGCTCTAATGGATAAGAAGGTCCTGGTTATTGACCTGGATCCCCAGGGAAATGCTACAACGGGATTTGGTGTTCAAAAAGGAGAATTGGAAAATACCATATACTCTGTGTTGACCCGGCAGAATAATATGGAAGAAGCCATGATTCCCACTGTTCTGGACGATTTATACCTTGTTCCAAGTAATATTTCACTTAGTGGGGCAGAAGTTGAACTTAGTAGAGAAATCGGTTACCATTCCATTTTACAGGATTCATTAAAAGTTGTTAAAGGAATGTTTGATTATATATTGATTGATGTTCCCCCTTCCCTGGGAATACTCACTTTAAATGCATTGGTTGCATCAGATAGCGTTATAATACCTATACAAGCAGAATACTATGCTTTGGAAGGAATGGCAGATTTACTGAAAACTATAAATCTTGTAGAAGAACGTTTACAGAGTTCATCCCCGGTTAAGGGAATTTTAATAACTTTGTATGATTCTAGAACACGTCTGGCTAGGGATGTCCATCAAGAAGTAAAAAAATACTTTGGTGAGAAGGAATACATATTTAAAACCACCATACCTCGTAATGTGAGGTTGGCAGAGGCCCCCAGTTATGGAAAACCATGTATTCTTTATGATCAAGAAAGTGCTGGAACTACTGCCTATTTGAAACTGGCCCAGGAACTTCTCAAACGGGATGGTTAAAATGGCCCGACGTAAATCTCCTTCAAAAAGTTCGGGATTAGGAATGGGTTTGGACGCTCTTATTAAATCCAAAACTAGAGAAGAGCCTCAAGAGGAATCAGGGAGCTTTGAGTCTGATAAAGACGAAAAAGATATTTTAAAGAAAAAATCAGATAGCATTAAAGATTCAGATACATATAATTCTAAAATCGAATCTGTTAAAAAGTCAAGTAAAAGAAAAAAATCTAATTCTACAAAATCCACCAAATCATCTTCATCTAGTTCTAATAAAAAAACCAATGAATCAGCAGAGGTTTTATCAACTGAAAAATATTCTGAGAGTAAAGAATCGGGTAATAAAAAACCAATTTCTGCTGATGCTGAAAGAATAAACATGGTAACAAGTGATGTTAGAAAAAATCCTCGGATAACTCTCTGGTCTTCTCGTTCGGCGGCAGTTTTAAGGTATCTTAAAAAAACTCAGCCAGAATTTAGTATCAGTAAAGAAGCTTCTAAATTAATTGAAGATGCCGTAAAAGAGAAATATCCTGAGATATGGGATCTATTTGACGAATTATAGTCACTTTAAATTCATTAAATAATATTTTTTTTAAAATATTTTTATTATAAGTTATAAATTATAACACATAACTTATAAGTTATAACTTATAATTCATTTTAGGTTATCACAATACATAATATATAATATTAAATTAAAAAACATCCAGCGCGGTCTGATAAATTCCTTTAAGTTTAATAAATGGTTCAGCTCTTCCCACGACCACACCTAATTTTTTCAATTCTTCCAATTTAGTAAATGGTCTCTTTTTACGAATAACTATAATCTTTTTAGCAGATACAGTACCTATTCCCGGGACCCGGATTAAATGACGGTAAGGTGCTTGATTTATTTCTACAGGGAAAATATCCATTTCCAGTGCTGCTGAATATTTAGGATCCTCTCCTACATTTAAAAGTCCACTGTCCTGAAAAATAAGCTCTTTTAAGTCAAAATTATAGGAATTCAAAAGGGCATCGGCCTGATAAAGTCGATTTGATCTTTTAGGGTGGGGTTCTCCCCTATTTTGCAGGGGTGTATCTTCCAGTGGTTTAAAACTACTAAAATAGCTTCTTTTAACATCTAATTTATCATAAAGCCACTTAACCCTGTTCAAGATATCTTCGTCAGTTTCATCGGTGGCCCCCACAATCAACTGGGTAGTTTGACCAGAAGGGGCGTAAAGTGGATCTTTATTATGGATATTTCTTATCCATTTTAAACGACGCATGATATCTTTTTGATAGTCCTTGGTACTGGAAAGCTCTGCCAGGCCATCAGGGGTCGCTGCCTCAATATTTACACTTACTCTATTAGCTAAACCCATAGCCCTTTTAATAAGGTCTTTTGATGAACCGGGAAGAATTTTCAGGTGAATATAACCTGAATAACCATGCTCTAATCTTAAAAGACGGGCTACTTCCACCACTTTCTCCATGGATGGATCAATATCTCCAGAAATCCCTGAACTTAAAAATAATCCTTCTACATATTTATTTTGATAATAATTCAAGAAAACCCGTGTCAATTCTTCCGGAGTAAGTTCCATTCTGGTAAAATTTCTCTTACTATGATTAACACAATATTTGCAATCATTACGGCATTTATTGGTCATTAAAACTTTAAATAACGGAACCTGGCAGCCACCACTCACTGTACTGTAATAAATCCCCGGTAAATTAGGCCGGGACTGCGTTTGATGGTTCACATAGTCACACAGATCGAACTGTGCGGTATCGCTCAGGACCTGCATTTTGCGCATAGTATTCATTGAATAATATTAGTGCTCCTGAACTATAATGTCTTATGGTAGACCGTCTGGAGAATAATGAAATAAATTGAAATAATCTTAATTAGAAAATAATTTTAATCATTTCGAATTTTTCCAAATTTTTCAAAATATCAAATTCTTAATAATAGAATTTGTTTCACCTGGAAATTAAATTAAAATTTCAGAATATAGGTAAATAAATGGCTGATTAAAAGCTGGAATCTTGAATTTTTTAAATGAAGAAATTTTTTATTAAAAAAAACTTTTTTAAAAGTTTATTTGGATATTTATTATATATTTTGCTCTTATTAGTTATGAAATCAATTTTAAGATATTTTTCAGTATTTTGAAATAATTATAAAAACTTAAAAATCAAAAAAATCACCATAGGGTATTTTGTGTTTAAATTAAGGTATTTAACACATTTTTTTATTAAAAATATTTATAAGCGGCCTTTAGTTTAAAATAAGGTTAATTCACTCTTTTTAAACTATAAATCGCTTATTTATCAATATTTAAATCCTATTTGGATATCTGTGAGTCGAGATTAAAAGAAATTAAAAGCCTTTTTTTCAGAAAAAAAGCATTATTTGCTGGTATAAGGCCTAAATTGCCATTAATTAGCACTGCTCACTAACTTCTTTTTTCAATAACTTCTAAGAGCTCTTTATAGAAAAAAAAGAGCCCTAATAACTCTTTTTTTCCAATTTTTGACCAAAACATTTATATGAGAAGGTAGACTTCATATCTATTGTCTAGAATGTGCTCTAAATTGGGTATTTTCCTAATTTGGACATGGAGGCGGTATAATTACGCGAAGAGCAATTATGGCCCTGGCACTAGCAACTTGTATGGTGGTGTCCATTGTGCCGATTTTTGGAGAAATTAATGTATCCAAAAATGTAGATACTACAAAAGTAACTGCACAGGTAACTAAAGCACCTGCTGTGGATGCATATAAGAAATATAAAAAATACAAGAAATATAAAAAATACAAGAAGTACAAGAAGTACAATAAGTATAAGAAATACAGAAAGTACCATAAATACAAGAAAAAAACCAGAAAATCCACTAAATCCTATTTAGCTAAGGTAGGGGCTTCCAAAGTTTATGCAACTTCAGAATACGTGGAATCAACTGGCCGATGTTCTTGCAGTTTACACCAGGATTACAAGGAACACACATCAAAATTCAAAAATTACTGTCCCTACTGTAAAAAGTTAGGGAAGGTAAAATACGAACGTGGAAGCTCATGTCCGGAAGGAATGTGGGTTTGCAGTGCTTGTGACGCTGATTATTGTCTAGTTCATGGTAAATCTCATGTAACGAAGGCTAAATACTTAGCAAAATCATAAAAGCTAGTAATCGAGTTTTTGGAGATAACAAAAACTCTAACTTTTAATTTAAAAATGCTATTTTAAAATAATAAAAAAATATATACTAAATTAACTATTTTAAAGTTTATTTTAATTTTTCAAGGACTATTCTAATATTATAATTCTATTTTTAATTTTTCAACTGCAAAAATTAAAATATTTAAATAAAATGTAAGTTGATTATAGAATATGAGAATAGTATTGGCTGGTACTGGAAGTGCCGTGGGAAAAACCACAATTTCCACCGGTATCATGAAGGCATTATCAGAAGAGACTCAGGTTCAACCGTTTAAGGTAGGGCCAGATTATATTGATCCCACTTATCACACTCTGGCCACAGGTCACCGGTCCCGCAATCTGGACTCCTTTTTCATGTCAGAGGGCCAGATAAGGGAGGCTTTTGAAAGAGCTTTGACCATCAATGGCTCAAAAATGGGAATAATAGAGGGAGTCCGCGGGTTATATGAAGGAATTAGCCCTACCGGAGATGTGGGAAACACAGCCTCCATTGCCAAAGCTCTTAATGCCCCGGTAGTTTTGATTTTAAATGCCCGAAGCCTGGTTAAAAGTGCAGCGGCAGTGGTTTTAGGATTCAAAACTCTGGATCCTGAAGTAAAAATTGAGGGTGTAATCTTAAACCACGTTAAAAATCGCCGACATTATCTTAAGGCCAAAGAAGCAGTGGAGAAACTGGCAAAAACAGAAGTCATCGGCGGAATTCCCCGAAGCGATTCCTTGACCGTGGAGCAAAGGCATTTGGGACTGGTCCCGGCTGTGGAAAGGGAAAATTTACTGGGGTTCATTGAAAAATGGGGCCAGGTTGTCCAGGAAAATATTGACCTGGATGCCTTGCAGGATATTATGAAAAATGCAGGAAAAATCCCCTCCCAGCGCGAAGCTCTTTGGGAAAAAAGTAACAATAAAAAAGTTAAAATTGGAGTGGCCCTGGATGAAATATTCACCTTTTATTACCAGGAAAATTTAGATGCTTTGGAGGATAATAACGCTCAAATAGTCCCGTTCAGCCCTTATCATGATGAAGAACTTCCTGATGTGGATGCCCTGTATATTGGTGGTGGCTACCCGGAAATCTTTTCTAAAGAACTGGAAAACAACATTTCCATGCGTAAATCTATTAAACAGTTTTACTTAGATGAAAGGCCCATTTACGGCGAGTGTGGAGGCTTGATGTATCTCACCAATTCTATTAATGAGCATAAAATGTGTGAAATATTTCCATACTCCTCGGTAATGACTGATAAAGTGCAGGGATTAAGTTACGTAATTTCACAAGCCCAGGAAGATAATATAATTTCTAAAAAAGGGGATATTTTCAGGGGACACGAATTCCATTACTCCAAGGTCAAGATAGATTCCAATTCCCAGAAACCGGAATTTGCCTTTAAAATTCTACGGGGAAGGGGAATTTTAGATTCTAAAGATGGAATAATGTCTAAAAATACGGTGGCCAGTTATGTGCATACTCATGCAGCGGCATGCCCTGGATTTGCTTCTAATTTAGCCCAAAACGCCTGGGAAATTTAATATTTCATGAAGTAAACTAAATGAAAATTATTTCAAAATTGAACTATAATTCTTTTAATTATTAATTATTCTAAAGACAAAAAATCATATAAAAATATATTATTACAACCCATAGGCGCCAGTTATCATGAAATTAATTAATAAAATTGATATATTTTCTCCGTATTTAGTCATATTTGCTATCTTTTTATATGTATTATTTGGCATAACTGGCTTTTATTATGAAATAAAAGGATTAGAAGCACCGCCTTTGGGAATATATATTTATATTTTATTAGGGTGTTGTTTTTTCATTGCCGGGATTTTATTTCCCAAACTAGTCTACAAATTAAACTTTAAAAGTTTTGAATCAGTAAATAACTTTTTAAATTATTTATATTCTAAAAAAGACGGTTTAAATAAATCTTTAAACGAAGATATATTGCAGAACTCTGTAAAAACTTCCCGGATGAGTTTCTCTAGGCTGGAAATATTTATTCTGGGAATAGTAATTTTCGGTCTATTTTTACAGGCTTTGAATCTCTTTAATTCAGGTGGAATTCCTCTTTTGAGTGGTTATCTCAAGGCCAAGGCGGTAACCAAAATATGGATAATTTCTTATCTCCTATTTTTACCGGGAATAAATATTTTACTGGCAAAGTTTAATCGGAGCTACTACTATATTTTATTCCTCCTGGGAATAGCACTTTTTGCCTTAACAGGATACCGGACTACTACCATTGTAATCATTCTAAGTGTATTTATAACTCTTTACTACACCCGGAAATTTTCTAAAAACTTGAAATGGGTCTATTTTGCTATTTTTGTTATAGGATTGGTAGGAATTGGTCTTTTAGTGGGATACATATCTGCAAAGTCCATAGAATGGCAGCAGTGGACTTTAAATCCGCTGGAGTTGTTTTTTTACCGTGCAGGATATACCTTAACTGTGTTTGATAAATTAATTGGGATGCAGGGGGCTACCAATGGAACACTGGCCTACTACTCTCTCACTGGATTTTTCCAGTCCGCAGATCCCCGGGCCATTGTGGGAGAGGTAGTTCTGGGGTACAAACACTCCTCCACCTCCACAATTTTCGGCCCGGCCCTCCTGGACTTTGGAACCTGGGCCCTGGCCCTGCAGATGTTTATCCTAGGTCTGGTACTGAAGTTAATGCACTTAATTCAAAAAACAAAAAAAGGAATATTTACAGCATTTTATGCCATAATATTGGCCCAAACCCTGGTATGGATTGAAACAGGCCCTACTGATCTGGTGGTGTGGATATTTTACCTTATTTCCATAATCCTTGTTTTATTTGCCTTTTTTAAATGGAGAAATAAAAATTTGAATAATCTTAAGGGTCTGGTTTAAGGATTATAACTGATAAAATGAATAAAGAAAATTAAATAATCCTACCTGGTTTAAGGATATAACTGATTGAATGGATAAAGAAAGTACTTGATGGAGAAAATTCATGAAAATTGCTATTGCCGCGGAACTGGCCCCGGCCAGAACTTTAATCCCAGTTCTGGAAAAATTGGATGCGGAAATCATTGGACTGGCCCACGGCCCAGGATCCAAAGAACTCTTAGCTCCTTACTGTTCAGAAATTTATTCAATTGGTCAAGGAAGAGGCGCTGGAGCCCGTAAAAGGTCCAATGCTCAGATTGGGTATCTTGTAATGAGGGACATTTTAAAAGCAGTTAGGGCCATGCAGGGAAAGGGAATAGATTTAATGATTACTTGTGGTAATGCAGGGGATGTCAGAAAAGGATTGGCCGCTGCTAATTTACTGAGGATACCTACTCTACATATAGAACAGGATATTTACAATCCCATCGAAATGATGGCCTATGCCAATGTGGTTACTGCTCCTTCCAGAGAATACCAGGAATATCTGGAGAATCAGTACGGCCTTAAAAATGTGAAAAACATCCAGGGATATCCTATGGCTTATTATGTCCATAATATGGAATTAATGGATAAAAATAAAGTAAAGGCTCTTTATGGGGTGGATGAATTTATTTTAGTTGCCCTGGGCGGCGATTTGAAAGTAGAACAACTCCCAGAATTAGTACAAGCGGTCAAAACCCTGGAAAAACCGGTACTCATAGCTCCCTTTAGATTCAGTAAGGATTATGTACAGAGCCTGGTGGAATCTGCACCTGGTTATAAATCGGGTTATAATAATATCCAGGTCCTTGAGGGTTATGTGGACCTTCCCAGCATTATGAATGCTTCCCAGGCTCTCATATATGGTGCAGGTATGGGTATAACTATTGAGGCTGGTGTTTTAGGAGTCCCTTCTATTAAAATTGCTGGTTTTCATCATAAACATTCCAGTGTTGATTTGGCTGAAAAATTAGGCATTAAAGTGTTGCATATATCAGATATACCCCTTGAAATTGCCAGTATTTCTACTCCTGATAGTCGAGGGCTGGTTGAAAATGCTGAAAAGGCCATTGATAACCTGGAGAAAATTATCAATTCATTCAATAATTTAAAAGAGCCAAAAAGCGGCTTTAAAAGCCTTAAAATGATTTGGAATGCCCGATCTGAATTTAGATGAATATCCCATTCTATTTTAGTTATTATTAATTTCATATTTCATTTGCACCTATTTTTATTAATTCAGTATTACTTTTTAAAACAATAATATTAAATATAATAATACTTATTACTAAATTATTACTAAAAAGGTGATAGGTATTATGAATACTTTGTTGGATCAGAATTCTTTAAAGTCTGAAATCGATTCTCAAATTGTAATGCAGAGCACAAGCTACAACTGTGGCCCGGCAGCATTGGCCACAGTACTGCAGGGAATGGGAATAAGCTGTACGGAATATGAACTGGCGCAAATAGCAGGCACAGATGAGACAGGTACTACCATGTATGGATTAATGAAAGCGGCCATAAAAAAAGGATTGGATGCCCGGGGGATGAGAATTAAACTGGATAATCTGACTTCAAATAATATAGTATTTTTAAATATTGATGGAAAATTTCATTACAGTGTCATTGGCCAAATAAATGAAAATACGGTAATTTTGGCAGACCCTGCCCTGGGAAAAATTGAACTGGCCAAAAGTTATTTTGCCCGGATTTATTCAGGTAATGCACTGGTTATATCAGAATAATTCTTAAATGACAATTTTATTTCTACATTAATTCTAAGAGAAAAAATCTAAAAACATTTTAAAAATAGAATTACGCCTTTAATTTAATATTGCAGTCAAATTTCAACTACTAATATAAATACTTACTCATTGCGTTTAAATCAAAAAGTACTTAATATCTCAATTGATAACACATTTTGGTGATATAATGGTTGTAAAAATCGGTATAATTAAATGTGGTAACATCGGTACCTCTCCTGTTTTGGACTTATTACTTGATGAGAGAGCAGACCGACCAAACATAGATGTATGTGTAATAGGATCTGGGGCTAAAATGAACCCAGAAGAAATCGAAAAAGCCGTACCATTAATGCTTGAAATGGAAAGGGACTTTGTTATATTCATAAGCCCTAACCCAGGTGCTCCAGGACCTGCTAAAGCCAGAGAATTATTATCTGCTGCAGACGTCCCTGCCATCATAATCGGTGACGCTCCTGGTCTACGATCCAAGGACGAAATGGACGAACAAGGTTTAGGATACATTATTGTAAAGGCCGACCCAATGATCGGTGCACGAAGAGAATTCCTGGACCCAACTGAAATGGCTTCCTTTAATGCTGACGTAATTAAAGTGTTAGCTTTAACTGGTGCTTACAGAGTTGTACAAAACACCATCGACGCTGCTGTGACTGCTGTCGAAGCTGGAAGTGCAATCGAATTACCTAAAGTGGTTATCAGCCGAGATGTTGCTGTAGCTGCTGCTGAATTCTCCAGTCCTTATGCTAAAGCTAAAGCTATGGCTGCCTATGACATCGCTACTAAAGTAGCTGATATCGATGTAGAAGGATGTTTCATGGTCCGAGATGCAGAAAAGTACATACCAATCGTAGCTTCTGCTCACGAAATGATCACTACTGCTGCTAAACTCGCTGCTGAAGCAAGAGAAATTGAAAAGGCTAACGACACTGTTGTCCGAACCCCACACGGTGGAAAAGGACAAACCATGTCTAAATCCGTTTTAATGGAAAAACCACAATAATTATACTTTGAAGCGGTCCTCTGGACTGCTTATTTTTTTGTTTTTTATATTTATTTAAATTAATTAGAATTATAGATTCGTTTCATAATTTTTAAAAGTATATTTTATAATCATTCTATTTTGTAGTTTATTTTTGACTTAAGCATTTTAGAAAAATTTATATACTCATTTTATCAATTAATTTTATGACTTTGGGGGGAAGAAAAGTTATCTTTAATTTTTTTTTAAATTTGCTACTAATACGCAGATATTATCAATAATAATGGTGATTTAGTACTTTTAACTGTTTTTTTAATGAATTATAAATTGTTAAAAACTTTCAGAGAACTTAATGTTCTAATACGATTTATTACAAAAATAAACTAAATGAATCATATATTATTAATTCCAATTATTGCATCATCCCCTAAAATGAGTGAAAAATTTGGAGGTGTCATTATAAATAAAAATAAAACTATGCTTTTTGCACTGATATTTTTCGTAGGGATAATTTTCGCCATGGGTAATGCCTGTGCAACCGAAAAACCTACTGAAGAACAAATTGCACAATACAAGGCGGATGGTACACTTGATGAAAGAATTACCAATGTAACTGCCATTGGAAATCAAAATACGGATCCTAAATTAATTAATAATTTAAACCAGAGGTTAAATTTAGGTTCTAATCCGTCTAAAAATAATATAAGTGTTGAACCCTCGTCGACCCGACCTACTTCAACCACATTGCCCTCAACGGGAACTGTTAAAATGTTGATAATGCTGGTGGACTTCCCGGATTATCCACATGAATCCACTCAAAGTGTGGGTGAAATACAGTCCATTTATTTTGGGAATGGTAGTGGAGCTTACAATACTTCTATAAATTATTATCCTTATGAGAGTTTGCATAACTGGTACCAGCGATCATCCTATGGATTACTAAATATCACGGGAGATGTTTTAGGATGGTATACTGCACAGCATAACCGTAGTTATTATACCAATAGAATGGAATTGATGATGGAAGTCATGAATTATTATGATAACACCACGGACTTCTCCCAATATGATAACAATGGCGACGGGTATATGGAAGGCATGGCCTTAAAATGGGCCGGTCCTGATACTGGATGGGGAAGTACCTGGTGGTCATATGTAATTACTTTGCCAAGTAGTAATAATTTCACTGTAGATGGCGTGAAAATGAATAAATATATGTGGGCAGAGTATGGAGCCAATCCTAAAACTGATATACACGAAACTGGACATTTATTAGGGTTACCTGATCTTTATGATTACGATACTGGAACTGCTCCTTACACTAACATAAATGGTCCGGGATATGGTGTCGGTGGCCTGGATATGATGGATGGAGGGTCTTCTGACTTTAATTGTTTCTTTAAAATGTTATTGGGATGGATAAACCCGTATTATGTAACGGATGTTAGTGCCCTTGATCAGCAGCTAATTCTCAACCCCGCAGAATTAAATGGAACTCATAGCAGTGTATTAATTTACCCTGGCCAGTTTTTGGGTCCTGAAAATAAAGAGTTTTATATGGTGGAATACCGGAAAAAAACTGGAAATGATAAATACTTTTATTACCCGTCCACGGGTAAATGGGCTGGAGGAGTACCGGCTGATGGTCTGTATATCTGGCATATTGATGCTACCTTAGATGCCAATGGAAGATTTTTCTATGATAATTCCAACACGGTTCATAATCTAGTTGATTTAGTACAAGCCGATGGATTGTTTGATATACAAAACGGGTCTCACGATGCTGATGCTGGAGATGTTTATAGACCTTCTAAATACTTTGGCCCGTCCACAACTCCCAATAGTAATTGGTATTCCGGATCCTCCGGAATATATGTTTACAATCTGGCCAGCCCCAAAAATCAGACATCTGCAGCATTTGGATGGAAGGGATTGTTGCCTATTGGAATAGCTTTAGAAAATGAACTTCTTAACTGGACTACTAATGGAACCGGAAATGTTACCTGGTTTGGGACCCAAAATATAGGTCAAAACGATACAAATTCTGCTCAAAGCGGGTTTATCTGGAATAATGAGACCACCTGGATGAGTACCCTGGTGGAAGGTTTAGGATATCTGAACTTTGATTGGAAAGTATCATCCGAATCAGGACATGACTTTTTAAGATTCTTTATTGATGGTTTAGAACAATTTAGTATAAGTGGGGAACAGGATTGGCAAAATAAAAATTTCATTTTAGGCCCGGGGATACACACTCTAAAGTGGAGTTACACTAAAGACGGTAGTGACAACAATTCTGTGGGTTCTAATTGTGGTTGGGTAGACAACTTAATCTGGACACCGGATACAACTCCTCCAATTGTAAACATTACTGATCCAATTAATAATGCTTTTATAAACATTGGAAATAAGTTAATCACTATTACTTTCAGCGAATTTATTCAAGAAGGCAGTTATTTTGGTAGTATTAGTGTAACCGGACCTTCTGGTATTGTCCATATGAATAAAACCATCGTAGGGAATGTTTTGTTTTTAACTCCAACAGCCGATTATGTGGATGGGGGTTATAATTTGAACATACCGGCGAACGCGGTGATGGACTTAGTAGGTAATAATTTGTCAAATGGATTTGATTCTAGTTTCACTGTTGATAAGGTTGTTCCTACAGTTTGGGCTGATGTTTTGGGTGGATTGTTTAATGTTGATCAGTTGGTTAGTTTGGCTATGAGTGAGTCTGGTAGTATTTATTATACTTTGGATAATTCTACTCCGAGTAATTCCAGTACTAAGTATTCTGGCCCAATATCTATAAACAATACGTCTATTTTGAAGTTTTTAGCTGTAGATTTGGCTGGAAATCCTTCTTTAGTTGGTTCTGAATCTTATGTAGTTGATAAGGTTGTTCCTACTGTTTGGGCTGATGTTTTGGGTGGATTGTTTAATGTTGATCAGTTGGTTAGTTTGGTTATGAGTGAGTCTGGTAGTATTTATTATACTTTGGATAATTCTACTCCGAGTAATTCCAGTATTAAGTATTCTGGCCCAATATCTATAAACAATACGTCTATTTTGAAGTTTTTAGCTGTTGATTTGGCTGGAAATCCTTCAGAAGTGGCTGTTGAAGCATATGATATTGACAAGGTTTTACCTACAGCAATTGCGGATATTAAGAGTGGATCGTATAATACCAATCAACTGGTTAGTTTGAATATGAGTGAGCCAGGGGTTATTTATTATACTTTGGATGGTTCTACGCCGAGTAATCTTAGTATTAAGTATTTTGGTCCTATTAGTATTAATTCTAGCACTGTTTTGAAGTTTTTAGCTATAGATGAATCTGGAAATCCTTCTACAATCTATGAAGAAAATTATAGCATAGACAAAAACATGCCTCAGGCCTGGGCCAATCTGAAAAGCGGACTTTATAACACCAATAAGGTAATTTCTCTAACCATGAGCGAAGCAGGTAGTATATACTACACTTTAAATGGTTCCACGCCCACTACTAACAGCACAAAATACACGGGACCCATAACTATTAGCTCATCAACCATTTTGAAGTTTTTAGCTGTTGATGATTCAGGTAATCCCTCACAAGTGTATCCTGCAACTTATAATATAGATAAAGTGGCCCCTAAGGTAGTTTTAACTTATCCTAAGCACAAGGCTGTTAATGTTTCCAGAACTTCCACAATCTACGTGAAATTATCTGAAAACCTTAAAAGTAGTGTTAACTGGTCCAAGGTTTATATTAAAAACCTTAAAACAGGTAAGTTAGTAAAAATTAGCGTATCCATTTCTGGAAACGTTCTTAAAATTAACACTGCCTTGAAAAGAAGTAGTTATACTTGGTACTCAGTTTATATTCCTTCTGGTGCTGTAAAAGACTATGCGGGAAATAATCTGGCCAATAGCTGTTCATTTAGATTCAAAACAGGAAAATAATTATTATTTTCCTACTTTTTTATTTTAAAATTAATTATGAATTATGAATTATGAATTAATGTTTATTTTCAATAAAAATGTTAAAAAGGAATATCTTTACTTAAATTTAGATTCATTTATTTTAACTTCGTAAAATTATTTTTAGAATAATCTTTTTTTTTGAAATTTAAATCGAAACTTTAAAGTATTATTCATTATAAGTATTGGTAGTAAATTATTACTTTAAATTTACTTAAATTTGGAGGTGAAAAGATTATAACTAAATTTAACGAGATTAAAAGTCCACTCATCACTTCATGTTTTCTTTTGGCTTTTTTAATGATTTCATTAGCTTCTGTTAATGATGTTTCTGCTAATCCGGGTGTTATTTATGTAAATGATTCCTCAGGAAATGACAGTTGGGATGGTGAATCTGATGTTTGGGATGGAATAGGTATAACTGGACCTAAAAAATCTATTAAAAATGCTACAGGAACAGTAAATGATGGTGGAATAGTGAATATTGCCGATGGTGTATATTCTGGAGAAAATAATGCCAATATAACCATTGACAAGAATATGACTATCAAAGGCCAGAGCCGTGAGGGAACTATTATAAATGGGAGTGGTGCATTTTTGATATTCACTATAAAAAGTGGCCAAATAGTAACCATCCAGAACTTAACCCAAACTGATGGATATGTCGATGCGGGAGGCTATATCGAAAATAATGGTACTCTAACTTTAATTGATACAGCTTTTACTGCCAATCATGTTGCTGGTGGTAGTGCGATCATAAATGGGGGAAATTTAACCATATTAAATAGTAGTTTTACAAATAATATAGTAGTTAAACTAAATGAATCTGCCGAAGGTTTAGGTTTAATCTTTAATGTAGGAAATTTAACTTTAAATGGGTGTAACTTCACAAATAATGCGGGAGAAATGGGTTCTATTCTTTTTAATTATGCCGATTTATCTTATAATGGATTTTCAACCATAGAAAACTGTATTTTCAAGGATAATACTGCATATTATGGTGGAGCTATTGTCAATTTAGGTTATTTAACCATAAATAAAAGCAATTTTAATAATAACCAAGCTTTTTTGGGCGGGGCTATTTACAATCAAGGAAATTTACTTGTAAATCTAACTAATTTCTATTTAAACTCTGTAAATGGTAATGAATCTGCTATGGGTGGTGCTATTGCCAATTTAGCTAATTTAACCGTATTCAATAGTAATTTCACCAGCAACAGTGCTTTTTTGGGCGGAGCTGTATCTAATAGTGGTAACTTAACCATATATTCAAGCAATTTCTCTGATAACATGGTTAGCAGCTCTGAAAATTCTATTGCTTGTTCTGGGGGCGCTATTTGCACTTTTGAAGGTACTTTAGTAATTAATTCCAGTAAATTTGCTCATAATATTGCTCAAAGTGCTTATAACGAGAATCCTTATTTAGGTGGTGCTATTGCCACTTATGATGGTATAACCGCCTTGAGGAACTGTGAATTCACAGGTAATCTTGCTGATAGTGGGGCTGCTATTTCAAATATGGGAAATTTAATTATTAAAAATAGCATTTTCACTGAAAATACTGCTACCAGTGGTTTGGATGATTTAGCTTATGATGGTGGTGTTATTTCTAATTACGGTAATTCCAGTATATATGATAGTACTTTCACCGATAACTATGCCGATATGGGAGGGGCCATTTCCAACTGGGGTAATTCTACAGTAAACGTATCAGGCAGCATTTTCAAAAGAAACAGTGCTTATATGAATGGGGATGCTTTTTATAATGAAGGTATTTTAAGGATTCACTTCTGCCAAATAATGGAAAATGGAATGGATGGATACTATCCAGAAGACATATACAATGAAGGAGACTCAGTTGATGCTCGATACAACTGGTGGGGCTCCAATCAAAATCCATCAGATAGGGTTGTTGATTCCAATGTTTCTTCCTGGTTGGTTTTAAGATTTAATCCAAGCACGGGTGTTATTAACAATGGAGGAACTGCTGTTTTGACCGCAGACCTGCTTCATGATGTTAATGGTGTCTATCACGACCCTAACCAGGGCCATGTACCTGATGGTATAGTGGTGAAATTTACCTCTAACCTGGGAACAATTGGAACTAATTATGTGGCCACGACTAATGGGGTGGCCAGATCCACTTTGAAAGGTGGTTCTAAAGCAGGAACAGCAGACGTTGCAGCCAGCACGGGTAGCCAAAGCATACATAAATCGGTTAAAATCGATTTAATTCCTCCTAAAGTGACATATACTTATCCTAAAAAGTCTGCCACTGGAGTATCCAGAACTAAGACCATTTACCTTAAATTCAGTGAAAATATTAAAACAGGTATTAACTGGTCCAAAATTGTGATAAAGGATAAATACGGAAGAATAGTTAATATTTCAAAGTGGATTTCAGGAAATACTCTTTACCTAAAAACTAGTAGTAAAAGAAGCAGTAATTCATATTACACAGTTTACATACCTTCTTCAGCTATCAGTGATCTGGCAGGTAATGGTTTAACACCAGGATATGTAATTAAATTCAAAACAGGAAGATATTAAATCCTGTTGTTTTTTCTTTTTTAGTATCAAATTTTTTGGGTATCAAATAATTACTGGAAATTCATTTTTTGACATTTTATTGATTAAGATTCTGTCTGATAGTAATAATAATAAAGTATATATTTAATATTATTCTAATATTCAATTAACAAATCCTAATTAAAGGTAAAATCATGATAGAAAACTTAATAGAACGCTTCTTCAAGGCGGCCACCATGGAACGATGGAACGATCATATAAGGCCAGTTCAATTGACAGAACTGGATAAACAAGCTCATAAAATGATTATAGCATATGTACTGGCTAAAATAGAAGAAGATAGCAGGGGAAAAGATTCTATTAACTGGATTAACTTAATTGAAGGGTTTTTATTTGATTTCTTCCATCGACTTGTTTTAACAGATATTAAACCGTCAGTGTTTCATAGAATGATGGATGAAAAGAGGGAAGAATTAAATAAACACGTCATAAATGAATTGAAAACTGATTTTCAAGGCTTAAAAGACAATTCTTTTGAGGAAAAATTTAAGAATTACCTTTTCAGTCGGCAAAGCACGCTGGAAAAACGAATTTTACGGGCGGCCCACTACCTGGCCACCAACTGGGAATTTAAGATTATTTACAATACAGCCCCCTTCATTTATGGAATTGAAAATACCCGGGAAAAAATCGAAAACCAGATTGAAGACCATTATGATTTAATTGGTGTTCAAAAGATAATGCTGGAAAAAAAGTCCTTTGGCTTTGTGGATCTATGTGGTCAACTTCGATTTCAGAAAAGATGGGCTCACTCTCCTCGAATTCCTGAAACCTCAGTCCTGGGCCATATGTTAATCGTGGCCTCCACTGCTTATTTATGTACCATGGAAATGGGTGTTAAAGCATGCGATAAGCGGATTTATAACAATTTTTTCGCTGGTTTATTTCATGACCTGCCAGAAGTAATGACCAAGGATATTATATCTCCTGTAAAACGATCAGTTAGAGGGCTGGAAGATATAATTAAAGAATATGAGGACTATCAAATGAAAGAGGAGCTTTTGCCTCTTCTTCCCAAGACCTGGCGCGATGAAATGCTTTATTTTACTGGGGATGAATTTAAAAACAAAATTAAAGATGAGACTTCGGTTAAATTCATAACATTTAATGATTTAAATAAAAAATATAATAAAAATGAATTTTCTCCTTTAGATGGGGAACTGGTAAAGGCATGTGATCAGTTAGCGGCTTTTGCTGAGGCCAAGATTTCTATTCGACATGGTGTCACTTCTAAAGATCTGGAAGAAGCCCAAAAAGGTATGATGGAATATTGGAAATCTCAAAAGGTTTCTGGAAATGATTTCGGCCAAATTTTCCGCAGTCTGGAGAAATTGATTGAAGAATAATCATAAATAACAAATTAGGGGATTTAATAATGTTTTCAAAATCAGAATTAGATCAAATATTCGACGAATATAATGAAATAAAGATTTCTTCGACATCTAAACTGCCACAAATCAGAACCAAGGATCTTAATGAACCAAGCGAAGAAAATAAAAATTATAAGGAATTTATTGCATTCCAAATAAATAAGATTGATCTGGTAATGGATAAAATAGATCACGTTCTGGATAATTATAATGAGTTAGACTTTGAAATTGAATCCTATGAATTAAATGGAATGTCTAAAGAGCTTATTTCCTTGCGAAAAGAATATTCCGTTTTAATTTAATTATTTTTATTTTTATTCCTACATCATTATATGCCACAACATCTACATCTGCTTATTAATTTTCGTACTTACTTTTTCTCGCCCTGTATAAAACAGCAAAGGAGCTCATAATTATGGGTATTATGGGATAAACTGCCAGACTCCAGAAGGGACTATTAAAGGAAATTGCTATGGAAACTAATGCTATAATCGGTAAAGAAATACTGCCTAAGATTATGCGCCAGGCATAGGGCCTGACCTTTTCTTCCATAAAATCTCCATAATAAGCATATAGGAGGTTTAAAAGGTATAAAACTCCAATTAAAAACATATTAATCCCGAATATTATCTCAGAAAGCGGATACTGACTGTAAGAACCAATGAGTGACGTGCTAAATGGTACCAGAACCACCATCATGAGCCAGAGGATATTTACCCACACCAGTCGGGTATTTGTTTTTTTAATTAAAAAGAAAATATGGTGATTTAACCAGAAAGAACCTAGTAAAATGAAACTGAGTGCATATACGGACATTTGAGGAATTAATTCATTAACATAATTTTGAAAATCTAAAGAAGAAGTAATGGTTCCGGGACTGGGAGCTTCAATACTTAAAACAAGTAAAGTCATGGCAATGGCGAATATACCGTCGGCCAGGGTTTCCAGGCGGGCCGTAGGCATGGTAAATTTTTTTCGTATCTCAGAAACCATTTTATCCCTCTTTTAAAATTAAATTATAAAATGCCTTTGGTACTGGGTATCTGGTCGTGTTCAACTTTTACAGCATCTTTTAGAGCCCGGGCCAGCGCTTTAAATAGTGCCTCGATCTGGTGATGGTCGTTCTCTCCTTCTACCTTGGCATTTATATTTATCCGGGCGCTGCTGGCAAATGATTCCAGGAAATGCTCCACATTTTCGGTGGATAACTCCCCCACTTTTTGCTGGGTAAAGTGCATGTCTATTATGCAATAGCTTCGGCCGCTTATGTCAACTGCTACCATGGCCAGAGCCTCGTCCATGGGCACCAGGGAATGAGAAATCCGATTTATTCCTTTTTTATCTCCTACTGCCTCATTAAATACTTCACCCAATAGTATTCCCACGTCTTCCACAGTGTGATGGTCATCTACGCTCACATCGCCCTGGGCCTTAACTTCCAGATCGAAAAATCCATGCCGGGCAAATGATTCCAGCATGTGGTCGAAAAATTCCACACCTGTTTGAACATTATATTGTCCGGTTCCATCCAGGTTTAGTGAAATTTCTATTTCTGTTTCAGATGTTTTTCTTGTCTTATTTTTTTTCCTTGACATTAGTTATCATCTCTAACAATTGTAATTGCTTTTTCCGGGCATTTACCAGCACAAATCGTGCATTGGTGACAATATTCCAGGTTCGAAGCTTCATCTATTTCTGTTTTACGGTCTATAGACCAAATTACTCCTCCTTTTGGACACGCTTCCTCGCATTTTCCGCATCCGGTACATCTTTTTTTGTCTACTAATATTTGCATGAATTACCTCGAAAATCTTATTATAAGTTATAAGTTACAACTTTTAACTTATAAGTGATAAGTTATAATATCTATTACATCTTTATTAATGATAGGGAAGTGGCTTTAAATCCAACAAAAACCTTTTTTTCCAGATCTTAATTCCAGTTTTTCTCCAGGAATATCGGGTTATATCCCACCAGAATATTGGTTAATGGATCCAGAGCTACTTTCAGCTTTACCATTTCATTTTGAATTTCCATACCAACAATTTCGCCCTCTACAATGTTTCTCACACTGGATTCCTGGGGACGGAGCATAATAAATATATCTTCAGGGTTGATAATCAAAATTAAAACTTTGTCACCTTTTCCAAATCCTTGTGGAGGGGTAATAATAATCTCATTTTGTCCTATTTTGACATTCATAACTCTATTGTTCAATTTCCAGTGAACTAACTGTTCCATTCAATCTCATTTAAATTGGAATGTTTTTTAATAATTTGATTAAGCTTGATATATTCCTTAATAATTGTCTTACCGGTATCAGTAAGTTGGCTACCGCCTCCACCTCCTTTACCGCCTCTCTGGGTCAATACAACAGCTTGACCTACAATTTTTTCTATTACTTCAATGTATTTTAGGGCAGTCCTGTAGGGAATTTTTGACTCTTTAGAGGCTCGGGTAATGGAGCCCAGGCTATCTATATATTTTAGAAGCTGAAATTTTCTTTATCCATTAATAGTGATTTCTCACCTATTTCTAATTGATACTCTGGAATATCCCTAGTATTGGCCATTAAGACACCTTTTTTATCTTTATTTTATGTGTCAGAGTTGATATATTTAACCAATTATTTCATAAATTTCCATTTATTTGGCATATTTATCAATGAAGGTAAGTAATTTTTCGACTGGCCGAGATAATGGGCCCATTCGGGATCCAATTTTACGCATCATGCGGATGTCCCTTTTTTCAAACCCTTTTAAAAATGTGAAGGCGATTACGTATATAATTGGGGCAATTATAATGGCCATGATTAGTCCAGGGATTGTTTGAGGGATAAGATAAATTCCTAATCCCATAATTACGGAGGCTAAAGTTATTTTGGCAAAGGCCATGAATGGCAATTTTACTTCAGTAATTTTATAGGTTTTCCACAAAATAGGTATCATTATAACAAATGCAGTAATGGTTGTAGCTAATGCTGCACCAATAATACCATAAAACTGTATGAGGAACCAGTTTAAGGTTATATTCACCACACTACCCGCCACTAAAATGTACATGGGTAACCGGGGATATCCTAATCCCTGGGCGATGCTGGAGGATACCATGAATAGGGTATAAAATGCCATTCCAATTACTAATATGCTTAATGCTCCAGCTCCATATATATAATCAACACCGAAAAGAAGCTCCAAAAGCGGCCTGGCAAAGACAGCAATACCAATACAGAGAGGAAGAACAGTTAAAACTACCATACGATAAGATTGAACTACATAAGTTGTTAATAATACTTTATCTTTCAAAGCAAAGGCCTCAGAAGCTGCTGGAAGCACTGCAGTAGCTACTGAAAGGGATATTACCAGGGGAAGACGAGCTATGGGATCTACGGCATTATAATAACCACTAAACTTGGTGGCCATAAAAATTCCTAAAATAAATATACTTGCTCCGTAAATGGACATCTCTGATAATGCAGTAATGATAACTGGTATGGAGAATATTAAAAGGGTCTTTATAAGCCCCATTTCCTGTCTAAAATTGAACTTATGTTCAGGATCGAGTGAGGGCAAATATTTCCACATATATTTTCGAAAAATGATTACGGCTGAAGCTGCGGAGGCCATAAATCCTATTCCTGTCCCTATAACTGCTCCTGCAGCGTAAAATCCAAGCATTACCAGAACGACTGCAAAAACAATCATGAAAACCTGTTCCACGGCTCTCGTAACAACCACATATTCCATTTTATATATTCCCTGGA
This sequence comes from uncultured Methanobacteriaceae archaeon, assembly GCA_963698135.1. GTDB lineage: Archaea > Methanobacteriota > Methanobacteria > Methanobacteriales > Methanobacteriaceae > UBA349. Next base: position 200,681 of record CAVOPP010000011.1, on the reverse strand, counting down.
ATGCGCCTCTAAAAGCCCCTACTATAACACTAAAAGGAGTGATTAATGCTACTGCTTGAAGAGGAAGGGCTAGCGGCGGGTTTATGCCAGATATCATTGGCTATTATTGGCCCAATGAAAAACATAACTATGGAAAAGAAAATTCCCAGAAACATCATAAATTTTAGCGATGTGAAAACCACTTGGCTGGCCATTTGATCTTCTTCAAGGGCTTTATGCTGAGAAACATACTTGGCAATGGCCGGAGGCAATCCTCCTGCAGAAAGAACCTGAAATACGCCTTGGAAAAACAGAGTGTATCCTAATATTCCGTATCCTTCAGGACCCAGCAGTCTAGCCATTAAAAATCGATATATGTAACCTCCTACTCTAAAAAGGAGATTACTTATCATCAAGAGGAAACTTCCTCTTAGTAGCTTTGCTGCTCCCTTGCTTGTACTCATTGAATCACCGGATAATTGAAAAGATAATAAAATATAATTTTAAAAATTAATGAAATAAATTAAACTAGATATTATTTAGAGTATTAGCTTATAAACTTGATTAATATCTGCATTTATTTTGAAATTTTTAAAAAAAATTTTAATAATTATAATTCGAATATTTAAAAAATTGAAAATAATTGATTTAATAATATTAAGGTTTTTTATGAGTTTCCGGGTTGTAAGTTTCCAGATACCGGGCAAACATATTCACGGTTTTTCTCAAGGTCCTGAAACCTTCTTCATCTTCCTTAATCCCTTCTAAAGTATCCTTAGACCATAAACAAGCCCCCAGATTAGCTCCAAAGGATCCACCACTCACTGGAATAACTCCACTTAATATATAATAAGTGTGAATTTGCTGCAGGGCCAGTTCCTGGCCACCGCTCCGGTCTCCACCAACGGCAATACCCATGCCTATTTTTCCTCGGAGAGAATCGTAATCTGCAGCTCCTAAGGCCCGGCATCGGTCCATAATGCACTTGATCTGACCACTTATCCCTCCATTGTAGATGGGGGTGGCCATTACAATTCCCTGGGCTTTATCCAGTAACTCATATACTTCAATCATGTCGTCTTTCAAGAAGCATTCTTTTTTCCTTAGACAGTAATCGCAGTGCTTGCATGGCCCAATATTTTTACCCCTTACTCCATAAAATGTGGTTTCAAAGCCTTTATCTTCCATTATGGAAAGGGCCTCTTTTAAAACGTAATCTGTGGATTTTTTTCTTGGACTGCCGCATATTCCCACTATCATAATGATTACCTCGATATTATCTTAAAATTTTCAATAATTAATAATTATATATCTAATTTGACTTTTCTTATAATAAAATTTAGCTTTTAATAATAGTTAAAAAGAGGCATCATTTGGGAACAATGTAAAAGAAAAATAAAAAAATTAATATTTAATTAAAAAAGAAAAAAAATCCGAGTTATTAATCAATTAAGATTAAATAGACTCGTCTTCGTCAAGGGCCAGTCGCATGGTGTCTGGGTCTTGAGGCATGTGTTCCAGGAAGTCTTCTGCAGATCTGCGGACATCTCTGGATCCGATAATGTAACGGCCCACTACAATAATGTCTGCTTCACTGTCTAAGGCTTGCTCCACTTTGTTAGGAGTTATTCCGCCAGCCACAGCTACTAATCCGTTAGCGCCGAGGATTTCCTTGATTTCACCAATGTTACCCCATTCAGTCATTTCTCCAGCTTCTTCTCCTCTTTCAGCTTTCATGGTCTCTAAATCAACATTTCTGTGGAGAAGAACAATGCTAGGCATGTAATTTAAGCTTTTGAGTTTTTCCACAAAGTTATCCACGTTCATCATATCCAGTATGGAATAGATACCTTGCTTTTGAGCTTCGTGTATTGCTTTTTCAATGGATTCAATAGTACCCAGTCCAGAGATTGCTACTGCATCTGCAGTCTCATCAGCAGCCATTTTAACTTCAATACGACCCACATCGAGAGTTTTTAAATCAGCAATAATGAAAGCATCTTTTCTCAGTTCCCTGATCTTGCTTACGATACCCACACCGAATTTTTTAACCAGCGGAGTACCGGCTTCTAATAGTATTCTTTCCCGGTCAGGTAAACTGTTAATGATTCTTTCCATTTCATCCATGTTGTCCAGGTCCAGGGCAACTTGCAGGTATGGTGGGTTCCATAGTTTAACAGCTTTGAATCCCATTATTGGGTGGCTTCCCCGGTCTTTCTCAGCAATTACCTTGTTCATAGATGGATATCCGTCCATGGCCCTTTGAATAGCCAGTTTAGTTGCCCCGTAATTATACTGATAAATTTTCCTGAAATCTTCTGCTTCAGGGTGGATAAATACGCTGGCCAGAATAACCAGTTCTTCTGCCTGGTCTTTAGGAATGATTCCTTCATTCACGGCATCAGCCACAGCTCTTCCCACCGCAGTCTGGGCAGGGCCAAATATTTTGTCAGCGTCTTTTAAATCTCCCACAGTTACCTTGGGGATTATGAGAGTGGCTGGTTTGGTCATTAGGTTAGGTCTGATTACGGATAATAGTGGGGTGTGTCCCAGAGAAAGTTGGGTCATTCCATTTACAAAAGCAGCACCGGCAGGGCTTTCTTTGTCTCCAATAATTAAATCAACGTGAGCGATTTCATTTCCGCTTCCAATTAAAGCTTCACCTATTTTATACATTAAAGTCCTCCTTTGATAAATTCTATGTTTCTTAGACAATAAGATAAACAAAATCCGGGAATCATAGAATGATAATCTAATATTCGAAATATAGTTTTATTTCTACTAATTAATATTCTTCAATTCATTTATATATTATATGATAACTTGAAAAATAAATTGTTAAAAATGAAAGATAAAATAATTTTTTAAAAAAAAATAAATAGATATTTCTATATCTATTTATTGATTAATAATTTCCACCATTTCCACCATTTCCACCCGTTTCAACAGTTGTGTTTCCACCGGTGCCATTGGTTTTGGTAGAATTATGTTTTTTAGTTGTATTGGTTTTAACAACCTTGTGAGTTGGCTCTTCTTCAAAAGAGCTGTTATTATTAGAGTAAGTGAGATTAGTAGTTGTATTGTTACTTAATGAGAGTGTATCTGTGGAATTATTGTCGCTAGGGTTCATTAAGAATACTGCATTTACTCCTGCAAGCAAAACCACAATTACGGCCATAACTGCTATTGCAACCGTTTTATAATCCATTTTATCACCTTAATGAAATATTTAGTAAAATAATTTTAAAATTTATCTAATTTTGATTTATCAAATCTTTTTATTAAACATAAGTAATGATGATATTTATATATATCGAACATTTTTAAATTATTTTAACGCTTCTTTTTGTTTAATGAAGTCATTTAAGAGCAGAATAAATAGAATGAGATAATCTATAATTTAATTATTTAGTTAAAAATAATCAATAGCTGTAAAAATAATTTAATTCAATTTTGAGCGGAATTTAAGTTTTTAATTTTTTTAAAATTATGTCAAAATGAGAATAAAAAATATTAAAATAAATTAAGGAAAGAAAATAAGTTTTTTGGATCCTTATTTCTTTACTTTATTATTTTAATTCATTATTTACTGTCTTCAGGTAGTTTACCGTTTAAGTAATCGTCGTAACCCTGTAAATCCAGCATTCCGTGTCCTGAGAAACTGACCACAATTGTTTTTTCTTCTCCAGTCTTTTTGCACTCTTTAGCTTCATCAATGGCCACTTTAATAGCGTGACAGGTTTCGGGGGCAGGTACCACACCTTCTGCTTTAGCAAAAGTGACTCCGCTTTGGAATACTTCATTTTGAGTGACAGTTCGGCCTTCCACCAGTCCTTCTTTAACCAGTAATGCGACTTGAGGTGACATTCCGTGGTAACGCAGCCCTCCAGCATGTACAGATGGAGGTACAAAGCTGTGGCCTAAAGTGTGCATTTTCATCCTTGGGGTCATTTCACCGGCATCGGCATAGTCATAACAATATTCTCCCTGGGTGAGGGTTGGACAGGAACTTGGTTCTGCTGCCAGGAATTTACAGTCTATTTTACCGTCGATCTGATCTTTTATGAATGGGAAGATAGCACCACCAAAGTTACTTCCTCCACCTACACAACCAATCATAACATCTGGGCTTTCATCAGCAATTTCCAGTTGTTTTTTGGTTTCTAACCCAATAACGGATTGGTGAAGTAGTACGTGGTTCAATACACTTCCAAGAGAGTAATAAGTTTTATCATCCATTAATGCTTCTTCTACAGCTTCAGATATGGCTATACCCAGTGAACCAGGGTGTTCAGGATCTTCAGCAAGTATTTTCCGCCCGTATTCGGTGTCAGAACTTGGGGATGGAATAACATTTCCACCATATAATTGCATAATGGTTTTACGGAATGGTTTTTGATTAAAGGACACTTTAACCATGTATACTTTGCATTCCATATCCAGCATGGAACAGGCCAGGGATAAAGCAGTTCCCCATTGTCCGGCTCCAGTTTCAGTGGTTAATTTTTCTGCCCCATCTTTTTTTGCATAATATGCCTGAGCAATAGCCGTATTTAGTTTGTGGCTACCGGTGGGAGAATAATCTTCCCTTTTGTAGTAGATTTTGGCCGGGGTATCCAACTGGTCTTCCAGATTTTTAGCTCTAAATAGGGGGCTGGGTCGCCCTATCATCTTATAAACATCTCTTACTTCTTTGGGAATATCAATCCATCTGTCTTGAGACATTTCTTGTTCTAAAACACCTTTAGAAAATATTTTTGGAAGATTTGCAAGATTTCCTCCTTCTTCAGAGTCCTTATACTCTGGTAAAGGAACCGGTAAATCTGCATTTATATTATACCATTTTTTTGGAATTTCATCAGAAGATAATGTAATTTTGTACATTTAATCACCATTTTGTATCAATATTTTATTTGCCTATTTTATTTGCCCTATTCAATCAGTAATTATATTAATACTACACCGTACTATTTAAATCTTTTTTGTACAGATTTGTACATTAATATTAATTTATTTGAATTCAAATAACTCACTTAATAAATAAAATATTCTCATTCTAATATCCTTAATAACAGTTATGGAATAACATTTTATGGAAATATATTTTCATTAATATAACTTAATAATTTAAATGCTTTTTTTATTTTACCATCAAATGATTTACCATCAAATACTAATAATTTATAATTCAAAGTATCTTCATGAAAATACTGGCTGTGGATGTGGGCAAAGGCACTCAGGACATCATGCTTTTTGATTCTCATCAAAACATGGAAAATTCTGTAAAACTTGTTTTACCTTCACCGACTCGCATATTGGCTTCAAAAATATCTAAAATTAATCATAATCTTTTTATAAATGGCGAAACCATGGGGGGTGGTCCGGTAAACCAGGCCATCGAAAACCATATCAAAAAAGGCCATCGGGTGGTCATGGAAGAGAATGCAGCCCGAACCATACGGGACGATCTTGTAAAAGTTGCTGCACAAGGTATTGAAATTGTTTCATCTAATGAAAGTAAAACAGAATATGAAGATTTCGTTAAATTAGAATTAAAAGATGTTGATTTAGACTCTATTGGTTCTGCAATTTCTTATTTTGGTGTAAAACTTGATTTTGATTATGTGGGGGTGGCTGTACAGGACCACGGGTATAATGAGGATATGGGGGACCGTAATTTCCGCTTTTTAAAGATCAGGGAGAAATTAAATAAACCACTACTACCTGAGGAATTTTCATTTCACAGGGATATTCCTGATTATTTTACTCGAATGAAGGCCGTTTCCAGAACATTATCTGATTTTGATCCTTTTTTAATGGATTCTAAATTCGCTTCTGTTTGCGGGGCTACAAAAGATCCATTGGTTCGGGAATTAAACAGTTATATCATCATGGATGTGGGTAATGGCCACACCCTGGCAGCATCCATTGAAAATGGTAAAATAAGGGGGATTTTTGAGCACCATACCAGTGCTCTTACTCCTGAAAAAATAGAATACTACTTACAAAAACTGGCAGATGCCACTATTACTCATGAAGAAGTACACGAAGACCATGGTCATGGGGCCTGGGCTCTGGAACCCATAAAAGAAATTGAAAAAGTCGTGGTTACCGGGCCAAGGCGCGGTTTGATGGAAGAAGTTCAATTTCCTGTTTATAATGCGGCCCCTGCTGGAGATGTAATGATGACGGGTCCGGTGGGTTTAATTAAATGTATTAAACACTGGAATCAGGATTAAGAATCAGAAGATAAAAAATAATTTGAAAATATTTGAATTATTCAGAATAATATATTGAATGTATTTAGTGAATGTTATTAATTAAATATTAATTACAACTAAATCTAACTAAAATATAATCAAACTATTCAAATTTAAATTGAAGATGATAAAATGATAATTGACTCACATATTCACACTATTTATTCTGGCGATGCTACAGGAACACCCAGAGAGATAATAAAAAGGGCCAGAAGTATAGGTCTGGATGCCATAGCAATTTCGGATCACAATACTATGAAAGGATCTTTAATAGCTCAAGAAGAGGTTAAAGAATTTAAAGACATTATTATAATCCCTGCCATGGAAATTACTACTAATAAGGGCCATATAGTGGCCTTAGGATTAACCGAAGAGATCAAAAAAGGTCTCTCTCCAGAGGAGACCGTGGATTTGATACATGACATGGATGGGATAGCTATTGTTCCCCATCCATTTGTAAGATATAGGGATGGCTTATTTGCTAAAATTAAGCACATGCACGTGGATGCCATTGAAACCATGAATTCCAGATATATTTTTGGATATTCTAACTGGAGGGCTAAAAAACTCTCTATTGAAAAAAACATCCCGGAAATAGGGGCCAGTGATTCTCACTTTGTAGGGGCTGTGGGAAGCTGTGTGACTGATGTAGATGCTGATTTTTCTGTAGAAAGTATTTTGAAAGCTATTAAAGATGGTAAGACTACGGCCTATGGTGATAGAACTCCTCTTCCTTTGATACTTAAGGAAGTCATTAACAAGAAGATAAAAAGAGTTTATGAATATTAATTTTATTAATAGAATCCTATATGCTTGGTTAATAATAGAGATTTTTATTATAACTTCTAACTTATAAGTTATAACTTTTTACTTATAACTTAGAAGAGATTCTCTTTTTTAATTAATTCTCCTAATTAATTTACTAGCCAATAAATTTTAATAAAGTGAATACGATAGCATTAAATTCTGATAATGCCAATTAAGTTTCATGCTAGCAGAACTCCCTACATCTCTTTCACAATCCATTTCTCAATTTATCCAGGAGAATTTTTTATATCTGCACCCGGGATATACTCTTTTTAATACAATTATATTCGGATTAATTTTAGGCCTGGTAGTGATTGTAATAATTAAAATGTTTAAATGGATTGATAAAGATCCTGGAGATCTTTTTATAGCCATAATTCCCTTCATATTTTTCGGATCAAGTGCCCGGGCCCTGGTGGATAATGGAATTTATCCATTAACTCTATGGTTGGTCACTCCCGGAATTTACGTTTTAACCGGACTTATAACCATATTCACACTTTTAGGATCAATTTACCTGGAAAAAAAGACCAGCTATGATTATCGGTACATTATTTTCACGGTGGGAGTTTTGATATGTATTCCCAATATTTTGAGCTTGCAAAATATAAATTTCACAGCTATGGCCTATGTTTTAATTTTCTGGGCACTATTCACTGGAATATTCGCATTAATTGGCCGCAAATGGGATCTTTTAAAAGGAAAATTTAACTTAGCAGTACTATCGGCCCATTTTTTCGATGCGGCATCCACTTATGTGGCCGTGGATTACTATGGATACTGGGAACAGCATGTTCTTCCCAGTGCCCTGACTAATTTATGGGGAACTGCCTTTGTAATGTTCCCTTTAAAGATGGTGGTTATTTTATCGGCTCTTTACGTAATAGACACTACTATTGAAGACAAAACAATAAAAAATACTTTAAAACTGAGCATATTTATTCTGGGCCTGGCTCCGGGACTCAGGAATTTTTTAAGTTTGATAATGGGCGTTTAATAATTGAATTTCCACTAAAAAAATCTTTAAATTATTTTTTTTAAATAAATTATTTTTTTAGATTAATAAGAAAATAAATTCTATGGAAATTCCTTTCTAACAAATATTTTATTATATAAGGAAGTGATATTATCATTCTAAACAAAAAAATTGGTATTTTCACCATTTCTTATTTTTGTTAAATGGTGATTGACGTATCAGTAAAACAGGATCAGATTCTTTCTGAGCCTAGCCAAACCAAGAGGAATGTCTATGTACATTGAGAAAGTAAAAAAAACCATGAATTTGCCGGAAAAGGTGGTAATATTTGATACTACCTTAAGAGACGGTGAACAAACACCGGGAGTGGCCCTTACCGTAGATGAAAAGATACGGATAGCTAAAAAACTGGACCAGCTCGGTGTAGAAACTATTGAGGTTGGATTCCCTGCAGCTTCTGAAGGAGAAAAAGAAGCAGCTCGTGAAATATTATCTCTGGGACTGAATGCCCAGGTTTGTGGTTTGGCAAGAACTTTGAAAGGAGACCTGGATGCTGCAATTGACTGTGATGTTGATTACATTCACACATTTATTGGCACATCTCCTCTGCACAGAGAATTTAAACTTAAAATGGGTAAAGAAGAGATTTTAAGTAAAGCAGTGGATGCTGTGGAATATATTAAAGACCACGGCATTGTGGCAGAATTTTCGGCAGAAGATGCCACTCGAACGGAGTTTGATTACCTTTCGGAAATTTATAAGGCAGTGGACGAAGCAGGAGCAGATTTTATCAATGTCCCGGACACAGTAGGGGTCATGGTACCCACTTCCATGAACTGGCTGATTAATGAGCTTAAAAAGAGTCTTAAATCTCGTATCAGCGTCCATTGCCACGATGACTTTGGTCTAGCAGTGGCCAATTCCCTGGCAGCTGTGGAAGCTGGAGCAGAGCAAGTTCACGCCACTGTAAATGGTCTAGGGGAGAGAGCAGGAAATGCTTCCTTAGAAGAAGTGGTCATGTCTCTTATAACTCGCTATGACATTTCTTTAGATATAAAAACCGAACAGCTAGTAAATTTGTCTGAGTTTGTTTCCCGAATAACCGGGATAAAAATGCCACCTAATAAGGCCATTGTAGGGGAAAACGCATTCGCCCATGAATCTGGAATTCACGTGCACGGTATTCTGGAACACGCCGAAACCTACGAACCCATCACTCCAGAAATGGTGGGCCACACCCGAAAAATTGTGCTGGGCAAACATACCGGTGCTAATGCTCTCAGATCCAAATTAGATGAATATGGTATTGAAATGAATGAAGACCAGTTCTGTACGGTCTACGACCAGATCAAAACTCTGGGAGATAAGGGCAAAAAGGTCACTGACGCCGATTTAAAGGCCATTGCAGTTACTATTCTGGGCCGGGCCAAAGAACAAATTGTTAAATTGGAAGGAATTGCCGTCATGACTGGGGAAAATGTTATGCCCACGGCCACGGTAAAGCTCAGTATACATGACGAAATCAAATCCGCTTCTAAAACTGGAGTGGGTCCTGTAGATGCTGCAATTAACGCTATTCAGAGTTTAGTCAGTGAAACCGCTGATATTGAGCTCAAAGAATACCATATTGAAGCTATAACTGGCGGAACCAATGCTCTGGCAGAGGTATTTGTTATAATGAGTGATGCTGATGGTAATAATGCCACAGGACGTTCAACCAGGGATGATGTAGTTATGGCTAGTGTAGAAGCAGTTTTAGATTCAATAAATAAAATTTTAATGGTCAGACACTCATTAAATGGTGTTTAAGACTAGAAATTAGTTAGTCAAATAATTTTCCAGTATTAATTTGGAGATTTTTTGACAATTTTTTTATTTTATTTTTAATTATTTTTTAATTTTTTATTTAATTTTGTTAATTAGATTTCTGATTTGACTTATTTTCTAATTTCATAGAAATTCTTTGAAATATCAAAAATTATAATAATTTTAAATAAATCAAAAATCAAATATTCATTAAAAGTAATTAATTAATAAAATAAAAATTAAATAATAATTTATAAAAAAATAATAAAAAATAATAATTATAGTGAAATTTAATGGGATTTATGGGATTATGCTGTTGTTCATGGAATTTAAGGGGTTTTAAGGTGAAAAAATGACCAGTGCGCGGATATTGGTGGTAGAAGATGAAAATATAACTGCAGAGGACATTGGTGAAGGGCTTAAAAAAATGGGTTATGAAGTCTCTGCAGTGGTTTCAACCGGGGAAGCTGCAGTTAAAAAGGCAGAAGAACTTTCACCTGATTTAATAATTATGGATATTCGTTTAAAAGGAAAAATGGATGGAATCGAAGCGGCCCAGGAAATAAGAATGAGGTTTGGAATACCTGTGATATATTTAACTGCATATTTTGATGAAAATACAGTGGAAAGGGCTAAAATCACAGAACCATCAGGATACATCATTAAAGGGGATTCCAGTTTTTTAAACAAGCCATTTGATGAGGGTGAATTGCATACGGCTATCGAAATAACTCTGTATAAGCACAAAATGGAATTGCGTCTTAGAAAAAATCAGCAACAACTTGATTTCATTTTAAAAAATGTTTCTGACGCTGTCATATCCACTGATTCGAGGAGATTAATTAGGTTAATTAATTCTAAAGCAGAGGATATCACCGGATGGCTGGAAGAGGATGCAATTGGTGCAGATCTCATGGAAGTCTTAAATCCAGTAAGTGGCCAACTGGGGCTTCTTGATCTGGAAGACATTTCCATGGCCCGTTCTTTAGAACTTAATGGAGAAGTAATTGAAAATAAAAATGGGGATAGAATAACCATTAATGGTACTTTAAATCCTGATAAAGACGATAATGGAAAAATTGAGGGTTGGGTAATTGTATTCCGCCCTTTGTGATGGAATTTGGATTAATTATTTAAATACTAATTATTATAAATCCTAAAATCTCTTTTCTTAAATTTTTAGTTAATGGATATTTAACGAAATATCTGAATTCCATTTAAAATTATCTTAAATGATGATTAAACACCATAATTTTTTATTAATCTACAAAAAGACTTTTTTAAACAGTATTTTATCTGTATTATTCTTTTGTGGAAGTATATCACAAAATATATATAATAATGGGGTACTGAAAGATTAATAGTCATTCTTTCGGAGGTTAAAGTGATGTCAGAGGAAAATGTTGTATACATTGGAAACAAACCCGTAATGAACTATGTCTTAGCAGTTGTAACCCAGATGAATGGTGGATCTTCTGAAGTGATTTTAAAAGCTAGAGGAAGGGCCATTAGTCGCGCAGTAGACGTTGCTGAGATTGTTCGTAACAGGTTTATTACAGACATAGGTGTTCAGAGCATTGACATATGCACCGAGGAAATCATTGGTAACGAGGGTACAGCCACAAATGTTTCGGCTATTGAGATACTACTTCGAAAAGATAATTAATATTCTTATTTTTAATGGATATTTTTGAAGCCATATGGTTTCAATTTTTTATTTATTTTAATTTCAATCGGGATCAGATTTTTTTCTTTTTTTTAAAATAAAGGTTCTAATATTTTCTATATCTAAATTACTTACTAATTAAGTTTTTTAAGAATATTAGATTACTTTAATATTATTTTTTTAGTTGGAATTTAAAAAAATAAAAGGAAAATAAAATTAAATAATATTTAAAATTAAATTAAAAAATAGAAAAAATGAGAAAAAACATGGTTTAAGTTTTTCTCAGTTCATTATTCTTTTTTTCGCCTTTTCATTGCGGATCTTACCACTAATAGGATAGCAATGAGAATTACAATTGCGGCCCAGGTGTAGTAAGTAAATACAGATGTTGGTCCAGTTTCTTTATCGGTATTGAGGGCGTAGACATAACCGTCATTACTACCGACATAAACATTTTTCCCATAGACTGCAGGGGAAGAAGTTATTGGTGAGTTAAATAAGTAGTATCCTGGCGAATAAGTCCACTCTTCTTTACCACTGTACTTGTTCAAGGTGTAAACTGTTCCATCGTCAGATCCAAAAGTGATTTTATTGTCAAAAAGAGCTGCTGTTGATTTTACTGCGCCTCCTGTTTTATAAGACCATTTGAATGCTCCATCACGGGTGTCCAGGCAAGTCATATTTCCTTCATCGGACCCAATAAACAAACTATTTTCATTGGAGTCAATGGTTGGAGATGAAGCTATTTTATTCCCCATATCGAATTTCCAGGTTAAAGAACCATCATTTGAACCTAAAGCATAAATATTCCCATCATTGGATCCCACGTAAACGGTATTGTTATAAAATGCAGGAGAAGATTGAATGGCGTCTCCAGCAGTGTAAACCCATTTTTGGCTTCCATCATTAGTATTTATGGCAAATATCTTTCCATTATCAGATCCTATGTATAAAGTCCCGTTGATTGATACTGGAGATGATTTCACACTATTTCCCGTGTCAAATTCCCAAACTTTCGTTCCATTATCCGTATCAACAGCATAAACCCGACCGTCATTAGAACCTACGTAAACGGTATTGTTTTCAACTGAAGGAGTGGATTCAATGGAATTTCCTGTTTTAAATTTCCATTCAACATTTCCATTATCGGTATTTATGGCGTAAAGGTACCCATCTTTGGAACCAACGTATAATGTTTTGTTTTGGATTACTGGGGAGGAAACTATGGCCCCATCAGTATTATAGTCCCATAATTTATTTCCGTTTTCCATATCAATGGAGTATATGCTTCCATCATTAGATCCAATGTACAGTATGTTATTTAATATGGCGGGGGATGATTTAACAGGACCTCCGGTTTGGAAGTACCAAACCTGGGCTGAAAAGTCCGCTGCTTCTTTTAAAAATCCTGTATGTTCATTGTTCTCGTGAAACATCTGCCAATCTGCTGCAGACACTGGACTGGCCATGATACAAATTAACAGGAGTCCAATTAAGACATTTTTCTTTTTAAACATGTTTTTTCACCACAATTAATATTTTGATTATCTTAATAAAAATTCTTAATTTTATTCAATTGGCTTTTTAAATTCTTTTTTTAATCATTTAAGGATTTAGAGATTTCTAATGAGTAAATTAAAAGAGAAATATAATATAAATTATATGTCTCTATCAAAATTTCTCACTCCCAGAGCAAAGAATAATATGGTAAATCCTGCTAATACTGCGATGTCTAGTGAAATTGCCCCTATACCTACACCTTTAAGCATAACTGCTCTTAATGCATCGTTTGCGTAAGTCAGGGGAACTATATAAGCTACTTTCTGGAATATCCATGGCATGGTTTCAACAGGGTAGAATACTCCTGAAACAAACATCATGGGCATGGTGAATGGCATTACCATTTGTACATAATCTTCTTGAGTAGAAACCCGGGCAGAAACCATCATTCCGAACCCTACAAAGCAGAGTGCAGTTAGAACCAAAAGTAGTAGTGTAAGTCCCATACTTCCCTTTATTATTATTCCAAAGAGAATAACAGCGGCTAAAATTAGAACCAGGGCCCTCCCTGTTTCAATAACCAATTTGGATACGATTTTCCCCCCTACCACGGTAGAAACACTGGTTGGGGTCATGAATAAACGGGCAAGCTCTCCTCTTTCCCTTTCGCCTGCAATTGACTCTCCCATACCCATCATACAGGACATCATAACCGTCATGGCCAGAACTGCAGGTACCAGGAAGTCTATATATTTTATATCACCGTAGATCTTATCGATCTGGAAATTGACGGTATTTGCCAGGTTCTGGAAACTGGCCACAATTCCTCCGGTTTGTGCCGAGGCCACTTGACTGGTATTTACTTGAATGCCTGATTGATTAGATGCACTTTGACTGCTTGCGGCAGTGGAGCCACTACTATTCATCTGCATTTTTTCCAGTCCCACCTGGCTGGAAATCTTACTGAATAATGCCTGGGTGGCTGGAATCAGGGCCTGGCTGGCCATTTGATCAGAGGAGTCAATGTACATTACCACGCTCTGGGGCTGATTAGTAGTAAGGTTGTCGTAATTAGATGGCAAAATAATGGCTGCTTTGACCTGTCCGCTTTCTACCATCTCCTTACCCTTATCTGGATCACTTATTATCCCTTTAATGTCATACATGTTCATACTTTTTATGGCATCTAAAGTTTGATCTGTTATTGGCCCATTAGATTGTTCAACAACTATTACTGGTATGTTATCCAGGGTTCCACCCATTCCATAACCAAATAAAGTTATCATGATAATGGGGAAGAGTATAATGGACAATAAACGGGGTTTGTGTCTCCAAAGAACCATCAGATCCTTTTTTATCATCCACATTACTTTTTTAGTCTCCAATCTTATTCCTCCTTATTTTTGGTGGTCACTTTCACAAATACGTCTTCCAAAGAAGGATCTTTGGTCGAAATAGAGGTTATGTTTCCATCATTCTGCATAACAGCCCATATCACATCATTAACGGCAGTTTTACATTTATCGTCCATTTCCATTATAACACGACCAGAATGGTGTTTGCTCACCTCAAATACTACGGGAAGTTTCTCTATTTCTTCTACAATGTCATCATTCAGGTTACTGACCATGATACTCATTTGCTTGCTTTTCCCATCTTCCCGTTCCATTTCTGATACAGCACCTTTAAGGTCTTTAAAAGAACTACTTCTGCCTAAAGGATTTTCTTGCTCTATTTTGTCAATTATAGTACCTAATTTGGCCTTTTTAGCATTTTGATCTTCTTTAATCATGGCGTCTTTTAATCCCTGAGGAGTATCAAAGGCAGCTAGGGTTCCCTGATTTATAATCCCTACATTATCACAAAGAAGCTCTACTTCATACATATCGTGAGAACAAAGGATAATGGTATGCCCTTTATCATTTAATTCGGTAATCAAATCCCAGAGTACTCTTTTAGTGGTAGGGTCCAGGCCAATGGTTGGTTCGTCCAGAAAGAGTATATCTGGCTGATGTATCAGGCTGGCCACTACGGAAACTTTTTGCTTTTGACCACCGGACAGCTGGCTAACAAGCTTATTTTGAGCATATTTTATGTCAACTAGTTCCATTAGTTCGTCAATACGTGTTTCTTTTAGATCTCTAGGCATTCCATAAAAATCGGCACATAGTTCCACATTTTCTTTTACAGTAAGGTCTCCATAAAGGCTCACCAGCTGAGGAACCATTCCTATTTTTTTTCTTACCTCATTAGGATTTTTATTAATATCATAACCTGCTACATTCGCACTGCCAGCGGTTGACTGCACGAGACAGGTCAGCATTTTGATGGTGGTAGTTTTTCCAGCACCATTAGGACCCAAAAATCCGAAAATTGACTTATTATCGATTTTCATATCCAGTGCATCCACTGCCATGAAATCGCCATATTTTTTTGTTAAATCAAAGGTTTCTATTGCGTATTTCATTAATCACACCCCATTTCTGGTGTTTTTAGTAATTTAACATTTGAGTAGTTATTAATTTCAATTTCCTATTTTTTGTTTGGAAATAGGATATTATTGTATTTTTAGAAGTATTAGGTCTTATTAAGGGTTCTTACACACCTTTTTCATCTTCTAAGTAAATATCATCATTCCAGAAATCTTCCCACAGCTTGGCAATGTTATTTTCAAAAATTTCTCTTATTCTGATAATTGTGGCTTCGCCTTCTGGTGTTATTTCATAGTATTTTAGCTTTCTTTTGCCCTGGTGTTCCCAGGTTCCTTTTATAAGGCCTCTTTTTTCCAGATCATGCAATACTGGATACACGGTACTGGGCCCCAGGGGCTTCATTTTTTTGGAGATGTTGTGCGATAGATAAAACTTGTTAATGGTGGTCATTATTTCATAACCATGGAGTCTACGCTTTTTTATCATCCCTAAAATGATTGTTTTCCCGAATCCACGCATGAATGTTTTTATGAGGTTTTTATCGTATTTTTGAAGTACTAACTCATCAGAATCTTCGCCATTACATTCAAATTCTTCTGAAATTTCATCAGAATTGTTATTTTTATTTTCATCTAGAATATGCTCACCTCCTGAGTTTATTCGACAAATTAGTAGATTTTATTTGAAATTGATCAATTTTAAATTATTTTAACAACTTAATTCGAATATTCTAAATTACAATATTAATTATAAATTGATTAATTACGATTTTTGATATACAAGAAGTCGATATATCAGTTTTTGTAATATTCAATAGTACGAATTATGATATATAAACATTTGCATAAATGGAATTTTTGTTATTACTATTGAAACTTATTTAAAAAATATAGAAAAAAATAACCAGCAAAACTTAGAAAATATACCTATAAATTCAAGAATTTTTTCTCTTCTCAGAGAAATAATAGTTTTTAGTTTAATTTAAGGATCAGGGGAATGTAATATGAGATATGGATTTTCAAGCTTAGCTCTTTTTATGAATTCTTTTGAAATGATGCTGGATAAGGCAGCTAATGATGGTTTTCAGTGTATGGAGATATTATGTGAAGGACCCTACTGGCCCCGCAATATGCTTTTGGAATGCCCGGAACTGGAAGTTTTTCAATCATATGATATAGATATTTTTTTACATGCCCCTACGGTGGATCTCAACCCGGCCAGTATTAATAAGGGTATTAGAGAGGAAACCAAAAAACAGATGGAAGAAACGGTTGATCTGGCGGTTGAAATTGGTGCAAAAGCAATAACCAGTCATCCTGGAATAATTAGGCGCCTTGAAGAACGGGTAAGGCTCATGGCACTGGATTTTGCCGTGGAAAATATAACTGAATGTTCAGATTATGCGGATAGCCGGGGAATTTGTTTTTCAGTGGAAAATATGCCCAATCGTTATAATTACTTATGTAATAGTGCTTCTGAGCACGAATTTGTGGTCAAAAAATGCGGCTGCAAAGCCACAGTAGATATGGGCCACGCCAATACCGCGGATGACCCTTCAGAATTCTTAAAAATAAATAATACCATATATTATCATTTAAGTGATAACAACGGCGAGAAAGATCAGCACCTGCCCTTAGGAGAAGGTTCGCTGGACTTAAATCTTATAAAAAATATTAAAGTAGGTATTATTGAGCTTAACTCCTATGACGCGGTATTAAAAAGCAAAGAAATTTTAAATCAGATGGAATTGAATTAATTGAGCTATTAGTAAAATCATATTTGAGTTGTTTTAAGAAAAATGGGGATATTTTATGAGTTCTGACATTAAAGAAACCTTAAAAAGGAGGTTTACCACTAACCGGATAGAAACTTTGGTGGATGGTATTTTTGCCATATCCATGACTTTGCTGGTTTTAAACCTTCAAGTTCCCCAAATTCCTTCTCCGGTTACTAATGTTGCTATTATTCAGTATTTGTTCTCATTAATTCCTAAATTTTATGTTTATGGGCTGAGTTTTATTTTACTGGCGGTTTTTTGGAGAATAAATCATCAGGAGTTTCATAGAATAAAAAAATCCGATAACACGCTGATATGGATTAATGTGGTCTGGCTGATGTTCGTGGCCCTGGTTCCATTTTCCACTTCCCTGATAGGGGAATATGGTGAATTCCAATCGGCAGAGCTTTTTTTCCATTTCAACATGTTTTTCATTGGAATTATTGCTTTTTTTAACTGGCATTATGCCGTCAATCATAATCTCAGCAGTGTTAAGTGGAACAAAAAATCATATAATCAAAGCCGGAATATTTATCTCGGATTGCCCTCCTTATCTATTCTGGCCATGGGATTGACATTTATTTCGCCTTCATGGAGCTCAATGGCTTATTTAGGCATATATTTGTTTAAAAAACTGGGAAAAACAGAAAAAATCGATTAATGAACTCTAATAGATATTAGTAGATTAAATTAGTAGATTAATTAATTTAGGTAGTTAAATTATAGTTAATCGAATATTAGATTAAACTATGATTAGTAAGCTTTAAAAAAATAGGTATTAAGGCCTTATATAAATCCAGCCCTGGGATTGTTTTCTTACTAATTCTCCGATCCCTGAGGATACTATTTCAACTCCTTTAACCAGTCTGCCAGTTTTTATACCCATGGAATTTAGAGTATTGGCACAAGCAGCAAATTTAACACCGCTAAACATTAAATTATCTATTATTTCAGCATATTCTGAGCTATGGAGGAATATTTTTACTCCATTGGAATAGCCCACCAGTTCTATTTCTAAATTTTCCCCACCAAGATCTGCAATTAAATTTCGAATGTTACTCAAAACCAGATTAATTCGCAATGGGTCTTCTTCATTCAGTTGAAATACCACTCTATATTTTTGCATTTTCATCCCCCTATTCTTTAATAATTAATTTATGTTTAAAATGATATAATACTATTAATTTGAGTATTTATTAAAAACAAGAATTCCCAAAATAAGAAATCCTAAATCTTATTTTCAATTTAAGGAAATTATTAATTTAAGGAGATTTAAAATGAGTTGCTACCTCAGACACATGAAAAAAGTTTTAGACGAAGCTGGAATCAGTCCAAAAGATAAAAAAGAACGTAAAGATGTTGATCTAGCCATACGTGGTGTCATCGGGAAACAAAGTGGAGAAAAATGTAATATAGTTTGGAAAGAAGTTAAAAATTGGATAAATGATCCTGAAAAAGAGAAAGAACTGGTTGAAGGCCTTAAAAGTACTTACTCTTCTTAATTCTCTTAAAAATACAAATAAAATGATTAATATTGTAATATTTTATTTTTAGTTATTTAGAATCATTTTAATTTATGTATGCATAATCATAAATGACGGATTATTAAAAATCAATATTTAAAATTTCTTTTATGTTATATACCACCACATCTGCAGCACTAAAAACTTTTTCAGGTAATTCTTCGTCTTGTTGGAGAGTTAAAACACCTATATCTGCTTCTTTAAATGCTAAAATATCATTAGAACCATTTCCAACCATCATGACTTTGTAATTTTCTTTCAATTCTTTTACAATGGCTTTTTTTCTTTTGGTACTGGCAGTTCCAAATACATTGGTTTGGGGGATAGAAATAAATCTAGCTAACTGCTCTAATGATCCTTTACGATCTCCGGAAGCAATAAAAATATCAATTTTTCTTTTTTTAAGTTCATTTACCACATCTACAACTTCTGGAAACACCTTACCTCCGGCGGTTATGGTAAATTCCACTTTTCCTGTTTCCAGGTCCATTATAAAACCGGAACCACTACATATTTGCACGTTGTATTTTTTTTCAATTACGGCAATTATACTGTCCTGTATGTCTTTTATAGTGGAATCATCGTTTTTTAAAGCATCCAAAACTTCCTCGTTAGTTACATCTCCACTGGAGTAACTGACATCAAATTTAACCTTGTTTCGTGTTATGAACTGGTATATGGTTTGATTGCTTCTGGCATTTATTAAACACTCTGCAGGGTCAGTTTGAAGAACTACAAGGGCACGGGTCCCGGAATAATCTACTATGTCCATGGAATTCATGTAATCGCAGATATTCCCTGTTTTAATATTTTTTAAAGCCCGGTACCTTTTTATTAAAGTTCCTGAGTTGTCAAAAACTACTGCCTTCTTCTTTTCCATACCATGAAATTAGTTAGGGGAATATTAAAATTTTGTTATTTCAAAATATTTTTAACAGGGATTTTAGTTTTTAATCACGTAAAAAATTAAAATAAAAAAATAGCTAAAACTCGATTTAGCTTATTTAATATCAATTTAAAATATTCCCATGGAGCTGGTAAGGAAATATCCTCCAACGAATATCATGAATACTCCACAAACCCTCATTATAATTTTATAATTTCTGGGTTCCATCAAAGAACTGCTTTTGGAGGAAAAAAACGAAACTGTGCTGAACCAGGCTAAATCAGAAGACCAATGACCCAAAAGAAAAGCTAAAATGCCTAAAACACCGGCTAGAGCCATTCCTTTTATAATAAAAGCCCCTCCAATTGTTCCCCACCATATAAAGAAAAATGGATTGGATATGCTGGTTAAACTCCCATTAAGGACTGAATTAAATTTATCTAAATTTTCAGTTTCTGATTTTTTAGGGGCGGAGCCAGGTGGTGTGTATTCATTATCATGGGGAATATCTTTATTATTTTTGGAATAATCTTTAAATTCTGGAGTTTCTTTAAAGATTTTAAGGCCCATGATAACCAATACAGTCCCACCCACAAGACCTATTACAAAAGAAGCAGTTGGAGATCCAATTAACCACCCTAAACCAAATAACAATAATAGGACCATGACTATTTCCATGAAAATATGTCCGCTGGTAACTAAAGGGCCGGCAATGAATCCTTTTTTAAAAGAATCTGATATGGTAACGGTTAGCATGGGCCCTGGAACCAGTGCACCAGATAATCCTACCAGAAAAGAGGTAATTGCAAACAGAATAATTTCAATCATAAAAAATCATTATCAAATCATTTATCATGTTAATTACATTCATTTAATATTTTCATTATTTCATTGAGATGGTAGTCAATTTGATCCACATGCTCTTTTTTAAAGGATTTAGAACGACTTAAATAAGTAAATCTTTCAATAACGTGGGTCATTTTGTTTAAAATGTCATTAACATATATTTTAGACTGGTACATTCAAACACCATTTAAAAATTGGTTAGTCCAGTATATATTTATTTTTAATTAATTTTATTTAAAAAACAATTAATTTGAATGATGAAAAAATTAATGGAAATAATCGCATTAAATAAAATCTGATATTCTAGTAGGGTAATCAAATTTCTTTTAATGCTCTTTTAATGAAATTTACTTTTCAAAATGCTTATTCCAAAAAATTAATTCTACGACCTAAATTAAGATCTCGGGCCTTTTCATAGACGGTCCAGGCGGTGGTTATGTCCTGTACGGCCAGGCCGGTGGAATCAAAAATGGTTATTTCATCACCAGAAGTCCTACCCGGGTTTTTGCCGATTATAACATCTCCCAGTTTTCCACTTATGTCTTCTTGTAGTATCAGGCCTTCTGATACCGGGACATTTATTTCTCCACTGTGGCTGGCCTGTTCCCAACAGTCAATAAATATTTTTGCTTTTAAAAGCGCAGAACTTTCTATTTCCTGTTTACCTGGAGCATCAGCTCCCATGGCATTTATATGGGTCCCTGGACTAATCCATTCAGTTTTTATTACAGGATGGTTTACTGGAGTGACAGTAACCACCACATCCATATTTTCCACGGCTTTTTTAGGAGTATCAACCGCACGCACGGGAATGCCATATATTTCAGACACTCTTTTTGCAAAATCCTCTCTGGAGGAACAGGTCCTGCAGTATACAACTGCTTCCTCAATATCCATTACTTCATTTATGGCCATTAGCTGGGTGTAAGCCTGTTTACCTGCTCCTACTATCCCCAGGGTCTTAGAATCTTTTCTTGCCAGATATTTAGTGGCCACTCCTCCAGCAGCACCGGTTCGCATGTTGGTAATCCAGGTACCATCCATAATGGCCAGGGGAAAGCCGGTTGCAGGATCTACCAATTCTATCATTGCCATTACTGTAGGCAAATCATGCACGTGTGGATTGTCGGGGTGGACATTGACACACTTAACTCCGGCTTCCCCCATGTTTGGTAAGTAGCAAGGCATTATTCTTAAATCACCATTAAATTTTTGAAAGAAAAGATATTCCTTGGCAGGCATCTGGACTTTGCTCTGCGCGTGTTCACAATAAGCGGTTTCTACAGCTTCAATAACTTTATTCATCTGTATTAATTCTTTTATTTCGCTTTGATTGAGAATTATTGTTTCTTTCATTTTTTCACCGAGGGAAGATTATTAATAGGCTTAAGTAATAGGTTTAAGAATTGCTATATTAAATTACTTAAAAATTATCTGGTTAAGTTCTATGGTGTCAATATAATATAAAGTTTCCTATTAGTGTATAATTTTTCTTATTTAGTGAACTATAGTAATTACTATAATTCCATTAATTGTTATTTAAGCATAATTTAATTATTTAATTAAAATCTAAAAATTCAGAAATAACTATCAAATGACATGGGATAATCGCTTAATATTAATTTAATTTTTATTTAAAGCATAAATGGAACTTTTGAGCGATATTTTTCATATTCGGGATGTTCTTTTAGCATGTCCACTTCTTCTTTACGACAGACACTCAGATATTTATAAACAAGGATTGGGGCAAATACCAGGGTAAGGGGGGTAGGCCATCCAAAGAACCAGCCTAAAATAATGAAAATAAATCCTAAATACTGCGGGTGGCGGCTGTACTGGTAGATTCCACTGGTAACCAGTCCTTTTTCTTTAGTGTTTCTGTAAAGGGTAACCCAACCTAAAATAATCAAGCACATTCCAATTAAAATCAGCAGAGATCCGTAAATCATGGCCATATCCAGACCAAGGGCCACCCCCATAAACGAAATGCTTAAAACATTAGGTGGGAGTTGTGTTCCAGGCACAAAGAAGTATTTAGAGGCCAGAAGAATAGTAAGAGGAATCCCATACATTTCTACAAACAGAGATACGAAAAATGCAGCTACCAATCCATATTCCACCCATCCAGCTTTCCTTCGATATGAAAGGGGTATTAGAAATGCCATAAATAATATAATAAAGAATAAAACTACCGTCCACTGCTGGGTAACTACTGCGGTAATCACATTACTGGAAAGGTAGGCGTAAAAATGGATGTAGAATTCTTGAACAAATAGCAAGGGTAATAAAAATAAAATCACGATAATAATCCGGAAAAAAAGGTTTTTAGTTAATTTCATCTTGTATTACTCTATTAATTGTTTAATTTATAATATTAATGGTTTAACTTAATAACTTCTATTTTTATAGTCAATTAATTATAATTATAAAAGAATTAATTAAAGAATAGTCAGAAACATGAATATTATATATCATTAAAAATTAAATTTAAAAATTAATATTTAATTATCTGATTAATATGTAAAAATAAAATTAATATTTAATTATTCATAAATTTAAGTTTATAATCTGTTATAAATGCTTTAATTTAAAATAAAGAAAAAAATAAAAGATTATTTGATAATTAAGGCATATCTACAGCATACCAGATTTTGTAGAAATTAATCATTGTTAAAATTATGGTGTTATCATGAACCTCCTGGAAAAATCTAAGGCAATCAGAAATCAAGAAATTACAGCTCTGGATAGTCTGGAGAACTTTAATCAAATTATTGCAAAGAAAAACCCAAATATCAATGCTTTCGTGGAAATTAACATCGAAAATGCAGTTGAAAAGGCTAATGGGATCGATAAAAGAATAAAAAATGGTGAAAAAGTCGGTAAATTGGCTGGTATGGTCATTGGTATCAAAAGCAATATAAATGTGGAGGATTTCACTATTTCTGCTGCCTCCCGTACTCTTGAAAATTATCTGGGCAGCTATGATGCTACGGTAATTCAGCGTATTAAACAAGAAGATGGAATAATCATTGGAATGACCAATATGGATGAATTCGCTGCAGGAAGTTCCACAGAAACTTCTTTCCACGGCCCAACTGACAATCCTGCTGCACCAGGCCACATCCCTGGAGGATCCAGTGGGGGAAGCGCAGCAGCCATTGCGGCTGAAATGTGTGACCTGGCCCTAGGATCAGATACGGGTGGATCCATTCGTAACCCGGCCTCTCACTGTGGAGTAATGGGATTTAAACCAACTTATGGGGCTGTTTCCCGGCAGGGGCTACTGGATTTATCCATGAGTCTGGATCAAATAGGTCCTTTTGCCTCTGATGTCTCTGGTATTGCTATGATGCTGGACACCATTGCTGGAAATGACCCTAAAGAATGTACTTCTATTGACTGGAAAGTCCCGGCCTTTAGTGCACTATTAGATGAAAATCCAGAAGAAGCCTTAAATGGAATGAAAGTGGGGATGGTAAAACAGTTCCAGGAAGTTACTGACGACCACATCGTGAATATAATTGAAGATTCCATTGAGAAAATGGGTGAAATGGGAGCAGAAGTAGTTGAATTAAGCTTCGATTATATTGATTTATGCTTACCTACCTACTATCTCATAAACTATGTGGAATTTTTCTCAGCCACCCGAAAATACGACGGGCGAAAATATGGCCACCAGATTGAAGAAGTCTGTGGAGATGAGGTCCTAAGACGAATACACATGGGATCCTACATCAGCCAACAGGAATTTTCTGGAAAATATTATAAAAAAGCACTACAGGCACGTTCACTCATAAGAAAAGAAATTACTAAATTATTGGACGGAGTGGACATCATTGCAGGACCTACCGTTCCAAAACTACCTCACAAACTGGGAAATACTTTAGAACCCATGGAAATGTATGCTTATGATGTTTTAACAGTAATTGCTAATCTGGCAGGGATTCCAGCATCCAGCATGAAGGCTGGCGAAGTTAAAGGTATTCCGGTAGGTCTACAATTCCAGGCCAAGCCACTGGATGATGCTAAAATAGTACAGGCCATGGCGGCCTTTGAAAAAGCAGGTTAGATAATCCCTGCATTCAAATACTATCTTATTATTTTTTTAAGATTATAGAAATTCAGTCCCGAGTACAATTTTTCGGGTAAGGTCCAATGTTCAGGTCCATGGTAATCATTACAATAAATCAAAATTTTAATCAAAATATATCCAAGGAGCTAAATCATGAAAATAGGTCTGGTTTATGTTAAAGGGGCTGTACCGGGGTTTGAAAATTTTGGAAATCTACCCACTCATCTGGTTAAAGGAAACGGCCTGATTGAAGGTAAAAATGCCCACCAGGTTTTAGATGGTATTATAATTCCAGGAGGTAGTATCGTGGAATCTGGAAGTTTAACTCCGGAGCTGGGCCACCAGATAAAGATCATGGCTGCCCAGGGTAAATTTGTCCTGGGAATTTGTTCTGGATTCCAGGCACTGGCTAAAAAAACTGATATTGGTCGAAAATCACCTTTTCCCATTGAAAAAGAGGGACTGGGTCTTTTAGATGTTTCATTTTCTCCTATGATAAGTAATGATCAGGTAGAAGCCAGCATAACCAATGAATCATTTTTAACCCAGGGGCTGGTTGGGGAAACCATCAGTGGATTTCACTGTCATACCTATGGCCACATTGTAAAAAACGGGTCTGATGAGGCCATTCCTACATTTTATTCAAAAATAAAGCGAGTTAATTATACTGATGATGCTAGAAAGGTTTTAGCAGGTGTTAGAAATTCAGAGGGTAATGTGGTGGGGACCATGGTACATGGATGTCTGGATAATAACCCTCTGCTGGTGGAAAACATTTTAAAATTCATTGGAGCCACTGATAATGACCGGCTGCAGATATCAGAAGACAATCAAAGGCTGGTTAAAAAAATAAAAGGCCATTTAGGAATTGAAACCGGGATAAAAATAGAAAATAAGGCAATAAACTCATTAAACAGCCTGAATGCTGATTCTGACAGGCTTCCCCCAACCATCATGATTGGCAGCACGGGATCTGATTCTGGAAAAACATTTCTGGTTACTGGTCTGGCCGGTGCATTCCAGAGGAGAGGCCTTAAAGTAGGAGTTTTAAAGGTAGGGCCCGATGTCAGGGATATAGTACCTGCATTGTATCTCACCAAAGAAAAAATGGAAGCTCACTCTTCCATTAAAATCGGTCATTTAGGTTGGATGGAGTTAGAAAACGTTTTGAAAACTCTGAAATCTTTTGATTATGATCTGGTGATTATAGAAGGTGTTATGAGTGTGTTTACCGGTCTTTTAAATGAAAAAATTCCCTATTCTGGTGCAGAAATTGCTTGGGCTGCTAATATTCCTATTTTACTAGTTTCTGGATGCAGCAAAGGCGGTATTGAAACTGCAGCTGTTGATCTGGCATCCCACGTGGACATGATGAGAAAAATGGGCCTCAGAGTACCTGGAGTTATTTTTAACAGGGTTTATGATCTGGGAATTTTTCAGAAGGCTTCTCAAATATTTAAAAAAGACCCTGAACTGGAAATGATTGGAGCAGTACCTAAAGTAAAACTGAGTAAAAGAGGCGGCACACCTGAAGTAGAAATAAAATTAGAGGAATTCTGTTTAATGGCTTTAAAAACAGTTGAAGAAAATCTGGATTTAGAGAAAATTATAAATTTGCCTAAAAAACCTGAATTCAGGGGCTATATGCCTATAGATGAAATTCAAAAGAATTTCAATTCTAAATAATTTTCCAGGCTTTTAAGTCCAATATCATGTTAATATTTATTCAAAGATTATTAAAATCTTTTTTTAAAAATAAAAGAATAGATTAAATGGGGAATTCTAAATATCGTAATTCTCCTGCATTTCATCTTCTTCGTAGGATTCTTCTCCGTTTTGTATTTCTATCCCATTTTCTCCAATGTCATAGGTTAAAAACTGGGTGGGAGTTTTAGTACTTCTCATTTTAATAATATCCATTACCCGTTCTCGACGACCGGTGTATGGATTTTCCCTTCTTACCAGCTTTATGGCACCGTAAACAGAGAAAAGGGCCAGTTCATTGAATTCATTGGATGTTGCACTATCTAGAATTAGTACTGAAGTAATTCCTCTTTGTTTTAATTCGTAAACAAGTAAATCAAACTGATTTCTGAAATCATAAGGAGTTAACTTGGCAGTATATCCTCCTAAACTGTCTATAATTACTACTTCTGTTTCAGGAGGTATGTCATGAAGTATTTTAGTGAAATTTCCCTTCATAGGGTCCATATCCATGCTTATTTCTGCTTCAGTAATTCTGGCCCGAATACCAGTAAGCTCAATAAAGGTCAATAAACCTTCTTCTTCCAGTTCCTGGGTATTCCAGCCAAAAGAATTGGCCTGGACATGTAAATCATGTGAATCTTCTTCAGCAGTTATGTAAGCTGTAGCATATCCTTCTTCACAGCTACTTTTCGCAAATCGAAGGCCAAAAATAGTTTTCCCACAACCGGCATCTCCTGTAATTAGCATGGATCTTCCTACTGGAAAACCCCCCAGAGCATCGTCTAATCCGTTAATCCCAATACTAATTCTCTCCATAAAGGTACCTCCCTAATAAAACTTATTACCCCAATTATTAATTTAGAAGTCCTGTAAAGGCTGGAAAATCTAAATTTATTTCTGATAATTTTGATATTTTCTTATAATTGATATTTATCTATAACGTGTTCAATATCTTGCAGTCATATATAAAATTATTAATCCGCAGATAAAGATACTAATTTCTAGTTAATATTATTGATGCATAGGGATTATATAAACATTTCATGAATTATTTGGATTTTATTTTTTTGATAAATTATTGGGGAACATGATTTAGGATGAAAAATAAAATAAAAATCTGAAAACTCTTTAAAAAAATAGATATATTTCTAATACTATGATTTACCTTCTCAAATTAAATCGGAAAAAAAATTCTACTTTTAAATCTAATTTAATCCAGATTTTCAATAATAATTAATAATAACTTAAAATAATACTTAAAAAAAAATAATAAAATAATTATTAAAAGGATATTAAGGAGATATAATACCCTATTTGTTGGCAAATTCTTTATAGGCTGCAATAAGATCTGCACCATTTAAGAAAACGAGATCATTTTCTTCGGCGTACTTTCTAGCATCATCAGTGCTTAAAGAACCACCTGATACGTCATCCATCATTTCACAGCACACCGCAACTTCAGTCAGACCGGCCATTTCCATAAGAGCAATACTCATTTCAGTATGACCTTTCCTTTTAAGAACATGCCCTTTGGCAGCCCTTAACAGGGTCACATGCCCGGGAGCCCGGAATAATTTTCCTAAATCTTCATGTTGTTCATTTTTACAGAGTAATCCCAGTTGTTTAATGGTGAAAGCCCGATCATTATCAGTAATCCCGGTAAAAGTCTCCCGGTGGTTTAAAGTGATGGAAAAAGCAGATTTTTCATCATAAGGTATGTCGTTGGGAGATAACTCATTTAAAACAGGATATTTATGGCTAGCTTCTTCCATTATGTCAGTCATGAAAGGAATGCCCAATTTGTCAGAATTTTCAGAAGATAAAGGCACGCAGAACAAGCCTCCGGCGTCATTTCTAATGGTGGTCATGTGCTGTGGTGTCATAAATTCTGCAGCTACAATCATGTCAGTTTCCCTTTCTCTATTATCCGCGTCAAATACCAGGACTATTTCCCCGTTTTTTAGTGCTTCTAAAGCTTTTTGAATCATGTAATCACAACTTTAAGATATTTATTGGTTAATATTTATTTAATTTATTAAAGAATAATTATTAATGTTTCAAATGTAAAACTAATTGTTTTTTAAATTTAATTTATTTAGCATGGATTAATCTTCCATACTTAAGGTCACTAAATCTCCATCCCTTACATTTAGAGTTTCTCTGACATTTTCAGAAGTAATAAATTCTAAAAATTCTTCGGGATGATGGGTTTTCACCGGGAAAATCACTGCTCCTTCTAACTGGTCTTGTAAGGTGGCCATGATAAATTCAACATCACCAAAATCGCCTTCACCTTTTATAAGGTTTGCATTTTTGGAACGGCTTTTATGCACATTTTCCAGATCTTCTTTTTCAATAAGAATATTAAAAGTGCCTTTAAATGGTTTGAATCCTAATTTTTCCCGGAATTGGGTGGCGTATATTTCCTGTGACATGAAATAACTGCCTTTTTGTGAACCGGAAGTAACTAATCCGTTTATTTTCATTTTAATTCCTTCTCAATGGTTAATGTATTCAATGACTAGATTATAACTATAATAATATTCTACCCTATTCATTCAACCTATTAAATTAATTTATTTACAAATCAGTTGTTATGTTATTAAGTATCATTTCTTTAAGTATAATAAATTCTTATCTTATGTAATTTAAATTTAAGTTTATTTTATAAATTTTTTAAAAAAATTAATTAGAAATTAAAAAAAATTTCAAGATAAAAAAATTACAATAAAATAATTCATTAATCTGAAAAATTAAGTATTAGAGGTTAATATTTTTAATCTCTTTTACAGACCAGTGTAGAGAATATTGGTCCTCTAATATCTATTTCTTTATTGTTTCCAGTTATGTAGTTCATGGCCACTTTATCCAGCTGTAAATTTATATCTGAAAGTGATCGGGCAATGGTGCTTCTAATTTTAATTTCTTCCATTCCACTAACTACCATTTCTTCTATTTGATAAGATGCCTGAGCCGCTAAGGATTCTATATAGCTTATGTTGGTGGGGATTCCTTTATTCACGGCTTCCGTTATAAGGGGGTCGTCCAGTTTTCCTTCCACAGGTACTCCCACAATGTTGCCCTGGTATATGTAAACCTGGTTTTTAGCAGCAGGCCCTAAAAGACGGGTGTTTGATTCCTCTTCCACTGCTTTAAGGGTAATATTTTTTCCTAAAAATTCGCCTGAAAATATGGTAAACTCACAGGGGGATTCGGTGGATGCCTTTTCACTCCAGAGGGATATTATATTTTCCATGAGTGATTTTCCTTCTTCAGTGACGGGATAATAGTTTATACGTAGCATGGTGGCCAAATCTCGGTCAGTTAAATTCCATTCCCTGTAAATTTGAGGATAAACCATTTCTCTAATGTCATTTTCCTGATTCAAGACCATGGCAATTCTTTCTGCCCCCACTCCAAGGTTCATTACTTCTTCGTCAATTCCATATCTTGAAAGGGCGATCGGGGAGTAAAGCCCAAAGGTGGCAATTTCTATCCATTCTTTTAACCGGGGATGGTATCCATAGACCTCGGTCTGGGTTTCTGGGATGTAATATTTTGATTTTTTTTCGTCAGGAATGAATTTGAACTTGGAAAACCCAAAGTATTCCAGTAAGCTTTCAGAAATGGCTTTTCCTACATCCAGGGAGACTTCATCATCCACCACTACGCAGGAAGCAGAGTGGTAAGTCATCAAGTGGCTAGAATCCTCTCTTTGCTCTCTTCTAAAACATCTGTCGATAGAAAACAGCTTTAATGGTAATTTGGTTTTGTTATGGATATTTTGCAGTGATATAAACCATCCCGAGGTCATGTGGGATCTAAGGGTGGTTCTGCTGGAAATGGGCTGCAGTTCGTGTATTTCAGGGAATACCTTTTCCAGAACCCGGAGACCTATGTGGTCTTCCACTTCCAGGGAGGCAGAAACGTCATGTACCAGATCGTCTCCTTCCACATCACCTTTCTTATATCCTCTAAAAACATCTTGAAGGCCTTTTAATCGATCTTCATTAACTTCAACCCCTAATTTTTCTATTTTTCCTATTTTATCCATTCCCAAACCAATATCTGGGCGAGGCAGGCCGGCCAGGTAGAAGCACCTATCAAGGACTGCAGGGGCTTCTGGCCCAAACTGCTTGTAAATATGCTCTTCTTCCACAAAAAGAGGATTTATTGTTTCCTGAAAACCTAATTGTAGATAGGCCTGTCTTATCTGCCATATGGTGTCATACAGGATATGTGATTTTCCGGTGGTGAATCTTAACCGGGGGTGTTGCTGGTCGTGGTGTGGTTTTTTCAATAATTTTCCACTTTCCATCCATGCCTTTTCAAAATCCTTCTTAGCCAGCTTTATAATCTTTTTTTTGTCCAAATAATGCACCCCAAAAATGTTTTTGAGTAAATAAATTTCATAATTAAGATATACGAATAATAATTATTTAATATTCAATTTAACATTAATTCAATTTAATTCACAGATTTTTCAAAAAATACTTGAGATAAGTCTCTATTTAAATTATTATTAAGCATTACATTATATTGATTTTTCTAAATTTTTAAACTTTTTTAAAATTAAATTATAAAAATAATTATTATTCAATAATTTATTTCAATACTTATTTCTAGTTATTATTCTAGTTATTTTATTTATTCTTAATCTCCTATTATCACTTAGTTCATTACTTATTTTCCATTCTAACACGATTAAATTTTCTTCTAAAATTAAATACTTATTTGTCTGGGAGCTGATTTTCATAAAATTATAATAATCATAATAATCAATGAAAAATCATGGAAAGCGAATTCTATAAATGTGATGTGCTGATTATTGGATCAGGAGGCGCTGGCTGTAGAGCAGCTATAGAAGTCTCTAATCACAATTTAAAACCTATAATTGTTTCAAAAGGATTATCATTTAAATCAGGGTGCACAGGAATGGCTGAAGGTGGATATAATGCTGCTTTTGCCTATGTGGATTGTGATGACAATACTGAAATTCACTATGAAGACACCCTTAAAGGGGGCGGATTCATTAACGACCCTGAACTGGCCCGTATACTGGTGGAAGAATCACCAGAACGATTGGTGGATCTGGAAAATTATGGGGCCATGTTTGACCGGCAGGAATCAGGAGAACTGGATCAAAGACCTTTCGGTGGCCAAACATTCCGAAGAACGTGTTTTCAGGGTGATAGAACCGGGCATGAGATGATCACTGCCCTTAAAGAGGAAGTTATCCGTCGTGAAATCACTACTTTAGATGAGATAATGATTACGGCTCTTATTACGGATGAAGAGAGGAAAAAAGTCCAGGGGGCAGTAGGCCTTTCCCTTAAAGATTCTAAGATCATCATATTCCAGGCCAAATCCACCATACTGGCCACCGGTGGGGCCGGTCAGATTTATCCGGTAACTTCCAACACCGTCCAGAAGGGAGGAGATGGTTTTGCACTGGCCTGGAATGCTGGAGCAAATCTCATTGACATGGAACAGGTACAATTTCACCCTACAGGAATGGTTTATCCTGAATCAAGGAAAGGGGTTCTGGTCACAGAGGCTGTAAGGGGAGAAGGTGGAATTCTCACGGATAAAGACGGTAATCGATTCATGGGTAATTATGATCCTCGCATGGAACTGGCCACCAGGGATGTGGTAGCTCGAGCCATATACAAGGAAATAAGGGAAGGAAGAGGCACCCAAAACGGCGGTGTTTACCTGGATGTTACTCACCTGGATCCGGAGCTTATTGAAGAAAAACTGGAGACCATGTTACTGCAGTTCCTGGATGTGGGGGTTGACATCCGGAAAGAGCCAATGGAAGTGGCCCCTACGGCCCATCACTTCATGGGCGGGGTGAAAATCGATGAAAATGGTCGAAGCAGTTTGGAAAACCTGTTTGCCGCTGGTGAAGTTACTGGGGGAGTGCACGGGGCTAACCGTCTCGGTGGAAATGCTCTGGCCGATACCCAGGTATTTGGAGAAAGGGCCGGTAAAGCAGCCGCGGAAAATGCCTTAGTTTCTGAAGGTGGACTTAATCAAGCATTCGTGGAAAAGGAAGAAAAAAGAATTGCAAGTAAAATTCAGGAAGGAGATATTACTCCTAACCAGCTTAAAAAAGAACTTCAAGAGGTCATGTGGGATCATGTGGCTATTATACGTAATGAACAGGGCTTAAGAATGGCTTTAAGAGCTATTAGTCGTATTGAAGCTCAAATAAACCAAATTAATGTTCCGGAGGGATCCAGTTTCAACCGCTACTTGCAGGATGCACTGGAAGTGGAAAACATGCTTGAAACAGCTAAAATGGTTATTACATCTGCTGTTCTACGACAGGAAAGTCGGGGTTCTCACTATAGGGAAGATTTCCCTGAAACAAGGGAAGACTGGAAAAAGAGCATAGTATTAAATAGAAATGGAAAAATCGGTCTTATTAGCCGGGGATGATTTTTAATTTTTTATATTTTTCTTTTTTTAATTTATTAATTTTATTTTATTTCTTTAAATTGAATTTAAAAATAATTATTGTAAGAAAATAGGATTAAGATAATTACCTAAATATATGAGTTTAAAATCTAATCTAAAAATCGGTATTAAAAATAATCTCTAAAAACCTAGTAATATCTCTTAAATCATCCAAAACAAAATTTGCCCCACTATTTAGTAATTCATCCATAGAATAATCACCACTTGCCACTCCAACTGTTAAAATATTATTTTTTAAACCAGCAGCCACATCCAGGGGAGTGTCACCCACCACGAAAATATTGTTTTTATTTCTAATAAATCCAAAATCATTTTCAGCCCTTTGAATGGCTTTTAAGACCAGATTTGGCCGGTAATAGCTATCACTTCCGAATCCTCCTAATTTAAAATAATGGCCCAGGCCAACGTGGTTGAGCTTGGTATGGGCAATAGTTTCTATATTCCCTGTTAAAAGACCTAGTAACACTTTTTGATTTTCAAGCTCTTTTAGTAGCGGGACAGCCCCATCCATTACTTTAATTTTATCATTCTTTACATTAGAAACAAAATAATTGGATAAACAATTAAGAAAATCATTTTTAAAGGGGCAGATATCATTTTCATTAAGGCCTTCTGCAAGTAAAACCTCATGCATAATTTGGGGGTCTGTCTTTCCATGGTAATTGATTACTTCCACCTGGGTATCCACTCCATAAACTTTTTTAAAGGCATGTATAAAGGCCTGGTGATGGCACTCTGAACGGTCAATGAGAGTCTTATCAATGTCAAAAAGTACCAGGGGATTCATAAAAACACTTTTCATTTTTAGTATAAATTAAAATAATTAAAATTTGCATAAATCAATTTTTAAATTAACTTTTTGAAAGCATATCTTCCGCAGCATTCTGTGCCATTTCAATTATCTGGGCTTCTGGGACCACGGTGAGTTTTTTGTTTTCCATTAAGATTTTTCCATTACAGATGGTAGTATGCACATCACTGCCCCTGGCCGAATAAACAATATGTGACATGGGATGTCTAAATGGTGTTAAATGAGGGGCCTTAATATCCATAAGAACCAAATCAGCCTTTTTACCCACTTCAATACTTCCAATTTCATCATTCATTCCCAGAGCCATTGCCCCATTAATGGTGGCCATTTCAAAGGTATTTTCTGCATTTAAATAAGTGGGGTCCATATTGTGGACTTTCTGCAGTAATGCGGCCAGTTTCATCTCTTCCAGGAGATCCAGATTGTTATTGGAAGCTGCCCCGTCGGTTCCCAGGGAAACACATATCTCTTTTTTAAGCATTTTATCTACTGGGGAAACTCCTGAAGCTAATTTCATGTTACTGGCAGGGTTATGTGATAATTTAACGCTTTTTTTTCTTATAATTTCTATTTCCGCAGATGAGAGATGGACGGCATGGGCGGCCAGAACATCAGATCCTAGAAGCCCAATTTCATCCAGATATTCAAAGGGCCGCTTACCATGGGCTTCCATTACTTGCTGAACTTCGTATTCTGTTTCACCCACGTGGATGTGAATACGATTTCCAGATTTATCTGCTTCCTCTCTCACTCCTTCTAAAAGTTCTCTGGAGCAAGTATAGGGTGAATGTGGTCCAAAGGCCACGGTTATTCGGCCTTCAGCAGAATCATGGCATTTTTCAATTATGCGTCGTGTTTCCTTGAATTCGGCTTTTCTTTTTTCTTCGTCGCCCAGATCAATCATTCCGTGACTTAAAACTCCTCTTAAACCGGTTTCATCCACGGCCCGACCCACATCATCCATAAAAAAGTACATATCATTAAAGGTGGTGGTTCCGGACTTAATCATTTCCACGCAGGCCAGGAGGGCCCCGGCATAGCAGTAATCTCCGTTAAGATGAGCTTCCATGGGCCAGATATGTTCATTTAACCATATATCCAGTGGTAAATCATCGGCCAACCCTCTCAAGAGTGTCATGGAAAGGTGGGTGTGGGTGTTGACCATTCCTGGCATTAAAAGTTTTCCTTCCCCATCAATTACTCTATGGGCATCTTGAGAAACCAAATCTTGAGAAATTTCGCTTATTTTATCATTTTCAATTAAAACTGAACTTCTTTCACTTTTGTAACTGTCTAAAATAAGTGCATTTTTAACTAAGATACTGTTGCTTTCCATTTTACCACCGAATTACTGAATTAATTTGATGAAATGAGATAACCTGAAATAATCATGTTTGTGTTAAAATTCATTCTTTATTACTATATGTCAATATATACATAGTATGTTATAATAAATTTAAAAAATAGATGGAATGGAATAAACTGTGAATTATTTTCATAATTAATTTATTCATTCAATATTTTAAAATTCAATGATAAAATAAAATTGATACTTTACCATTATTTACCAGATCAATTTAAATAATATTTTACCACTTAATACACCAAAATATTAAAAATTACAATTAATCATAGATAATTGGAGAATCTAAAATGAAGCTTAGAATAGCCATCCCTTCTAAGGGAAGAATCAGTGAGCCTGCGGTTAAACTGTTATCCAAAGCAGGAATTGGCCTTAAAGATAATGCCAATAGAAAACTTTTTTCAGATACTTATCACCCGGACATTACTGTTATGTTTACCCGGGCGGCAGATATACCTGAATTTGTGGCCGATGGTGCTGCAGACATGGGAATAACTGGCCTGGATCTTATTGAAGAGAAAAATGTTCAAATAAGACTTTTGGAAGACCTTAATTTTGGAAAAGCCAGTCTGGTGCTGGCAGTTCCTGAAGATTCACTGGTAGAATCATTAAGTGATATAGAATCTGGAACGGTGGTGGCCACAGAATTTCCTCATCTAACAGAAACTTATCTACAAAAAAACGGCATAAATGCCAAAATAGTTGAAATGAGCGGCTCTACCGAGATTGCACCATTTATCGGGGTGGCAGACATAATAACTGATCTTACCAGCACGGGAACCACCTTAAAAATGAACCATCTCAAAATTGTGGATACCATACTGGATAGTTCCATCAAACTAATAGCCAATCCCCAAAGCTATGATGATAAGAAAGAAATAATTGAAGAGGTTCGCACGGGAATAAGGGGAGTGATGGATGCTGAGGGCAAGAAACTTATTATGCTCAATGTGGATGAAAGTAATCTTGATCAGGTTACCAAGGCCATGCCGGGTATGACTGGCCCTACCATATCCAAAGTACTTTCCAGTGAACACGTGGTAGCGGTTCACGCCGTGGTTGATGAATTTGAGGTTTTCAATCTGGTTAACAAGCTCAAAAAATTAGGTGCCCGGGATATTCTGGTGGTACCTATAGAAAGAATAATATAATTTATTCTTTTTTATTCCAGATTCTTATTTTTATCAGGCCAGATACTTATTCTGGTGATAAACGATCTAATTTGATTTCATACTCTTTTTTCAAGTTTATAATCAAAAATATCAGGGTAACTATGAACAGTAAGGTAAATATTCCTACAAAGACCCAATCTCCTTTTTGCAGGTAATAACCTGGACTCACAATTAAAGTGTAGAGTAACATTCCCAGGGCCACCAGGTTAAGGTTGTAACCTATTTTTATCTTCTTTAAAAGGCCTATCCCCCCAAATATTAGTAGGGTGGCTGTGGTAAACTCGGCCACCAAGTGTAACATAATTTCAGCAGGTTTAGTGGCCATTTCTGGCACCTGCCCAGTTAAAATAAACATTCCCCACATAACTATCATTAAAATACCAATAAAAAGGGAATAAATTGCAACGATGTTTCTAATCTTCATGATAATCACTTAAAATACTTAAAATGGATTAATTCTCTATTATTAACTGGGTATCATAATAAATCCTCCAATTAATAGAAGAATCATATATAAAAATTAATCTAAAGTGTTTTCCATACTCCAGGGGACCCATAATGCTACAGAAATAGCTCCTAATATTACTAAGGATATTATAAACACGGCAATATTTTGTATAATGCTGTAGCTTTCGGCATAGAAAAATAGCCATAGTCCCAGTGATAATAACCATAAAAGTCCAATTATTATCGTAGCATATATTCTTTTAGTTTCTGGTTCTTTGCTCATGTTTATCGCTTCCTTAAATCTTATCCCATCAATAATTCTCCGAATATAAATTGAAATATTAAAAATTCCAAATTTAAATAAGTTTTTTATTCCATGAAAATGGCCGGTTTGTAGGGCATGGCATTTTTGGCCTTCCCTTCTGGATCATAATCGGCATCCTGATGAATAATGACCTGGGCCCCTACTTCTCCAGAAATATAATCCAGAGAATCAGAGAGTATCTGGTACTCGTCCAGGTGACCCACGTACTTAATACGGGTCATTTCGCGGCTGATTTTTTTAGCAAAATCTGCTATTTCCTTTTTGTCGTCGTGCACGTTTTTCTGGACGGACTGACCCATTATGCGTCCTATGTCCGGCCTTCCAACTTCTCGAGCTATGTCAAAGACATCCCACTTCCATTCAGGGGCTAGATAAATATGTATTTTCTCGGGAGCCACATCCACAATCTTTTTTATCTCAGCTATGTCATGCACCAGGCCCTGGATAATTTCTTCTGCCTTTTGAATCTTATCATCAACTAAATCTGGCGCGTAAGCTGGCCACGGGGCTTCCGATACAAATCCTTCACCACCATACTTTTCCCACAGTTCTTCTGAGGTGTGTGGGGTGAAAGGGGCCAGTAAACGGATCCATGCTTCCAGAACAGTAGCCAGAACAAATGAAATTTCGGGAATTTGCTCTTCATCGTCCATATAGGATCTAATACGGTGGAAGTAATGGTCCATATCTTTTTTAAGTAGGAAAAGAGAATCTTGTACGGCCTTTCTGGTTTGAAATCCTTCTAAAGCATCAGTAGCATCTTTAATTCTTAGATTTAGCTGACCTAACATCCATTTACTGATGAAACTTTCTGGAATAATATCAGATTCAGTTCCTACTTCATTTATGTAAAGGGGGCCGTCATGGATCTCTTCCACTCTTTGAGCAAATTCCAC
This sequence comes from uncultured Methanobacteriaceae archaeon, assembly GCA_963698135.1. Lineage (GTDB taxonomy): Archaea > Methanobacteriota > Methanobacteria > Methanobacteriales > Methanobacteriaceae > UBA349. Next base: position 162,947 of record CAVOPP010000011.1, on the reverse strand, counting down.
AAACCATTCCAGTCTCCTTTTAGTTCCCTTGACTTCTTTTTCTCTCCAGTCAAAGTCCTGCCATGGTTCAGCGGCAGACATTAAAAATAGTCTTACCACATCTGCTCCGTGATTGGTAATGGCATCTGATAGAAGAACCACGTTTCCCTTAGATGATGACATTTTATGGCCTTCTAATAGTCCCATTCCAAATACTACTATTCCCTGTGGTCGTTTGTCTTCTGGGAAGATGGCGGCGTGGTGGAATATGTGGAAAGTTAGGTGGTTTCCAATAAGGTCTTTGGCGGATAATCTCCAATCCAGAGGATACCAGTAGTTAAATTCATCCTTTATTTCATTTAAAAGATCTTCTCCAACTTTTACATGCCCTGTTTTGTTTAAAAATACCTGGGAGAAGAATTCATCATTTAAATGCTCAGGATTCATTTCCCGCAAGTACTTGGCTATAGTATAATAAGACATGTAAATACTGGAATCGGTCAGTGGTTCTATTATCCACTGGGGATCCCAGGGAATTTTGGTTCCCAGTCCAATCCTACGGGAACAGGCCCAGTCATGTAGCCATCCTATGTAATAATTGAAATTGGCCCGGACTTCCTCAGGAACCATTTTCATCTTTTCCAGGGTGGCGCGGGTTTCATTTTTCCATTCTTCATCAGAATACTTCATGAACCACTGGTCTTCCATTATCTTAACCACGCAACGGTTTCCGCACCGGCAAATAACTGGCCTTTCTGCAAAATCGTACATTAAACTGGCCTGATCAATTTCCCGGAGCTGGGCACTGATTTCATCCCGGGCCACAGAAACCTTACGGCCACTGTAATCAGCTATATTTTCGCTCATGACTCCCTTGGCATGTTCCTGTTTGTAAAGTTCGTTGGTGGCTTCCTGGAGTTTGGGGTCGTTTTGATTTTTTACTCCCAGTTTTTCAATTAATTCCTGGGCTGGGAATTCCCCGTAACCTTTAAGGGTTATAACATTCAGGGGCTGAATTTTTTCCACTATATCTTCCAGGCCATATTCTTCCAGAAGTTCGGGATTATTTTTTAAATCCTGGAGGGCTATGTAATCCGCAGGGGCGTGTCCTGGAACGGAAAATACTACACCACTGGCATACTCGGGATCAACGAAACTGGCGGGTAAAATTGGGTGCTCTTCTCCGGTAACAATGTTTTTTACCATTCGCCCAATCAAAGGCCGGGGATCAACTTTTTCGATTATTTCCAGATCTTTTTGTTGAGAAAGATTGTCATAAGCTTCTTTACTTATTAACCATTCTTCTCCCTCTGCTTTTACCTTTAAATATTCAGCTTCTGGATTTAACCACAGGTTGGTGGCACCGTAAATTGTTTCGGGGCGGAAAGTGGCAGGAACCAGGTAATATCCATCTATTTCAAATTTTAGAAGGGTTAATTCGTTAATTCCCACACCTTCTCCTTCCAGAAGATCGTGATCTCCCACTGGATTTTCACACTCACCACAGTACTTGACCGGGTGGGCACCCTGCACTACATAGCCTTTGTCCTTTAGTTGACGGATTTGCCATTCAATAAATTTTTGATAAGATGGGTCTGTGGTTCTGAATTCTCTTCTCCAGTCAATAGAATACCCCATATGTTCCATAACATTGTGATATTCACTACTGAAATATTTTACAATATATTCTGGATCGGTGAACTTTTCCAGTTCATCTTCAGGAACTTTATGAATATTCTGGTAAATATCCAGGGTCCAGGGGTCACGGCGCTGGATACGTTTGGCTATCCCAATAACCGGGGCCCCGGTAACGTGCCAGCCCATGGGGAATAATACATTGTATCCCTGCATTCTTTTAAAACGGGCGTAAACATCAGGTACAGTATAAGTTCTACCGTGCCCGATGTGCATGGCACCACTGGGATAAGGATAGGCCACGGTTAAGAATAATTTTTCCCTATCGTCCGGGTCTGATTGAAATATTTTTGATTCATCCCATTTCTTTTGCCATTTACTCTCCACGTTCTTTTTCAATAAAATCACCGTCACAATAAGTTTTATCTGTAATAAAATTTTGAATAACTACTCAAACTACTCAAATTATTTAATTAATTCATTTATTCATTATAATTTCAATTCATTTTAGTTCTAAACAATCATAGTTGTAATATCATTAATAATGAAAACTGATTTTTAAATATAATTTTTTAATATATTTTAATGATATGGATATCATTAGAAAATTAAGCTAAAACTGGTATTTTAATTTTCAAATTCTACTTCTTCTTTAATCCAATTTAAATAATCTTCTGAGCCATTTATGATGGGCAAAGCTACTACACACGGATTTTCATAGCTGTGTAATTCTTTTACTCTTTTTATAATTTCATCTACTTTACTTACCAGACTTTTGACTAAAAGAACAGACTCCTGGTCTTTTTCTAAATTGCCCTGCCACCAGTAGAAAGATTTTATCTCACTGATAATGTTGGCGCAGGCAGCCAATCTCTCTGAAACCAGTTTATGGCCTATCATGGCGGATTCTTCTTCACTGGAAGTGGTAATATAAATCAGGGCAAACATCCTCATCTCTCTATTTAGTTTTTACCGAGTTTTTGAATTTTATTTTTAATCAAGAGCATAATGCATAATGGTTAGGTTTGTTATGTGGTTTTATATGAATTTTTTACCTTAAGGGTGGGATTTCTGGAGAGCAAATCTTATGTTGGGATATTTTAACCCTCTCTTTTATTCTCTGAATTTCCGATAAAGGTAAATTTACTTTTTCAGCAATTAAATTTTCATTCATTGATTTATCAACTGTCAAATGAAGAATTTCATCCAGAACAGTGTATTCCATTCCCAGTTCTTCTTCATCGGTCTGGCCAGGCCACAAACCAGCGGTAGGTGGTTTATCAATTATTTCCTCAGGAACTCCCAGTTCTCGGGCCACTTCCCGTACATGGGTTTTATATAAATCTCCGATAGGTAATATGTCCACCCCTCCATCCCCATATTTGGTAAAGTAACCTACCAGTAGTTCACTAAGGTTTCCAGTACCTGCAACCAGCCTATTTAAAGAATTGGAATGGTAATAAAGGATCATCATTCTTATTCTGGCTTTTAAATTGGCCCTGGCAAGTTCATTAGATTCATGAGAGCATAAATCATGGAAAGGTTCGATTAAAGAGTCAATATGGATTATTTCGTATTCAATCCCCAGTATTTCTGCAATCACCTGGGCGTGCTCCACATCTTCTGAGGAGGTGGTTATACTGGGCATGATAAGTCCCAGCACATTAGATGCTCCTAAAGCTCTTTTAGATAAATAGGCCACTACTGTTGAATCTATACCTCCACTAAGGCCCAGAACAACACCTTCCGATCCAGATTCCTCTATTTTTAGTTTTATAAATTCTTCTATTTGAGTGATGGCTTTTGATGTGTTTACTGCCGGGATTTTTAAATTATCCATTTTTAATCGCCTAATTTTTATTTAATCGAATAAATTATTTCAATTCAATTATTTCAATTATTTTTTTGAGGGTCTACAAACTGAGAATATTTATAAATAACAAATCTACCATAACATCTGTAAATTTATAATTATAATTAACAAATATTATTAAATTTGTTCAATAATGTTATCTGGTATAATTCTATACCTTTCATATAAGATAAGTTTAAAAGCAAGTATAATATATTCGATATATCTAATATAAAAAGGACCAATGAGGATAGGATAAGCTTTTATTAGACTTCATTAGTTTCAATATTATTTTAGGAGGATTATAATGGCATTTAAAGATCTAATTAAATTTAACAAAGGAAAAACAACCTTTGTATTCGTTGGAGGAAAGGGAGGAGTAGGAAAAACTACGGTTTCTGCTGCTACTGCCTTGTGGATGTCTAAATCTGGTAAAAAAACTCTGGTAATTTCTACTGACCCGGCACACTCCCTGGGTGACTCACTGGAGCGACCAATTGGACACTATCCCACACCTATAGCTGAAAATCTGTTTGCGGTGGAAGTGGACCCGGAAGTGGCCATGGAACAATACCAGGCCAAAATGCAGGAACAGCAGGCATCGAACCCTGGAATGGGAATGGACATGCTTCAGGACCAGATGGAAATGGCTTCTTCAGCTCCAGGAATTGACGAAACAGCTGCTTTTGATATATTCATGCAGTATATGACCACTAACGAGTACGACGTAGTTATTTTTGACACTGCACCTACTGGACACACCCTTAGATTACTTTCCTTCCCGGAAATGATGGATTCCTGGGTAGGAAAAATGATTAAGGTAAGGAGACAAGTGGGAAGTATGGCTAAGGCCTTTAAAAACATCATGCCGTTTATGGGCGATGAAGAAGAGGAAGATAAGGCTTTAGAAGATATGGAAGTGACCAAAAAGAGAATCAGAGAAGCCAGAGATATCATGGCCGATCCGGACAGGACTTCTTTTAAAATGGTTATTATCCCGGAAGAAATGTCAATTTACGAGTCTGAGCGAGCAATGCAAGCACTGGAAAAATACAATATGCACTCCGATGGGGTTATTGTAAACCAGGTCATGCCAGAAGTCACTGATTGTGAGTTCTGTGAAGCTAGAAGAAACTTACAACAAAAAAGACTCAAAATGATTGAAGAAAAATTCAGCGACCAACTGGTGGCCGAAGTTCCTTTACTCAAAGAAGAGGTTAAAGGCCTGGAAACATTGGAAACAGTCGCAGAAATTTTATATGGTAAGCCTGATCAGACCTGAATCTAAATCAGGGAGTAAGGTTTATTATAAACCAATTTCTTTATTTTTTTAATTTTTTTAAATTATTTTAAAATAATATATCTTTTTATTTTGAATCAGGATGAATATCATGGATCATCAGCATTGCAAAGGGTTCTAAAATCTAATATTTTTACAAAATTTCTAAAGTCATATTTTCTAAAGCCATATAATCCATAATTAATTATGATTGGGCCAATTTTTATCCTGGCCTATAATGACTCTTTTTTTATTAGAAAAATCATGATTTTTATTAATACAGTTTATTTTTGTCATTTTTTCTAAATTTTAAAAGGGGTTTATAAATACAAACCATATAATTTTAATATGTAGTTTAGGAGCATATAGTATAAGATAGATTTTTGTTATAACGTTAGGATGAAAAATATAAGGATCAGAAATTATTCGTGGTGAATTAAATGAAAATTTCAGTGTATGGTGCAGGAAATCAGGAACTTTATGTAAATCAGCTTAAATTGCCAGAGAAATACGGTGGAGTACCTCCTTACGGCGGAAGCAGAATGGCCATTGAATACGCCCAGGCCGGGCACGATGTATATCTGGCCGAGCCTAACCGGGAAATGTTAAGTGACGAGCACTGGAAAATTGTGGAAGATGCGGGAGTTAAAGTAACTTCTGACGATGCAGAAGCAGCTAAACATGCAGAAATAGCAGTTCTTTTCACTCCTTTTGGTAAAAAAACCTTTGAAGTCGCTAAAGAGATCACTAAACACATGCCTGAAAATGGAATTATTGCTAACACATGTACTGTTTCCCCCATAGTTTTATACTATGTTTTAGAGCGTGAATTAAGAAGAGACAGAAAAGACATCGGAATAGCATCTTTGCACCCGGCAGCAGTGCCTGGAACTCCTCAGCACGGGCATTATGTGGTTGGTGGGCATTCTTCCAGTGATCTGGATATTGCTACTGAAGAACAAATCCAGAAATGTGTACAACTGGCTGAAAGCTGTGGAAAAGATGCATACGTTGTTCCAGCAGATGTATCCTCTGCCGTAGCAGACATGGGATCTCTAGTAACCGCAGTTACCTTATCTGGTGTGCTGGACTATTACTATGTTGGTACTCAAATAATCAAGGCCCCGGAAGAAATGGTAGAAAAACAAATTTTAATGACCTTACAGACCATAGCTTCTCTGGTAGAATCTTCTGGTGTTAATGGAATGCTGAAAGCCATGAACCCTGAACTTCTTATTAAGAGTGCTAAATCCATGCACTTATTGGAGGATCAGGAAGAACTGGACGCTGCTTTAAAAACTCTAGAGAAACTGGATGATAATGTGAAAAACTGGGTGGAAAAAGGAACCATTCAACCAACCAATCTGGTGGCGGCTCAGGCACTGGCCAAAGAACTGCAGAACCTCATGGGTGGAACGGCTGCTGAAGGTACCATCCGAAGATGTATGCGGAAAATGTTTGAATAAACAAATATTTTCTTTAAATACTTTTTTTTAGATAGGATTTTAGCCTATTTTTTTTATTTTCCTTTATAGATTTTTTTTAAATATTTTTAAATTAATATTTTAAAAATAAAGTTGATTTTAATGATCATAAAAGATTTAAAAAATGCTAAGTACTTTAAAACGGTGGATGGAACTTTTATTTGTGAATTATTACATCCAGAACGAGAAAATGCCAAAATAAATATGAATTGCAGTTTGGCCCATGCCATTTTAAAACCAGGGGATTCTTCCCATCCTCACCGGCTGAAAGAATCTGCTGAGATTTATTTTATTCTGGAAGGAACGGGTTTGATGCATATAGCCGAGGAAGAAGCCGTTTTAGAACCTGGCCAGGCAGTTTACATTCCGCCCGGTGAAATACAGTTTATAGAAAACATTTCTAAAAACGAACTGAAGTTTTTATGCATTGTTTCACCTCCCTGGAGTGTAGAGGACGATGAAATTGTTTAAAAATGAATTTTCTTTTATTTATTATAAACAAATTAAAAAAATAAAAAAAATTTAATTATTTGATTTTAAATAATACCCTATTTAAGTTAATTTAACTAATAAATCACCACAACACACATATAGGTGAAATCACTCTGAGCAACTTCTTCCAGGGTACTGACAACTACTTTTTCGTCAGGGTAACTTAAACGCTCGCCAATGGCCACTTTTCGCTGTGGATCCACACCATTATCCAGTAAAAACAGGGCCATGTCTCTGGTGCTTTTGGAGGGAAGAGCAATGGTGGGCCGGCCATTATCCAGGATATCTATTACTTCCAGGGAATTTTCCCGGCCATGGAATGTCATAAGATCGGCATCGTCCCAGGATATCTCCTGGCGTGCTGCACAAAGCTGCAGAGAACTTATACCCGGAATAACTTCCAGATTGATATCTTTTTCCAATTCTTTCTCTTTAATTATTCTTTTTATTGGTTTTAAAACACCAGAAAATCCAGGGTCACCGGTAGAAAGCACACAAACACTGGTTCCGTTATGGGCCAGATCCACGGCCATTTCTAATTTTTCCTGCACGTCTTTCACATTCAGCTGAACCACTTCATTGGCTTCTGGAAAAAGATCCAAGGCTCTTTTACTGCCAATAGTTATTTCCGCTGATTTGACAGCTTTTCGGGCGGCGGGGGTTACAAAATCTGCAGAACCAGGCCCTATTCCTGCTATGTAAATTTTTGACATTATTATTCTCCTTAATATTCTTAAACTTTGAATTTATAATCAATTAAAATTATAAAATAGGTTATGTATTATTTTAGAACAATTTATTTATTTAATTGATATAATCTATTATTCATATTACTATACAATTCAGAATTTTAAATTTTAAATTTTAAAATTATATGGTCTTAATTTATTAGATGTCTCCTATTTAATTTATTTAATAAACGAAGTGATATCATGCTCCAAATCGCAGTAACCGGAAAACCAAATGTAGGAAAATCATCATTATTTAACTCAGCCACCTTATCTGAGGCCGAAGTGGCCGGATACCCCTTTACCACCATAGATGCCAATAAAGCAGTATCCCACGTGGATACAGAATGTCCCTGTGTGGAACTGGAAGTGGAATGCAGTCCTCGAAACTCCCAATGCGAGGAAGGAAGAAGATTAATACCAGTGGAACTAATCGATGTGGCAGGACTTGTCCCTGGGGCTCACGAAGGACGGGGGCTGGGAAATAAGTTTCTTGACGATCTGCGGCAGGCCAAAGTATTGATACACGTCATAGATGCCTCAGGTTCCACAGATGAAGAAGGAAGGCCGGTAGAAGCAGGTAGCCACGACCCTCTCGAGGATGTGGATTTTCTAGAAACAGAAGTAACCATGTGGTTGTACGCCATTGTGGAAAGAAACTGGGAGCGATTGGTAAGAAAAGCCATGTCTGAGAGATTGGATATGGGTAAAGTACTGCATGATCAGCTTTCTGGGACTGGAATATTGCTGGAAGACATTTTAGAAGCCCGAAGAGAAATGGAAACAGATTACACCAGTTGGGAAAAAGAGGAACTCATTGAATTTTTAGGAAAACTTCTTAAAATCGCCAAACCCACCATAATCGTGGCTAATAAGGCAGATTTGCCCACATCAGCCGAGAATATCAAACGATTACAGGAAAAATACCCTCATGTAATTCCTGCGTCTGCTGAATCCGAAATGGCTCTTACCCGAGCGGCCCAGGCAGGACTTATAAGTTATCACTCTGGAGATGACGATTTTCAGATATTGGAAGCGGATAAACTCAGCGCAAACCAGAAAAAAGCCCTGGAATACATTAGGGGAAATGTTTTAAAAAAATACGGCAGCACCGGTGTTCAAAGAGCCTTGAATGAAGCTATTTTTGACTTACTGGATATGATAGTGGTTTATCCAGTGGAAGACGAACACAAACTCTGTGATCAGAAAGGAAATGTTTTACCTGATGCCATTCTGATTTCTAGAGGATCTAAACCCAGGGACATGGCCTATGTGATTCACACCGATATTGGGGAGAAATTTTTGCATGCGGTGGATGCCCGTAAGAATATGCGGGTGGGTAGTGACCATGAATTGGAAGATGGGGATATTATTAGTATTATTTGCCGTTAGCTGGTCACATAATAAAAATAAATATTTTAATTAAAAAATAATTTAATTTAAAAGTAAAATAATCTTTTTAATTCAGTGAATTCTAAGGATGTTCAAAAAAATTCTAAAAGTTCCATCCACAAATAAAAAAACATTAAATATCTTTATACACTTTTTTTTTGATTAAAATAGTAAAATATTTATTAGAAATTAATAATATAATTCTTAGATAATATTATTAAAAATTTTTCGGGAAATTATAATCAATTAAGGTGAATAATGGTTCATAATTCAAATAAAATAGCATTAGAAAAGACTTCTACTGGTATACAGGGATTAGATGAGATAACAAATGGGGGACTACCCAAGGGCAGACCGACATTGATCTGTGGCGCGGCAGGTTGTGGTAAAACCATGTTTGCCATGCAATTCTTGGTAAATGGTGTAAAAGATAATGAGCCTGGACTTTTTGTATCCTTTGAAGAAACTCAAGAAGAACTTGAAAAAAACTTCGCGTCACTGGGATTGGACCTAAAAACACTGGAAGAAGAGAAAAAATTCGCTGTAGAACATATTCAAATGGAACTGTCTAAAATTGAAGAAACTGGTGAATTCAATCTTGAAGGATTGTTTATAAGATTGGCATATGCTATTGAACAAATTGGCGCTAAAAGAATTGTATTAGATACTATTGAAGCTATTTTTTCAGGTTTGCCCAATGAATTTATTTTAAGAGCTGAACTTCAGAGACTATTTCACTGGTTAAAATCCAGGGGACTAACAGCTATTATAACTGGTGAAAGAGGGGAAAATACTCTCACTAGGTATGGATTAGAAGAATATGTAGCAGATTGTGTTATATTGCTTGATAATTCTGTTTTAGATAGGATTTCAACACGAAATCTTAGAATAATAAAATATAGGGGATCTTCGCATGGATCCAATCTATATCCATTCTTAATAGATGATGATGGCATTTCAGTACTTCCAGCCACATCATTACAATTAGAACATGAAGTATCTAATCAGCGTATATCTACCGGTATTGAACGATTAGATAATATGTTCGGTGGTAAAGGATTCTATAAAGGAAGTAGTATATTAGTTTCAGGAGCTGCAGGGACTGGAAAAAGCAGCATAGCTGCAAATATTGCAGCTAATGTGTGTAAAAATGGAGATAAATGCCTTTATTTTGCATTTGAAGAATCACCACAGCAAATAATCAGAAATATGAAATCAATAAGCATAGATCTACAACCCTATGTAGAAAAAGGACTTTTGAGATTCCATGCTACAAGACCAACACTCTATGGATTAGAAAGACACCTGGTTAATATAAATAAAATAGTTAACGAATTTCAACCAGATGTAGTAATCTTCGATCCAATATCTAACCTAATAACAGCTGGAACAGCTGAAGATGTTAAATCAATGCTAACACGTGTATTAGATTACCTTAAAAACAGGCTAATAACTACAATATCTACATCATTAACCATGGGTCATATCGAAACTGACGTTGGTGTATCATCCTTAATGGACACATGGATAGATCTAAAATCAATAGAAACCAATGGAGAAAGAAACCGAACCATAGAAATCATAAAGGCCCGTGGAATGTATCACTCTAACCAGGTTAGAGAATTCAAACTAACTAATAGTGGAATAAAATTAATTGATGTTTATATAGGACCAAGTGGAATGCTCACAGGTGAGGATAGGTTATCTCAAATATCTAAAGAGAAGGCTGAAAAATTAGCACCGAAAAAGAATTGAAAGAAAACAAAGAGAACTCAACAAAACGTCTGTCCATAGAAGCACAAATAAAAGAACTCAATACTCAATTGGAAGCAGAAAAAATTGAACTAGACGGTTATAGGACAGAAAAAGTAAATGAAGAATTCATTGAAAATGAACGGAACATAATATCAAAAATACGCATGCCAATGGTGATAATAAGCGAGGTGGTTTATTTGTGACTGGCGATTCAAGATCAAATAATAATCAAGGAACTCCAAAAAGTACTGAAATTTGGAATTTACGACTTTATGTAGCTGGCCAAACTCCTAAATCGATAGAAGCCTTTGTAAACCTTAAAGAAATCTGTGAAACACATCTAAAAGATAAGTATATAATTGAAATAATAGATCTTTTAGAAAATCCAGAATTGGCTAAAGATGACCAGATTTTAGCTATTCCCACACTAGTCAGAAAGCTTCCAGAACCTATAAAGAAGATAATAGGAACTCTAGCTCAAGATGAAAAGGTACTGGTAGGGCTAGATATAAAACCTGTTAAACGAAAACCATGATGCAAATTTAGGGGTTAAATAATGGATGAAAAATCAAACAAATTCGATGAATTTGAAGAATCTCTAAAAAATTCTAAAAAAAGTGAAAAATTTGTAATGCGTCTTTTTATTGCCGGTATCAACCCCAAATCCAAAAAAGCCATCGAAAATTTAAGAGAATTATGTGATGAACATATAAATGCTGAATGTGAAATAGAAGTCGTAGATATTTATCAACAACCAATATTTGCCAAAGAGGGTAGAATAGTAGCGGCCCCAACGTTAATTAAAGAATTACCTCTTCCCGTTCGAAGATTTGTAGGAGATTTATCAGATAAAGAAAAATTATTAGTAGGATTGGATATTAGAAAATCCCGTAAAAAGTGATTTATTTATGTCAGATAAACACTATAAATCAGAACAAAAGGATGAATTGATATTAGAATTACAATCTAGATTGGATGAAGCAGAACAAACTTTAACTGCCATTCAAAATGGTGAGATTGATGCAATAGTTGCTCCTAATGGGTCTGATGGATCAAAGGTTTACACACTGGAAAGCGCTGATTCACTTTACAGAAATTTGGTTCAGGAAATGAACGAAGGAGTGGCTACATTAACTTATGATGGTACTATTTTATACAGTAATACAAAATTAGCCTCCATGCTTCAGATAGATATGAATGAAATAATAGGGCTAAGTATAAACGATTTTATAATCCCTAAGGATCTAGAAAAATATCAAACTATTTTTGATCAGGGTTTGGAGACAAGCAGTAGTGGTGAAATCAGTATAAAATCAGTAGAGGGATCTGTTATACCAGTATATATTTCAATTAATAATTTAAAAAGGCTAAATGTAAAATATGTAGTTATAACAGATTTAAGCGATCAAAAACATCATGAAGAGCTTAAAAAAGCATATGAAGAAATAGAAAAACGTACTCTGGATCTTGAAAGATCCAATGAGGATCTAAAACATTTTGCATATGTGGCATCCCATGATTTGAGGGAACCTTTAAGAATGATTACCAGCTTTTTACAATTACTTGAAAAACGTTATAAAGATAACTTGGATCAAGAAGCTAATACTTTCATTGAATTTGCTGTTGATGGAGCTAAACGTCTGGACAACATGATCAATGATCTTATTGAATATTCTAAAGTTACTAACAATAAAATGGAATTTAGCTTTATAAAACTTGAAAATGTTTTAAATGAGGCTTTAATTAGCTTAATGGTCCCAATCAAAGAAAATAATGCAATTATCACCTATGACACTTTACCTGTTGTAAATGGAAATAAGCAATTGTTAATTCAATTATTCCAAAACCTCATTGGAAATGCTATTAAATACCGAAGTCAAGACGATCCACAAATTCATATATCTGCACTGAAAGAAAAAGATCAATACTTGTTTTCTGTAAACGATAACGGTATTGGAATGGATTCAGAACATATAAATCGTATTTTCACCATATTCCAACGCCTTCATAGAAATGATGAATATGAAGGGACTGGAATAGGGCTAGCAATTGCACAAAAAATTGTTTATCAACACGGTGGACATATATGGGTGGAATCTGAATTAGGAAAAGGTTCAACCTTCTATTTCACAATTCCCGAAGGTTGAGAAATTTTTCATGCGGTAGATGCCCGTAAGAATATGCGGGTGGGTAGTGACCATGAATTGGAAGATGGGGATATTATTAGTATTATTTGCCGTTAGCTGGCCACATAATAAAAATAAATATTTAATTAAAAAATTAATTACCAATTACTTTTTTAGGAAATGATGGGGATAAAAATTTAGATTATTGAAGTAAATTGATTTTTATTTTCTTTTCACTCCGAATAATCCTCCAAGAACCATGAATATGGCTAAGGCCAGTATTGCTAGTGGAATGCCGGTTTTATGCATTGGAACTTTGCCACTGTCATTCTTATCGCTATCATTATTATCTGCTGGTTTAACATCGATATGTACTGGTAAAATGGTGGTATTTAGGGTTATCGCTGAGCTTTCTAAGTTTGGATCATAGGTTGTAGTGGTTACTATTGGATATATTGTGTATTGACCAGATTTCATTGATTTTAGAGTCAGATAAAGGTAAGGATCTCCTACTTTAACATCCCCTACCGTCCAGATTAAGGTTCTTGTTAAGTTATCGTAATTCCAGATTCCCAGATCCACAGATGCATTAATAAATTCTAATCCTTCAGGGATTGGAATTTTTACTATAACATTATTTGCAATGTCTGGTCCGTTATTTCCTAGTTTAAAAGTGACTGTAAATTTATCGCCAACATGAATATTGGATTTGTTAACAGTGTTGGTTAGATATAAATCGGCCTTATTAATGGTTATAGTGGCATTTGATGATTTAAATCCTGGATTATATTCATTCTGAGATTCAGTTACAGCATTAGTTATTACATCATTGGAAATACTTGCTTTAACTTTAGTTTCCAGTATAAATGCATGATAAAGTCCGCTGGTCAGATTATTTAGATTCCAGGTTATTGTTCTGGAAACTGGATCAAAAATTCCATAATCGGAAGCAGATACAAATTCAAGATCATAGGGCAGCATATCCAGGATTTTTATACCCGTTGCCACATCAGGCCCGTCATTTTCCAGCACTATTATGAATCTAACTGTGTCATTTCGATTAAAATGTATATTTCTCGCGACTTTATTTATGGATACCTCTGCTAGTGGAACATAAATATTTGCTGAGGCTGTTTGTGGATTGGAGTTGTATTCATTTTGTTTTTCAGAAATATTGTTATATATGGTTTTTCCAGCCCAATCAGAAGTTATGATTCCGGTAAGTGTTAATATGGCCTCTTCATTCCTTTCCAGAGTTCCTATATTCCAAACACCATTAACAATTTCTCCTTTATTCACATTAGCAGTAAAACCAGAAGGGATGAGGTCATTTATAACTACATTGGTCGCTTTATTTGGTCCATCGTTGCGTGCAGTAACTGTAAAGATTGCAGTTTCTCCTACATTTAATTTAGCTTGGTTGGCTTTGTTGGTTATGCTAACATCTGCTTCTAATGTATAAACTACTGCACTTGCAAAATCGATATCTGGGTCGTATTGGTCCTCATGAATCTTTCTTACAATGTTTATAATTAATTCAGGTTCAATTACAGTAGTATTAACAACTAAAACTGCCAATTCTCCATTATTGAGGGTTCCTAAGTCCCAGTAAACATAATTAAACCCAGTACTCAAATTTCCTTTATCAGCGAATGCAGAGTTGTATTTGAGTCCTTGGGGTAGTTTGTCCATTATTTGTATTCCTGTTGCCTGGTCAGGGCCATGGTTGGTGATGGTGATGGTGAATATGACATCTTCGCCTATGTTGGCTATATTTTTGTTTGCGGTTTTGGTGATGTCTATGTCTGCTTCTGGTATGTTTATGCTTGCGCTGGCTGTATTGTTTGGTGTTGGGTCGTATTGGTCGGTGTTGGTTAGGTTTGCGGTGTTGGTTATGGTTTGGCTGGCTATGGTTGAGTTTATTGTTCCGGTTAGGGTTAGTGTTGCGTTTTCTCCGTTGTTGAGTTGTGGTATGGTCCAGATGCCGTTGTTATTGTTGTATGTGCCGGTGGAGGGTGTTATTGTGATGTTGTTGAATCCGGTGGGCATTAGGTCTTGAATTTGGATGTTGGTGGCTTTATCAGGACCATCATTTATTACCGTTACTGTGAAAGTTACAATATCTCCTACATTAGGCCGGTTTTTGTCCACTGTTTTAGTAATATGGATATCTGCAACTAGAACATAGATACTTGCGCTGGAGTTATCGTTATTCGGATTGGGGTCGAATTGGTCCTGATATGTTTTATTGGCAGTATTCATTAATACTTGGCTGGTGATGTTTGAAGTTAGGATTCCACTTAGGGTTAGTGTTGCGTTTTCTCCGTTGTTGAGTTGTGGTATGGTCCAGATGCCGTTGTTATTGTTGTATGTGCCGGTGGAGGGTGTTATTTGGATATTGCTGAATCCGGTGGGCATTAGGTCTTGAATTTGGATGTTAGTGGCATTATCGGGCCCGTTGTTTCTGGCTGTCACGGTAAAAGTTACATTTTCTCCTACATTTGCTATTGCTTTGTTCACAGTTTTGGTTATGCTAATGTCAGCTTGTGGGGCATATACTGTGGCGTTTGCAAAATCAATATCTGGGTCGTACTGGTCTTCGCTGATTTTTCTAACAATGTTGTTAAGAATCCCGGGCTCTATTATTGTGGTATTGACTCTTAATGTCGCTGTTTGGGCATTATCGAGGCTTCCTAAATTCCATAAGATATAATTTCCACTTTGATTTAATGAAATGTATTTATCTGCTATTGCAGAGTTAAATTTGAGTCCAACAGGTAATTTATCAATAAATATTAATCCAGTAGCAGTATCGGGCCCTTTATTAGTTATTATAATGGTGAATATGACATCTTCGCCTATATTGGCTATATTTTTGTTTGCGGTTTTGGTGATGTCTATGTCTGCTTCTGGTATGTTTATGCTTGCGCTGGCTGTGTTGTTTGGTGTTGGGTCGTATTGGTCGGTGTTGGTTAGGTTTGCGGTGTTGGTTATGGTTTGGCTGGCTATGGTTGAGTTTATTGTTCCGGTTAGGGTTAGTGTTGCGTTTTCTCCGTTGTTGAGTTGTGGTATGGTCCATATGCCAGTAGTATTATTATATGTTCCCATGGAAGGAGTTATATTAATATTGTCGAATCCGGCGGGCATTAGGTCTTGAATTTGGATGTTGGTGGCGTTATCAGGTCCATCATTTATTACCGTTACTGTGAAAGTGACTGGATCTCCCACATTAGGTTTATTTTTGTCCACAGTTTTTGCTATGTGAATATCTGCTAATGGCACATAAATGCTGGCATTTGATTTATCGTTATTTGGATTGCTATCGTATTGATCGGTGTAGGTTTTATTAGCGATGTTGGTGGTTGTTTTACCAGCCAAATCGCCGGTGACTGTCCCAGTAATATTTAGAGTTGCTATTACTCCGTTGTTAAGTTGGGGTATGGTCCATATGTTAGTGGTATTGTTATAGGTTCCCATTGAAAAGCTTATGGTGGCATTGCTGAACCCAGGGGGTATTTGGTCGATTATTTGGATGTTGGTGGCATTGTCTGGTCCGTTATTTTTGGCGGTTATAGTGAATGTACTTGTTTGTCCTACATTGACTGTTTGCTTGTTAACTATTTTGATGACTTGGATGTCTATTAGGGGGACGTAGATGCTGGCACTTGCTTGATCATTGTTGGAATTAGGATCAACTTGGTCTTCACGCGTTTTGATAGCGGTATTGGTAGTAGTTATTCCGGCTATGGTTTCATTGATGATTCCCGTTATGGTTAGGAAAGCACTTGTTCCGTTGTTGAGTTGTGGTATGGTCCAGATGCCGTTAGTACTGTTATATGTTCCAGCTGAAGTGTTTATTACCACGTTTTTGAACCCGGTAGATATTTTGTCTATTATTTGGATGTTGGTGGCGTTGTCTGGCCCGTAATTTCTAGCTGTTATGGTGAAGGTAACTGGTTCTCCGACATTTGGTCTGCTATTATTAACTATTTTTGTTACTCCCACATCTGCAGATGGTAAAATTTGGATTGGAACGGATAATGTCTGATTATCAACAGTTGCATTTACCTGGGCAGTTCCTGAAACTGAATTAGCTGTGAAAACAGTACTTGATGATCCAACGCTGGTAAAACCACTTGAAGGATTTAAATTTCCGGAAGAAGTTGCAAAGGTCACGGGAATACCATCGGGTACGTGCATTGCCAAATCTAGAAGTGTATTATCTCCATTGGAATTCATTATAAGATTTGTAACTATGTTCGAAACTTGATTAGTGTATAATGAATTTGGAGTAGCATTTATGCTGAGTACTATCCACGGACTGTAGTAACTGGAATCTATATGATTTCCAGCTATTTGACTAATTGGTGCATTATTAGAGCCCCACCAGTTATTATAAAAATTAGTGTAACTATTAGTACTGGATAAGCTTAAATAAACTGCTTGTGGGGTATTATTCACAATACGGTTGAAATCAACGGTGAAGTAGTGGTTATCATTGGAGTATAAACCTCCACCAACTCCGTCAATTCCTTTGGTACCGGTTAGATAAGGTTGACCGCCAAGGCCGGCTTTATTATTGGTAATGGTGCTCTCTTCCAGGTATAAATGTAGACTATAATTAGGGGGATTTGCTATCTTGGCGGATATTATTGCAACCGCACCACCGTTTCCGCCGTTTCCACCATTACTGGAATGGGATCCGTCTTTATCATCGATTCCACCGGCACCACCGGTTCCAGCAGAGTTATTGTCCAGTGTACTGCTGGATATGGTTGTGGTCATGGTATATGCTGATTTGCTGTTATCATAATAAACATATATTCCCCCTCCCGAACCGGCATTACCTCCGGTACCGGGCTTGGTACTGGGGTTATTATCTGAATCAATGTATGTTTTACCTCCGTTTCCACCATTTCCTGCTTTATTGTTAGATATCTGGCAGTTAATAATCTCAATAGAGTTGAATATAACTAATCCTCCTCCATTTCCACCCGCATTACCGTTTTCAGAGGGATATCTACTAACTGGATTTCCATTACCTCCGTTTCCGGCGGCATTATTATTAATGGTAGTATTTTGAAGGCTGTTTAATCTGCCTATGCTATATATGCCCCCTCCTGAACCACCAATGCCGGCAATGGCTGGAGTGACTTTATATAAATCACTAAATGCTGATATATCATCAAAGTATAGTCCTCCATCCCCTCCTTTTCCAGCAGTGTTGAAGTTAATAGTAGTGTTTGTAATGGAGGTTATGGTTCCGTTGTTGAATATTCCTCCCCCATTACCTCCGTTTCCACCATTTCCAGGGTCTAGAGTTGATACTTGAGAACCACCTGCGCTGGGTGGGTCTGGTGGATTAACATCGTCTCTGAAACAGGCTTCTCCTTTTCCACCGTTTCCTCCTTTACCTGCGCTATTATTGCTGATAGAAGATCCAGTAATGGTTAAAGTGCCGGTATTGTATATTCCCCCACCGGATCCACCTGGACTCCCATCACCTCCAGCAATGTAATATTCATCCTTTTTCCAGTCTGCATCAGGACCATTAGGCCCATCTCCTGCTTTATTATTTGTAATTTGACAATTAGTAATGGTTAAATGTGCAGTATTATAGATTCCTCCTCCATTACCACCAGATCCATCTGGCACTCCACTTTTACAGTTAAATAGGGCTTGATTATTGGTTATATTGCATCTATTCAGGGTTAAGGTACCATCATTGTAGACGGCTCCTCCATCCCCACCAAATTCTCCTTTTCCACCATTATTATTGTTTATAATGGCATATTGTACATTAAAATTACCTTTATTATATATGGCTCCAGCACGACCTCCTTTACCATAATTTCCGCCATCGTCATCAGAATCGGGATTTCCCCCGGCTCCCCCTGCATTACTGTAAATATTGATGGGGTTTGTTGAATTTCCGTTTATGTTAACGGTTCCGTTATTGTATATTCCTCCTCCATAACCTCCTTCACCACTATGGTGCCCGTTACCGCCGGTTCCTGCAGAATTACCATAGATTTTAGAGTTTTGACTAATGGTTAGCTGCCCTTCATTACAGATACCTCCACCGTATCCGCCTTGTCCGGCTTTAGAAGAACTCTCAAAATAATCTGAGCCATTTCCACCAGTTCCTGCTTTGTTGTTATATACCTCACAGTTCTGGATGGTGAGATTGTTTTTATTGTATATTCCTCCTCCGTTTCCGCCAGCTTTCCCGGTATCACTGCCAGAAGGACCACCACTATCTCCAGCGCGATTATCATGTATCTTGGAATCAGAAATGGTTAAATTACCTGAACTGTATATGGCCCCTCCATATCCACCTGTTCCTGGTGTAGATCCGGCTGTAGCCGCATCTATCCCTTTTCCACAGGTATTATTATAAATATTACAATTTGCACTGATGGTTAAATTCCCCATATTGTAGATGGCCCCTCCTGAGCCTCCACTTCCAGCATTGAATGCACCGTGGGCTTGACCACCAATTCCTGTGTAACCATTTTTGATTTCACCCCCGGAAATAGACATAATACCATAATTATAGATGGCTCCCCCATTTCCACCATTTTTGGCGTTTCCAATATCTGAACCCTCAGCACCATTTCCAGAATAGCTGCTATCAAAAATACAGTTTATAATGTTTATTTTGAATTTTTGGTAGTTGTAGATGGCTCCCCCATTTCCCCCATTTCCTCCAACATAGTGGGATCCTGTTTGGGTGCTTCCACCGTTTCCAGCATGGTTACTGATGAAAGTGCTGTTCTGGAGGGTGGATAAGGTACCATTATTATAGATGGCACCTCCATCTCCTCCATCCTTTCCATCACTAAGGCCGCTGGAATCTCCACCTTTTCCGGCGTAATTACTATCAAAAATACAATTGGTAATGGTTAATGTGGCATTGTTGAAAATTGCTCCACCATGTCCACCTGGTGCAGCATTGGCTGCTGCGTTGGCATTCCCGCCTTTTCCAGCATAGTTATCTTTAAAAGAGCAATTTGTGATAGTTGAAGTACCATAATTGAATATTGCACCACCAGATCCTCCATAATCTCCGTCGTGGATATCACTGGCATTTCCACCACTTCCGGCGTGGTTATTTTCAAAATTAGAATTGGTAATGGTTAAGGTGCCCTTGTTGTAGATGGCTCCTCCATCTCCTCCGTGACCTGCATGTCCAGCGCCCGCATTGGCATTGTCTCCGTTTCTGGCGTGATTATTGATAAATAAACAATTATTAATGGTTAACTTGCCTTCATTGTAGATGGCTCCCCCATCATCACCGTCGTCTCCATCTACGGTACCGTGTGCTTCGCCACCGGTAAAGGTTAAATTTTGAATAGTAACATTGGAACTAGAACCGCTTCCAATCAAGAAAATTAAATCATTTTGTTCGGGATCTATAGTGGTATTTCCTGCGCCGGTTGTCCCGTTACCAATAATGTTTAAATTCAGGTTGTTAATGCTTAGATGTCTGTTGTCACTTCCTTTGTAGGTTCCTGCTCCAATACTTATTGTTCCTCCATTTTGGGATGCGGATATCGCCGATTTAATGGTTTTTTTAGGCCCTACACTACCTCCCGAGTGAGTGGGGCTAGTTCCATCCCAACCATCATTTCCAGTATTTCCATTTACATATAGGGTGGTACCTAATTGAAAATTAACCGTTCCATATTGAATTGAATCATTTAAAGAGGATAGTATAACTTCTTTTGTCACAGAATAATGTCCAAAATGACTGGCAGTCACATTAAAATTAGTATGATTACTTAAAAAATATAGATAGTATGATCCGTCCTCTTTGGTTAGAGCAGATGCAATTACTTTGCTATTATCACTTACAGTTATATTAACTCCTGGAAATGGGTTTTTTGTTTTACAATCATTAACTGTTCCATTAATAACAGTTTCCTTTATTTCTCCACCTGAATTAGTTGAAGTAGAATTTTGGCTTGGTATTTCAACACTTGAATTGTTTTGTAGTGTACTTGTGTCTGTATCTTGTGCATAAGCACCACTTAAACTGATTAAAATTAGTAAAATTGATGCAATAAACAACAATGCATGGTTCCTCATTTTCCCACCTTATCCCCTTGGATGAGCATATATATTAATTAAATAATTGATATTAATTATTATTTTAATTTATCGATTGGTTCGAGGTGATTATTTTTAATTGAGCGGTATTATGTAATTCAAATTAAGATTTATGTGTAATTAATTATTAGAGTTCCTTTGGTGATTATACTCACCAATCTATTCCCTCAAGTAAATTTTTATAATACTCAACACTTATTTCCCTAATTCCCCTTAGTTTAGGACTATATGCGATGTGGAAAAGACCAGTAGATAAATTCCAGCTACAAAATTGGCTACGCTTAATATGGCTTTTCTTTTAGCGGTTTGGATACTGGTGAATTGTTATTTTATTTATTATTAAAATGAATAATTTTCCTTTTTTATTTTTAAAAAATCAGGTTTGGATAAACAGGTCTCACATTTTATTTTTTTATTTAAGAATTGTTATATTTTAGAAGAATTTATATACTTAAACTTTAAAGTATACTTGTAAGTATTTTTTTGACACGGAACTAAACGAAATGGGGAGGGATTATATGCGTAAATTGAATATTTTAGCATTGTTTGCAGTCTTGTTTGTTGCTTGTTCTGCTTTGCATTTAGTAGAACCTAGCGCCGCGGCAACGCCCAAAGGTTATTTAATAGATCACGGAACAAAATACACCGAAGATATAGAGGGTAATCCTTATAAGTATACTTGGGAGACTTATTGGTACAGTAAAAATACTCGAAAAATTGTTGTTAAGAATTACAATATAGAAAAGAGTAAGTTTGTACTTGGTGAAACGAAAGTTATCATTTTTAAAAAAGTTTCAAAAACAAAAATGAAAGAGAAAGTGACTCTCTACTACGGGAAAGAGAAAAAACCTTATCTTGATAGAGTTGCCTATGTTAATACTAAACTAAACACCAGGAACTTCTACTGGAAAGTTGTTCGGCCAGATATAGATGATTATCTTCCATTCTAATAGATTATTTGCCTATCATTTAATCTAAAACCTAACGCTATCTACAAAAAATAGTATCTAGGCACTGGCAATTGTAAATTATATTATTATATTATTTTCTTTTATTTTTTTTCTCTCTCTCTCTCTCTAAATTGCTTCTCTTTCGTAAATTTATCAGCTTTTGAAATTATATTAAGTTTAACACCCTTCCAATTATTCTCCAATACTTTATTTAATTTCAATTTCAATTTCAATTTAAAATTGAAATTTCTAATTTCCAAATTTTTATATCCTAAAAAACTCATAATTAGCACTGATTTTTAATAGTAAATGATAATTTTTTCAATAATAACTGACTTTAAGAGGTACATTGCAAGTGTAACCATGAAGATTTACCAACTCTCCAATGAGGAAGTTTTTAAAGAAATGGGGACATCCCAAGATGGCCTAACCTCTAATGAGGCCCAAAAAGGTTTAGAAGAGTACGGCCTCAACCAGATAGAAGAGGTCAAAAAAAGGCCATTAATTTATGCTTTTTTAGCTAATTTTTACAATATACTGGCGCTTTTACTGTGGGCGGCCAGTTTTTTGGCTTTTATAGCAGGAATACCTCAACTGGGAATTGCCATAATATGTGTCATAGTTATCAATGCTCTTTTTAGCTTCTGGCAAGAATACGAGGCAGAAAAAGCCACAGAAGCCCTTAAAAATATTCTCCCATCTAAGGCCCGGGTAATAAGGGATGGCCAGGAACTGGAAATACTGGCCAACCAGCTCGTTCCAGGCGATTTACTGGTTTTAGGTGAAGGGGATAACATATCGGCAGATGCTCGGCTTACTGAGGCCTATCAGATGAAAGTTGATAATTCCACACTTACTGGCGAGTCCAGGCCAGTAAGAAAAATTTCTGATCTCTCTGAAGAAGAAGACAACTTCGTGGAAATGCACAACCTGGTTTTTGCCGGTACCAGTGTAACTTCAGGGTCAGGAAAAGCAGTTATTTTTGCTACAGGTTCCAAAACAGAGTTCAGTAAAATTGCAGCACTTACCCAGGAAGTAAAAGAAGAACCCAGCCCTTTACAAAAACAGATATCACGTCTGGCCCAGATAATTGCGGTTATTGCTATTATAATGGGTGTTTCTCTATTTTTTATTAATGTTTCCCTGATAGGACTGCCTCTATATCTGGCATTCACCTTTGCTATAGGCCTTACCGTGGCCAATGTGCCAGAGGGGCTGCTCCCAACGGTTACCCTGGCCCTGGCTGCTTCAGCCAAGAAAATGGTTAATAAAAATGCCCTTATTAAGCGTTTATCCAGTGTAGAGACTTTAGGATCGACTACCATCATCTGCACAGATAAAACCGGTACTTTAACCAAAAATGAAATGACGGTGAGGAAAATCTGGATTCCAGACAAGATTCTGGAGGTTACCGGAGCAGGGTACAAGCCTGAGGGTGAATTTATCTGTAATGTTTCCCCGGTTACCCATAAGGACATTAGAGAAGTAAAATTATTAATGAGGGCTTCTTCCTTCTGTAATGACGCTAAATTAATTCCTCCTCAGCAAGATGGAAAGGGATGGAGGATACTGGGAGACCCTACTGAAGCTGCACTACTGGTTGCGGCCCGAAAAATAGGTTTTAACTGGGAAAAAGAGATGGAAAAACTTCCCAGGTTTCTGGAACTCCCCTTTGATTCTAAAAGAAAATCCATGAGCTCCATACATCAGAAGACTGATAAGAGAGTGGCCTATGTAAAAGGAGCACCTAAAAAGATCATTTCTCTTTGTAATCAGATTTCGGTGGATGGTAAACCTCAACCGCTCAGTGAAGAAGAAAAAGATAAAATAATAAATATTCATGATGAACTGGCGGCTGAAGGCCTGAGAATTCTGGCAATGGCTTATCGGAACCTTCCACCAGATATTACCGATTACACTCCGGATAATGTGGAAAAAGATTTGATTCTGGTAGGAATGACGGCCATGCAGGATCCGCCCCGCCCAGAGATTAAACCGGCTGTGGAAGAATGTCACCGGGCGGGAATACGTATTATGATGATTACCGGGGATTATGGTCTCACGGCGGGAGCCATTGCCCAGGAAGTGGGAATAATAGGGGATGAAAATTACCGAATTATTAAGGGAAAAGAACTGGAGTCCATGTCTGACGAACAGGTAACTGAAGTTCTGACATCAGGTGAAAATGTCATATTTGCCCGGGCGGTGCCGGAACACAAAATGAGAATTGCTTCCCTTCTGGAAGAACAGGACGAAATAGTGGCTATGACTGGTGACGGGGTAAATGATGCTCCTGCTCTTCGAAAAGCAGATATAGGGGTGGCCATGGGAATTACGGGAACTGATGTGGCCAAGGAATCGGCAGACATGGTTCTTACTGATGATAATTTCGCCACCATTGTCCTTGCCATCAAAGAGGGACGTACCATATATGAGAATATAAGGAAATTCATCACCTACATCTTTGCCCACGAAACTGCTGAAATCATCCCTTTTGTTTTAATGGTTATTTTTAAAATTCCCCTACCTATAACCGTTATGCAAATATTGGCTATTGACCTTGGAACAGATACATTACCTGCCCTGGCCCTGGGAAGAGGCCCAGCGGAATCTGATGTAATGGATCGCCATCCTAGATCTCGGAAAGAACGATTACTTAATTTTTCAGTAATATTCAGGGGATATATATTTTTAGGTCTGATTGAAGCGGCCCTGGTCATGTCCGGATATTTCTGGATTCTTTATCGGGGGGGATGGACCTTAGGTCAGAGTTTACCATTCACAGATCCTTTATATTTGCAGGCCACCACCATGGTATTTGCAGGTATAGTAATGGCCCAAATAGGCACTTTATTGGCCTGTCAAACTACCAGATCTTCGTCAATCACGGTAGGACTCTTTAAAAACAGATGGGTAATATGGGGAATATTATTTGAAACCATAGTTCTTCTTTCCATAGTTTATTTACCTCCATTACAGCCTATATTCAATACAACTGGATTGGGACTGACAGAATGGGCTTATCTGATTCCATTTATTCCCATAATGTTCGGGGCAGATGAACTTAGAAAATACTACCTCCGAAAACGTCAGAAATAAAAAAGAACACATAAATCCATATATAAGGAAAAAATCAACAAAATATTAAATAGAAATAAAAAAATAAATATCTAACTCATTTGCACCTGAAACAGATTAAGAATCTCTTTAGCCTGTTTAGACCTAATTTTAGACATATTTTAAAGATTATTGCCTTTAATTTCATTTATTTTATTTTTTAAAACTTTATAGAGATGTTCTGCCCCTACAATTTCTTCATCTTCTAATTTCCAGCGAGATGGATACATTATGAATGGTTTGGACTGGCCGCCTCCCAGGCCACCGTGACTGCCAATTAACTCCTCAAAAGCAGCCACTTCATTATTTTCTGGATCATAAAAACTGTTAACCAGTATATCGGGGGCATATTCAAATTTATCGCTCCTTAAAAGGTGTTTAGGGGAATTATCTCCGAAGTTTATTAAGGGATTTTTACCTTCCACCCGTTCGCAGTTTAAGTAGTATATTCCTTCTTTTCCAATGGCCATAGGGCCCCATTGGTGAGAATTAACCATAATAAAGCCTACTCCTTCATGCTGCACCAGTCCTGGGATTAAATCTGGGAAAATAATTTTTATATCCTCATAACTTAGTCTTTCGGCCCATTTAGTTAGATAAATCAGCCCTAAATTTCCAGAGGCCAGGACAATGACTTCTGCCTCCTCTGCAGTGCTCTTGGTAGGGGTTTGAGAAACCTTGTAGTTTTGTATGTATTCCAAAACTCTTCCTTTACCAATGGGGCTGTTTTTAATGTTCTCCAGAGTATCATCTACAAGTACTCTACCTTTATCAACGGCGTAATCCTTTTTATCTCTCACATATTGTCTACTGTTGTCTAAGGGTGAAGTAAGGGCCTGTCCAAAGTGATCCTCATTAGATGACAATTCACTGTAAATATTAATCTCCTCTGGAAGCAGCTCTCGAACTAAATCCTCTAAAGTGATATTATATCTTTGTTTGAAGGTGGCACCATTGGTCTGGCCGTGATCAGACTGGATCACAAAGTAGTAAGGTCTTTTGGTGTACCTCTCGGCATTTTCCAACCTTTTAAATTGTCTATCCAATCCTCGAAGGGCGTAAAACGCGTCAAAATCTTGCACGCCTGAGTGATGGGCTATTTCATCGTATCCCAGGTAAGTAGAATAGGCTACATCCACGTCTGCAGCCAGCATATCTCCAATAAGGGTCTGAGTGGTCACTTCTCTTAAAAGTACATTGGCAGCAGCCCTAACAAAGGCATAGGTAAAACCACGTTTTATACGGGGATTAATGTCTCTGGCCCAGTGTACTAACTGGGAACCTATTTCCATCAAGGCATCAAAGAAAAATAAAATCACAATACGGGCAAAATTAGAGGGATTAGAATAAAAATAATACCAGGTGGAGTTGTAGAATTTTTTAAGATTTTTTAGCTTGCTGTAAGTGAATATGACGTCTTTAGCATCACCAGAAAATAGATTTGATCGACTGGCTCCATTACTGGCCAGAAGTCCATTTCCATTTGAAATACGCTTTTCAATGGTAGATGCATCAGAAAAACCTGTAGAAACCATTATTTTGTTATTATTTTGTTTTTCCACCCATCTAAATGCCGGAATGTTAAAATTATTTCCATGCAGTATCCCGGCCTGGCTGGCCCCGGTTTGACTGGAAAGATCCGTTTCCCAGGGAATGATTTTATGAATGTCCTCTTCCAACCAGCGGGACAGAGTGGGCATGTGTCCTTTTTCAATGGCCTCTTTTAAAACAGACTCACAAAGACCATCAATTTCTAAAAAAAGAACACCAGGATAATTTTTAGGATTTTTAGTTTTGTTTTTTATATTCCTCCTTAAAACAGCCCGGTAATAAGAAGCATCATCTTCTAAAGTTATAATGGTGGATAAAATAGTTGTAATAAAGGCCATTCCCAGTGGGGCGAGGATTAAAGCCGGGCCTTGAATGGTTATTCCTGGAATAAAATTGCTTATTAACCATATAAAAAATCCATTAATTATGAGCGATCCAATTCCAATGGTGTAAACCAGAAATGGAAGAAAAATTCGGGATAATAGTGGCCAGAAAAGGGCATTGATAATTCCCAAAATTCCCACCACCACTGCGGCAGTTATCCAGCTATCTACAGTCAATCCCACGGAAATATTAGCTATTAAGAGAAATCCCAGAACTTCACCTACCCATAATATAAATGTACGGCCTAAGAAGCTGACAAGTGAGGGTTTTGGTCTGTGAAATGCATGGTGGATCGGTTTTGTCTTATCCTGACTGGAATTCCCTTCAATAGGAGGTTTTTTATTTCCATTTCTATTTCCATTTCCATTTTCAGGTTCTGGTTCCATCTTTTACCTCCGGACTTTTAAGGTGGAAAATGGTTATTTCTGGAGGACAGTTGATTCTAAACCAGAAAACATTAGTTCCCAGACCTCTACTGGTGTACTGCACCATATCTCCAACCTGGTATTTTCCCAGGGGATATTTAATAAAATGGGGTCCCCGTACAATGGTTCCCAATCCAGGGATTATGAATTGACCTCCGTGAGAGTGGCCTGAAATTTGAAGCCCAAAACGACCGGTTATGGAACTTACATCTGCAAAATCCGGTTCATGGGCCAGTAATATGGCCGGGCCATGTAATGGCATCTTTTCCATCACCAGATCAAGCCGGTGTTTGTCCAGCATGACGCTGTCCACACCGGCCACATGTAATAACGCATTTTCACCGTTAATTTCCCTTTTCAAGGTAAAAACATCATTGCTAACGTCGTTAACACTGCACTTTTCTAAAATATTTCTTATTTTTTCAGCACCCAGCCAATGGTCATGATTTCCTAAAACAGCCAGAGAAATGTCGCGGGGGTTTAAAAGTTTTAATGATTTTTCCAAGGGTTCTTCAACTTCATCAAGAATGTAGGAGACGAAATCCCCAGTAATAGTCACCATGTCTGGTTCCTGTTCATTTACCAGTTTTATTATTCCTTCTAAATGATGGGGAGTTATCCACTGACCCAAATGGATGTCAGATAGATTTACAATACGGTAATTATGAAATAAAGGGTCTAAATTTGGAATTATGACTTCGACAGGTATTAATTCAAAATCAGATGGTTTAAATTCACTATCTTTCACTTTATGCCGGTAACGGGTCATGGCTCTTTGTATTTTCTGCCGGAATTCCATGGCCCGAGGAGTTTTTTCATCCATAATTATCCTGTATAAATGTATTTAGTTTTTAGTTAATTTCTAATAAATTATTATTTCTACTTTTATCCAAAAATTATTTCAATTTATTTATATGCATAAAAGAATATAAGAAATTTTATTATATAATTCCGTTTTACGGGGGTTTAACATGAAAACTTTGTTTGGTATTTCAACAATATTTTTGATAGTGGGCCTTTTAGTGGCTCCAGGATGTGCTTTTGCTGCTGAATTTTCTACTGCCAGTAATTCTGCTCCTGATTTTAAATTATCTTCATCTTCTGAGAAAATTAATCCTGAAGTTAAAGGTGGTGGAGGAGGAAGCCGAGGTGGCTCCAGTTCTTCAAGTAGTTCTAAAGTAGCCAAGAAAATCGACGGGGACGACGATGATGTCACGGATGATGGCTCTGGGGGATTTCCATGGTGGGTTCTTATTTTAATAGTAATAATAGTTCTCCTGGCCGTGGTAGCTGTAGTCTGGCTGGTATTCTTAAGGAATAAGGGTTAATATTTCCTAAAATTATTTTTTTCTTTTATTAAACTTGAAGGTAATTTTATGGTTTTAGTACTGCAAATTATCAAGAAAAATTTACCTAAAGTTTTTAAATTGCCGGTAACCAAAATTTTAATACTGGTTCTGGCAGTTATTGCTTATGGTACCATTGGTTTTCATTTTATAGAAGGCCAATCCTGGACAGTATCTCTTTACTGGACTTTTGTTACTATTGGAACTGTGGGGTATGGTGATTACAGTCCAGAAACTGCTTTAGGTATGTATTTTACCATTACTCTGATTATATTGGGTATAGGAACTTTTGCTCTGGCTGTGGAATCTTTACTGGAATTCCTGGTCAAAAGACAGCAGCTGAGAATAATGGGGCTGATTAATGTGGAAAGATCAAATCACGTGGTAATTTGTGGCTGGACCGAAAGTACCATGGAATGTATAAAGGATATCGGAAAGGAATTTGAAATATTCGTTATAGATGAAAACGAGGAAGTTAGAAAAAAGGTTCTCAATAACAAGGCCAATTTTGTTCATGGTGATCCAACCCGTATTAAGGACCTGGAAAAGGCCAATGTAAAAGGTGCCAAGTCAATAATAGTTGATATGGAGTCAGATTCTCACAGCATCCACTGTATTTTAGGGATAAGAAAACTGGATAAAAAAGTGCGGATTATTGCAGAAGCCCAGAGATACGAGAACATTGAACAGATAAAACTGGCCGGGGCCGATCAGGTTATTTCTCCTTTCGTAATATCTGGCCGTTTGATGTATAAAAGTATTCAGGATGGTTACGAAGCCATGTTTGTGCAGGAAGTGCTGGCTGAACAGAGTAATAGGGAACTAAAAGAAGTTGAGGTGCACTTTGGATGTACTTTAATTGGCCAAACTCTATTAGAAGCAGATATCCACGAAAAAACGGGGGTGGTGGTTCTAGGAGTTGGTGAAGAAGGTGATCTGATTATTGACCCGCCTCGTGATTTTGTAATCAAAGAAGGAGACATAATTTTAGGAGTAGGAAAACCGGAAGAATTTGATAAGCTGGAAACATGTCTTAGAACATGATATTCTTAACTTTTCAAATGCTCTAATTTTTCCTTTAATTTTAATTTAAACCAAAAAAAATATCTTATTTCTATTTATTCTATTTAATTTTAATTATTTTAATTATTCTTCCTTTTTAACTATTCTTTCATTTATTATTAAACTCTAAATTTATTAAATTCAACTTTAATTTTTTTTAATGGCGTAATAGATAGAATTTCATGGTTAAATTCGGTTTTAAAAACAAAGGGAATTAAATTGACCCCTTCTTTAAGAGATTCTTCCAACACCCTTGAAAAATCAGGATCAGTATCATAATTAGGCGAAAATAATCGGGCATCTTCTTTAAGAACTAAAAATAAAACTGAAGATTCATATCCCTGACTTTTGGCAGATATAAGTTCTTCCACGTGTTTTTTACCTCTAACAGTTGGTGCATCTGGAAAACGGGCTAAACCATCCTCTACCAGGGTACATCCTTTAACTTCCACCAGCATTTTCAGGGATTGGGTAATAGAATTCTCCAACGGCCTTAATAAAAAATCTAAACGGCTTTTTCCAAGGGTGAATTCTCTTTTTTCCACCTCATATCCTTCAAATTCACTCACCATTGTTGATTCTATTAATTCCTGTGCCAGGTCGCTGTGAAATCCTGAATTTATTAATACCCATAAATTATCTTTAAAAACGGCTATAACATCAAATTTTGTTTTTCTTTTAGTGTTAGTTGTTGCTTTTCTAAGAAGAAGTCTGGCTCCGGGGTAAAGAAGTTCTTTTAACCGTCCAGGGTCCCTAAGATGGGCTGATTCTATCATTATTTCTGGGTTGTTACTTTTAAAGACCACTGTAAATCTATTGGGGCGCTCTAAAAAAGTCCCCTCTATTAAATCTTTTATTTGCATGAAAATCACTATGGAGTTAATTATAATATTGTTGGAAAGATTTCCCTATTCAAATTTGATTATTATTAATCTTATTTTACCATCTTAAAATTTATAATGGTCTAATGTTATTATAAATTCCTCTGCTTTCTGTTCACTAATCTTTAAGGTTTCATTACGGTAAGTTTCGTAAACAAGGGCAGGTATCCCATTTTTTATCAGTGGTTCGCTGATATAGGGGGCACTGGTAGGTTCAATGGATCTAGGAGGGACATAATAACTTAAACCAGGTATATTCCTTACTAAAAAGCCGGTAATGGATATAGAAAGATCCTGAGGAAGAGCGGTGAAAATAAAAGTCCTTTTTTGATATTTTCCTTGATTAGAATGGACATCAACCACCAAATTGAACTTATTTTTTTCCATATCACTTACTGCATACTTATAGGCCAGTAGCTGGCCATAATAACGGCTTTCATTGTAATCACGGGTTTCAGGTTTCACACCCACAATATAAATGTAATAGCAGTATTTTAAATCGCCCTGATTTTTCAAAAGCATATTCAAAATGGCCTGATGTGAATTTTTTTCCTGGGGATGCACCCCTATTAGATAAGCAATTTTAATGGGAGAGCTTTTATTGCCATAGGGCCCGGCTCTTATTGCACTTCCGGCAGGGTTCATCCCTAAAAGTTCCACAGAAGACAGGAGGGGATTTAAGTTATTATTATCATTATTATCAAGAGGATTAAATTCATTTATTTTAGAATGATTAAACTCATTCATACTTGAATCATGGGAATTTAAATCATCATAAAGATTAAATGGTAGATTTAAATGATTTAAAGAATAAATTGTCAGTATTAAAAAGATAATAACAATAATAACTGCTTTGGGTCTTATTTTTTCCTGCATAGTATCCTATTTCTTATTTTATTTCTTAAGAAAATTTTCAGAAGTTATTCCTATTAATAAAATTGATAAATATATATTGATTCCCCATCCAACTAATCTTTACGGTGAAATTTATTGCAGTGAATTAATTAAAAATACTCTAATTTAAATTCACTAATTAAATTCATAATATAACCATATATTTACTAAAATACCTTATAACAACTTACACTTACGAAAGAGGTGAAATTTTTGCATCCAAGACCAAGTCCTATTGCTGCTTCCCTTTACACTTTAAGAGACCTTAATGCCGACGTTGTAATTTTGCACGGGCCGCACGGTTGCTGTTTTAGAACAGGCCGGCTACTGGAAAGTGATGGCGTCCGGGTACTTACCACGGCCATGTCTGAAAATGATTTTATTTTTGGAGCCAGTGAAAAACTGGAAGAAGTCCTAAAAAAAGCTGATGAAATGTTTTCTCCAAAATTGGTGGGAATAGTGGGCACCTGTGCCAGTATGATTATTGGGGAGGATCTTAAAGAAGCCATTTCCCAGGCAGACATACCTGCTATGGTTTTACCGGTGGAATCCCATGGGGGATTTGGGGAAGGAGACAACACTGAGGGAGCAATAATTGTCCTGGAAGCTGCGGTACTGGAAGGATTAATACCGCCTGAAGAAGCACAAAGACAGGTAAAAATGCTTAGAATGGCCACTGAAGTGGAAAAAACAAGGGGTATGGCCCAGGGAGAATACATAGCTCCATCATTTGGCGATGACCACGAAAAAATCGCTTTAAAACTTGTAGATGCACTTAAAAGCGGCAAAAAAGTGGCCATGGTTTTAAATGCTAAAAAAGAAACTTCCTATCTTTTTGCCGATGTAATGAAACTCCCATATGCAGAAATAAACCCTGATAATCTGCCTCTGGTGGTGGCCAACCTTGATTCAGAGATTGGGCTTCCTAGAATAAGACAACATGCAGAAAATATTAAAAAAGAGCTTTTAGATGCGGGAATTAAGGTGGATTATGTCACTGGTGGCCTGGATGAATATCCCATAACAGCTAAAACCGCAGCAGAGATACTGAAAGATGAGAAAATAGAATTTGCCATTATTGCCGGTGTCCCCCATGCTTTGCCAATTGAGGAGCTGGATATTGAATCTGTGGCGGTTACTGACGGCCCTCGTATCGTGGAACCACTTAGGAGGCTGGGATATACCTATGTGGTGGCGGAACTGGATGCTCACTCCAAAACCCTGGGAACCAGCAAAATTGTAAAGTCTGATTTTGGAGAAGCTATTAGAAAAATCATTTAATAGAAACCATTATAGATTTATTTAAATTTTATTTAATTTTAGAAAAAGTCTATTATAAAAAACTCTATTTATAATGTTTAGACATATATTTATTCAAGTTTTATAATAATTGATTACACCAGTTATGATTAAATCATCCAAGCTAAACAATCCTATTTAATCAACTATAAATTTAATTAATTCACGGTTAAAGTCTTTAAATATTAATTTAGGGACCAATATTAATACTATTAAGGTGATAAAATGAGTAAAACAGTGGGTATGATTCTATGCGGGGGTTTTGGTAAAAGATTACGACCTATTACTGAGAGAATCCCTAAGCCTCTAATTGAAATGAAGGAAGGATACACCATACTTGATAAACAGCTTTTTGACTTTAAAAATGCGGGCGTGGATCAGGTATATCTTTTAACAGGGTTTTTAAGCGAAAAAATCCAGGAAAGGTATGGTGAGGAATATAAGGGAGTTAAAATCGAGTATGTTGAAGAAAACGAACCCTTAGGCACACTTAATGCTATAAAACTGGGAATGGAAGCTATCGATGGTAATAAACAGTGTATTATTCGTAATGGAGACGTAGTCGCTGATTTGAATATTAAAAAAATGATTTACCTGGGCGAAAGGTCAGACTATCCTTTGTCAATTTTTATCACCAAAATGAAATCTCCCTATGGTATTGTAGAGGTCAGTGGAGACCGTTTAGTGGCTTTTAAGGAAAAACCAGTCCTTGATTACTATATAAATGCAGGAGTCTATTTCGCCAAGGGGCCTCTGGATTTCGGTGATTTTGATGTGGGA
The DNA here is from genome assembly GCA_963698135.1 of uncultured Methanobacteriaceae archaeon. GTDB lineage: Archaea > Methanobacteriota > Methanobacteria > Methanobacteriales > Methanobacteriaceae > UBA349. The sequence continues at coordinate 129,424 of CAVOPP010000011.1, read as the reverse complement.
GACATTGAAAAAACTCTTTTCCCAATGATGGCCAAGGAAAACCAGCTAAGTTACTATAAAGAGGACGGACTATTCTGGATGGCCATTGATACTTCCAAAGAACTGGAAGAAATCCGAAAAGAGTATCAGAACAGGGAAGACAAGCCATGGGGATACGAAAAAGTCCTTATTAACACGGAAAAGTACCTCACCAAGGAGTTATTCATTAGAGAAGGTTATAAAACTTCTTTCCACTATCACGAGCACAAAGACGAAACCATGTACATTGTCTCTGGCGCAGGATACATTGAATTTGAAAACAGGAAAGAATACTTTGGAACCAACGACACGGTGCGTATAGAACCAGAAGAACCTCATTCCATTGTGGCCATGGAAAATACAGTTCTTCACGAGGTTTCAACTCCACATCTGGACGACACAGTTCGAGTACATGATTTCTATACTCGATAATTTTTTTAATTTATTTTTATCTTTCTATTTAGCTAGAATTATTAAAATTAACATATGGGTAATTTCTAAATATGAAATTAGACATAATATTTGATTAAATTTTGAAAAATCTATTACTTGGGGATTAAATGATAACTATTATCAATTATGGCAGTGGAAATTTAAAAAGCATACGCAATGGCTTTCTTAAAGTTGGTGTGGAACCTCAAATAACCCAGGACCCTCAGGAAATGAAAGATGCTGATGCCCTGGTATTGCCTGGAGTGGGAGCTTTTGGAAGTGCTATGAAAAATCTGGAAAAATATCAGGAAGTCATCTTAAACCATGTGGACGAAGGTAAACCTTTTTTAGGCGTTTGTCTGGGGCTGCAACTTCTCTTAACTAAAAGTGAGGAGAGCCCTGATGCTACAGGCCTGGATATATTTCCAGGTGATGTAATAAGACTTCCACCTGGCCGTAAAATACCTCACATGGGGTGGAACCAGCTGGATATTAAAAGAGAATGTCCAATATTGGAGGGTATTGAAAAAGACTACTTCTATTTCGTACACTCTTACTATGCCTGTCCCAGTGATGAAACTGTGGTATCAGCCACAACTTCTTATGGAATGGATGTTCCGGCAGTTGTTTGCAGGGATAATGTCTTTGCAACCCAATTTCACCCGGAAAAAAGTGGGGAAGTGGGATTGAAAATTTTAAAGAATTTTGTTAATCTTTTAAAATGATTTAATTCTTAAGATTAGTTAAATCTCCATAAAAATCTATAAAATTAAATATAAAAAATTATTACAAAAATAATATATATTATTACTACTCTAAATAAGATTAATGAAATTCGTAATTAATTTTTTAAAAATTTACAGTTTTAAATATTTAAGGTGATTGGATGGATATCGAGGGCTTTGTAAGGCGAAGGATTGCTGAAGAGGATCAAAATACCATAGAAGATATACTGGCAGACAGAATAATGGAATTCAAGGACATTAGGAAAGAAGATGCTCTTAAAATGGCCTCAGCAGTGGTTGATGAAGTCCAGAACACTTTAAAAATTAAGGATCAGAAAGACGAATTTTTAAAAGAGATAATTGGATTTCCTGAAGCAGATGTGGCCATGGGTGAAATGGGGGTGGGTTCCCGGGGCGCAGGTGACTTTTTTGTGCACCGGAAAATAGCTGAAATCGTGGCCAGTACTCAGACCAGCTCTTTTATAAATCCAACAGCCCAGGACGATGGTGGGGTAGTTAAAACCTCTTCAGATGGTGAAGATGTCTACATAACCACGGCAGTGGATGGTATACATTCCAGACTCAGTGAATACCCATTTTTAGGTGGATTTCATGTGGCCCGGGCGGCTTTGAGAGACGTTTGTGTCATGGGTTCAGAACCGGTGGCTATTATTTGCGATCTGCATCTGGCTGATGACGGGGATGTGGGAAAGCTTTTTGATTTCACTGCCGGTGTAGCGACCGTTTCGGAATTAATTGATGTACCTATTGTGGCCGGCAGTACGCTGCGGGTAGGTGGAGACATGGTTCTGGGTGATAGGCTGGTAAGTGCCGTGGGAGCCATAGGGGTATCTCAGCACGCCCCCACAGCTCGAAAAAGAGCTGAAGCAGGGGATATTATTCTTTTAACCGAAGGTTCTGGTGGAGGAACCATCTCCACCACAGCCCTGTACCACGGTCTGTTTGATGTGGTGTGGGAAACCATGGATATTAATTTCATTCAGGCCTCAGAAGCCATTATCCGTGCAGGACTACTTCCAGAAGTCCATGCCATGACTGATGTAACTAATGGTGGCCTTAGGGGAGATGCCCACGAGATCTCGACTACCACTGGATTGGGGCTGGAGTTTTATCAGGATAAAATCAGGCAAATGATTAATCCCAAAGTTCTGGAAATGCTGGAGAATCTGGATATAGATCCTTTAGGTGTTTCAGTAGATTCACTCATGATTGTAGCTCCTCCTACAGTGGTGGACGCGGTGAAGAAGGCCATTTCTGATGCTGGGGTAAAAATAATGGAGATTGGAAAAGTAGATGATACGGGAATTCCCCGTATGATCAAAGAAGATGGATCAGTGGAAGAACTGGTTCCCTTGTTTAGGGAAGCGGCCTATACTAAAATCAAAAAACTGGTAGGGGATACCACTCCCGAAGACTTTGAAAAAATGAAGCAAAAAGTGGAAAAGGCTGCATGCGAGGCCATAGAGAAAAAAGACCGGGTGGTTAAGGCAATCAGGGAATAGTATTCATAGGATTTCGAGGAGTTTCCATGGATCAAAAAGGTTTTTTGGCCACAGCAGATGCTATATTTGGCCTTTTAATTACTTTTATTTTGATTGGTGTGGTTTTAAGCTCTTTCAATATTCCCGCCCCCTCTTTTTCCCAGGAAATTAATCCAGAACAGGATGTTCAGGATGTTATGGAAATCATGGCCACTCATTCAGTGGATGGTAATGGAAAGACGATTTTAAGTGAAATGACCATTCATTTAATCTCCCAAAATAATAGCAAGGAAGCGGTGGAGTCTTGCGGAATAATTGCAGGAGAATTTTTAAATAAAACTGCTCCTGGAATGAAATACAATTTAATGGAGACCAGCAATCTCAAAGGAGCCACCATAGTTTCTAATGGGGATATGGAAAAGGCTAAGAATATTCATTCGGCGGTGAGAAACTTTGGAAATTACAGTTTCCAATTATACCTCTGGAAATAGACTTTCTTAAATAGGTGTTCTTTCTAAGAATTCAATTAATTTTATAAAATAATTGAAAATTTAAATACTAAAACCATCTAAACAATTGAATGCAGCTTTTTAAGATTAATAAGTTAATAGTTTCTTGATATATTTAACATATAATATCTAAAACTGTTTTAATGACATTTACTTGATCAATAGTTTACAAGTGCTCTTAGTCATCCTTTTCTGGAATATCCGCATCATGTCGCCGGTGTTGCAGGTTCAGCTAGATTATAGATGGATAATTACTCAACTGAATGAAGTGTTCAAATGGAATGCGAGTATTTTGAAAAATTAAAGGATCATGAGTTTGGTGATCTCATTGGGGAGACAACATACTGGCTAATAATCCTGGCCCCTGACCAGAGGAATCTGGGAACCTGTGTGGTGGCCCTTAAAAGAGAGGAAATAGAACTCTCAGCTTTAAGTCCTGATGAATGGGCCGATTTATACAATACAGTTCAAAAACTTGAACAAGCAGTTAAAAAAGCTTTTAAGGCTACCATGTTTAACTGGGCCTGTTTAATGAATTCATCTTACCTTCAGGATCCTCCTACGCCATTTTTGCACTGGCATTTCATCCCACGCTACAAATCATCATATGTTTTTCAAGGAAAAATATTTGAAGACCCCTGTTTTGGTATGAGCACCATGCATGACCGGGGAAGATCTTTTAAAGTTTCAGAAGAGTTAAAAAACAAAATTAAAATGGAAATAACAAAATATTTAGAAATTTAAATGTTAAATTATCGTTTGAACCTTTAAAAATGTTTTTCAGCCTTATTAATTTGAAAATATTAATAAATTAAAAACAAAAGAACTGAAAAAACACTTAAATATAAAAAAAATCAACTACTTATAGGTTTCAAATCTGACACTTGAAACACTTACTTACTGTTTTATCTTTGCCCTGATAGTGTAGTGGATATCACTTAGGATTGCGGATCCTATAACCCGGGTTCAAGTCCCGGTCAGGGCACTTTTTGTTAATTTTTCGTTCAATGACCATTTTTCATAATTTAAAAGTTTATTCTTCTAATTTATTCTCTTTATTTCTAATTTATTTTTTATAAAATTCAAACCACTAAATCTATTAACTCCTGAAAACAAATATAAAATCAATAAATTTCAGGAATGAATGCCCATGACTGATTATTTCAACCCGGAAATCGAAACTATGGATAGGGGTGATCTGGATGCCCTTATTGATGAACGTATAAAATATACTGTAAGATATGCCTATGATAAATCGCTTTTTTACCAGAAATGGTTCAAAACAAACAATATAAATGTTTCAGATATCAGAACTCACGAAGACTTGAGAGAACTGCCCATAATAACCGGGAATACAGTGAGGGAGCGACAGCCACCAGAAACTGAAGAATTTGAATTCAAATGCGGGGACTGGAAGGACATCTACACTATCCACGAGACCAGCGGTACCAGTGGGCGCCCAAAATCATTCTTTTTAACCTGGGATGACTGGCAAAGATACGCCGAAAAATACGCCCGTTCTTTTACCTCCCAGGGATTCGGGCCGGGGGACCGTATTGTGGTCTGTGCATCATATGGGATGAATGTAGGGGCCAATACCATGACTCTGGCTGCCCAAAAAATGGGAATGACCATCATTCCTGAAGGTAAATGCACATTCCCGGTAAGGATTATGAAAAACTACGAGCCCACGGGAATAGTGGCCAGCATATTCAAGCTCCTGCGGCTGGCCCGTAGAATGAAAGCTGAAGGCCAGGAACCACAGGAATCAAGTATTAAACGACTTATTGCTGGTGGTGAAAGCTTTTCTGAAGAATCAAGGGCCTATGTAGAAGAAATTTGGGGAGTGAACATTTACAATACTTATGGTAGCACCGAAGGAACCATGTGTGGGGAATGCAGTAAAAAAGTGGGACTACATGTCCCGGAGGATATGGTGCATCTGGATGTTTATGATCCCCGGCTGCAAGACTTTGTAGATGATGGTGAATGCGGCAGAATAGTTTTAACCACCCTACTACCGGAAGGGGAAAAAACAGGAACTCTATTATTAAATTACGACACTGATGATACCAGTGTGGTAGTTTCCCGGGAAAAATGTGCCTGTGGAAGAACTCACATGCGAATTCTGAACCCGGAAAGGGAAGCTGAAACATTCTGGGTATCTGGATCTCCTTTTAACCGGGTTGATGTGGAAGCAGGAGTATTTCAAAGGGAAAACATGGACTATCTCACTGGGGAATACGAAACATTTCTATATGGGGATGAAGACCAGGGCGAAGTGACCATGCGGCTTAGTATGGAATGTGAAAGCATGGATAACTGTGACAAGAATCTGGTAAAGGAAAATTTCCTTAAATCCTTCTTCCAGTACAAAAAAGGACTCCAAGAAGCTTACCATGACGGTTCATTTGATATTTTATTTAATTTTGAAGGTCCCGGGGATCTGGAATTTTATAAAATCAAGGGAAGGCCAAAAAGAATAGTTGATAGACGTTAATTGATTCAAAAAAATCCATTATTTATTTTTATTTTATTCTTAAAACTTTATCAATTACCTTTTTTATATGTAAAACTATTAAATTCTAAAAAACTAATATTTCTTAAATAAATTATTAAACTGTTTAATTTAAACATTCTAAAAATTCTAAAACTTGAGGAAATTTAATGCTTAATGCTGAAACTTATATTACCGATACTAAAGGCATCGGTGGACAAATTAGATCAAAATACGAGGATTTTTACGTGGAAGAAATTCCAGAAACGGTCCCCAGTGGTGAAGGCCCTAACACATGGATTTGGATAGAGAAAGTGGGTCGAAACACCCTGGACGTGGTTCTGGACATTGCCCGTGACCTCCATCTTGACCGGAAAAGAATGGGATTTGCCGGCATGAAGGACAAAAAAGCCGTAACCCGGCAATGGCTGTGCATCAGTAATTTCGAACCAGAACAAATTGAAGGAATGAAAGACAATTTTCACAATGTAGAATTTCTTAAAATAACTCAGAATCAGAAAAAACTCAGAATTGGCCAGCTTATCGGGAATAAATTTCGAATACTGATTAGAGATATTGAAGATCCGGAATCTGCTGCACTTGAGGCCCAGAAAACCCTGGAAAAACTGGAGGAAGTGGGAACTCCTAATTATTATGGATGGCAGAGGTTTGGAAAACCACGCAGTAATACTCACCTGGTGGGAAAAGCACTGGTGGAAAATGACCTGGCCAAAACAGTGGGGGCCTATATTGGAAATCCTCACCCTGATGAACCGGAGTGGATTAAAGTGGCCCGAGAAGCCTATGACGAGGGTGAACTGGAGAAATCCTATGAACTAATGCCTACTGGTATGAGATACGAGAGAATGATGCTCCGGGCCCTTTTAAAAGAACAAAAAAAGAAAGAGACTCTGGATAATAATTCTTATCGTAAAGCACTCCTCAGTTTGCCTAAACCACTCAGTAGAATGTTTGTACATGCTTACCAGTCATTTTTATTTAACAAGGCAGTCAGTGAAAGGTCGGCCATGGGAATAAATAAGTTCATGGAAGGGGATATTGTTATTGACAATGAGGAACACTTGATTCACGATGCATCCCCTGAAGATCTGCAGGAACGGATGGATAAGTTCCAGGCCCATCCTACAGCTCCTCTTTATGGTAGTAAAGTTCCTTTAGCCGGCGGAGCTCTGGGAAAAATGGAGCAAAAGGTTCTTGATGAAGAAAAAGTAACTTTGGAAGATTTTAAATGCCCTAAAATGCCAAAATTAGGTAGCCACGGTTTAAGAAGGGCTATAAGATTTAAAATATGGGACGTGTCTGCTGAAGCTACTGAAGAGGGTGTTTTAACTGAATTTTCCATACCCAAAGGTTGTTATGCCACGGCAGTGCTGAGAGAGATTATGAAGAGCGAAACCGTATAATTAGTATAATTTCACGTTTTAGGAGAGATATTATGGATACTTTAAAATGTAGAATCATTTCCCGGGGCCAGGCCCAGGGGGAAGCATTAGTTAGCAGAGACCCTATAAGTTTTCTGGGTGGTGTGGATCCCCACACTGGTGTGGTTATTGATTCCAAGCACGAACTCAGTGGAAAAAATATTAAAGATAAAATTCTGATTATTCCGGGAGGAAAAGGATCCACGGTGGGTTCTTATGTAATATTCCAGATGGCCAAAAGTAAAACAGCTCCCAAGGCCATAATATGTCTTAAAGCAGAACCTATAATTGCTACTGGGGCCATAATGGCTGAAATACCCATGGTAGATCAGATAGATGGTGATATAATGAGTATGGTGTCTTCTGGAATGGAAATAGAAGTGGATGCTGAAAAAGGTGAAATAAAAATACTTTAATTTAAATTTATATTTTTTTTAAAGTTATTTTTTAAAATAGTTTATAATTTCTTAAAAGTAGAATGAATAATTGATTTCTTATAATAATCATATTTTAATATTCTATTTATTTTTCATTTCAAATTTTTAAATTCAAAATTAAAATATAAAAAATAGTATTTAAGAGATATTAATCTCGAAAGTCAGGATTTTAATTTTTCATATTAGCTTCGGCCAGAACGCCACCTATAGCCCCTAAAACGCTGGTTATTAGCATCAGAACCAGGGTTATAAAAACACCCACCAGGGCCCCAATAAATCCGGCAATATTTCCTAAACTGGCTGATAGAAGAGTTATGAAGGCAGTTATTATTCCCAATCCTAGTAATGAAAGAATTCCAATTATTAAACCACCAAATAATCCGGCCAGCGCCCCATGAATTACACCTTCGGGGTTTTTTTCGGTTATCAAGTAAACTGTGGCAAATCCACCCAGCAGCGGCCCCAGGAAGAACAGGGGAAATATGGCCAGCCCAAAGGCCAGTGTTAAAGCTGCTGTTATTAATGATCCTAAAATTATGGCTTTCCAATCAGTCATTTTAAACACCCAGGGCAGTTATTAATTTTTTTTAAGTTTCATTTCAACTATCACAATTAAAGATCCGACTATTCCACCAATTATTCCTATACAAATATTTGCAATTAATGAAATGGCCAGGCTTTGTAATATTTGGAGAAAAACATTTTGGTATTGATAAAAAATTAGCACAATATAAACTAGCCAAATACCCACTCCTACAAGCCCTCCATGAATAGCTCCATTCATAGGATGGCCTTTAGCTAAATATCCTGCAATTATACTTCCGACTACTAATGGGATGAATCCGATACTCAGATTTAAATTCGCGGATAAAAAACTTATTATTGCTCCTAATATTAAGGATATTACTAGCCCTATAACTACTGCTTTCCAATTAAAAGGGAGTAAATTTCGATTTTCAGATGAATTCATTTGTTAACTCCTGTTAAGTAAGTTTAAATATACAATTATTGAGTTAATATCATTATTCTATATTATTTAATGATTAGACAATCGCATATATTTTTTTCTTTTAATAAGAATTAATTGATTAAGAATATTAGAATTATTAATGGAGTATTCAATTATATCCAAGATTACAATTAATTTGTTATTATTTGCTTAAGTTTAACCAAATAATCTGTAAATCAAAAAAACATTGAAATCTATTAGTTGATTCCATGTAATTCACCATCTAAAAAATAAAAAAAATTTAATGTTGTTTAATTTCTTTCGGCTATGGCAACACCAATGGCTCCACCAATGCCTCCGAGTATAGCATCAATAACAATAGCAATTAGGACTCCTATTATTCCTGCTAAAGCACCACCAGCACCTAATAAAGCACCTAATCCTATAATGGCCAGTATACCAAATATTAAAGCTCCAACTACACCGACAAGGGCTCCATGGATTGCCCCATTCTGGTAATCTCCGCCAACAGTGTAACCAACATATATAGTTGCTAAAATGTACGCAAGGTATCCACCTAAACTTCCTATTATTAATCCAAAGATAATACTTAATACAATTGCTAAAATAAGACCAATAATAACGGCTTTCCAGTTTATATCCATCTTTTCACCTCCTTTTATAATATTGTACTCTGTTCTGTTATATGCTCCATATATTTTTTTCTTTTTGAATCTAAGGCCCATTATCCCAGAATCTTGAATTTAATGCAAGGAAAAAATCAATAACCATGAGAGATATAAAGAAAGGTTAGTATCTATCATAATTCAAGGAAGTAATCGGCATGAAATCCTTACTAATCACCAATGGAACTATAATTTCGGGAAATGGAGATGAAATACTTCAAAATGGAGCTATTTTAGTAGAAAACAATATCATAAAAGATATTGGACCAAAAAATTCTATCATAATTCCAGAAAATTGTCAAATCATGGATGTCAATGGTGCATTTATCTTACCTGGATTTATTGACACTCACACCCATGTAATGTCCAATGGATTCCGGATGGAAGACACCATGTACGATCCCCTGGCCCTGCACTTTTACCAGGCCCTGGAAAACATGAAACTAACCCTGGAAGCAGGAGTAACCAGTGTGCGGGATGCCGGACTGGCGGATATTGGAGTGAAAATGGCCAGTGAAAGAGGTCTTTTCCCTGCCCCGCGCATGCAAATATGTGTAATGCCTTTATCCATTAGCGGAGGCCATTTTGATTTTCAATTAAATTCTGGATTTGATATGAAAATCTCTTACCCGGGACTTCCAGAAAGTATTTGCGACGGCCCTGATGAGGTAAGAAAAAGATCAAGAGAGGTTTTAAGGGCGGGTGCTGAGGTTCTAAAGGTAATGGTCACCGGGGGAGTTATGAGTGCCAATGACCGACCTGAATTCACCCAATTCACCGTGGAAGAACTAAAGGCCGTGGTGGAGGAGGCCCAGTTCCGGGGAGGAATAAAGGTCATGGCCCATGCCCACGGTGCTGAAGGCATAAAAAACGCAGTTAAAGCAGGAATTTATTCCATTGAACATGGAACTTATGCCGATAAGGAGGCCTGTCAAATGATGGCCCAGGCCGGAACCTATCTGGTACCCACCTTCGTGGTAATCAATTTAAACCGGGAAAAAGCTCTGCAAGGTGAACTTCCGGAATACAGTCGCCAGGGAGCCATTGAAATAGCCAAAGTCCACCTGGAAAACATGGAAATGGCCTATGATATGGGGGTTAATATTGTGGCCGGAACCGATTGCGGGGTGGTGGAACACGGTTTGAATCTTCTGGAATTGAAATATTTATGTGATATGGGAATGGAGCCCATGGAAGCCATTCAGGCCGCCACTAAGAATGCCGCGGAATGTTTAGGATGGCAGGAAATGGTGGGAACTCTGGAGAAGGGAAAAATGGCCGACATTGTGGTGGTTAAAAAGGACCCACTGGATGATATTGCTTCGTTGTCTGATAAAGAGAATATTTTAATGGTAATAAAAGATGGTAAGATCTTTAAAAATAATATAAATTAATTTGATTATTCAAATTCAATTTTTATCAGTATTATTTGTGCATCGAATAAAATTATTAAGGAAGATATTTCATGGCTGAAAAACCCACTAAAAAGACTGAAATTAAAATTTCTGGCATGGGATGTGCCTCTTGTGCTATAAAGATAGAAAAATCTCTGGAAAACATGGAAGGGGTGGAAGGGGCCCAGGTTAATCTGGCCACGGAAAAAGCTTCGGTGGAATATGATCCCCAAAATGTGGGATTAAATAAACTGGAAAAAGCAGTGGAAGACGCGGGATACGTGGTGGTAAAAGATAAAGCAGTCATTAAAATAGGTGGAATGACCTGTGCCATGTGTGTAAAGGCCATTGAAGATGTATTAAATAAACTCGATGGAATAAGTGAGGTAACAGTTAATCTAGGGGCGGAAAAGGCCTATGTGACTTATAATGCTGATCAGGTTTCTATTGAGGACATGAAAAATGCTATTGAGGATCTGGGATATCAATTTCTGGGATTGGAAGGTGAAGAATCTCAGGAACTGGAAGAAGAAATTCGCCAGAAAGATCTTAGATCTAAAAAGTACCGGATTATCGTGGGTTTCGGGGTGTCTCTGCCCTTAATGGCCATGATGCTTTTAGGGATTCCTGCACCTTTTTACATGCCCTATTTCATGCTGGCAGTTTCTATTATTCCCTTTATTTATGTAAGTTACCCTATTTTCTCAGCAGCATTTCGCTCGCTGCGGAATCGCACCCTGGACATGGACGTAATGTATTCCCTGGGTATTGGGGTGGCCTTTGTTTCCAGTATACTGGGTACTTTCAGCATAATCTTAACTCCAGAATTCATGTTTTATGAGACTGCTTTGATGCTGGCGGCTTTTTTAACCCTGGGAAGGTATCTGGAAGCACGGGCCAAGGGAAGAACATCCACGGCCATAAAAAAATTAATTGGTTTACAGCCCCAGAATGCCATCGTAATCCAGGACGGTGAAGAGAGGGAAGTCCCCATACAGGATGTTAAAGTTGGTAATCTACTCCTGGTAAAACCTGGTGAAAAAATACCGGCGGATGGTAAGGTTTTTGATGGTGAAAGTTACGTGGATGAATCCATGATCACGGGGGAACCAGTCCCGGCCTTTAAAGACAAGGGAAAAGAAGTGGTGGGAGGAACTCTTAATAAAAATGGAGTTTTGAAATTCAAAGCCACCCGTGTCGGTAAGGATACAGTTTTATCACAGATAATAAGGCTGGTGGATCAGGCCCAGGGTTCAAAACCTCCTGTACAGAGGATTGCCGATAAAGCAGTTACTTATTTTATTCCAACCGTACTTACTGTGGCCATAGTTTCATTCGTGGTGTGGTACTTCTTACTGGGATCCACCTTGCTTTTTGGCCTTACAGTGCTAATTTCTATTCTGGTGGTGGCCTGCCCCTGTGCTTTAGGGTTAGCTACTCCTACTGCGGTTACAGTGGGAATTGGAAGGGGAGCAGAATTGGGAATTTTAATTAAGGAAGGAGAATCTCTGGAAGTATCAGAAAAAATAAACACGATTCTCTTTGATAAAACAGGCACTCTTACCCAGGGAAGTCCTGAAGTGACGGATGTGGTGGTATTTAGTGAAAATGAGGTAAATGGTCTTACTGAAGAACAAGTTCTGCTCTGGGCGGCCAGTGTGGAGCGTAATTCTCAACATCCTATTGCTGAAGCTATTTTGATTAAATCCCGTCAGGATGGCATAGAATTAAAGGAAGCTACTAAATTTGACACCATTGGTGGAAAAGGGGTAATAGCCCAGTTAGATAATAAGCAAATATTAATTGGTAACCGGGCCCTTTTTGCGGATAAAAATATTGTTCTGGAAGTTAAGGTTGAAGAATCCCTGTCTAAGTTGGAAAATGAGGGAAAAACAGCCATAATTGTGGGTCAGGATGATAAAATTAAAGGTTTGATTGCGGTGGCGGATTCCATTAAACAAACCACAGCTTTAGCTGTTCAGGAGCTGGAGAAGATGGGATTGGAAACAGTAATGATCACCGGGGACAATTCAAAAACAGCCCAGGCCGTTGCCAACCAGATTGGAATTAGCAAGGTTCTTTCAGAGGTTTTGCCCTATGAAAAAGCCCAAGAAGTTTCTAAAATTCAATCTGAAGGTAAAAAAGTGGCTTTTGTTGGTGATGGGATAAATGATGCCCCGGCTCTGGCCCAGGCTGATGTGGGAATTGCCATTGGTAGTGGCACAGATGTAGCCATAGAAAGCGGGGAGATAGTCCTCATAAATAACGAGCCCATAGATGCTGTAGCAAGCATACAGCTTTCAAGAAAGGTTATGGGGCGTATTAAGCTTAATATTTTCTGGGCTTTTGCTTATAACATTATTTTAATCCCGGTTGCAGCAGGACTACTTTATCCCAGCTTTGGAATAACTTTCCGTCCTGAATATGCGGGATTGGCCATGGCACTGAGTTCAGTTACCGTGGTTTCCCTGTCTTTACTATTAAAAGGTTATGTCCCTGATGCTAAGAAGCTCACCATTGGCTCCAGTAATGGTCAGGACTAATATATTCACATCTAGCTTCTATTAAATCAGATTTAATGGATCAAATGGTTTAAATATCCGGTGCATCTTTTATTTAATCAAAGGAAATTCATTTTTTATTTTTTTATTTTAATTAACTTTATTTTTCTCATATCTTCCTTCTCTAAATTATTCTAAATCTTAATTCCAAGTTCAGTTTAATCATATTATTTATGGTGTTGCTAATTTTTAAAAAAATAAGAAATAAAATCAAGTGACATATAAAAACTTTAATACTTTTTGGAATATATTATACTAAGGTGTAAAAATGGCAGTAGATCCTATATGCAAAATGGAAGTGGACGAGAAATCGGCCAGGTTTGTAACTGAATACAATGGTAAAAAATATTATTTCTGTGCTCCTGGATGTAAAAAGACCTTTGAGGACAACCCGGAAAAATACACGAACAAATAATTAATTTAAAGATATAATACTTTAAAAATGGGATAATAAGTGATAAATAAGTAATTTAAGATAAATCAAGTTAATAACTATAAGGTATGATTTATCTGTATTAGTTTTTAATTTAATTAGTTACGATAATATTGTTAGAGGCGATAAAATGGCAAATCCCAGTAATGTATACATAGTGGCGGTAGAAACAGTGGCCATACTGAGTTTAACTTTAATTGCTCTTATGGGAATGTATGTAGGCCAGAATGAGATAGCTGCGGCGGCTGTGGGGGGCATAGCAGGATTTATTTCTCACAAAGGTTTGAGTAAGGCTTCCGAATCTGGATCTGATTCAAAAAAACCTGTTCCTGAGCCTGCTCCAGTACCATCTGAAGAAAAGGCAGAAGAAAAGGAAAAAAAGTCAGAACCCGTTGAAGATGATGTGGCTTAATGATCAAAAGGGGTGTTTAAATGATCATTTCTTATAAACAGTACCAGGACATGAGCATTCGTATAATGCAGTTCCAAATGGAAAGAGGCCGGAAACCAAAATATGTTACGTTAAATGGTACTAAAATTGGTCAAAAACAGTATGAAGACATGATGAAGCGGGTGGACGTTTTCATAAAGACTAAAGGCCGCAACCCTAAATCTGTCCGTTTTGACGAAGATCTGGAGATAATAAAACCTTCTTTAGGGAAGAAAAAATCTGCTTCCTGGATAAAATTAGAAGAAGCTCTAAATAAGAAATTTAACAACGCTGAAGAGCTTTACAATGCCTTATCTGATCACGGAGAGTATAAATATTATTATAATGATAAATTTGATAATAAAATGGCCTTAACTCGTCTTAGAAAAGGATTGGGAATTAATTGTACGGATTACTCTCAACTTTTACGCCCGGTACTGGAAGATATGGGATATGACGTTCGATATGCCCATGGACGGGTTAAATGTGGAGATAAACAATGGTATGGCCACGTATGGCTTCAAATTAAGGGTCGGGCCTATGATAACTGGATAAACTACGATGTGGTGGCGGTGACTCGTCATGGTATTAAAAGGCCAATAGGGTCTCTGGTATGTGTGGCTGGAGTAAAGGATATAGAATATGACCCTAACTGGCTGATCCAGTAAAAATAATCCAAAAAATCCATAATTATATTTAATTTTTGTTTTTTAATTTAAAAACTAGTTCAAATAAAAGTGAATTTCATCTTATTTAACCCAATTGTCATGATGACGCTCATAATTCTTTTTCTAAAAGAAAAAAAATAGTGAATTTAATCATCTAATTATTTAGCTGATTTAACTGTAATCTATTTTGCTATTAAGGCTATAACGCCAGCAATTATCATTACAATTATTGCTATCCACAATAGGTAAATAGTGAATACTGGGAAAAACAGGAAAAGAATTAGAATGATGATTCCCAGGGCAACAAGCCCTCCTCCACTTGCCTGTTGAGTTTCAACCATTTATTTCACCTCCATTTATTTATTGGTAATTTAGCTTTTTTATGATCATTCACTAAATTATCACTGTAACTCTTCATAAAGTATCATTAATAAAAAATAAATTAATGAAGAGCATTAAAAGATCCAATCTGGATTTATATTATATGTCCAGGGTAATCCAAAGTTTTTCCAGCCGTTCTTCATTCGCTTGTCATGGTATGCACTTTCAGGATCGTCCACTTTGTCCCCTTCCATGCCATCGATGATGTTGTAGACATTAACAAAACTGGCTTTGGCAAGCGCGTTGACGGCCATGGCACTCCGGCCCCCAGACCGGCACATGACCAGGAGCGTTTCAGTGGGTTCGAACAACTGATTCGCCTTGGCAATAAAATCTGGGTTGGGCTCTACAGCAAACTCATTTTTTTCAGCGTTCCACTCATGTTTTACGAATACAAGGGGAATGTTTATAGCCATCTCCGCGTGGCCAACAAACCCGTACTCTTCAGGGGTTCGGACGTCGATTATATGGATTTTTCCTGGTTCGTTCTTCCACATCTCGTATGCTTCCTGCGCTGTTACATAAAGCCCCAGACTCGTCTGCCTAAGTTCAGATACTGGTTGTCCTTTCTGAGTTGTCACTTCTTTTTTCATAATATTACTCCTTATTCTGGATTATGGGATGTAGTTAGCGCTGGTATCTGCGCCGTAGCCACAGGCCTGGTAAGTGTTGTGCAACTCGTCTCGAATGATGGCAGCCCAGCCGTCACATCGAGACGTATCCAGTGAAAGTTCCTTGTTGAGCACTTTGGTTTCGAACTTCCAGCCTTTTGGCAGGTTATTCAGCTTGCTACCCACCTGATGGAGGTTGTCGATGTTAAGACTCGGGTCGGCATCCTTGGTGTATTCCTGCATGACCCAGACCGTGCCCTCAGGCTCGCGTAGCAAGTGTACCGGTGTGCCCGCGTGCCATATCCAGTTACTGTTACGGTAGATCAGTGATGGAAAGTATGCATTCTTCATCTGGGCCATCATCTCGGCCGCTGTCATCTCTCCCCCATAGATCATCTTTACACCATGGAAGTCTACGATGTCACCTCCCTGGATGTCTTGCTCGTCCATGAGCCAGATTCGCCCGCCATTAACCGCACACATATCTACTTCTAGTTCACGGGCCAGCCGCTCGGGATCGATCTGCTTGTGGCTCTCGGGTGTAATGTCATCGAGTGATGCAGCCGTATATACATGAGCTCGTTGAGTCTGCCCAATGCCTACAAAGGCTCCAAGTCCACAAAACGCCTTGTCGCGGGTGTTCTTGGTGATAGTTCTTTTACCATGCATTCCAATGTTTAGTTTCATTTTTTTCATCTCCTTAAACGATTTTTTTCATGATACTGTATAATTATGGTTGGTGTAACCTTAACAAGTGTCCAGAATCAGTACGAGTCTCGCTTTTTGGAGTGATTTGGTGGTGTGCTTTCGTCGATTTTCGGGTTCGAATCATCAGCAGGCTGTGTGCTCCCTTCACTGGGACTGGACATCGAAAGTGTCGTATTCATGATGATGGTTTCTCCAGTGTGTAGGTTCGGCGAAAAAGCCTGAAAATGTTGGCACCATGGAGACAGCTTGTCGATGCTCACTTTCTGGTCGAATTTCCCCACTAGGAGTATCAAGAGTGCAGCCGGAGCGGTGATTGCACCTAAAACGCCCGCAAAGTAGTTTGGAGTGTAGCCATTCTTGCGGAAAAGACTGAAAAAAGCGTCTGCGGTATTGCCGAGCAGGTTGGTAAACGTGATGAAGTGCACGAAGGCGAGGACCTCGTCTACCTGGGAATCGCTGTAGTACTTGCTTAGGTTCTCTAAAGATTCAGGATCGATCCGGTTATGGTGCTGAGCGTAGTGCTGACCAAAAAGGATAGCCGAGGCATCTGCCGGGGTTTTTGACTCCAGTGGCTCTGTTTGAAAGCTGAGGATCTGGTTGATCTCCTGCAAGGTCACGCCCTGGTCCATAGCCCAATGAGTATGTGCCCACTTGCAGTAACGGGTTTCGTTGACTGATGTAACGCCTAGGAAAGTCCTCTCACGCATGGCCGCAGAGGTCTTAGGTCTTTGCAGTGGCCACGCCCGAACAACAGATGGGAGTGAGTTCACTAAGTTCACGACTGTCCTGAAGAAGTTGCCAGTGGTCAGTGTAGGCTTCGGCTGTCTGGGAGGCTTTGGTGGTGTGTTTGCGCCACTCTTTGGATACTTAGTATCAAGGTACATAGTTGGCACTGGTATCTGAGTCGTAGCCGCAGGCCTGGTAGGTGCAGTGGAATTCGTCTCGAATGATGGAAGCCCATCCGTCAGATTTGGTAGTATCCAGCACGAGGTCCTCTTCGAGGATCTTGGTCTCGAATGTCCAACCTTCCGGCAGTTCTTTGAACTTGTCACCGAGCTCATGAAGGTTGTCGATGGTAAGTGTCGGGTCGACATCCTTGGTGTATTCCTGCATGACCCAGGTCGGTCCTTCAGGCTCGCGTAATATGTACGCAGGTTTGCCTGCATGATAGACCCATTTAGTCAGACGGTAAATTAATGAAGGTAGATAAGCTGTTTGGAATTGCTCGAAGAGATCCTCCGCGACCATCTCCCCGATCCACGACATTTTAACGCCATGGAAGTCAATGATGTAGCCGCCCTGGCATTCACCCTCGTCGAATGTCCAGATTCTTCCACGGTTGACGGCGCACATGTCAACCCCTAGCTCACGGGCCAGCCGCTCGGGATCAATCACATCAGTGGTCGTTTCGGTGACTTCCTGTACCCCTGCTGTCGCATGCATATGGGATCTTGCGTTTCGCCCGGTGCCTACGATGACTGCGCATCCGCCGAAATTCTTACCTCGCTGGTCCTTGAAGACGAGCCTATTGAATGGATCAGGACCTGGTTTGGGAATGTTCATTTCTTTTTTTTTCATTTTTTTTCTCCAACATTTTTATTCATTTGTATGATAATAATGTCTAGAAAATACATTATCCATATATACTATTAATTACAAATTGTATATATTTTTTGATAATTCCACAATTGAAATCTCATTAAGAAAGCTATTAATGATAATAAAAAACGAATCAAAAATAAAAGAAAAGTGTTTAATGTGAGTTAATATTAATATTATGCTTTTTTTTAAAAAATATAAAATATAATAATCTAAAAAGATAAATGGTGAGATAAAATGATTATATATTATGATCAGGGCTTTATTATCCATTCATTTATCTTAAAAGGTAACTCTAAAAGGTAAAAATAATACTTCTGGATGCAGAAAATAATTTCTAAAATAATTAATTAAATTAAGAATTTATTAGAACTTTAAAAAAAGAAAATAAAAAATTAGAAATTGTTTATTCTAATTTTATTTCAAATCCGCCGATTTTTGGGGCCAGTATGTTGTAGAATATGGCGGTCAGAGCGTAGGCAATGAATATGAATATGAATCCCATTATGGCGTAAGCCAGTAATATTAAGATTCCACCTATAAATGCTCCAGCAACAGAGGTTCCACCAATTGCGGCAAAGATGATTAATAATATGAGGATTATTAATCCCAGTATTATTCCAATAACTGCTGCTACAGCCCCGGTTATAAGACCGAAAGCTACAGGACTTACACTATCAATTCCCAAGAACCCATGTGCTTTTTCACTTAATTCTAATTTTATTCCACCTAATTTAGGAACTAAGAAGTTGTAAATGAAAGCCACAATAACGGCTCCAATAAATGCCACTATGAAAGTAAATATTGGAGTTAGAATAATGTTTAAAATAGCTCCCAGAGCACCAAATCCTGCCATAGAAACTGCAGGAAAAGCTACAGTGCCATTGGTTAAGGAGTTAATAGTAGTGGCCATTGCCCCAATAAATCCCACAGATACATATTGAAGTGGGGCGATAACTAACTGCATTAAAAATTGGAAAACAGCCGTTACACTAGCCACAATCAATGCAAAAGCAACAGGATCGGCTTTGGTAACTTCTTTCATATCAGCCAGCTCAATTTTTATTCCACCCAGTTTAGGAACCAGTAGATTATAAAATAAAGCGTATAAGAATGCTTGGGTTATGGTTAAAAGGAACGTTCCCACAGGAAAAACAACCAGACCGGCCACACCTAATGCTACAAACAATCCAGAGAATGCAGAAGCTTCAGGAGGTAAAAAAGCAGCTAAGGTACCAGCAAATATCAACAGTATTATTGCAAATATAAAGGCCCATACGGCACCTAATGACGAGTTCATTAGAGTGAAGGGCACAATTTTAATCGATTTCAATTCTTTCATGTCACTCATTAAAAGCACCTCCCAGGTACTGTAATCATTTCTGTTTAAAGGTGCTATTAACTTTTTTTATTATAGTCCGTAAATATGAGGATAAATCCAAAAATAGCCAATTAAAAATATAAAATGAAAATTAAAAATTATTCAGTTCTTTTTAATATAAAAAATTCTTTTATTGGGAAAAAATCAAAAAAATAAAAATATGAAAGGTTTAATAATTTTTATCAATTAAATCAGTTAAAAATCTAAAACCAGTCCTTAGAAAGTCCAATTATTTTTTCTACACTTAAAACGGCGGAACCAATATAAGTATGGGGATCCATAATTTCCTGAACATCTTCCGGGGTTAAATAACCTTCCAATTCACTTCGGGCCAGTATAACGTCTGATAGAAGTTCCTGCTCTTTATTGGCCTTTATGGCACATTCCCTAACCAGGGCATAGGCGGTTTGACGACCCATTCCTTTACGGGTGAGCTCGGCCATTAAACGCTCGGCCATAATAAGTCCATTGGTTAAATTAAGGTTTCTTTCAATGTTTTCCGGATAGAAAACCAGATTTCCCATGAGTTTCAGGGAAAGGTTGAGTATGTAATCCGTCAGGATACAGGCTTCCGGAAATATTATCCGCTCACAAGAAGAATTGGTTAGATCCCTTTCATGCCACAAGGGGTTATTTTCCATAGCAGCCACCACGTAAGATCTGACCACTCGAGAAACACCACATATTCTCTCAGCAGTGATGGGGTTCATCTTGTGGGGCATAGTACTGCTCCCAACCTGCTTTTCCGGGTCGAAGTCTTCTCCCAATTCCATTATTTCTGTTCTCTGCAAGTTCCTTACTTCCAGGGCTATTTTATCCAAGGTGGTAGCCACATTGGCCATTACCATCATAAATTCAGCGTGATTATCCCTTTGCACTACCTGATTGGATATGGAAACCGGTTCCAGGCCTAAAATTTCTGAAACCTTCTCATGCACCTGCAGACCTTCTTCTCCCAGGGCGGCGGTAGTTCCCACAGCTCCAGTCATCATACCCACACATAATCTTTTCTGACAAGCGTCCAGTCTTTCCATCTGACGATGCATTTCATCAGCCCACAGGGCAAATTTCATACCATAAGTAGTGGGGAGGGCGTGTTGTCCGTGTGTTCGCCCTATACAAACGTTTTCCTTGTTTTCATCTGCTAATTTTAAAAGAAGCCGGGTGAAACGAACCATTTTTTCCCGGAGTATTTCCATGGACTCTTTAAACAAAAGAGAATTGGAACTGTCCACTATATCATTGGAAGTAGCCCCAAAATGCACGTATTCTCCAGCATCACCATTGCACTGTTCAGCCAGGGCCTTAACAATGGATGCAATATCGTGATTGGTTGCTCTTTCAATCTCATTTACTCTTTCCAGAGTTACAAACTGAATATTAGCTTTCTTTTTTATTTCTGCTGCGTCTTCGGCGGGTATTATTCCCAGTTCCGCCTCGGCCTGGGCCAGGGCAGATTCAATATCCAGCATTTTCTGCAGTTTATTTTCTGATTCCCAAACATTTTTCATTTCTGGAGTACCATAACGAAATTCAATAGGGTGGATAGCCATAAAAATCACTCCTTAATACATCTTATAGGGGTTGTTTATAATTGAAAAATAGTTAAAAAAATAATTTAGTAATTAATTTTTTAAATTTAATTATAAATTTAAATTAAATATTGGATTTAAAATTAATTTTAAATTAACCTGATGAAAAACGAAGAGCCAGACAGAAAATGGCCAGAATGATGGTCATAACAACTACTTGCTCAGGAGAGAGCTTAGGGCCTTTGGTCTCGTCTTCAAAATATCTTACTAGCCCGGCACCACTTGGTGGGAGGCTTTTTTTATCTTTCTTTCCCATGTAATATCACCGATGATAATTGTAAAAATGTAATTTCTATTTCTTTGGTTAATTATTATGAAATTTACCCTATTAAAGTTAATGATGTTATTTAGTTAATGATGTATTATATCAATTTTTTAATTTACAATTAATCCTAAATAAATAATTTAAATATTGGTTAGCACAATATTATTTTAAAGAAAATGTTGCCATTAATTTATATTTTTTATTTTTTAAAAAGCATAATAACAACTATGATACTCTAATCGAACTTAAAGGGATGTTAAATGGACTATTTCGAAGAATTAGAAGCAGAAACCAAAAAACTCTATAAAATAGCCGAGGAAGCTCGTTCCAAAGGTTTGGATGTGGAGACTGAGACTGAAATACCACTGGCCAAGGATTTAGCCGAGCGAGTGGAAGGGCTGGTAGGCCCGGAAGGTATCGCTGAGCGGATAAAATTCCTGGAAGAACAGTCCAGCAGGGAAGAGGCTGCATTTAAAATCGCGGCGGAGATTGCTTCGGCTCCTTTAGATGAAAACAGTAAAGAGGACGAACTGACCCAGAGGGAAGCTATGGCTGATCAGGCCCTGCGTACGGCTCTGGCCATACTCACGGAAGGGGTGGTGGCTGCGCCTCTGGAGGGAATAGCTAAAGTAAAGATTAAACAGAACTTTGACCGTACCAATTACTTTGCGGTGTATTTTGCCGGGCCCATCAGGAGTGCCGGGGGTACTGCAGCAGCTCTGGCTGTTTTAATTGGGGATTACATTCGATGGGCCATTGACCTGGCTCCTTACGTACCTACTGAAGGGGAAATTGAGAGATATGTGGAAGAAGTGGAGTTATATGAATCGGAAGTTACTAATCTCCAGTATTCTCCCAAACCCGACGAAGTACGTCTGGCTGCCCGGAACATTCCCGTAGAAGTTACTGGAGAACCAACTGACCAGGTGGAAGTGTCTCACCGTGATTTAGAGCGGGTGGAAACCAACAATATCCGTGGTGGGGCCTTACTGGCTATGGTGGAGGGTATTATCCAGAAAGCACCTAAAGTACTCAAATACGCCAAAATACTAAATCTGGAAGGATGGGATTGGCTGGATCAATTTTCAAAAGCACCGGCCAAAAATGATGACGAAGAAAAAACAGAAATTAAAGCTGACCACAAGTATATCCAGGATATCATCGGGGGAAGGCCAGTACTGGCTAACCCCTCAGAAAAAGGAGCCTTTCGATTACGTTACGGCCGCTCCCGTAACACTGGGCTGGCTGCCATGGGTGTTAGCCCGGTCACCATGGAACTCCTGGAGTTTTTGGCGGTAGGAACCCAGATGAAGATAGAAAGACCTGGTAAGGGTAACTGTGTGGTGCCGGTAGACACTATAGATGGACCTATTGTCAAATTAAAGAATGGAGACGTTATTAAGGTCTCCACCACAGCTGAGGCCCGTAAATTAAGGCCGCAGGTGGATGAAATACTATTTTTAGGGGACATGCTGGTGGCCTTTGGTGAATTTTTAAGAAACAACCACGTTTTACTGCCTTCGGCCTGGTGCCAGGAATGGTGGGTCAAGCTCATTGAAGCCTCTGAGAATTATGACCTGGAAAAAGACCCTCTGGATCTTAAAACACTGGGAATGAAAGAATTAAGTTTCCAGGAAGCTTTTAAAATATCACAGGAATATGGAGTTCCCCTACATCCAGATTACACTTACTTTTACCATGATGTATCTATAAAAGACTTAAATCTCCTTAGAGGATGGATATGGACTAAAATAGAAGATTATGTGCTGGGGGAAGAATTGAGATTGGACATGTCTCCCCAAAAAAGGATTTTAGAGGTTATTGGTGTGCCACACACCATGGAGGACTCTCAGGTGGTTATTGGCCCGGAAGAGGCCTGTGCCTTGATTAAAACACTGGATAAACCACTGGATAAAGAGGCTGAAACTACTTTAAAAGCATTAAATGAAGTAGCTCCGGTTGAAATAATGGCCAAAGCCCCGACTTATATTGGAACTCGTGTGGGAAGGCCAGAAAAGACCAAAGAACGTAAGATGAAACCGGCACCTCACGCTCTATTCCCTATTGGTAATTTTGGTGGTAGCCGAAGGAATATTGTGGATGCGGCCAAAAAGGGAAATATAACGGTTGAACTGGCCCGTTCCAAGTGTACTGAATGCCAGATAAGCTCATTCCAATCTATATGTCCCCACTGTGGAGCACCTACCGAACTGGCCCAACCTGGAAGGAAAAAGATCAATATTGCCGGGCTTCTAAAAAAGGCCTCAGAAAATGTGGGTGTCCGTCGAATGGATGAAATAAAAGGAGTGGTGGGGATGATCTCCGCAGATAAATTCCCGGAACCTCTTGAAAAAGGAATATTGCGGGCTAAAAATGAGGTATTTACCTTTAAAGACGCCACCATAAGACACGATTCCACGGATTTGCCTCTAACCCACTTTACTCCCAAAGAAGTGGGGGTAAGTGTGGATAAACTGAAAGAAATGGGATATGAAAAAGACTGCTACGGGGAGATACTGGAAAATGAAAATCAAATTGTGGAACTAAAGGTCCAGGACGTTGTTATATCCGAACATTGTGGTCAGTACCTTTTAGGGGTGGCCGGCTTCATTGACGACCTTTTAGAGAAATTTTATGGTCTGGAGCGATTTTACAATGTAAAACAGAAGGAAGATATGGTGGGGCACCTGGTGGTGGGACTGGCCCCTCACACTTCGGCCGGGGTACTGGGTCGGGTAGTCGGATTTACCAAGGCTGCAGCCTGTTATGCCCACCCTTACTTCCATTCGGCCAAAAGGAGAAATTGTGACAGTGACGAAGATTCTATAATGCTTTTAATGGATGCCATACTGAACTTCTCCAAGTCATACCTGCCCAGTACCAGGGGAGGAAGTATGGATGCTCCACTGGTTCTCTCTTCCCGTATTGATCCCGAAGAAATAGATGATGAATCACACAACATTGATGCCATGGAATCATTTCCGGTGGAGTTCTATGAAAAGGCTCAAGAACATGCCAAGCCATCTGATGTTCTGGATCTGGTGGATAATGTTAAAAATCGACTGGGAACGCCGGCACAATATGAGGGCATAATGTTCTCCCATAATACCACCAGTATTCACGCCGGTCCCAAGGTATGTCTCTACAAGACCCTGCCTACCATGAGAGATAAGGTAGAATCCCAGATTCAAATTGCTGAGAAGATAAGGGCAGTTGATCAGAGAGGAGTGGTAGAAGGGGTACTCACTTCTCACTTTTTACCGGATATGATGGGAAATGTCCGGGCATTTTCCCGGCAAAAAGTTCGCTGCACCAAATGTAATTCAAAATATCGGCGCATACCTCTCACTGGGGAGTGTAAGTGTGGCTCTAATCTTATCTTAAGTGTCTCCAAGGGTTCTGTTGTGAAGTATCTGGAGATTTCCCGGGAACTGGCCAATCGTTATCCAGTGGATCCCTACCTAATACAGCGGCTGGAAATTTTGGAATTTGGTATAAATTCACTATTTGAAAGTGACAAATCCAAGCAAAGTTCACTGGATGTATTTTTATAATTTCTATGAAAATGGGAAAAATTTTGTTTGATTGTTTAAAAATTTCCCCTTTTAGTTTTTTTATTTTAAAAATAACTGAAATTTATAAAAAAACGGGAGTAAGTCTTTTTAAGACTTTGTTCGTGCTAAAAAGCACAAAAAGCGAACGATAAAATAACTTATATACTGCTTTAAACAAAAGATAATCTAGATTTTGATTGCTAATTACTCAAATCTGGGGTGAATATTGCTTTTTATGAACAATGATGTTCCCTATTGTAATTGTAATTAATAAAGTAATCAATTATGTTAATTAATTGGGTGTATAATACGGGTGATGATTTTGATGAAAGATGCGCGAATAATAGCTGCTTTGCCTACCAAGGCTGAGACATGCGTACTAAAAAATAATGGAGTAAGAGAAAAATTCAGCCACGACAAACTGGTAAAGTCCCTTTTGATGGTAGGGGCTCCTTTATGGGCGTCGGAAAAAATAGCATCCCGGGTAGCCACTGCGGCCTATGATGGGATAACTACCGCCGAAATAAAGATGCTAGTTTATGATTATCTTAAAGAAATCAAAGAAACAGCAGCAGACAAGTACTTAGCCAATAACAAACTCCGGGTACGTACTACCCGGGATAAAATTGAAGGTTTTGATCAAAAAAAGATCGAAAATACTTTGATTCAGGAAACTGGTGCATCTGAAGAATTGGCCCACAAAATCGCCTCTGATGTCTGGAAAGAACTCAAAAAACTGGACGTTGATTACCTTACAGCCCCTATGATACGGGAAATTGTAAACACCAAGCTGGTGGAACATGGGCTGGAAGATTTACGTAGAAAATACACCCGTCTGGGGATCCCGGTTTATAACATCACTAATTTAATTGAAAACGGCTCCCGGGACAATGCTAATATGATCCACAACCCGGAAACCGTGCACAAATACGTGGCCGACGAGGCCTTAAAACAATACGCCCTGGTGCACATCCTCCCTAACCGGCTGGCAGATGCCCACATGTCCGGGGATATCCATATTCACGATTTAGAATTCTTCGCTGGAAGGCCTTTAAACTGTCTCCAGCACGATTTAAGATTATTCATCCGGCACGGACTCAAAGTGGATGGTACCGGGGACCACACTTCAGTGGCCGGCCCTCCTAAACACATGGAAACCCTTATGAACCACGCTGGCGAGATAATGCTGGCCGCCCAGCAGAACATGAGTGGTGGACAGGCCATGAGTCTGTGGAACGTGTTTGTAGCACCATTTGCCAAGGGAATGTCCTATGAAAAGGTTAAACAAGCAGTACAAATGCTGATATTCAACCTTAACATGGCCTATGCTGCCCGGGGATCACAGGTACCATTTACCAGCATGAACCTGGAATTCAATGTTCCTAAATTCCTCCAGGAAGAACCAGCCTATGGCCCTAAGGGCCAACTGGTAGGAACCTATGGGGACTTTGAAGAAGAAACCCGAATGTTACAACGGGCCTTCACGGAAACCTTGTTAGAAGGAGACTCTGATGGAAAGCCTCACCTTTTCCCTAATACCATTTACAATATCAGAAAAGAGACCTTAAAGTCTGAAATGGAAGAAGATCTCCTGCGAGTGCACGAACTTTCTGCCAAATACGGAACCGCTTACTTCGTAAACATGCTGGCCAGCTACCGGGGTAACATGGCCAACTACATGGGATGCAGGACTGCCCTCCAGGATAACTGGACCGGGGACTGGGATACTGATTGTTTGAGGACTGGAAACCTGGCCTATGTCACCTTAAATCTTCCACGTATTGCTTACCAATCACGGGATGATTCAGAAGTATTTGATTATCTGGATTCCTATATGGATATGGCCGTAGAAGCCTTAATGCTGAGAAGAGAACAGGCATTGAACTGTTTGAATGATTACAATCTTTTACCTTTCCTTCACCAGAAATTTGGGGAGGATATGTACTACCGGATTGAAAATTCCACCCTATCCTTTGGATTTGTGGGATTAAATGAAATGCTGCAGTCCTACATGGGAAGCGGAATTGATGATGCAGAATCCAATAAATTCGGAATAAAAGTTTTAGAACACATCAATGAACGGGCTGATAAACTTAAAAAAGAATCAGGACTGCGCTGGTCCGTACTCCAGACCCCGGCAGAATCCACAGCCTACCGGTTTGCTTCCCTGGATAAGGAAAAATTCAAGGACAAAGCTTTAACCCAGGGAGATAAGGGAGCATATTACTACACCAACTCCTCTCACGTGCCGGTAAACTCGGATGTGCTTTTACCAGAGAAGATAAAGATAGAAGAACCTTACCACAAACTCACTGCAGGAGGCCACATATTCCACGCCTTCATGGGAGAATCCTACTCCAGTGCCGATTCACTGATGAGTCTCACCGATAAGATCTCCAAGAAATCCGATATTGGTTTCTGGGCCTATTCCTCTGCTTTAAGTTTCTGCATAGGATGCAAGACCCTGATGAAGGGCCTCAATGAACAATGCCCTACCTGTGGAGAACGGGACGACGTGGAATGGTACGACAGGATCACTGGCTATGTCCAGCAAGTGGGCCGGGCCAAGTCCGCCTCTGGTGGATGGAACAAGGGTAAACGGCAAGAACTGAATGATCGGAAACGATTCGAGAGATAATCTCGGATTTATTTTTTTTATTTTTTAATTATCCTTTTTTAAAATTTTTATTTTCAAATATATAACTAATTTTAAGGCAATAATATGAATAATCACCAAAAATTCATGAAAGAAGCCCTTAAAGAGGCCAGAAAATCTCAAAAAGAAGGGGGCGTTCCTATTGGAGCCATCCTGGTGGAAGATGATAAAATAGTGGGCCGGGGCCATAATCGTCTTTTACAGGACGATTCAGTTATTCTGCACGGGGAAATGGACTGTATGGAAAGTGCAGGCCGGTTAAAGGGAGTTGATTACGAAAAATGTACCCTTTACACCACACTATCGCCCTGTCCCATGTGTTCCGGTGCGGTACTCCTTTACAAAATTCCCCAGGGTGGTTATTGGGGAAAATACCACTCTCATGGGGGCCGAGGATCTTCTGGAGGCCAATGGGGTGGAAGTAATTAATCTGGGTCTGGATGAGTGCCGGGAAGTTCTGGAAGAATATATCAAGGATAATCCTGAAATCTGGGCT
This sequence comes from uncultured Methanobacteriaceae archaeon, assembly GCA_963698135.1. Taxonomy (GTDB): domain Archaea; phylum Methanobacteriota; class Methanobacteria; order Methanobacteriales; family Methanobacteriaceae; genus UBA349. The sequence continues at coordinate 101,498 of CAVOPP010000011.1, read as the reverse complement.
CAGGAACTGGAGCGAGTGGGCGGTTCCACGGATTTGGAAGAATAAGTGTTTATTATTTTATATTTTTTAGAAATATGTTGTTGAATTAAATTTATTTCCATTTAATTAAATTTTATATTAAAGATAATATTCGATAGTTTTCATATTTTTGATTTTAAAACATTAACCTTATTAATAATCATTACTGTATTAATCATATTGAAAAATACAGAGATGTTGTTATGAGTAGGATAATCGGGATTATTTTATGTATGCTGATAATGTTTTCAGCGATAAGTGTTAGTTTTGCGGCTGAAATAGGCAATACCAGCTATGGTTATGTAACCAAGGAATTTTACGGAAATCAAAGTTCCAATGACACCATAGTCATTATAATTGGCGTGCATCCCCAGGAAAATGGAATACACACGGCCACATTGAATGCTGTGAAAAATAAGTCATCTAATTTAAGTAAAAAATATGTAATTTATGCGGTGCATGTGACCAAGGATGCCGATGACTATAGCAAAGGACGGATGAATGGGCAGCTACTGGCCCAAAAATTCGTTGTTCCTGATGTTTCCAGTGAAAATCCAATGCTGGTGGTGGACATGCATGAAAACCACTACAACGTAAGTGGCTATAAGTATGCTAGATTTGTAGATCCTATTTCCAATAACACCATAACCAACGGATATATTAAGGAAATAATTTCACAAATGCCTTTTTTAGCAGTATATGCTCCCCCAAATCCTACCAGTACCCAATATGTAACAATTCCCATAGCCAATAAAGGAATAAATACTCTGGTCTATGAAACGTATATGCATGACTCGACGGCCAAGAAAGCATCAGATGCCAGTAATTTTATTGATGTACTGGACAGCCCGGCCATAAGTGAACCAGCTGTGATAGCTAATCCTGCCGGAGGCCTATATAATGTTTCAAAAATGTTGTTCTCACTGCTAAATCTGGAAGTATTTACTACACTACCAATGGAAGCACTCCCACCAATAACAGCACGCTGTACACCGGGCCCATTAAAATATCCTCAACCACTACCTTGAAATTTATTTCAATAGGTGAAGATGGCAAACAGTCTCCGGTTTTCACCGAGAAGTATGTAATTGATAAAGTAGCCCCGGTGGTTGCTTCAACCACTCCTAAGAATGGCGCTATAAAGGTTTCCAGATCATCTACCATTTCCATTAAACTCAGTGAAAACTTTAAAACAAGTACTAACTGGTCTAAAATTTATATTAAAAACCTTAGGACTGGAAAAATAGTGGGAATAACCAAATCCATAAGTGGAAATATTCTAAATATTAAAATGACTGCCAAAAGAAGTTCTTACACTACCTATCAAGTCTATATTCCAGCTTCTGCTTTAAAAGACCTGGCCGGTAATAACTTTTCTAAAGGATACACTTTTAAATTCAGAACAGGAAGATATTAAACCATTTATTTTCTTTTTTAATTTCCTTTTTCCTTCTTTTTTTGAATTCTCTTCGAGCAAGAAAATTTATCATATTAATACCATAGTAATATTGGTAAAATCTGTTTTGGTGTTATGACATGGATGAATTATTTTTAATATTGTTATTCTCCTTACTACCGGCTTTGGGGACTTTTGGGGGAGGAATTGCTGCCGAGTACATTACCATAAACCGGAAAAATTTAAGTTTAGCTTTACATGTAGCGGCCGGTGTTATTTTAGCCCTAATCAGTGTGGAATTAATCCCCCAAGCATTAAAAGCAAGCACACCTTGGATAGTAATTTTAACATTTGTTACTGGTGGCCTTTTCTTTGTTACCATAGACCAGTTAATTGACTTTGTTCAGGGCCGATTAGGTGGGAAAAAGTCCAAAACCGCCTGGGCCATCTTTTTTGGGGTGGCCATTGACTCCTTTACCGATGGTTTACTGATTGGCACTGGCTCCTTAATTGATTTACAACTGGGTTTTTTAGCGGCAATAGGGGTTGTATCCGCGGATATTCCTGAAGGTTTTGCCACTATTGCTGCATTTAAAGAAAAAGGCATTAAAAGGAAAACGAGAATTATTTTAAACTTTTTTGCCAGCGTACCAGTTTTAATAGGTGCCCTGGCCGGCTACTGGTTGTTAAAAGGTCAGCCTTTGATTGTGGAATATGCAGTTTTGGCCTTTACCGCTGGTGTTTTATTAACGGTGACGGCTGAGGAGATAATTCCAGAATCACATAGGAATGGAGAAGCCAGATTGGCCGCACTGGCCCTTATTGGAGGATTTGCTCTTTTTGCCCTTATTTCCAGTTATTTAGGTGTTTAAAAATAAAAAAAGATTATTTTTTAGGATTAATAAGTTAAAAATCCCTAATTAGTGGCAAGGACCATATTTTTTCTAATTTTTTTGGATTAATTATTTTTTAGAAAGTATTAAATATTTATTAATACAAATTAGAGTAGAAATGATTAAAAAGGGGTTATTTGGGATAATCTGGTGAAATTATGGATGGAAACAAATCGATTGCAGGTTTAACCATAGGAATTATTCTTCTTTTTTATTGGGGTTTTATAATCATCCCATCTATTATGGGTACACATGATAATTCATATTCAACAAGTGATAATTCATCTACTAATTCTTCTGAAAACTTGACCTTTGATAATTCAACCCCTGAAGCACTGGCCATATCTATAGCTAGGCTGAACGAAGGAAGTAACGGGTTTGAATATGTTACAGTAGATTGGTGCTTCTTTGACTTCTGATGGTAAATATTGGATCGTGAATATGAATGATGGGATGGATAGTTGGGTTGTTACGGTTGATGTGAAAACCGGGATGAGCAAGGAAAATAATGGGAAATGGAGATCACTGGACGAACTAAAAGCAATATACATTGCTGATATTCAAGCATACAAAGCTAATGGTGGCCTTGGAGAACCTAGTAAAATTACTATGGATGGTAAAGAAATCTGGAAAGTACCAGTACATTATATTCATGAAAATAATCCTGAACAAGTGGAATACATTTATGTTGATGTTGCAACCGGGAAAAGCAAGAATGATTATGACTACGATTTTGTTAATAATGCTTCAAAACCAGAGGACTGGTTTACCCTTAAAGAAGTGGATGATATAATTAATAAAGTAAGTGGTCTTTATGGCCCACAAGAGACGTTTAAAAATGTTTTAAGAGATTTATATCCGGAATAAGACTTCAAATTCACAATCTTTTTTTAAAATGTATATAAAAAGAATAGATTAGCTCATGAATTAGAATAAGGGGATTAATTTATGGATAGGAAATTTATGGTTGCTTGCTGTTTTCATTATAGGTATTTCATTATTGGGTTCATTATTCGTTTTGAATATACTGTGTCCATTTCCAGAATATAATATAAATAAAACTTATTTTGATAATTCGACTCCTGAAGCAATGGCAGTATCCATAGCCAGACTAAATGCTGGAATGTTTTATGATGAGGTTACTGTGAATGATGTGTATTTGACTGATGATGGGAAATACTGGCTTTTAAGCATGGATTATGATGAGGGGCCTTATCAAGTTACCGTTGATGCAAAAACATTAATGAGCAAAGTAAATAATAAGAGCTGGAGGTCGCAGGACGAACTGAAAGCAAGGTATATTGCTGAAATTCAAGCACGTAAATCTCCGGGTGTAGGGAAACCTAGCAAAATTACCATGGAAGGTAAGGAAATCTGGAAAGTACCGGTATATTACTATCATGAATCTGATCCAATAATAACTGAATACGTTTATGTTGATCTTAAAAACGGTAAAAGTAAGAATGAATTATATCATCACGCTTTTTCTAATTATACTGGAAAAAAACCTGTTTGGTTAAGTCTTAAAGAAGTAGATGCTATAATTGATAAAATAGAAAAAGCCAATGGATATGATTATTCTGATTCAAGGCCATTTAAAGATGCTTTAAGAAATTTATATCCTGAATAAGACTTTTTAATCAATATATTCCTTTTTTTGGGATATTGATGCTGAAAGGAGAAACATAATTAACTTAAATTTAATAAGGAGATTTGTCATGGATCGGAAAAATTTACTAATTGGGGCTAGTTTGATTGTTCTTATGGTCCTTATTGTTACTTTATTTGTAATCCCCTCAATTGCTAGTTCAAATCCGGAATTAAAAGGAGTATCTGAAGCAATAACAAACTTTAAAACTTCTATTAATGGAATTACGCCCTTAGCTACCTATTACTGGGGCTTGCATATATTAAAAGCAGATAAAAACATTGACCCAGAAGGCACTTATTCGCCCTCTGATGAGAATATACAGGCCTGGGCCAAGGATATCAAAAAAAATTATCCTCTAAATAATAATAGCCAAAAAGGAGAAGCCATCTTTAATTATACCTATCAAAAAATTGTACCAAAATGGCATCTGCATTATAACACACTTTGTTCTGTTAATGATGTGGCCCAATACCATGAAGCAAACTGTGCAGAAACTTCTAGAATAGTTTACAATCTTGCCCTGGCCCTGGATATACCAGAAAAAGACGTTCGATATGTACACCGTCCCCACCATTACTGGGTGCAGATAAATTGCAATGGCACCTGGGTAAATGTTGACGCCTCGCATTACTATGATGCGTTAAATGTCACGGAATTTGGAAGGGTGGGCCCTACGAATGGTATTCATCCTGAGGCTGAGATAAGTTAAAAAATTAGGAGTGTTTAGTTATGAGATATAGTTCAATTTTTGCCTACATTGGGGTTATCATAGGAGTTTTACTAGGCCTATTTAATATATGGATTGTTACGATGTTTATTAATCCATTGGTTTCACTCGCTTTTTTGGGTTCAATAGTATTTTCCATATCCGCTTTATTTGCTATAAAATTATCTTCAAAAGATACAGACCTGGCTGCTTTTTTATTTTTATTTTCTGGTCTAGGCATATTTATTACCACGTTTGAAGATGGAATAATTAGTTTTATTTTGTTCACAATTGCTGCTGTTTTAGAATTTAGAAATAAAAATAAAATAAAACTCAATGATACAAATCAGAGACGGAAATTAATTATTTTTCAATCTATAATTATTTTATTAATACCCTTGCTTTATTTTATAGGATCCGGATTATTTATGATAACCAATAACTGGATATGGGCTGTATATTACGTTCTAACAGGAGTTTTCATCTTATATATTCTATTATGGGTTTATTATATTATTTACCGTCGTAATTCTTAGTTTCTGTAATTAAGAATGTTCTAACTTAAAAATAAAAATCATTTAAGAATTATTTACGAGAAGATAAACACTATAGAGATTATTTAAAATTAGGAATAATATTTAACCTAAATTTCATTTTTATAAATTGAAGTAGTTGATTATCATGAATGTTAAAGAAATTGCAGTAGACTCGATTAAATATCCATTTTTGGATTGGAAGAAAATTCTAATTTTGGGATTAATAGTTGTAATTTATGTTCCAATTATAAGTGCATTTAATTCACATAATGGATTTACTTATCAATTTTTAGTTATTGCTTTATTAATTAATTTTTTTATTACTGGATATATTTTCAAAATTATTCAATATTCCTTAAAAAATACCAATGAACTTCCTAAATTTAGTAAGTGGGTTAAATTATTTAAAAATGGATTTAAAGTAACTTGTGTAAGCTTAATATATTCAATACCTGTAACTTTACCTTTAATAATATTAAATTCGTCTTTACTCAATTTTTATTCATACCGACCTGACTTTATTATCGTATAATGGGTGTAATATTACAAGCATATTTACATTGGGATGCAATATGGTTTTCAACATGGTTTTCTGTTTATATAGTATATTTCTTAATAATTTTCCCTATATCTCTGATGGCAATAGCTAATATGGCTAACAATGAGGGTAAATTGAGTTATGCATTTGAATTTAAAGTAATATTCGATAAAATAAAAAATATAGGATGGGTTAAATTTTATTCCTGGTATTTATTCACCGGTGTAATTAATTTATTAGTAATATTTTTTATAGGAGTTACTTATTGGGATTCTTTTAATTTTAATTCACACTTTTCCATTCGAAAAATTAATTGATGCATTAATTCTAACCCCTTATATCTACATATTTTTCTCTAGATCCATAGCTCTAATTTACAAATCAGACAATAATATCTAATTGATTATCATTTACATAAATTATATAAATTAATTGGTGGAAAGAATGGGCAAGGAAAAAAATAACTTTTTTACACTGACTGGATCATTAATCGTGCTTTTATTATTTTTAATAACTTCCAAAAATTTAATTTATTTGGTTGCTATATTTGGTTTAATAATGGGAGTTATGGCATCTATATTTAAGACCAAAAATCTTGACTATCATTTGCAATATATGTATATAACTCCTCTTTTGATTTTACAAGGAGTAACTTTGATTTATATTTATGCTTTTAAATCAGTATATCTTTATAATCTATATTGGATATTATATTATCTTCTAACTGGAATTTTCATATTCTATGTCCTATTATGGGTTTATTATCTTATTTACCGCCGTAATTCTTAGTTCCGTAATCAGAATGTTCTAACTTAAAAATAAAAATCATTTAAGATAATCCCTAATCGACTTGGCATAACTCCCATCCTTCAATACCAAACCCTCAGTAACAGACTCACAGGAAGTACCAAAGCCATGGGCCACCATGGTATGCCTTCCCGGTCCTCCGGCCACTACCACTATAACATCACTAGGCGTTCTGGTCAGGGAAACCATATCATCTTTTACCCATTTTTTATCCAATCGACGGCCACCCCGATCTCCTAAATCCACAGGAACCAGGGCCTTTTCATGAATGTAGTTTTTAACGTCTTCCTTGGCCCAGCCCTCACCGGCCACGGTTTCTGCATGTTCTGGACTCATAATAACCATTAATTCTCCGGGAACGTGGCTGTTATTGCACCCGGCAGTGGATATGGTGTGCACAATGGTATCCAGCACATCTTCAGCAGTGTTGACTGCGGTGATCATTCACATTATGGGGGGCCTCCATTCCCAGAACGGTAACGGCACTGCTACTAGCGGGCAAACCCCGCTCCACATGCAGCGGCTCCCAGGGGCTTTCTTCCTCATTTTCCCCAAAGCAATAACTGTACTTGGCCGGGGAACCCATGGTGGCATGGTCCCCAATACCAGGCACGGCCCCGGCAATATTAATTAAACAAAGCCTCATGGCCCGGCCTATGGTGGCATTGGCCAGGTTTCCCGGACCCAGACAACCGGCACCCACATTCATTTCCAGTTCCTGAGCTATGGGACCATTTACCAGGGCACAGATGGCCACAGGATGGGTGGTGGCATTGACCCCGGCCAGATTAAACTGGGGTTGACTCATTCCCAGGATGGCCTTCTCTAAAACGGGCATGAACAAAGGAAGACAACCGGCCATGACTCCGTTTATGGCTATTTTCTCTATAGTGGCCTTTCCCTGTCGGGGAGGGAGCAGGGCCAGCACCTCCTGAGCCTCATAGGCTGAGTATTTATAGAATTTATTCACTTTTTCCCTGGTTGGGGGCACTATAGGTAGGCCATCGGTATATTTTTTCTGGTAAAAATCAAGGCTTATCTTTTCCACGTCGGGATCTACAAATATTTCCACATCTTGAGCTTGAAGTAGGGCATAATCTGTCAGACTTCTTCACGGATTCAATGGTTTGTTGTTTATTAGATTTTTGTGGACTTTCGCCTAGAATGTCTTCAATGAGACACCCGCATGATTTGTCAATTTTTTGTTTCATGAAATCCCCGGTTAATAATTGAATATTGTAAAAATTTTAAAAATATTTTAAATCTTTAAAAGTGAGAAATTAATTTAATTCATTTAATTTTTATTGAAAATCTCATTATTAAATATGATTATGGGGGATGGTGTAAAATCAGAAACATAAAGTAATCCTTTTTTTAAAAATTTATTTTCATAAAAATTTAATAAAAATTGATTAAATTTACTCAAAGGATTAAATAACCCTCAAATAAGCACAGGCCTTTTTTAAAATATTTAGCTCGGTCTGCACCGGCCCATCTACTCCCTGGTCTATCTTTTCTACTTCCAGAGTTAGGGCCTTAATATTCCGTTTACTGGCCTCAGAGCGCAGGGTTCCATTGACCGGGTTAGTTTGTATAACACAACCGGTTTGGTTACTGATGCTGGAAGCCCACTTTTCTTCAAATTCACTGCCATAGTAAACCATTCCCTGCTCACTAACGCCGGTTCCTGAATGTATGTCTATTAGGTAGTTTATTTCATGATCCAGGGCAAAATTAAGAATTTTATTTACCGGGGTGCCAGGAATATCTGCTCTTCGATTGGGGTCATAAACCGTTCCTGACTGGTTATACTTCCTGGTATTCTTTTCGGTGTCAATGGGTATGGCAAAGGGTATGAGGTAAATGGTTCCTCTGTTTCCATGACTTTTAAGGTAATATAAAAAACTAATAACTGTTAAAGGGCCTTGAACTTCATCTCCGTGTATCCCACCACAAATCAGGATTTTTTTCCCCTTTCCATTCCCAAAACGGTAAACTCGAGATCCATTTTCTAAATTAAAATCTATGGTGTTCAGGGAATTTTGTTCCAGATATGATCCAATAAGGGGATTTAGATAGACATTACCACCCACTTCGGTGTCAAGAGTCTGATTATAAATAGGAGTGGCATAAGCGACAGGGGTAATAGTCCCTGAGCTAATTAATATTCCCATAGTCAAAAATAAAAACAATAATGTTTTAAAATTCATAGAAACACGTAATTATCCAAATTATAAGTATAGTAATTCTTATAGAGTAGGAGTTGTCCGCCCTGTTATGGTAACAGGGCATTGGACTTGTTCTAACTCGGACTGTGTACAAGTATAATGTAAAAGTTTTAGTATTTAAATTTTTCTATTATATTTATAAAAATTGATAATTGTGGTTTTAAAAAAATTCAAAAAAAGAATAAAAAATGAAAAATTAGATTTATTATTTTAGAATTTCCTTAATTTCCGGAACTATTCCCAGTGTTTTTTCTTCCACTTCGTCTTTTTCCCGCCCGGCAATAGGATGTTCCACTTCCACTATCCTTAAACCATCTGCCCCATGGGCCTGGGCCAGTTTACGGGCAAAGGGAACAAACTTGTGGGAACAGATAGATATGGTGGCCACACCCTCTTTTTCCAGTCGTATGGCATCTAAAATAACCCAGGTGGTGCAGGAACCACAGTCCCCCAGGGCCAGTATGGAAACATCTCCCTGAGCAGCCTTTTGCAGCTGCTCTGGGGTGGCCCCTGCTCCGGCTGGTTTTTGAGAGTGAATAATTTCCACGCCTTGGTGCATTCCTTCCAGCTGGGACTCTATAGTTTCCAGTATAACATCGGCATTGGGCTTGGTATTGTCAAAAAGGGAGATTTTAGAAATTTCAGAGGGAATTTCATTTAACTCAATTTTCTCCCCACCAAAATCGGCCAGAGGATCCATTACTTCCCTTTCAGTCACATTAACCTTCACAAATACCACTTTTAAACAATTTTTAATGAATTATAAATAAAAAATAATAAAATAAAGTTGATTAGGCTTTATTCTTCCAATCTCAACCTTTTAATGACAAAGTCCTTATCCAGGGACAGGATAAATGAAGCGGCCCGTGGCCCCATTTTCTTACCAATAACCACTCTGTAAATGGCCTGGAAGGCCTTTTGTGGTTTTAAATCGTGTTCTCTGAGGATATTGTACATCTCGTCGTGGAGTTCCTCAGGATTGAGGTCCTTTTCTTCCAGTAAAGTGGCCATATCACCTTAAAAAGGCCGTTTGCTCCGGAGATAAAGTGGCCGGGGGCATTTTTTCCTGCACCTGGAACTTGACAAAGCCTGGAGCATAGGTATCCAGCCAGTTTTTAACCTCAACCACTCTGTCCTGCAAAATATCCTTTAAATCATCCGATAAATCTTCGAAAGAAGTTTTTTCCATTTCTGCTGGTAGCTGGGAGTTTCGCTGCAGTATATGGTAGATTTTCTCCAGATCATCGCCGGCAATCTGGTAGGCCACCGTTAAGAAACGGTAGGACGGCCTGAAGGGCATTTCCTCTTTTTCATGGATTTGAGACATCTTATAAATTGTTTTAAGTTTCTTTTCTTCCTTCTCAGAAGCCGCTTCTTCTTTTCCAAAGTAGATTTGCTCCACCCGGTCGAACTGTTCCACAAAGTCCAGAAACGGCATTTCCGGGTTGAAATCCTTGTGTTTCATGGGTTTGCTTCTAAATAAGAAATAATTCAGGCTCTCGGCAGGCCCTATTTCCAGCCACTGGCCCGGGGTGAAGAATACTCCGTGGGACTTACTCATGGCCTCTCCTTTGAGGGTGATCCACTCGTAAGGTACCGGGTAAGGTGCCTTATAATCAAAAATCTCCTGGGAAATGACGCTACTCACATCATATGATCCTCCACTGGCAGCATGGTCTTTTCCAAATGGTTCGCAGGTTATTCCAAATATTTTCCACCGGGCGGCCCATTCCACTCTCCAGGTGAGTTTTCCCTCACCTGATTTAATGTCCATGGTACCATCAAAACCGCACTCGCACCGGTAAGAAACCTCATCGCCCTCAAAGTCGTAGGCAAAGGTGGTATTTACCCGGCCACACTCGGCACAGATGGGATTGTAAGGTAACCAGTCATCAGCCAGGGGATTTTCCCGGTACTTGTTGAATATTTCCCGAATTTCCGGGGCCTTCTCCAGGGAAGTGCGTATGTAATCCAGATACAATCCGTCCTTGTACATCTGGGCTCCAGAATAGGTTTCCAGTTCTATGCCAAAGTCATCCAAGGTGTCCAGGAATGGCCTCTGGAAGTGCTCTACAAAGCTGTCACAGCATCCTTCTGGGCATGGAATCTGGGAATAAGGAACTCCCAGGTATTTTTCATAGCTTTCTGGAAGAGGATAAGGGACCTTACGCAGGGGATCGTGATCATCAGCTATCCAGATGGTCTTGGAAGAAGCTCCTTCTCGTTTCAGGGCCTTGCCCACAGCATTTGCTATAAATACGTCACAGGAGTTTCCAATATGTATTGATCCAGAGATGGATGTTCCACTGGCCACTACGTGGCTTTCCACATCCCACTCTTTTAATTCGTCTGCTATCCTTTCTATCCAGTGTCTCAATCAAATCACCTAAAGTTTATAGAGTATAATAATGTAAATTTGCGCTTATTTTAACTTATTTAAGCTCAAATTGCTTGAATTAAAATAACCAGTTAATAAGTATAATACACTATAAGATTTATTTTATAGATTTATTTATTTTAATATGAGGTAGTATATGAAATTAGATTTCTTTTTTTAAATTCTTTTTTAAATATTAGATTTATCATAAGAAACCTGAAATATTTTATTTTATGAATTAATTAATTTATTTATTTCAAGTTATTTTAAGAATAATATTAATATTAGCTATTATATGTTGAAAATAAGGAATATAAAAAGATATTTATTAAAAATATTTCCTTTTAAAAAAATTTTAATTAAATAAAGAATGAAAAGAGTTTAATTAATTATTTTAATTAATCAAACACGTCAACTTCGGCGTTGTCTAACCATTCATTCACTATTTTGACCGCACAGTAGTTACCGCACATGGTACAGGTATCTGGGTCTTCTGGTGGTCTTTCGTCCCGTTTTTTACGGGCTTCGGCAGGACAAAGGGATGCTTCGTATTGTGCTTCCCAGTTTAGTTTTTTACGGGCATTGGCCATAACCAGGTCCTTTTCACCGTTGTGAATACCTTTGGCCATGTCTCCCACGTAGGCACCTATTCTGGTGGCAATAACTCCTTCTTTCACGTCATTGGGGTAAGGAAGGGCTAAGTGCTCGGCAGGGGTTACGTAACAGATGAAGTCGGCTCCGGCTCCGGCAGAGGCGGCTGCTCCAATGGAGGAAACGATGTGATCGTATCCAGCACCGATATCAGTTACAATAGGTCCTAACATGTAGAAAGGAGCTCCTCTACAGAGTTTTTTCTGGAGGGTTACATTGGCCGGGATCTCATTTAATGGGATGTGTCCTGGTCCTTCTACAATGGTTTGTACACCAGCTTCTCGTGCTTTGTCCACTAATTCTCCTAAGATAATCAGTTCCTGAACTCCAGCCCGGTCAGTGGAATCAGCAATTGCTCCAGCTCTCATGGCGTTGGCCATGGACATAACGAAATCGTGTTCTTTGGCGATTTCCAGGATATAATCGTAATTCTTGTATAATGGGTTTTCTATTTCGTTTTCTACCATCCAGGCAGATACGAAAGCTCCTCCACGGCTGACAAGTCCACCTTCACGGCCCTGTCTTTTCAATCGCTTGAGGGTTTCCCGGTTCACACTGCAGTGAATGGCCATGAAATCCACACCGTCTTTGGCCTGTTTTTCAATGGCTTTGAACATGGATTCTTCTTCCATGTAAATAGCAGAACCTTTTTCCCTGATGGTTTCCACCGCGGCCTGGTAAATAGGTACGCTACCCACTGGTAGGTCAGAGACTTTTAAAATCCTTTGTCTGATTTCGTCCAGGTCTCCCCCTACAGAGAGTTCCATTAAAGTATCAGCGTGATGGGCCATGGCTACTTTGGCCTTTTCTTCTTCCAGGTCGAAGTCACAGATATCGGTAGAGGTTCCGATGGTTGCGTTTACTTTGGTTCTTAGTCCAGCTCCAATACCCACAGCTTTTGCATTGTCCCGGTTTATGTTACTGGGTATGGCTATGGTTCCTTGAGCTACGGATTTTCTGATGAATTCTTCAGAAACGTTTTCGGCTTGAGCCACCGCTTTCATTTCCTCTGTTATTATGCCTTTCTTTGCGTCATCCATTTGTGTCATAGAATCACCATGTTCTAAATTTTAGACTCACGACCCTACTTGAAACATATCAAGTCTTTTTTTGGCCGGAGCAATATTGGAATCAAGATTTATTAATAATATTTTTATCAATAATATGGTTGTTATGATAGTCAATTCATGTATTCTATCATAGTGCAGTTAATATCTCTGTTCCATAATAAAAGATATACTGTTTTAATTTTCCCTTATATATAAATAAGATGATTCCAGTATGCTCTTATTAGAGTTTCTACTATATATTAACAATAGTTATAATATTTTTATAGGGTAAAATAATAAAAAATATTAACTTATTTTTCGCAATATCTCATTATTTTATTAAATTTTAATTGAATATTAAAAAAAGAATGCAATAAAATTAATTATTCATTCATTCTCTCCAAGGTCATTTCATAATCGGGGATGTTGGTCTGACACCCTTCTGCTTCTACAATATGTGAAGAAACAGCTGATGCAAATTTAGCACAGTATTCCAGTGGATTATCTGCTAAATAGGCCCTTAAAAACCCGGCCCGATAGGAATCTCCGGCCCCGGTGGGATCCACGGCCTCCCGAAACACAGCTTTTACCTTTATATTATCCCCATCGGAATAAACAGTACTTCCTTTCTTACCATAGGTCTTTACCACTATCCGGGGCCCGCATTCCCGCAGCTCCTGCATGCTCATACTCAGAGTTTCCTTTATGCGGTCTATCTCAAAGTGGTTGCCAAAGAGAATGTCGCACAAACACACCACTTCCTTTAATTGCTCAGGAGAGTACATGTGCAGGTCCTGGCCGGGGTCAAATGATATTAACTTTCCCTTTTCTCGAGCCACTTCTCCACACCTGCGATTAAAAGTGGGGTCTCCGGTGGCTAAATGAACGGCCCTGGTATTTTCAATGGCTTTTTCAGGTACTGGAGCATTTTTAAAGTTTTTAGCGGCTCCCCAGTAGAAATAACTTATCTGATCGTTATTAGCATTGGTTAATACAAAGGCAGTGGGGGTATTGTCGTCAGGAACCACTATCATGTGATCAGTGTTAATTCCCGTTTCATTTAAGAATTTCTGGTATTCTGATTCTTTAAAATCGCCACCCACGGCAGATACCAGTGCAGTATTAAGTCCCAGACTGGATCCCACCACGGCTACATTGGCCGCCGCTCCACCATGAAGATTTTTCATTTTCTGGATGGCTGTAGATGAATTGGGGTCTGGAAACTCCCCTACCTGTATAATATAGTCAAAAGCAGTGTGGCCTATGGCCAGTAAATCCCTATTATCACTCAATAAATCACCTGGCTTATGTTGGTTTTTACAGTACTTAAAATTTTTTAAGAAGTGTATTTGATTAGCTAGAGAATAATAATTTAAGTATTGGTAACACTAATTTATTTTTCGGGTTGTGAAAAAGTCATGAAATCTTAGGAGCCAAAAATATGGTAATTAGTACGGTAACCACCACAACCACGTATGTGTCAGTGGGACAACTTTTATTCTGGCTTTTAATTCTTTTAATAATCGCAGGAATACTTATCCTGGTGATAATCAAATTAAGTAAACGAAATAAATCGGAATAACATTCTATTTTTTTAATATTTATTTTAATTATTTTAAAGAGACTTAAAACCCTGTTTCTCTACAATCCTCTGGCCCTGCCCTAAAATAAAATCAACAAAATCTTCAATCTCCGGGTTAAATTCCCCATAACGAACCAGGCTGATTACGTGCTGGGTTTCTTCTTTTAAAATGTCACTACCAGAAAAGAAACTGGCATTTAAGAATGTGTGAATATTTTCACCATTTTCCACCAGTTTGTAGGCCTCGTAGGGTGATTTAACTTCTTTTACTATTTCAAATGGAATTTTTCGATCCTGAAGGGTTTTCCAGGCCAACCTCTGGGAAGAACTGGAAACCCCAATAAAACTGGAATTTATAAGTTCCTCCAGTTTATTTATTTCATCTCCCGGACTGGATACCAGAACCAGATGGTCAAAGGCAATAGGAGTAAAATCTAAATCACGCTGAAAGGCAATCAAAGGATCATCCAGGGCCAGAATATCCAGAAGTTCCTTCTGGGCCAGGTAAAATGAACTCTCGTCGTCACTGCCATAGACCACCGCATCCAGGCCAAATTCATGGGCCAGGGTGGATAAAAGTCCTGAAGAGATGTGTCCCCCGCATATAACTGGCTTTTTCCCGGCCTCCATTTTAGTTAAAAAGCGGCGGTGCCTTTCCAGTATTTCCAGTCCTTGAGGGGTCAGTTCGGATCCAGCACCCGTACTGTTTACCAGCTTAAAACCTAACTTGGCCTCTGCTTCCAGTATGCGCCGGTTTAAAACCGGGGCAGAAATTCCCAGTTCTTTAGCGGCCTTGCGCTGGGACCATGTCCGGGATATTAATTGAAGGGTCTGGAAAAACTTGTAACTGAAGGGGTGGCCATTGATTTCCATTCCCAAGAGCGGGTTAAATTTCATTTTTTACACAATTTATCTATTAATTTTATAATTATATTTCCATATGAGGTATTAAATAAGATCTTAGATTGAAGAAATCTCATAACCTTATATTATAGAACCAATTGATAATAATTTAATCTTATGTATGGATGGAATTAAATCCCGGCCAAATAACTGGTTTATAATTCTTTATTTATCTAAATAGGAATTACAACTGTTTTATATTGATTACAAAAAATATTAACATCGTAAAGGGGCCTTAAAATGATTATAAATGATGCTATTAATGAAATGATTGGAAATGTGCAGGAAGTTTCTGGAGAACTGGATGAAGAGACCATAAATGAAATGATGGATATTATAATTGCCTCCAAAAACATATTTGTGCTGGGACTGGGCCGATCAGGATTGGTGGCCAAGGCCTTTGCCATGAGATTAATGCACCTGGGATTCAGTGTATATGTGGTGGGGGAGACCATTACTCCGGCTATTCACGACGATGACTGTTTAGTGGCCATATCTGGATCTGGAGAAACCAGCTACATCATCAGCACGGCTAACATCACCGACAAACGAGGGGCCAAAATTATCGCCGTTACTTCTTACGAGGAATCTACCCTGGCAAGTCTAGCTGATCTCATAATACCTGTTAAGGGACGTACCAAAATAGACATGGAAAAAGACTACATCACCCGACAGATGGGTGGTAAGCATCAGTCTCTGGCTCCTTTAGGGACTTTATTTGAGATTTCAACCCTTATAGTTCTGGATGGGTTCATTGCCCAACTGATGAATAAAATGGAAAAAACAGAAGAGGATATGAAGCTCAAGCACAATGTGCTGGAGTGAATATTTTCTATTTTTAAAAAATATATTTTTTTTATTATTCTACGTTATTTGTTTTAATTTATTATCTAATTTTATTATACTAATTTTTAAAAAATAAAGATGAAGAATATTCTTTAAAGGATAATTCGCTCAGGGTGAGTGTAAATATTAAAACGGTCGCCTCGAACAAAACCCACCATGGTAACTCCTGCTTCCTGGGCCACGGCATATCCTGAGGTGGTAGGGGCTGCATTGGAGGTAAGCACGGGTATTCCCACCCTGGCAATTTTTATAAGCATGTCAGCAGGCATTCGGCCACTATAAACAATGTAACTATTTTTAAAGTCCACACCCTCTATTAAACCAGCCCCGATAACTTTATCCACGGCTACATGCCGGCTAACGTCTTCCCGTGATAAAAATTTATCTTTATAAACCAGAGCCGCCACGTGGGCCCCACCAGTTTCCTGCCAGGTGTGGGCGCTGTCTTTTAATTTTTGGGCAGAGTCAAGGATAGTCTGTTTATCAACTGTAAAATCAGATTCTACCTTATTAACGAATTCTATCTTTTGTCTCCATCCGCCAAAACAATCAGAACCCACTACCAGTTCTTGAATTATGTCAAAGTCTTCCATATCCACCTGGGCATAGATGGTCTTTTCTTCAATTCTAATGTCCTTAACATTGTCCAAAGAACGTATTAAACCTTCTCCCAGGAGATAACCCAGTGCAAATTCCTTTAAAGAATCGGGACTAATGGAAAATTTTCTTTTTAAAGTTTCATTGGCAATTAATTCGATTTCTTCGTCTTTGACCACTTTTTCCATAACCGATTCAGAATTTTCGCGGACTTTAATAGCGGGAATTGTTTCATACATGGACATGGGAGCACCTAAACTTGATAATGCTTTTATTTAATTTTTAAGAGTTTCAGGATATTTAATTTACTAAAATAAAATTTAAATATTTAATTTGAATAAATCTGATAAAATACGGGATTTATTCATTTATTATGTCATCGGCCCAGGAAATGGCTGCTGCCACACTGGGAAACCCAATAACACTGGTGGCCAGCATTATGGCGTGATAAATCTCTTCAGGACTGGCACCTGCTTCCATGGCCCTTTTAACATGACTATGAACTGCTCCCTCAGACCTTATGGCTGCAGATGCAGCTAATTGAATCAAATGGGAATTTTTATGGTCAATAGGACCACTTTCTCTTACAACTTTCCCTAAATCAGATAAAACTGCACTGTACTCCTGATATCGAGCCCTTATACTTACATGGTGTTTTGGATATTCTTCAGCCATTTTTAAAACCTCTCCTGCTTTAATATTAATAATATAATTGAATATATAATGATTTTATATGATTTCCAAATGAAACTGAATTACTTTTTAAAATCTAATAGTAATTCCCAATCATTTCTGATTTGATTCATCATTCATTGATTTACCTTAATTGTCTATCTAATAAACAATGATTTTCATACAATTAATTTATATAGGCGAAGGCCATAATAAATTTTATTAAAAAATCAATTCTAATTGATTAAAAAGGATTTTAAATACTATTTTTATGATTATAACATAAAATAAGGCTTTATTCACATAATAATGGGAAAAATAACTCATAATATTAATTAGCACCCTTTGTGGTGGTGGAAATTATTGGAGGATAATATGCAAGATTTAGATAAAATTTTATCCAATTACCAGGGGGAAAAATCAGATTTAATCCCCTTACTTCAAGACATTCAATCTGAATACGGTTACCTGAGCGAGGAACTCATGGGAGAAGTTTCCAAATTCACCGGAGTTCCAGAAAGCGAAATATACGGGGTGGCCACATTCTACACCCAGTTTAGATTTAATCCCAAGGGAAAAAAACACATAGCAGTCTGTACTGGAACGGCCTGCCACGTAACCGGGGCTCAACAGATAATTGAGGGCATGGAACGACAGCTGGACATTAAAGATGGAGAAACCACTCCTGATGGTGAATACTCACTGGAATCAGTGGCCTGTTTGGGATGCTGTGCCCTGGCTCCTGCAGCAATGGTAGATGATGAAATCAAATCTAAATTATCTTTAAGAAGTATAAAAAAGCTTTTCAGAGGATACAATCCTGAAAAATAGTCCAGAAAAAATTTTTAACTATTTTTGAGATTAAATTAAAGGGGAAAAATATATGAACTTTCAAAAAATGGTCCAGCAGGAAAAAAAGGACTATGATTTACTATTTTCTGATAAAAATGCAGTGCTCATTGGATCAGCTACCTGTGGAAACTCGGCCGGGGCCCAAACAGCAAAAGAGATAATTGAATCAGAAATGGAAAATGCAGGATATGAGGCCGAACTAATTGATGTGGGCTGTATAGGATTATGTTATGCAGAACCAATTATAATGGTCTTAAAACCACAAAAACCAGCAATAATCTATGGAAATGTTACTAAAAAAGCTGCCAAAGAGATAGCCCAATCTCATGTCATTGGTGGTGTTCCTTTACCTGAATATGCTCTGGGAAGCTGGGGAGAAGGTGAAATAGAAGAAATCACTCCTCTTTTTGAACAAAAATCTATGAAAATGCAGGAGCGTCGAATTCTCCGAAACTGTGGCTTTATAGACCCCACCAATATAGGCCACTACCTGGCCCAGGGAGGTTACTCCGGGTTTATGCGGGCCTTAGACATGGAATCTTCTGAAATCATCGAGGAAATGAAAAAAGCAGGAGTACGGGGAAGAGGAGGGGCTGGATTTCCCACCTGGATGAAATGGCAGTTCTGCCTGGATTCTAATCAAGAGACCAATTACCTGGTGTGCAATGCCGATGAAGGGGATCCTGGGGCTTTCATGAACCGTTCACTTTTAGAGAGTGATCCCCACTCTGTTCTGGAAGGAATACTCATTGCTGCCAAGACCATTGGCGCCCAAAAAGCTTATATTTATTGCCGGGCAGAATATCCCCTGGCCCTGGAGCGATTAAAAATTGCCATAGCTCAGATGAAGGAGCACGGATTTTTAGGAGAGGATATCCAGGGTTCTGGTTTTAATCTGGAAATTATTATAAAAGAAGGGGCAGGGGCCTTTGTCTGTGGTGAGGAAACAGCACTCCTGGCATCTATTGAAGGAGAACGGGGAACTCCCAGAACCAGACCACCTTTCCCTACTACTGAAGGATTGTTTGGCAAACCCACCGTCATAAACAACGTGGAAACCATGGCCAGTGCTGCCCTGATTATGCAGCGGGGTGCAGATACCTACTCTGAAATGGGAACTGAGGAAAGTAAGGGCACTAAAACATTTTCCCTGGTGGGTCAGGTTAAAAATACCGGACTGATTGAAGTACCTCTGGGAACCACTTTAAAAGAAGTTATATTTGATATTGGTGGGGGAATTATTGAAGAAGGTGAATTCAAGGCGGTGCAAATTGGAGGACCCTCTGGTGGGTGCATTCCGGCCCAGCACATTGACACCCCGATAGATTACAGTTCACTTCTTGGTGTAGGGGCCATGATGGGTTCAGGAGGACTGGTAGTCATGGACCAGGGTACCTGCATGGTGGAAGTGGCCCGATACTTTTTAGAATTTATTCAAAGAGAATCCTGTGGTAAATGCGTTCCCTGTCGGTTGGGAACCAAGCAGATGCTGGATATTCTAACGGACATCACCACGGGCAATGGTACTGAAGAAGATTTGGAATTACTACCGGATCTTGCAGTGGCCATTAAAAAAGGATCTCTCTGTGGCCTGGGACAGTCTTCCCCTAACCCTATTTTGACCACCACCCGCTTTTTCATGGACGAATACGAGGCCCACATTAAAGATGGAGTGTGCCCGGCCCTGGACTGTAAGGACTTTATAAAATATACCATTGACGCTGAAATGTGCGACGGGTGCATGGTATGTCTTAAATCTTGTCCGGTAGGGGCCATTACTGGAACTAAGGATGAAATTCACGTTATTGACTCCACTACCTGTGTAAAGTGTGGTACCTGTCTGGATTTATGTAAACGAAAGAAGAACGCTGTTAAATTGATAGATGCTAAGTAATTTTTACATTTAAAATTCTTTTTTTAAGTACTTGAGAATAACGGAGAATAAATGTCCGAACTAGTCACTTTACTCTTAGAAATCGTACCCATTGCTCTGGCAGCGGCCATTAGCCCTACCAGCTTTGCCCTAATTATTGTTCTATTGTCTATTTCCAAAAGACCCAAAACCAGTGGGACTGGCTTTTTAGTGGGCTCAGCACTGGTAATTTTTGTAGCAGCATTATTAGGAATGATAGCGGCAGAAGGTGTTCTATTAACCCGGGCCGAGCCCGGCCCACTTAAAATATGGATAGACCTTTTTTTAGGAATCATAGTAATTTACTATGGATTTAAAATCCTTTTAACTAAAAATGCATGGTTTGAGGACAAAGAACTGGAACTACCTACCAATAATAAATCGTCCACCTCAGAATTTCTCAGTAGCCTGGTTTTGGCCATGGGCCTGTTTGCCCTCAATTTCATAACCACGGCCCTGGTTTTTCTGGGTGGAAGTAAAATAGCGGCAGCAGGCTTGGGTTGGCTGGGTACTATAATATCTTTATTGGTATTAATGGCCATAACCCTGTCAATGGTGGCGCTGCCTGTTTTAATATACTTTTTAGTTCCTAAAAAGGCGGATAATATTCTTTTTAAATTGAATCAGTGGATAAAAAAGAACGGTCATTATTTAACTGCAATTTTAGTCCTCCTATTGGGCTTTTATTTCCTTTATAATGGATTGGAAGGATTGAATTGGATATAATGACTATTATTAAGTTATAAAAACTATGAAGAATCAGCACAGACACATAAATAAATTTATTCTGAAAAATAAAAGAAATAATGTGAATTTAAAGGGTGTCTACGCCTGTAGTTGAATTATAAGAATGTATCTGGACAAATTCACCAGTTTCCACCCAGGTACCATTAACCAGATAAAATGGTCCGCTCCACACAGAATTAAACTGGCCTCCATTACTAATTCTGGTCAAATTCACAGTTACCATGACCTCACTATCTGAAGTTTTATTCAAACTCACTATATTGATGGATTTGATTATATAACCTGTTGTTACTCCATTTTGTTGGAATAAGGTGTTAAAATTGCTGAAAAATATTTCTAATCCGTGGGTTACATTATTTTTCAAAGCTATATCTTCGGGATTTACCTGAGTGGTGTTGTTAGTGGGGCTGGCTTTAGGTTGTGCTTCTGAAACCATGGTGGGCCCGGCAAAAACTCCCCAGATGAGGAAAATTCCCAGTAAAATAGTTAAAATGGCTAAAAATTTTTTATTAATTCTTAAATTATCCACCCAATCAGTAAACAGTTTCATCCGGTCTTCAGTAGTATTTTTGCCTAAAACAGGGTTTAAGACTGCGCCCTGGTTTAAATACTGGTTCAATAAAACCCCTAAAAAACCCCCCAGAGGCCCTAAAATGAGGAAATAAGGACCAATCCATATTATGGAAATAAGCCCGGCCAATAATCCCGTGGTTATTCCCTTGATATATTCAATTTCATTGGCCAAAAATACGCAAATGAAACTGGCCATGAGGGGAAGTAAAAATAGGGCTGCCTTACCCATAAAAAATTTTAAAATAATGGTAAGTAAAAGACTTATGAAAAGTCCGGTGATAACTGCCCCATAATTAAAATTATTCAATAATTTAGCCAAAACTAAGCCTCCACCCTGATAAAATAATTTCAATTGATAATTTAATTCTCATGCTATTTATGAATTGTTTAAATGGGATTATAGTCTCCAATTTTGAGGGAACCGGTAAATGATATAAATCCCTACCAGAACAATCAATACAAAGAATAATCCATTAAATAACAAGCTTCCTGGATAATCCGGGTTAGATAACTGTAAATACGTTAAAATAGACATGGAAATTAAAACAAGAGAGGTCAAACCCACGTAAATATTTTTATTTTCATATTTCCTATACATGAACAGGCCGCTAATCAGGAATATTAATCCTGCCGTAAGAATAACTGTGTTAATAAAGTCTCCCAGGCCCACCAAAATGAACATGAGGCCTAAAATTATCCATAATACTGATTTTTGCATTTTTTCCACCTAACTAAAATTCAATGGTATTAGTTGAATATCCATTAATATAAACATATTATGGTGTGTTGCAAGGAAATCATCCTTATTGATATTTAATAAATAGAAAAAGATTATAATTATGCCTGTTATCCTGGAATTTTATATTAGGGGACATTTAATAAATTAGAAACACATAGTAGAAACACGTAGTATTATTAATATAAATAAAATATTAATTTAATAACTGGTGATAATATGGATATTTCATCTCAACTGACTTTATTAGAAGGCAAAGACATTGTATTTAAGTGGGGAGAAGACGGAAGAGAATTAAAAGGAAAAATAAGTAAAATACATGCCAAACACGGGGCCTTCACCGCGGAGTACTATGATCCCGACCTGGAAGCCGGGGCCGGTATTCTGGCCAAATTCGATGATGTGGAAAGTGTAGAAGGTAATGTACTTGTTTTTAAGAAGTAATCTTATAATTATAATTTAATATTCTTTTATTTTCTGTTAATTCCTCGCGGTACCGGTTTCTTCTTAGATATTTTGAACATCGATAAAAACATAAATTATCTCCAAGAAATAATATGCTGGTGATAAAATGGAATTTGAAGAATGTATAAAATTTGCCAATGAAACGCCGGTCTGCTATCTGGCCACAGCAGAGGGAGATCAACCAAGGGTAAGGGCTCTGGGATTCTGGTTTGCGGATGAAACGGGATTTTACTTCCAAATAGGGGCAGTAAAGGATATGTATGGACAGATGCAGCAAAACCCTAAAGTGGAAGCGTGTTTCTGGCAACCCGACGAACAAACAGGAACCATGATGCGGGTGGCTGGTGAAGTGGAATTTGTAGATGACCCTGAACTTAAAAAGAAAGTTCTGGAAGATCGACCATTTCTTAAAGAGTTTGGAATGACCTTTGACCACCCGGGACTGATAATTTTCCGTATTGCCCAGGGAGAAGCTTATTTCTGGACCATGGCCACTAATTTCAAGCCCAAAGAGATGATAAAGTTCGGGGATTAAATTCTTATTTTTTTTTATTTATTTTAAAAAGAATTCAAATATTTATTTTTTTTATTTATGTTAAAAAGAGTTATAATGATTTATTTTTAAAAAATTGACTAGAAAACTTAATATAACTTAATTTCCAATTATTTAAGAGCTTATATTATAAGAATTTATTATTCTCCACCGGTTATAACATCCAGCTCGCTTTGTCTTTTCCTTAACTCATCTTCGCTGCCTTTTATACAGTAAGTGTTATACATCATACCGTATTCCTCGTAAATAGGACAAGCAGGACATATGCACTCTTGTTCTTTAACTAAACAAGGGCTTTTATTATAAGCACAGTAAAGGCCCTCCCTATTGTCTTGCATACACTGATCATAGGTGGAACAGTCCTTACAGATGCAAGATTCCTTTTCTTTTTCTAGAAGCTGGTTTACCTCATCATCAGGCATGTCATTAAGTTCTTCCATTTTCCGTTCAAAAAGATCCATCAAATCACCACTTATACTTTTGTTATTAATAGTACTTGATAGTGGTGAAAGGTAATAATATAAAAAAGAATAATAAAGTTTTAGAATAATGAAATTGCATAAATAAATTGGTTAAGAGTATTTAGCTCATTCATTTTTTCTTATTTTCAACTTCCCACTTCTCAATACAGTCTTCAATACTTAAACAAATAGTAGTATCCACTATTTCTTTTTCCAGACTGCTTTTACGTATGCAATCTCTTAAAGCCCCGTGCATATTAGCTGCTTTGATTTTAATGCCTCGCCTTTTTAGTTCCTCATTGAGTTCCTCCAGCATCTGGATTCCTGAATAATCAATGAATGCAGAAGATTCAAAATCCAGTACAAACAGTTTAGTGCCTTCACATTTGTGATCCACCAGATCTATAATGGTATCTTTCACACTCTCGGTATTCAGGAATATCTGGGAACCATCAACCCGCACAATAAGAGTATGGGAGATAATCTGACTTTCCGGGTGACGTTTAATATCTAAAAACTGGTCAGTACCAGGAATACGGCCCAGTACCACTACATTGGGGTTGTACATATTTTTTAAGAGTCCTAAAATGGATAATATTACTCCAATAACAATACCCTCCAGGGCACCGAAAAATAACACAGATAATAAAGTTACCAGGGCTATGGTAAATTCTATTCTACTGAAATTATAAATAGAGCGAAAATGGGGGATATCTACCAGGGCCCTTATGACAAATAGCACTATAGCCGCCAGAACGGCCTCTGGTAAGTTGTAGAAAATTCCAGTAAAGAATAAAAGCACCAATAGAATAAGTAAGGCCGATACTCCTCCTGCTAATTGTGATTTGGCCCCGCTTTCGTCATTTACTGCGGTACGGGATAAGCTCCCCCCAATGGGCAGTCCCTGGAAAAGTCCCACGGCTACATTGGATACTCCTAAAGCCAGCAGTTCCTGATTTCCGTCCACTTTATAACGATATTTGGCGGCGTATTCTTCGGCAAATAAATAACCTTCAATGTAACTTACCAGAAAAACGGTGGCCGCCAGGGTAAGGAGTATATTAACATCTATTAAACTGGGATCAGGGATAATAGTACCAGGTAGTCCTGGAGGAATATATCCTACTAGCTTGACCCCTAAGGAAGCCAACCCGGTGAAGGTAACCAGTAAAATGGATCCTATGACCAAAAAGAGAGTGTTGGGTAACTTGGGAAACTTTTTGGTGGCCACAATAAGGAATATAAGTGCCCCCAAACCCAGGGCCAGGGTATAGAGGTTGGTGTTATCAATATTCAGGAAAAGGTAATAAATCCTCTCAAAGAAATTCCCGGTGGTCGGTGGAAGGCCAAATAATTTAGGGAACTGTCCCGAGGCAATAAAAAGAGCAATACCGGCCAGAAAACCAGTAAGCACAGTTTTAGAAATGAATTTAACAATAAAACCCAGCCGCAAAACCCAGGAAATCAGGGCCAGAGCCCCGGCGGCCACTGCTATCAGGGAGACTATCATGAGGTACTGGCTGATATTGGGAATCATCAGTGAACCCAGGGTGGCCCCTACCAGTATGGAAAGGGTGGAAGTAGGCCCAATAGACAACTGTCTGGACGTTCCAAAAATCATGTAAACCAGCAAAGCCACCATGGCCGAATACAGACCCACTTCCGGGGGTAAATTGGCCAGAGAAACAAAAGCAATCACCTCTGGTATGGTAAAGGCCCCCACGGTAATCCCGGCTATGATATCTGGCCTCAGCCATTCTTTATCATAGGATCGGGCCCATTTGGTTATGGGGAGGTAGGATGAGAGGTTTTTCATGGTTTTTGTCCGGAAATGATTATTTTAATAATATTATTTTATAATTATAGTAAATAAGCTTATTAATGCCTTTAATTATTTAATTACCACTAAAATAGATAAATTTTGCTCTTAAATTGATTTAAATATTCGAAAATTATCATACCATAAATAATAAAAATTTTAAATTTTTTAAAAAAATCAAAATTTCTAATCGGAAGTTTTTATTAAAAATTTTTCCGTCACAAAGTTTATATTAATTATAGTGACATATTCGAGAGTTTGGTGGGAAATTTATTAAAAACATTGGAAGTTTTTATTAAAAATTTTCCGTCCAAAAAGCAGTCTAAATAGGATAAAATTTGAAATAAACCATATTGAAAATGTGTAAGGGGGATTTAAATGGTAGAGGAAGACGATATTGATGAAGATTTACATTTAAATAAATCTAAAAGAGTTAATGGGGGATTCCTATGACAGAAGATTTGATTTTTATCATTTTATTTCTGTTAATAGTAACTGTTTTTGCCATACCTCTGGGAAAATACATGTCAAAGGTTTTTACTGGTGAGAGAACTTTTATGACACCTGTAATGAGGCCTTTAGAGAAATTCATTTATCGTATAGGTTCGGTTGATGAAAATCAGGAGATGACCTGGAAAAGATATGCTTATGCATTGATTATATTCAATATAATTGGAATACTGTTTCTTTTTGTCTTACAATTAATACAAAATTTTTTACCATTGAATCCGGCAGGTATGTCAGCTGTCAGATGGGACACGGCTTTTAATACCGCTATTTCTTTTGTTACTAACACTAACTGGCAGTCATATGCTGGTGAAACGACCATGAGTTATCTTACCCAGATGCTGGGAATGACTTTACAAAACTTCATTTCAGCAGCAGTGGGTGTTGCCGCATTACTGGCCTTAATCAGGGGTTTCACTCGTAAAAACTCAGATACCATTGGGAATTTCTGGGTAGATCTGACCAGAACAACCATGTATGTTCTTTTACCATTGGCTGCGGTTTTTGCTCTTATCTTCGCCTCATTAGGGGTGGTTCAGACACTTAACCCACCTGTAACTGCTCAAACCCTGGAAGGAGCCAATCAAATAATAGCCATGGGTCCGGTGGCCTCCCAGGAAGCAATAAAAATGCTGGGGTCCAATGGGGGAGGATTTTTCAATGCCAACTCAGCCCACCCCTTTGAAAATCCCAATGGCTTAACCAATATATTGGAAACCCTGATTATTCTCTTAATACCCATGGCTCTGGTATTTGCCTTTGGATACATCGTCCGAAACTTCAAGCAGGGACTGGCCATATTCTCGGCCATGATGATACTACTGGTTATGGGGATGGGATTAGCTGTATGGTCGGAAAGCCAGTTAAACCCAAATATAGAAAAACTAGGGGTCTCTGGAGCAAATTTAGAAGGTAAAGAGCTCACTTTTGGGGTGGGAGGATCTGTACTTTGGGGATCACTTACCACCGTCGTTTCCAATGGTGGAGTTAATTTCATGCACGACAGTGCCATGCCCCTCACAGGGCTGGTCTATATGTTCAATATGGGAATAGGGGAAGTTATATTCGGAGGTCTGGGTGTAGGACTCATCGGAATACTCTTCTATATAATTTTAACCATGTTCATAGCGGGGCTAATGATTGGAAGAACACCAGAGTTTCTTGGGAAAAAATTAGGACCTTATGAGATGGTAATGGCTGTAATAGCTCTGGTAACACCGGCAGCAACGATTCTGATACTTTCCGGTATTGCTATATCTATACCTCAGGGCCTTGCAGGATTGAATAATCCTTCAGCCCATGGATTATCAGAAATATTATATGCTTACACCTCGGCCCTGGCTAATAATGGCTCAGCCTTCGCAGGTTTAAGTGCCAACACCGTATTCTACAACCTCACCTTGGGATTGGGCATGCTAATTGGTAGATTTGCAGTTATAATACCTGCTCTGGCAATTGCTGGAGCTTTAGCCAAAAAAGGAAAAGTTCCCATGACATCGGCAGCATTTCCAAGTACCAGCGTACTTTTCGTGATTTTACTGGTAATGGTGGTGCTGATTGTAGGTGCTTTAACATTCTTCCCAGTATTTGCCCTGGGACCTATACTTGAACAACTACTTATGAACGGGGGATTCACCTTTTAAGGGGGTTAAATCATGACAGACGAAAAAAAAGGTATTTTCGATCCAAAAACAATGTTAGAAGCATTTAAAGGGTCATTTAAAAGATTAAACCCTATTATCCTCCTTAGAAATCCGGTTATTCTGGTGGTAGAGCTGGGGGCAATTGTAGCCACTGCCATCACAGTAATAAACATAATTGGTGGAGTTAACTTCCTCTTCAATCTCCAGATCAGTATCTGGTTATGGTTCACCGTTCTATTTGCCAATTTCGCCGAATCACTGGCGGAGATAAGGGGTAAAGCACGGGCACAATCACTAAAACAGACCAGAACAGAAGCATTTGCCAATAAAGTCAAAGACGGCCAAATAGAAAGCGTATCAGCCCTTTCACTTCAAAAGAATGATATGGTTCTGGTTAAAGAAGGAGAAATCATTCCCAGTGATGGGGACATAATAGAAGGAACTGCTCTGGTGGATGAATCAGCTATAACTGGAGAATCTGCCCCAGTAATAAGAGAATCTGGCGGGGATATAAGTGGAGTTACAGGAGGTACCAGACTACTTTCTGGAGAAATTAAAGTTAAAATTACGGTTAATCCGGGGGAAACATTCCTGGACAGCATGATCAATATGGTGGAAAGTGCTAAAAGAGAAAAAACACCCAATGAAAAGGCCCTGGAGATTCTTCTGGTGGCCCTTACCGCACTTTTTGTGGTGGTAGTAATTACCTTAACGGCCTTCTCCAGCTTCATGGGAGTAGCCATTAGCATACCTATTTTAATTGCCCTACTGGTTTGTCTTATGCCCACTACCATCGGGGGCCTCTTACCAGCCATAGGAATCGCTGGAATGGACAGACTTCTCCAGCACAATGTGATAGCTCTCAGTGGGCGTGCTGTGGAAGCTTCAGGTGATGTAAGTGCTGTTTTACTGGATAAAACAGGTACAATTACTCTGGGAAGCAGGAAAGCCACGGAATTCATTCCAGCTCAGGGAATAGAAAAAAAGGATCTCATTCAAGCAGCTATGATGTCTTCCCTGGCTGATGAAACACCAGAAGGAAGAAGCATAGTAACCCTTGCTAAAAAAGAGTTGGGAGTACGGGGAAGGGATATAAGGGCTCCTGAAAATTCAGAATTTATTTCTTTCACTCCAGAGAGTCGTATGAGTGGAATTGATTTTGGAGAAAACAAGGTGCGTAAGGGAGCCGCAGATTCCATTGAGAAATTTGTCAAAAACTATGAATGTGCAATGCCTGAGGATTTAAGGGAAATAGTTAAGGAAGTTTCTAAAAATGGAGACACTCCATTAGTAGTTGCAGATTGTAGTGGAGTTTTCGGCGTTATAAGGCTGAAAGACGTACTGAAAAAAGGTATTAAGGAGCGTTTGACCCAACTGCGAAAAATGGGAATCAAATCCATAATGATTACTGGTGATAATCCTTTAACTGCTGCATCTATAGCTGCCGAGGCAGGGGTAGATGATTTTATAGCAGAAGCAAGGCCTGAAACTAAATTAGAGATGATAAGAGAATACCAGACTGGGGAAAACCAGTACCTGGTAGCCATGATTGGTGATGGGACCAATGACGCCCCGGCCCTGGCCCAGGCCGATGTGGCGGTGGCCATGAGTGCTGGAACAGCTGCTGCTCGAGAAGCGGCCAATATGGTTGATCTTGATTCATCACCAGCTAAACTACTGGATATAGTGGAAATAGGCAAAGAAATACTAATTACTCGGGGAGCATTGACCACTTTCAGTATTGCCACTGATGTGGCCAAGTATTTTGCCATTATCCCGGCTTTATTTGCCGTGGCCTATCCACAACTGGGAGTTCTCAATATCATGCAGTTATCAACCCCGGAAAGCGCTGTTTTATCAGCAGTAATCTTCAATGCGCTTATAATACCTCTCCTCATTCCCCTATCACTTCGAGGAGTTAAATTCAGACCATCGGCCTCAGTTTCCAGGTTATTGGCTTCAAATATTTTAATATATGGTTTAGGTGGTTTGATTATACCCTTTGTAGGTATAAAGATTATCGATATATTAATATCATTTCTGGGGGTGGTATAATGAGTGAAATAATTAAAGAACTTAAAATTGCCCTTATCATTTTTGGGACAATGGCCTTACTTTTAGGAATGGTCTATCCCCTGACCATAACGGGTATTTCACAAGTTGCCTTCCCTTACACGGCCAACGGCGAACTGGTGGAGGTTAATGGAAAGATTGTGGGCTCGGAACTTATTGGCCAAAACTTTACCAGTTCTAAGTACTTCCAGGGCAGGCCTTCAGCAATTGACTACAATGCCAGCACATCTGGAGGCTCCAATTACGGCCCTACCAATAAAAAACTGATAGACAGAGTAAATGAGAGCATAAAAGAGATAAAAATAGTTAATGGGTTGTCAGATAATTCTAACATTCCTGCAGATATGGTACTGACTTCTGGAAGTGGACTTGACCGGTATATAACTATTGAATCAGCTTTAATCCAGGTCCCACGCATTGCCCAGGTTAGAAACATCAGTAAATCAACCATCACAGATTTAATCGAGAAAAATAAGGAAACACCATTTCCAGGAACGGGCCAATCAGTGGTAAACGTTCTAAAACTAAATATTGCCCTAGATGGAATCCAGTAATGGATTCCTATTCTTTATTTAGGGAATTAATTCAAATATAAATTGATCCGGATTAAGTTAATTCATAATTAAGATTATTTAATGGATTAGAATCAAATTCTCCAGATTTGGTTCGAGGTGGAAAATGACGGAAGAATATAAAAGGCCAGATCCTGATGAGCTTCTAAAAAGAATAAAAGAAGAAGAAAAGGTTAAAAAGCGCAAAAAAGGTTATTTAAAGATATTTTTGGGATATGTGGCGGGAGTTGGTAAAACATACCGGATGCTCTCTGAAGCTCGCCTTTTAAAAGATAAAGGTCATGATGTTGTTGTAGGATTGGCAGAAACCCATGGGAGGGCGGAAACTGAAAAACTTCTGCAAGGTTTAGATGTATTACCTCGAAAAAAAATAGATTATGGTGGTATTTTACTTGATGAACTTGATATTGATGGTATATTGGAAAGAAAGCCTGGATTGGTACTGGTAGATGAACTGGCCCATACCAATGTACCAGGTTCACGCCACAAGAAACGATACCATGATGTGGAAGAAATACTGGATGCTGGTATTGATGTTTACACCACCTTAAATGTACAGCACATAGAAAGTGTGAAGGATATTATTTATCAAATAACTGGGGTGGAAGTTAAAGAAACGGTTTCTGATAAAATAATTGAAATCGCCGATAAAATAGAAATTGTAGATTTACCTACCCAAGAACTGCTTCAAAGATTAGAAGAAGGAAAAGTTTACATACCTGAGAAGGCCCAGCAAGCCATCTTAAAATTCTTTAAAGAAAGAAATCTAGTGGCCCTTCGAGAATTGGCACTTAGATATGCCACCCGATGGGTAGACTACGACATGCAACAGCGCCTGGATAAGGAAGGAATTTCAGGCCCCTGGGATGCCAGTTCCCGAATTATGGTCTGTATAAATTCAAGAACTGCTTCGGAAAACCTCATACGCCTGGCCCATAGATTTGCTGATAATTTCAATGCAGAATGGCTCGCGGTTTACGTAGAACCATCATATAAATTTAAAATGGGATCTGAAAACGGTTTGCAACTTGAAAAAAACTTGAAACTGGCGGAAGAACTGGGAGGAAAGGTCTATAGATTAACTGGTATTGACATCGCCGAAGAAATAGTTTCCTTTGCTAAATCAAAGAACATAAGCCAAATTGTCATAGGACATTCGGAGAGATCCCGTATTGAGGCCTGGATAAGGGGATCGGTAGTTAATGAAATCATTCGAAAAGGAAGTCCTATTCAGGTTCTGGTGGTTGAAGGAGGGCCAGAACAGAAAGAAGATCAAGTTCAATTAGATTATAGGCAGGATTATTTAGATTTACGTACTTATGCTCGGCCTTTAACCATAAGTTTTTTAAGTATAGTCATCACGGCAATCATATGCTTCTTTTTAAGACCTTTTATCGAAGCAATTAATATACCCATGATATTCATAATACCTATCGTTTTTAGCGGTTTAATTGCCGGGAAAAAGGGTGGTATACTGGCATCTATCATGGCAGTGGCATTTTTTGATTTTTTCTTTGTTCCACCCTATTTTACTTTCACAGTGGAGGATTTACGTTTCATACCAACTTTTATAGTTTTATTTATTGTGGGTATCATTACCAGTTTCCTGGCCGATACTGTAAAAAAACAGGTGGAAAATACCCGACAGAGGGAGGAGTTCATAGCATCCCTCTATGATTTTAGCAAGGATTTACTGGTTTCGCAAAATTTAGATGACTTTTTAAAGAGAACTACCACCTATATATGGGATTTATTCAATTATGATGTGGTTATGATTTTACCGGATGATAAAAAGAATTTAGAAGTAGTATCCCGTACCGGGGATAAAATTCACTTTGATGATCATGATTTAGGGGTTGCCAACTGGGTTTTTGAACACAAAAAATCAGCAGGTTATGGTACAGATACCCTGGCCTCTTCCAAGTGGTATTATCTTCCTTTAAATGCCCATGGATTAAAATTAGGTGTTTTGGCAGTAGCCCCTAATAAATCAGACATTACTAATGAACAAAAGCACCTTCTGGAATCTTACACCAGTATTGTGTCCCTGGCCCTGGCCAATTATTTGAAGATAGGGATTAATTATCAGGAATGGTGAAATAGAAGGTTGATCCTTTTCCCAGGTTCTGATTCGGCCCAGATTTCTCCCCCAAATTGATGAACTATTTTTTGAACGATGGAAAGGCCTATTCCAGTTCCTTCATATTCATCCCTTTTGTGAAGGCGCTGGAATATGGTGAAAATACGCTTTAAGTGTCGGGGTTCCATTCCAATTCCATTGTCTTTTATAGCGAATAAATACTCGTTTTTTTCCTTAGTAACTGAAATGTGGATCTGGGGAGGTTCAGGACTGCGATATTTAATGGCATTTCCTATGAGGTTTTGGAACACCTGAACCATTAACTTTTCGTCCCCCAGAACTTGGGGCAAGGTATCATGGGTTATAACAGCATTATTTTCATCTATAGAAACTTTTAATAACATTAAAGTTTCTTCCAGGACTTTTTCACAATTCACGGGAACAAACTCTCTTTCATTGCTGGTAACGCGTGAGTATTCCAGAAGATCAGTGATCATATCATCCAGGCGTCGGGAACCATCAACTGCAAATTCAATGAATTCCTGGGCGTCATCATCCAGTTGAGTACCATATCGTTGCTTTAGTAACTGTAAAAAGCTGATTATCATTCTTAAAGGTTCCCGCAAGTCGTGAGATGCCACATAAGCAAAATGTTCCAGTTCGGCGTTGGACCGGTTTAGTTCTATGGCTTGTTTTTCCACCTGTTCTTCTGCCTTTTTTCGCAAAGTAATGTCTCGATTAATGGCTATAGTACCATTAAAAAGCCCATTTTCGTTTTTTAAAGATGAAATTGAAGTTAGAATGTGGATATTTTCACTATTTTTATTTTTTTGAATAATTTCCGAACTCCAATTATCTTTGAGTTTTAAATCCTCTAATAAGTGGGTTTGATTTATATTCTGAGGATAAATGGTTTCTAAAAATTCCATTTCTGGTTTTCCAAGTACCTCTTCTGCCTTCCAACCGTAAATGTTCTCGGCAGCAGGGTTCCACCCAATAATATTCAGGTCAGAATCGCTAATGATTATAGCGTCAGTAACATTTTTTAATAACTGGTCTAAATTAGACTTTTTCAGGCTGAAAAAACTGGATAAAGCCTCATCAGTCGCTATGCTTTTTATTTTAGCTTCTTTTAATATCACCAGGGTGGCAATGATTAAGTAAATTCCTCCCAGTAATTGTGCTCCTCTCCCCACCCAGTTTAGAGGGGTACCCATGGAGTTCTCCATTAGAATTCCTAATATTCCCATTGATATTAAAAGAAGTCCCAATCCATACCAGTAGATAAAAAGAGATTTTGATCTTAAATATTGTCTTAAAATCATGAAACTGGCCAGAAAAAACATTACCGCGGTCATGACCAGTATCAACTGTCGAATTGCTGTTCCACCGGTTCCGGGTATAAAGAATGGCGGCAAAAGGCCCTGAATGCCAATGATGAAGATAAATACTATTAAAATTATAGGTCCCAGGTAGACTTGCAGAGCCGCAGAACGTCTTCCAGAGATGCTTTCCAGGGGATAAATCTTATTAATCATGAAAAAAGCCCCTATAATGTATAATATGGATGCTAAAAAAACAATAAGATTGTGGATAGTTATAACCTCATTAACTGGAACTTTCCCCACAAGGAAACTAAAGAGGCCGGAAATTCCGAAAGTCAGGGTTCCAATTCCCAGCCAAAGAACCGGCCAGTTTCCAGATCGTAGAAATCCACGAAAGGCCAGTAATGCAATAAAAATAGAGGGCACGCCCACAAATATTATATTAAGGATGAATATTAGATTGGCCGGGTCATAACTGGTTTCAATATTCAGAAAATAAAATAAAAATGTTAGAAAAACAATGAAAATGACGATGGCCAGGCCTGGAATCTTTAATTTTTCAATAAAAGCAAAATTCTCGTTATTGTCCTCAGATCCCGATATTAAAGACGTATTAATATCCATATACCCACCTGTTGTGTATGGATAATATTTGAATTTAAATAATTAATATAATTTTCTAAAAAAGCTTATTTAGGGGAAAAATGATTAGATAATCTTTTTATTTTATTCATTGGTTAAATTTTCTAATTTTGATTTTAATTAAATAGAAAAGTTATTATTCTATGTGGGAGAAGTTAATATGTTAATAAATTGGGGATTAATGAATAAGAGGATTTGAAATGGATTTAGAAATGATTTTATTCACGTTTATTGAGGTAATAGTCATATTTATTGCAGTTTATTTCTTTTTTACCAATATAAAAATCCAGGGTGAAACTAAAAATAGTATTTGTCTATATTAGGGAAATTATTTTTTTTATTATATTTAACTGTTTTTTAGTCATCAAATAGAGTTTTAATCCGGTTATTCCAATCCAGATCCAGGATACTAAAAGAAATGCTCTCTGGGCGAGCCCGGGGTAAATGCCATAAGCCATAGCAACTTTAAGCAATATTACAAGAATAATCGATAAAATCCCGCTTATAAGTGAATATGTTCTGTATCTGCCCCAAATTTCACTATCTTCTCTTTTTAATCCTTTCCATATCAGCAGCTGGGCCAAAATAATTGCCAGGAATGCCGTGGCACTTACCAGATTGTGAGGGCCCTGCGCGAGATAATCTTCAGGGAATACTCCAGCTAACAAAACTCCGATACTGAATACTATTACGAACCATACTCCTGCTTTCAGGGCTTTTCCTTGTGGAGTTGGTAAACCGCCCCGAAGCCCCAGGGCCAAACCGACAGACAGGAGACCAAATACAATGAAGTTAATGTTTTGAATTATTGCTAAGGGGCCGACACCCAGGTCACTGACAAAATTGTAGTACTGACTATAGCCTGGTCGTAACAGGCTCTCCACTATTACCATAAACCAGAATAATATCGGTGCAATAATGCCGCAAAGAGCGTAAAATCGTTGTTTATTTAGTTTTTCTTCATCCATATTATTTTTATTAGTCATTAAACCACTTTATTTTTTCTTAATTTTTTGGAATCAGAATGTTTATATATAACGTGCCACGATATATCGTAGTATGGTATAACATGGCACGATGTATAATTCAGGAGATCAATATGGACACTAAAATATTACAAAAAAAGTATTTACCATTAACTGAATCGGCTTATTATGTTCTTATTTCTTTAAATAAGCCACGACACGGTTATGGGATAATGCAACACGTCAACGAGATCACCAATGGCCGTATTAATATCGGGGCGGGAACCATGTATGGAAATCTGTCCCGAATGGAAAAAGAAGGTTTAATAACTCCAGTTGCTGAAGAGGATCGTAAAAAAATCTATGAACTCAGTGAAAAAGGGAAAATTGTACAAAAATTAGAACTAAAACGTTTACAAGAGCTTCTTAATCATGGTAAAACTGAAATGGGGGATTCATAATGAAAGAAGTTAAAACAGTTTGGCGCTGGTGGTGGGGCTGGAACCTAGATAATCTAGAAAACTGGCTGGAAGAAATGGAAATGAATGGATGGAATCTAATTAAAGCTGATTTTACATCTTTTTCACCTATGAGGTTAAAATTTAAAAAAGGAGAAAGTAGGAAAATGAGGTACTGTTTTGATTATCAAAGCAGGATTGATGATAATTATTTTGAGATTTTCAAAGAAGATGGTTGGAAACTAGTAGATAATAAAAGCGGACCAATGTTTATATGGAGTAAATCCTACAAAAATGAAAAACCCCATATTTATACCGATACTAAATCATTAATTGAAAGAAACAATCGCACAATTAGAAATATTATTTTTGGAGTTTTTGTAAGTATATTCCTGTTATGTCTAGTTTTAGTTAGCAATTTTGACCGTACTAAATTAATATCATCAATTTTGATCATGTCATTTATCGTTTATGGATATTTCATTGTGCAATTATACCGCTATAACAAAAAACTGAAACAAAACGCAATCAAATGGTAAATAAGAAGTTTAAATTGGAAATAACCAATAAGGGGAAAAATAATGGTTAATTTAGAATTAAATAAATATATAGAAACTAGAAAAAAGCTTAGTAAAAGAGTTAACAGGCTTGGATTCTGGGCAGCGATCCTTACTGCAGTATTAGCCGCTGCTTTTATCACAATGGGTATGTTTGGTTCCACTTCATGGGATACTTTTCCAGGTATGGTAAATTACATTTGGAGTTACATTAAAGTTATAGATTATGCTCTGTTTATTCCAGGGTTTCTTCTTTCATTGGTGTTTGTGGTTTTGATGGCTTGCATCCACTATTATGCTTCTTTAGACAAAAAAATATACAGTCTAATTGGTTTAGCATTTGCATTAATCTATGCAGCGGTGATTACTACTGACTACTTTACCCTATGGACTGTAATTTTGCCCAGTACAATACGCGGAGAAACAGCAGGTTTATCTATTTTTTCTATGTATAATCCTCATGGATTATTCGTTGCCCTTGAATCTGTAGCATACTTAATGATGAGTGTAGCTTTACTTTCCATTGCTCCTGTTTTTGAAGGGGGAAAAATTGAGAATGTATTACGATGGATTTTCATCATAGGGTTTATTTTAACTATAGGATCTTTATTTGCAGTATTTTTAATGAATTATGACATTGTAATGTTTGAAATAGCCATAATTGCTATTTACTGTCCATTACTTGTAATTGCAGGAGTTTTATTGGCAATTATTTTCAGAAGAAATGGAAAAACCAATAGTGGTGAAATATCATGAAGACTGTGAGGATTATTGGAATCAGTATAATATTAGTTGTAGTAATAGCTTTAGGAATAATTCCATTAATTTCTCATGATATGGGCAATAGAGCAACTGTTTTTGAAACATTGGACCCAAATGGAGCAATTGTTGGAAATGCTTTAGTTGTTTATGATCCCAGCATAACTGGAAACACAAAAAATGTAGCAAGCTTAATTGCAGGGGATTTACAGGCAAAAGGATACAAGGTTGACCTGGTAGGTATAAAAAATCCAAAAGCCGAAAATACTTCAGGTTATGATGTGATCGTCGTTGGAGGGCCTATTTATGGCGGAAATACTACTGATGCAGTTAAAAAATATTTAAAAATATTGAAACCTGTAGAAGGAACTAAAATAGGGGTTTTTGCTACAGGAGATCCACATACTACTGACGAAGCTCAAATTAAGAAACAAATTGCGCCAATTCCAGAAAACAGCACTCTACAAATAAATGCGGTGATAACAGTTTCTATGAATGATGATAAAACAAAGAAGTGTGTTGTATTTGTTGATGATTTGCTAAAATAGGGAAATTCAGTATTAAAATGAAATAAGTGGTTAAAATGGAAAAGATCAAAAATGTCTGGCACTGGTGGTGGGGCTGGAACACTGAAAAGGTAGAAAATTGGCTGGAAGAAATGGAAAAGAATGGCTGGAATCTCACTAAAGTCGATTTTTTTCAGGTCAGGTTCAGTTTTAAGAAAGGAAAAGTGAGGAAAATGAGATACTGTTGGGATTATCCCAGCATGCCGGGAGAAAATTATTTTGAGCTTTTCAAAGAAGATGGTTGGGAATCAATGGATAATAAAATGGGACCATGGTTTATCTGGCGTAAACCCTATGAAAATGAAAGGCCCAACCTCTACACCGATACAAAATCATTAATTGAAAAAAACAATCGCCAAATCAGGACGGTAATCTTTGGAGTGGTGGTAACTCTATTTTTAATAGCTCTAGTTTCAATTGTCAATTTCAGTTTTTCTAAATTGATTTCCGCAATTTTATTCCTGTCCATGGTCTTTTATGGCTACATAATAGTACAATTATGCCAATATAATAAAAAACTAAAAACAAATGCCATTAAATGCTAATAAGGGCCACTCAATGTTTGAATGGTTAATTGAATCACTCATAATTGCTAAAATGAGCAGTAAATGATAAATTGGGCAATCAAATTAATTTGGAGGAAAAAAATATGAAAGCGATTGTATACACAGAATACGGATCACCAGATGTTTTGGAACTCAAAGAGGTAGCTCAACCTGTTCCCAAGGACAATGAAGTATTGATAAGAGTACATGCCACCACAGTAACTACCGCCGACAGCATGATGAGGAGGGGTGAATCCATGGTTAGTAGGATCATTTTGGGCCTTAGAAAACCCCGAAAGAAATTCAAAATACCTGGCCTGGAGCTAGCCGGGGAAATTGAATCCATAGGCAAGGATGTGAAACGATTCAGGAAAGGCGACCAGGTCTATGGATTCACTGGTTTTGGGCCTGGTGCTTATGCTGAGTACAAATGCATGTCTGAGGAAGGATCACTGGTACTAAAACCCACCAATATGGCCTATGAAGAAGCGGCCGCGGTGGTTGATGGGGCATCAACCGCCTTGTTTTTCCTTAAAGAAAAGGCAAACATCCAAAGCGGAGAAAAAGTCCTTATCAATGGGGCCTCAGGAAGTATAGGTACTTTTGCAGTACAAATTGCCAAATACTTTGGGGCAGAGGTCACCGGGGTATGCAGCAGCGCAAATGTAGAACTGGTAAAATCTCTGGGGGCAGATAAAGTAATTGATTACACTCAAGAAGATTTTACCAGAAACGGTGAGAAATATGATATTATTTTTGACACGGTAGGCAAGAGCTCATTTTCACATTGTAAGGATTCACTAAATAAAAACGGACGCTATCTGGTGACGGTTATGGGGCTTACACCAATTTTACAAACGCTATGGACCAGAGTGATAGGCAGTAAAAAAGTAATATTTGCCATGTCTGTTGAAAAAACTGAATCTCTGATTTTTATTAAAGAGCTTATTGAGGCAGGAAAACTTAAACCAGTTATAGATAGGCAATATCCATTGGAACAGATTGCTGAAGCTCACCGGCATGTTGAGAAAGGGCACAAAAAGGGGAATGTGGTCATTACTGTGGGAAACAATAATCCTGCCTAGAAACGTATTTCTACATGTTTTTTAGCTCTAAAGTGGCAGTTGAAAATAATGAAAGACAAAAAAGGGTGAGAATAAATGAACAAGCAATATGATTTCTATTATAAGACCAATGGCCTCATTTATGGCCTTAGAATTATGGGAATAATCTCTCTGGCGGCCAGTTTAGTACTATTTTTCAATACCTGGTGGCCTTATCTGCAGATTCTGTCACTGCCCCTTATTTTACTGGCTGTAAACTTTTTTATAGGGAGCATAGTGGCCCGCAAGGTAATTTCTCCTGATTATATGGCCCTTCCCTTTGTTGATTTATTTTCCTCACCAGATGACCTGGTCCTGGATGCCGGGTGCGGTGCCGGCCGGGTAACCATTGAAGTGGGCAAATTATTGAAAAATGGACAGATAGTGGCCCTGGATCTCTTTGATCCTAAGGTGGACTCCATGTCTGGTGGAAGGGATTTACTGGAGAAAAACCTGGAAATTGCAGGAATAAGTAACCGGGT
This sequence comes from uncultured Methanobacteriaceae archaeon, assembly GCA_963698135.1. Lineage (GTDB taxonomy): Archaea > Methanobacteriota > Methanobacteria > Methanobacteriales > Methanobacteriaceae > UBA349. The sequence continues at coordinate 61,653 of CAVOPP010000011.1, read as the reverse complement.
TCGCATAGTCCAGGGGGATGTGACCCACATGGAATTTGAGGATAATACCTTTGATTCAGCCGTCAGTGCCCTTTTGTTGAATAATTTAGGCCCGGCCAAACTTTCTGGATTGAAGGAGTTGTTTCGGGTTCTTAAAAAAGGTGGAAAATTACTGGTTATTGTTCCTGTACCAGGCCTGCACACCTTTGCCGTGATGAGTGTGTTTTCTTTGTTAATGACCTCTAACAAGGAATGGAGATCTCTCTTTGGCCAGGCCGGTTTTAAGCTCTTGGAAGAAGGAGATATTAATTTTGGCCGGTATTTTTTATTGGAGAAATAAAAGATTGGAATATTTTAGGAAATTGGATTTAGCACTTTTAGTAAATCATTTATGGTCAATTAAAAGGGGGTTTAATTTTGGATGAAAAATCAGCAAATGAAATAAATGAAATTTTTAATTTAAATGAGTTTCATAAATCCACTTCTGATGAACTTAAATCAATAAAAAATCGTGTTAGAAACTTAATTGGAAATTCTAATTGGGCAGAAGAAGGTAGATATAAAGAAACTATTTTAAAGAATGTAATTAGAAGGTTTCTTCCAGCTAAATATATTATAGGGAGCGGATTTATTGTAAAAAGCTTTAATGGAAAATTGGAATGCTCAACTCAAAATGATATTTTAATTTTTGATTCTTCTTATCCTATATTGCTATCTGAGGGCGATTTTTATATTGTAACACCAAACAGTGTCAGGGCTGTTATCGAAGTAAAACCAATATTCAGAATCAGAATCTGAGTGATGTAATTAAAAAAATGAATGATGTGGGTTTATTCCTGGATAAACACCAATTAATGGGTACAAATCCATTTATCGGAATATTTTCTTTTGATGGATATTCCGATTTTGAAAACCTTGAAAATCGAATAAAAGATAAAATAATATCGGGAATACACGAAAATTGCTATTTGAATCATATTTCTTTAAATGAACATATTTTTATAAAATATAATCCTGAAAATGTATTATCTGTTTATGAACTAAATAATCTATCTTTTGCTTATTTTATTTCAAATTTGATTTATTATGTTACTGATAGTTATATTGAAAATGAATCTGCAACGTGGTTTTCACAAGATAAAAGATCTAGGTTAATGTTCAACATTGAATTAGACGAACTTCAACATCCACCATAATAAGGCTCCCTATTCTCAATGGCATCAATGAAGATCTTCTTTAACTCTTCCATACTCTCACCACTGCGTATGGCCCCAATAATATCTACTAAATTATCATTCCGCAGTAAACAGGGTTTAATCTTCCCATCGGGAGTTATACGCAAACGAGTACAGTTCTTACAAAACTCAGTATTGTCCATGGGTTTGACAATCTCTATTTCCCCATCGTCCACGAAGTACTTCTTCCTATCCTGCATGAAGTCCCTGGTCTTGACCTTATCGGCGGCCTGGGCCAGCTCGTCTTCCAGTTCGTCCATCTCATAAGTGGTACTGGTCTATGAATTCCGTGTCAGGACAGCTTTCTGTTTTTAAAAGTTCTATGAGTTGTAAAACCGCCCCATTTTCCTTACAAAACTGGAACATGTCCCATATCTCTTCGTGGTTAATGTCCTTCATCACCACCATGTTCACCTTAACTGGATCCATACCGGCCTGGGCCGCGGCCTGTATTCCCCTTTTAGCACTTTCCAGATAGTCCCTACCAGTTATAAATTGGTAAGTTTCAGGATTTAAAGTGTCCAGACTGACATTAACCCTATTAAGCCCTGCTTTTACCAGTTTTTCAGCGTAGCGTTCCATCAAAGTCCCGTTGGTGGTGATGGAAACGTCTTTAAAGTCCAGGGAGGACACTTTTTCCACGATCTCCACAATGTCTGGCCGGATAAGTGGTTCTCCTCCAGAGAGCCTTATCTTTTCGGATTCCAATTTCCCGGGCCACCTGAGCTATTTTGAATATCTCTTCCGCGGTCATTTCATTGCTCTGGGGCATTATACCGTCGTGGTGACAGTAAAGACATTTTACATTGCATCGGCCGGTAATGGATATTCTAAGTGAAATCACAGGCCTTTTATAGGGGTCTTTGATTTTATTTTCCAGTTCCATTTAGTATCAACCAAGAATTTTTTTAAAGGGTAGAAATTATCCGTTGATTTAATAATAAAAATCAGTTTTAATACTTAATTAAAAATGTGTTTTATAAGTAAATATTTTCTAGTATTTTATTCCTTGTGTTTTACTATAAAAATAGATAGGATGTAATTTAATCAATTTGAAAATAATAAAAAAATAGGGTTGTTAAAAGGTGCATGTAATATTATTTCTTATTTCTAATAACTAATTGAATATTTTTAAGGTTTTTAACCCCGAATTCCTCGGTTTTCAGGGATTTAATCATGCCCCGCACCCCGCTCTCTAAGAAGGCCTGCACAAAGTCATTTAAGGGAATAATCTTCTCATCCACACTCAAGACCACTTCATCTGCTTCCTGGGGACTGTCTACAGCTTCTCCTTTAGTGATGGCACTGGTCATGGATTGGGTAGATTTAAAACCGTACTTCTTGTAATCCATGTTCTGATGCAGGCCAAAACTCCGTTTTTCAATTAAATCCACCAGATCCACCACATCCTCATCACTTAGATTAAATGAATCCACCTGTTTTATGGTGTAATCGTCTTTAAAGTCAGAGGTGGATATATTGGCGTAGGGGTACTGTTTGTAACCTTCCACTACCACGTAATCCGGGTCTTTAATGGATTTCATTATAAATAAAAGGTTGTCCAGGTCCAGTTCTTCATCCACTATCATAAAGGAGTTGGCCCCAGAGCCAATGACTATTTCTGATCCGGCCTGGCGGTGTTTCCAGGTATCTTTCCCTTCAGTGTCCACTTCCATGGTGTGGTGGCTGTGTTTAATGGATCCGACTTTATTTCCTCGTTTTACCAGTTCCTCAATGATCCGGGTACTGAGTGAGGTTTTTCCAGTGTTTTTACTACCAACAACAGCTATAATTTTCATTTTTTCACCTTTTAAAAGATAATAAGTAACATTCTATAATTAAATTCAATTCATAAATTTCAGTAACTTTCCATAAAAATTTCTTATACTAAATAATTATATCTGGCCAGATATAAATGCAATTTTATATAGTGGAATTATATATCATATTAATCAAATTTTAAATGAAATAAAATTATATTACTAAAATTTTACAAATCTTTAAAATACTATATTTTGAAAATCTAATATAATAAGAATGTTTTATCAAAAAATAAGATGTTAAAGCATTGAAATACATTCTATTCAACTTATAATTATCATATTTTAAAAAATAACAAGCGTGTATAAATATGAAGGGCAAAGTATCTTTTTCTATTGACGGGCTGGAAATGGAAGCCGAGGAAGGCACATCTATTCTGAAAGCAGCCTTTGAAAATAATATCTACATTCCTAACCTGTGCAGTCACCATCTCCTAAAACCACGAGGGGCCTGCCGGGTCTGTATGGTGGAACTGGAAGACGGGAGAATGGTTACCTCCTGCGAGACTCCGGTAGCTGAGGGAATGAAAATATTCACTGAAACTGAAGCAGTAAAGAGTGTCAGGGAATGGGCCGTTAAGTTATTAATCAACTACCATGAAGTGGACTGTTTAACCTGTGCTCAGGACGGCCACTGCAAGTTGCAGGATGTTTCAGCATTTTTAGGAATAGAAAAAGAAGAACTATTCCAGTTAAGGCCGTCACCCACTGAAATACCCCATGATGAATCAAATCCATTCTTCATTAGAAACCTCAATAAGTGCATACTCTGTGGGATCTGTTCCCGTATATGCCATGAGGTGGTAGGGGCCAATGCTATAGATTTTGGATACCGGGGATTTGAAACCAAAATAACCACCTTTGGTGACGGGGATATAAAAGACTCCTCCTGCGTGTCCTGTGGTGAATGTGTGGAGGGCTGTCCCGTTGGTGCCCTCACACCCAAAGAAACGGCTAAACCCGCCCGGGAAGTAAAGACCACCTGTCCCTACTGTGGCGTGGGATGCACCACCTATCTGGGTATTCGTGGAGATAAAATCATATCTGTCAGGGGAGATACTAAAAACCACGTGAATAAGGGAAATTTATGTGTTAAAGGCAGATATGGTTTCAACTTTATAAATAGTCCTGAAAGATTAACCAAACCGCTGGTAAGAAATGAAAGCGGACTTAAAGGCGAAGAAAGTTCTCATGATGGATTTATTGAAGTGGAGTGGTCCGAAGCTTTAGATTACATCTCCCGAAACCTCTCCCAATACAACTCTGATGAATTTGGGGCCATAGCATCTGGTAGGTGTACCAATGAAGATAACTATGTTCTCCAGAAATTCACCCGGGCAGTTATGGGCACCAATAATGTGGATAACTGCGCCCGGTCCTGTCACGCCCCCTCAGTGGCGGCCTTGGCTGAAACCCTGGGCAGCGGCTCCATGACCAACTCCACCGAGCAGATAACAGACTGCGATTGTATGTTTATTATTGGGACCAACCCCACTGAAACCTATCCTGTGGTGGGCATGCGCATGATGCAGGCCCTGGAAAATGGCTCTAAACTTATTGTGGTGGATCCCCGGGAAACTGAAATCTCCAAACGGGCCGATGTATTTTTAAATTTGAAACCCGGTACTGATGTGGCTCTTATCATGGGAATAATTCGCTACATCATTGATGAGAACCTCCATGATGTGGAATACATAGAAAAGCGCTGTGAAAACTTCCCGGAATTCCTAAAATCACTGGAAAACTTTGACCTGGATACAGTGGAAGAAATAACTGGGGTCAAACAGGAACTCATAAAAGAAGCGGCACAATTATATGCCCAAACCAAACCATCTGCTATATTCTACTCCCTGGGAATTACGGAGCACTCCCATGGGACAGATAATGTATTTGCGCTGAGCAATCTGGCCCTTATCACGGGTAACATTGGGAAATCATCGGCAGGAATAAACCCGCTGCGTGGTCAGAACAATGTGCAGGGGGTTTGTGATATGGGATGCCTGCCAGATATCTATCCGGGATATCAAAAAGTGGATGATAACCAGGTGAATGAGAAATTTGAAAAGGCCTGGAACGTTTCATTATCTAAAGAACCAGGATTGAAGATGCCCTTTATGATTGGGGCCTCTGATAAGGAAAAAATCAAAGCTCTCTATGTTTTAGGGGAAAACCCGGCCTTAAGTGAACCGGACATTACACATATTAAAAAATCACTGGCGAGAATGGAATTTTTAATTGTGCAGGATATGTTCCTTACTGAAACGGCTAAAATGGCTGATGTAGTTTTACCTGGAGCCGCTTACGCTGAAAAAGACGGTACTTATACCAATCAGGAGCGTCGTTTCCAGCGAATCCGTAAATCAATTCCAGCTAAAGGCGAATCATTACCAGACTGGCAGATAACCTCCATGATTGCCCAGAAAATGGGTGCAAGGGGCTTTGACTATAAGAGTGCCCAGGATGTGGCCGAGGAAATGGCCGACCTTTCCCCGGTATTTGGAGGAATACGATACTCACGCCTGGAAGAAGAAGGACTTCAATGGCCTTGCAGGGACTGCAATGATCCAGGAACCAGTATAATGCACGCCGATGCTTTTTCCACCCCTAGTGGAAAGGGAAAACTCATGCCTCTGGAATACCGGCCACCGGCCGAGACGTCTGATGAGGATTATCCATTTATTTTAAGTACTGGCCGTAGTATCTACCATTACCATACCACCACCATGACCGGGGCCACGGAAGGTCTTAAAGAACTTTACGGACACGATCGTGTGGATATAAACCCGCAAGATGCTCAAAAATTAGAAATAAATGATGGGAGGTCTGGTGAAGGTAAGCTCACGCCGGGGAGAAGTGAAAGGAAAGGCCCACATAACTGATCAAGTTCCGCAGGGTGTTATATTCATGACTTTCCACTTTGATGAACAACCCACCAATTTACTGACCAATCCAGCCATGGATCCTCGTTCCCACACTCCGGAGTTTAAGGTTTGTGCAGTTAATGTGGAAAAGGCCGATATTTAAGGTCCTTTTTTATTTATATTTTTTTATTTTAAAATAGTTATAATTCGTCTTATTTTTCTTATTAAAGCTATCCTCTTTTTTAATTTCTTTTTTTATTTATTTTAAAAGACATTTAAAAAATAATAATTATTGAAAGAATAATCAGTTATAAATATTTAATAGGGATTTATATTAAATTTCAAATCCAATTGCCAGGTTTAATCTTTTTCCTGCCAGGAGTAGCGCTCCTCTGTCCAGGGATCGCCGTGGTTGTGATAGCCATTGGATTCCCAGAAACCCCTCTTATCTTCGGCCAAAAATTCCACGCCGGTGACCCATTTGGCACTTTTCCAGAAGTACAGTAAAGGCACCACCAGCCGCACCGGCCCCCCGTGCTTGGCATTCAGGGGTTGGCCATTATGGGCGGTGGCAAAAATCACATCAGGAGAGAAAAAGTCTTCCAGGGTCAAATTAGTGGTGAAATTCTTCTCAGCGTGAATAAGTACGTATTTTGCTTCTGGTAAAATTTCCACCACTTCTTTAAGAGTGGTGGCTGCCACTCCCTCCCACAAGTTATTTAACTGGGACCAGCTGGTCACACAGTGAATATCAGAGAAAACCTGGGACTGGGGAAGTTTTAAAAAATCTGCAAAACTCAATTCTTTTTCTTCTGCAACCAGGCCACTGATTTTGAAGCTCCAGTCACGTGTATCAATTTTTTGGACCGAACCATAATGAAGAACAGGCCATTTTGAGGTTTCGTGCTGTCCAGGCGGTATTCTAATATCTCTTTTAGTATCTGAACTTATAATGACATTTTCATCTGTTAAAATAGATTTTATGGTATTTTCATCCAGGATATTATTTTTGGACTTCTTCCAGAATTTCAAAAGACCCACTCCCTTATTTTTGGTTTATTTTAGGATTAAAGAAATTATTCCAGTTAGTAGGTATTAATCTAGCAGATATTTGCAGATACTAACAAATATTCAAGGAATTGTACTTTATCACCTGACATGTGTCTCCTTTTTTTATTTTTCCTTCTCCTTCAGGGGATATAACATAACAATTTGATTCAGTGATGGATCTATTAATTCCGGCGCGTGTTCTCAATCCTTGAACTTTATTATCCTTTAAAAATGCCCGGGTGACATTAAATTTGTCCTTAGAAGAACGGATATCGGAAATAGCAATAATCGATTGTGTTTTAAGTTCCCATTTGATATTTTGCATTTTAAAAATATTTTCCCTGACAAAAATATCAAATTGAATGGCCACCGCCACGGGATAGCCAGATAACATGAAAACTGGTGTTTCATTAACTTTTCCAAAGGCAAATGGTTTTCCTGGTTTTATGGAAACCCCGTGAAATAAAATATCTCCTTTTTCTTCCACTAGATCCACAATAAGATCTCCTTCACTCACTGCTGTGCCCCCGGTGGTAATCACCACATCATATTTATCCACCATCATCATCAGCTTTTTTGTAAGCTCATCCAGATCGTCGGGAACTATTTCTATAATGGGAATGGCCTTACAGTCCTCAATCAATGATTTAATAGCATATTTATTGGAATTGATTATCATTCCTGGCTTCAGCCGTGGGGACGGTTCCACCAGTTCGCTTCCAGTGATCAATACTCCTATAACTGGTTTTTTATAGACTTCCACTTGCCTATATCCGCAGGATGCAATAAGGGCCACTAAATGGGCACTTAAAATCTGACCTTTTTTTAAAATTATTTCTCCTTCTTTTAGGTCTTCTCCCCTTTCTGAGACATCTTGCAGGGCCTGCACAGATTTTTCCAGGTAAACATACTCTTCCTCTCTTTGGGGGGCCTTTTCATTGTGGGTGAACTCCTGCATTATAATGGCATCAGCCCCTTCTGGCAAGGGAGCCCCGGTGGCTATTTTAATGGCCTCTTGATTCTTTAATACTACTTTTGATACACAACCCGCTCCAATTTTATCCACTATTTTCAACTTTACAGGGCTATTTTCAGAAGCACCCCGGGTATCTTCTGCTTTTACAGCATATCCATCCATGGCCGATCTATCAAATGGAGGAACATCCATGAGCACTTTGATATCCTGGGCCAATATTCGCTGGTTCGCATTTTCTAGGATGATTATTTCACTTTTAAATGTTTTTAGGGAGCATATCGTCTTTTTTATTATTTCTTGAGCTGCTTTTACTGGAATTAAATTATCATGATACATAGATGGCCCCACAATTTTTTCTATTTCTATATTAATCTTGATTTTATTAGAAATTAAGTTTTTAGATGAGATTATTTTTATAAAATAATATTTTTAGAATTATTAGCATTTAATTTGAAAAATTATAATAAAACCCAGTGTGTAATCACTACACAAAAACACAAAATTGCAATTTTTTCTGTTAGATAAAACATGGTTTTTAGACCCTATTTTTGGCTTTGTTTGGTTCACCTAAATTCAGTGAAGAATGTTCAAAAAAATATAGTCAATAAAGATTAAAAATGCCTTATTTTTTATTTAAATAATCTATTTTCTTTAAAATTTTTTATAATTCCATTAAACTTCTTTAAAATATAAAATAATGCCTAAAATAGTATTATAACTATAGTTATATTGTGTGGTTAATACACCATAATATATATAATTTTCGGCTTGTGGTATTGTAGTAATCTATTTATAAACTAGTAAAGTAAGTGTAATTAATACACATGGTGAAGCTATGCCAAAACACATTATTTCTGGACTGAAATATTTAACTGCAGTTGAATTCAGGAGAAAGGGATACTGCCAACAAGAAATCGCTCAGGAACTGGACATGGACAAATCAACAGTTTCACACTATTTAAACGGTAGAAATCTGTCATGGAATTCTATTGAGATTGCACAGAAGATTACTGAGTTATGTCCCAAAGACTTCCTATTACTGGCTTATGCTTTAGCAAGCGAAAAGACAAGGATTGTAGTAAAAACTTGCAAAAGGAAATACAAAGAAATTAAGGAGTCATGTATTGGATGTGGACTTTGTGTAGATATATGTCTCATGGATGCCATTGTGTTAAATGATCTTAAGGCACAGATAGACTCCAGATTGGTGCTGTGGATGTCTTATATGTGGGGAATCTTGTCCCACTAACTCAATAGAAATTTTGGAGGAAAAAAATGATTTCTAATACGAAAGAAGTCAAAGCTAGGGACTTTGACATATCAAGATCGGCTGAAGAAAAGCGAAAGCTTATCTTTCAAAGACGATATTTGCATTGGCTGCGGTATATGCGAACAATTATGCCCTGTAGAAGCAATAGAACTTGGCTCTATTGGTGCAATAGTAAGAACAGAAGCTGACGAAGCAAAAATAATATGTGATGAAGATAAATGCGTTCTCTGTGGTATGTGCAGTGTAGGATGCCCTGTAGATGCTTTAGAATTCAAAATTGACGATGAATCTATTAAAGAAATGGAAGAATATCCACAATTATATATCTTCAGCTGAAATCGATGATGAAACCTGTGTCTACTGTAAGGCATGTGAAACTGCATGTCCTAGAGAAGCAATTACCATTGCAAGGGATCTTACCAGAAAGATCAAAACTCGTAACTGGTGAAATTGAAATAGACAAAGAAACTTGTATAGACTGTGGTATTTGTGAAGAAATGTGTCCTGCGGATGCTATAACTATGGAAGCAAAATTCCCTACTTCAGACGACCCAACGTTTCTTCGACATAAATGTGGACAAAGATAAATGTGTTTATTGTCTGGTATGTAAAAAATCATGTCCTGTTGACGCAATAACAGCTGCATGCAGAAGCTGTTCATATGGAGAATACGATTTAAACCCAGAAGATTCTGAAATAACTGGAACCTCTTTATAGATGATGAATCATGTGTTAGATGTGGATGGTGCGAAGAAATCTGTCCAGTAGATGCAGCAAAAGTTGTAAAACCATTCGAAGGCGAATTAGACATCGACCAGGATAAATGTCAGACTTGTGGTGCATGTGTAGATATATGTCCGTGCGAATGTACTTTCATTCCCAAAATCATCCAAACCTGGAAATAATGAAAAAGTAGTCAAAGATGAAAATTTCTGCATTTACTGTGGTGCTTGTGAAAATGTATGTCCTGTTGATGCAATTGAAGTTAAAAGAACCGATATGAACTACACTCCAACAAAGTCGAAATCCTGGGAGAAAAAGATGGAATCTCTTAAAACTTAATTTGAGGTGATATAATGAGATGGAATTTAAAGTAAATCAAGATAATTGTCTTGGATGTGGAGTATGTGTAGTTGCATGCCCTGTCAATGTATCCATAAGCACTGAAGTATCAGGCGGACATGGTTCTAAAACCGAAGAAACAATCATGATGGTTGAAAACGGAGTTATCAAACTTTTCAGCCAAGAAAAATGCACAAAATGTGGAACTTGCCAATTGTTCTGTCCAACTGATGCAATATGGCTGGAATGAGGTGTTATAATGACATATATAGACAAACCCGCCGTTCCCAAAGTGGTTAAATTTGATGAACCAACAGCTAAAAAACGAAATAAATTAGACGTGATGCTGAACACTGGATCAGATATATACCAGGGAGCATGTAAAAAAAGAGGATCAACACTCAAAGATGAATACCGAAAAGTTGCTGGAATTGCTTACATGGACCCAAAAGACATGGCCAAATTAGGAGTAGCTAACTGGGACAGTGTAATGGTGAAAACTGACTGGGGAGAAGTAATTGTTTATGCAGCACACTCAAGAGATGCACCACACGAAGGACATGATTTTCATACCAAAAGGACCATGGGCAAATGTAATTGCAAGTCATGAAACTTACTGTTGTTGTGACCCTACATATAAAGGGATTTAATGCACAGTAGAAAAAGCGATGAAGAAGTTTTATTAATGGCTGATCTCATGAGAGCAGTCTACAAAAAATATGTTAAAAAAGAGAAGAAGTATAACGAGCTATTCACTTGGAGAGATGCCTGTCTACAAAAAAAATAAGGAGGTCAATTAAAATGGCATACGAACCACCTATAACTGATTACGATCAAATCGTAGAAAACTGTACATGTGCATTTTGCGGATGTAACTGTGATGATTTAGATTATTTAGTTAAAGATAACCATGTTGTCGGTGTAAGGCACGCTTGCAGACTCGGTGCAAGTAAAATCATGGAAGATGAGGACCAGAGACTAATGGTACCAATGGTAAGGGATGAAAACGGCGAACTTGTCGAAGTTGACTGGGACACAGCACTTGATAAAGCTGCAGAACTCATAGCCAATTCTGTCAGACCAATATTCTACGGTTGGAGTGAAACATCCATTGAAACCATGAAAAAAGGTATTGACCTGGGTGAATATAGTTGGAGCTGTTCTAGACAACCAGGCAACAATCTGCCACGGTCCATCTGTTCAAGCTGTACAAAACGTAGGATACCCTGTAATGACACTCGGAGAAGTTAAAAACAGAGCAGATATGGTTGTTTACACTGGAAGTAACCCATGAACGCCCACCCAAGACACCTTGCCAGATACACTACTTTCCCACGAGGATGGTTCAGACAAAGGGGAAGATTCGACAGAACTCTTGTCACATGGATCCAAAATACTCTGACACTGCTAAAATGTCTGACATATGGGTAGGATTTGAAGAAAACGGTGACTATGGATTCTATAATGCAATAAGGGCTGTATTAAAAGGTAAAGAACTCAAAAAAGATGTCATTTCTGGAATACCCAAAGAAGATATCATTGAATTAACCGAAGCAATGAAAAACGTTGAATTCGGAGCTTTATTCTTCGGACTTGGATTAACTCACACCCTATCCAAACAGAGGAACATTGACATAGCTATTCAGATTTTCAGGACCTCAATGAGTACACAAAATGGGTACTTCTTCCTATGAGGGGTCACTTCAATGTTAATGGATTTAACATTTTCATGTCCTATGAAATGGGATTCCCATATGGTGTGGATTTCTGTAGAGGATACCCAAGATACATGAACGGAGAAACAACACCATCGACCTCTTAACAGGAAAGAATTAGATGTATTTATGGTAATTGCTGCAGACCCTGGTGCTCATTTCCCTGGTGGAGCAGTCATACATCTTGCAGAAATTCCAGTTATACAGGTAGATATACACTGGGGACCATCCACAGAAATAGCTGATGTAGTACTTCCAGGATCATTCATAGGTGTGGAAATCGGCAGGTACAAGTTATCGAATGGATTGAGTTCCAATCTTCATGAAAAACGCCATAGACAAACCTGAAACCTGCAGAGAAGATGAATGGATTGTAAGAGAACTACATGAAAGAGTTAAGAAAATTAAAGCTGAACAGGGAAAAGAAGCCAGTAAATAGGTGATTTCATGGAATATATATTAAAAAATGGTATAGTTTATGATCCAGCCAACAATGTAGCTGGCGAAAAGAAAGACGTAATGTTCAAAGATGGTAAAATCGTTGATAATGTTTCTTCTGATGCTAAAGTACTTGATGTAACAGATAAACTTGTAATGCCAGCAGGAGTTGATCCTCATGCCCATATTGCTGGTCCAAAACTGGTTGGTGGTAGTTATACAGGCCAGAAGACGAAAGAAGAGGAGTAACTGCAAAAACGATGTTACAAGAGCCGAAACAGGATTTTCAATACCAAGCTGTCCTGCAACAGGATACAGATACTCCAGAATGGGTTATGGAACAGTAACAGAAGCAGCTGTGCCACCACTCGAAGCTAAACACACACATGAAGAAATAATGGCCATACCGAACATAGACATTCCACTTTACCTCTTTTGGTAACAACTGGTTTGTACTGCAGTATGCTAAAGAAGGTAAAATTGATGAACTTGCAGCTTTTATTTCTGCATGGCTAAAAATAGCTAAATGTTACGGAATGAAAGTTGTTAACCCATGTGGAAGTGAAGCATGGGGATGGGGTATGAATGTACATGGAATTGACGATCCTGCTCCATACTGGGATGTAACAGGTAGAGAAGTTGTAAGAGCATTTACAAAGCTAATGAAAAGCTAGGATTACCTCATTCTATGCACGTTCACCCTAACGACCTAGGACACCCAGGAAACTATCCAACAACAATAGAAACTATGGACGCTGTTAAAGATATAGAAAAATCAGTCCAGTAAGGGATCAGACCATGCACTGTACTCACGTTCAATTCCACTCCTATGGTGGTACAAGCTGGAGAGATGCAGAATCCGGTGCAGAACCAGTTGCTGATTACATAAACAAAAATAAACATGTAACTTGTGATGTTGGTCAAATTACACTTGATGAAACCACTACCATGACTGCAGATGCTCCAATGGAATACGATCTCTACAAATTATGTGGTTAAAATGGGCAAATAAGGATATTGAACTTGAAACAGCAGCAGGTTTTATTCCTTTTATTTACTCGGAAAAGTCCAGTTACCTCGTTGCAATGGGCTATTGGATTAGAGTTATTCCTCATGATAAATGATCCATGGCAAGTTGTTCTTACAACTGACAACCCTAATGCAGGTCCATTTATTAGATACCCTAGAATAATGTCCTGGTTCATGAGTAGCGAAAGAAGAAAGGAAATGATTGATAACAGAGAAGTACATAAATGGGCAGAAAGAAGAACTTCACTAGAACACTAGACAGAGTTTACACTTCAGCGACATCGCAATTATATCCAGAGCAGCACCAGCTAAGAATTTAGGTTTCGAAGACAGAGGAGCTCTTGTGCTGGATACAATGCTGATATAGCTGTCTACGACATAGAACCAAATAACTTCGACCCAACTAAAGAATCAGCAGCTATTGAAGACGTATTCGGCAGTGCTGTATACACAATTAAAGATGGTCAAATTTTGGTTAAAGATGGTGAAGTTGTAAAAGTCAAACCTAGCCAGACCATTTGGACCAATGTTCAAGGATTCGAAGAACAAGAAAAAGAGGTACTAGAAATATCATGCCGACTTCAACAGGTATTACACTGTTAAATTCGAAAACTACAAAGTACATGACCACTACTTGGATCCTTCAATTGAAGTAAAGGTCCAAGCAAGTAAATAAGGGGTGTTTAGTTTGAAAACAATAACTTTTAACTAAAAAAGTTTCCCAATCTCACTGGAATTCGATGAACTTATTCCAGATGAAATATACGCTTGGGAAAAAGAAGACTTCGAAAAATATATGGTGCCAATTGGTAACTCTAAATTCCCATTAGCAGACTATTTCGATGTAGAAGTTGAAGGCGAAGCTGAAGCTCCTGAGGAAGTCAATATGATCCTTAACGGAGATTGCGCAGAGTCAAATATATCGGTGCTAAAATGAGTGCAGGTGAAATCATTGTTAATGGTGATGCAGACCTTCACTGCGGAGCAGAAATGAGTGGTGGTTAAATTAAAGTAAATGGAGACGCAGAAAGCTACGCCGGTAGGGAAATGACCGGCGGAGAACTTGAAATCATGGGCAATACAAAAGAGTTCTGCGGAGCTTCATATATAGGTGACTGGAGAGGAATGAGTGGAGGAAAAATTCCATCCATGGAAATGCTGGTAAGCAGCTAGGAGAATGTTTATCCGGCGGTGAAATATATGTTAAAGGTAGCTGCGATATTCTTGCCGGTATCCACATGACCAAAGGATTCATCCAGATCGATGGAGATGTGACCCGATGGCCAGGTGGACAGATGAAAAACGGCAATATCGTGATCAATGGAAAATTAGGACGTTTACTGGAAGGATTTACCCAGGAAGGTGTTGTCACTGATCCAGAAATTGATGGAAAAAATCTCACCGGTAAATACATCAAATACAACGGAGACATTGCGTAAACGGAAAAGGTAGATTATGGTTAAATGCTGAAAAAAACAGGGACCAACTCTTATTTTTCTATTTTATTCTTTTATTTTTTTATTTTTTTAAGGTTTAATAAAAGTAAAATTATATTGAGTAATTTTTAAACGGATTATGATTTAAATATTTTTTAAATTTGATTTATATTGTATAATTAAAAAATATTTCAACTAAAAAATCGTGATAATATGGAAGAAAGAAATCACATTAAGTCCCGAAAAATGATAGAATACATACTCGAAAATGTTGAAACCCACGATTACTTGAATATCATACAACCTATTTATGGTCCTGGAGAAGTACTTTAGGTAGATAATGAAGATGAGGAAACTAAGGAAGGTTTGAGGGTTACCATGCAACTCACTGGTGAGATGCTTAACCAGACTGTGGAAGTAGACATGCATGAAATCAAGGATGATCTTCTGGAAGTTCGCCACGTAAAAAAAGAAACGACTCACACTACTATACTCGTAGTAGAACCTTAATTTTATTTTATTTACATTTTAAATCGGATTTTACATTTTAATTTTATTATATAATTCATATTTTGCAAATATTCTGTTTAATAACAAAATTTATTTATTTAGGGCCTAAAATTAATTTTATAAGAAATTTTATAAATTAGTGTTCTAAAAAATTAAATCAATTTTTAAGTAATCTTTATCTTAAAGGAGGAATTTCATGCAGGAAAAAGTACTGGAAATGGATTGTGATGAGGCCATTGAGTATGTTAAGGAAAATGTAAAAATTCGTGATCATCTGGAACTCGCATACAACCGTATATTCACTGCGGGTGAGGTTCTGAATGTGGATACCTCTAAATATTATGGAGTGCATGGATTGAAAGTAATGATACATATTGAAGGTGACACGTTAACTCCCTCTGTAGAAGTGGATCTGGTTGAATTCAAAGATGACCTTATTGAGATTCGACACGTTCCTCAGGATGGAGAAGGGATTTTAATTATCATTGAAAAATGTGAAATCGAGTGAATAATTAAACTATTTCTTCTTTTATTTTAATTAAAACATTTTAATAAAAAATAAATTAAAACCTAATTAATCTTATTTTAGCTTTACTTTTCAGAATTTTCAATAAAATATCAATATTATAATTAAGAAATTAAAATGAGTTAAATGCATCATAACCATCAATTATTTTCACATTTAATGATTTGAAGCTTAAATAAATCTCTTTCCCTTTTTTAATGTTTAAAAGCTCAAAAGAACTGGGAGTAAGCATTCCTTTAAAAATAGTGCCCTTTACATCAACTTCAATCCATACGGTAGGTCCAATTTCCATTATTTCTCTGACTATGCCTTTTATTTGATTTCTAATTGATGATTCAAAGAGCTGGTTGGAAAAATAATATTTTCCGGTCTTATGGCAACTAAAACCTTTTCCGGGTCTTCAAAATCTGATTTTTTTTCTAAATAATTTTCATCTGCACTGTAAATTATAATATCTGGATTAATTTTTATTTTAGCAGATAAATTTTCTTTTCCAGTAATAATTCCCTCTAAAATATTCTGCACTCCCACAAAGTGCCACAAAACTGTGTGAAGGCTTGGAAAAACATCCTTTACCCTACCCTGCTGTAATATTTGACCGTCTTTCATAACCGCCACTTTCTCTGCTAAATTCCAGACATCACTAAAATTATGGGTCACGTGAATACATGTAGTCTGGTGATTCTTTACGACCTGTTTTATCAAAGCGGTTAAAGATGAATGTGTCCTAACATCCAGAGCACTGAAAGGTTCATCCATTAGAAGAATATGGGGATCTACAACTAAGGAACGTGCGATAGATGCTCGTTGAATTTCGCCTCCACTGAGGGTTCCAGGTTTCCGATGTAATATGTGGTCTATTTTTAGTAATTCGGCCATTTCAAGGACTTTAATATCTATTAATTCTTTATCCTCAGTCTTTTTCTTTAGACCATAGGCAATGTTGTCAAAAACATTCATGTGTGGGAAAAGGACATTGTCCTGGTATACAATACTGATTCCCCTTTTTCAGGGCTTAAATCAGTTATATCCTTACCATCTAATATCACCTTACCTGATTTGGCCTGGTAAAACCCTGCAATGGTTTCTAGAAGCACAGATTTTCCTGAACCCGTTGGCCAATTAAAACCAAATAGTTCTGTTTTTCCAGAGAAAGACGGCGTTTTTGAGATAAAATTCTCCTAAATCTACATTTAAATCATTTACTTCTAGAAACATTCTTAAATCACCTGAAAATCAGTTATAGTTTGGTCTCCTTAGCATATTTTTCCATTACTGCAATAGCAATGAACGATATAATAACTAGCAGTATGCCGGCAGTTATGGCCATATCCACATCTCCGGTTGATAGGTTAAGGTAAAGGGAGATGGAAAGGGTTTCGGTTTTCATGAATATTCCGCCCCCTACAAAAAGGACTGAGGCAAATGTCCCAATACAGCGGGCCAGTGCAATTATCCCGGCTGCAAAAATACCATTTTTGGCCAAGGGCAGGGTAATACTGGTGAATGTTTCTAATTCACTGTATCCTAAACTTCTTGAAACAAATTCATATCGGGGATCCACATAACTGAAGGTGGAGTAGAGTACTCTAACGGCAAAGGGTAGTGCCACGAAAAACTGGGCCACCACAATACCCAATGGAGTAAATACCACGGAAATTCCCACAGCTTCCAAATAATTTCCCAGTAAATTACTTCCCAGAAGCATTAAAAGTGCAATACCAATTACAATTTCAGGAAAAGCAATGGGTAAATCAAGTATTGTTTTTACGAATGTTTTTAATGGAAATTCATAGCGGTTCAGTGTGTAGGCCATGGGCACTGCACAGACCATTACCAAAAAAGCAGATAAAATTGATGTGACCAGAGTGAGCTTTAAAGCAAAAATCATTTCTTCAGAAAAAAGAGCATTAATAAATCCCTGGGGTGTGGGTATAAGGAACAAACTACCTATGGTTACAAAAAATAAGAATGTAAAAAATAGGGTTATGGAAATGAAAGTCAATTCAAGCTTGGAACGCATGATTATCACTGAATAATTGATATAATTGTAAGAATTAGAAATTTATTCGATATGCCGGTTTATTCAATAAGCTAATATTGAATGATTTCATTTATATAGATTTCATTTTAAAAAAAATAATTAAAGGGATTATTGAGTTATTGGTTTGAATCCCCATTTTTCCCAGATGGCCTGTCCTTCTGGTGAAACCACGAAATCTTCAAATTTCTGGGACAGCGCCTTGTTTTTGGTGTAGTTAGTCACGGCTATAGGCACGGTACTTATTTTATTCTGGTTGGGGGGTATGGTAATTATCTCAATTTTACCTTTTCCATCACTCCAGGTTCCCATATCTTGCCAGATTATCACTGCATCCACCTGTCCAAGACCAGGTAAGTTAAAAGCTGGTTTACGGTGGTGGTTTTAACCACAACATTTGCACTAACAGCACTGGTTAGGTTGCTAGCATTCAGGATTTTTTCTGTTGCTTTACCAATGGCTGGACCATTTGCATCCCCAATACCAACTTTTACATCAGAATTTGCTAAATCTGCTAGGGAAGTGATGTTTTTAGGGTTTCCCTTGGCTACAGCAATAACTGGCACATTTTGGGTTACATTTTTAACGGTACTGTTATCCACAAAGCCGTTTTCCATGGCATCCTGCATGTATTTGTAATCGGCTGGCAGGAAAACATCCCCTGTTTTGGTTGTTTTTAAGGTACCAAATAGTTCTCCGCTGCCTCCATATTTCATAACTACTTTGGCATCTGGATATTTTTTCTCAAATGCGGCTACTAAATCATTTCCAACTTTTGTAAATCCTGCCCCGGCCAGAACGGTAATTTCTCCGCTGGTAGATGTGGTGTCAAATACTCCACTAACCATTACCAGAGCAGCGATAATAACTATGGCTACTATTCCAATAATTGCTAAATTTTTGGTATTCAATGTTAAACCTCCAATAAATCAATTAATCCTTTATCGATATGCATATATAAACATTACGTTGTTAATTATAATTTCATTTTTATTAAATAAATTCTAAATAAAAAAAACCTTAAAATAAATATAAAACTGAGAATTAGGTAAACACTAACTAAGAATTTCACATAAAAACAACTCATCAAAAAAGGGGCACTGGCCACGGCATTCTGAAGCCTCTTCACAATCATTACAGTCTTTTTGTCCATGTTCTTTTATAAATCGCCGATAATCAGCAAATTTATTTTTCCATATCTCGTAGAAGGAGTATTCCTTTAAATTAAAAATATATTGGGAGTCATTACAGAAGGAACAAGGCATTACATTGAGTTTTTCGTCAATATACACTGAAAAAAAGCCACATTCACAGCTATCAATTAAATCCACATCTATTTTAGAGAATTTCAATAAAATAGGAACAAAGCAAGCATCAAAACCAAATTTGATGGTGGATTTTGGTTGATTAACTGATTTTAAAAATGATTTAAGTAGTTTAGGTGATTTAATAGCATCTTCAGGGAGGCCTCGACCCACTGGTTTGAAGGTTAAAAATATTATAGAATTGAATATATCTAAATATTTATCATATTTGCCCTGAATGATTTTTGTAGCCATTGGAATAGTTTTTTCAGATACTACGAAGTGAATATTGGCTTTCAAATGCTCATCATGGAGTTTTTGTCCTAGTTCATGCAGTTGGCTCAGAGATAAATAATCTCGATAGGGATCATAAGAGATGGCTATAGCACCACAATAATCTTTAGTGGCTTTAATATTTTCTTCATCAAAAAATTTACCACTGGTAGTGTAATTGGGAATTATATCATATTTTTCCCGGGTTATTTTTAATATTTCATTAAAATTAGGGTGTAATACTGGTTCGCCACCACCCAGGGCTACCTGGAATACAGGCCCATATTTATTATTACTCAATTCACCCAACAAAAACTCATAATCTTCCAGAGACATGAAATCGCCACTTTCATCACTGGAACGATAGCAATATTCACAATCGTTAATACAATAATTAGAAATGGAAATATCGGCCAGTTCGGGCCAGGGAGCCATATCAGGGTTCTCAAATAATTGTTCCCCCCAGCGGTAGGTTAATCCTAGTTCCGGTATTCCTATAAAATTGTATCCTCTAAAGTGGCGCTGCATCATTTTTTTACTCTTTTAAATTACTTAAAATAAATTTTTTAAAATATATCTTGATAAATATGGATTGGAATGTTAATAATCTATTCACAGTCGCATTTAGGGTCACTGGCCTGGGTTGCTCCCACACCATAAAGATTTCGGCCTTTTCCACGTATAATTATCCAGTTTATAAGACTCCACATCTCATCTTCACTTAGATTACTAAAATCGGTCTGGGGGATGTCATCTGGATTAGATCATCTCCCAGAAAAACGTCTTTCCCGATACTGAACTTTTTCTGGGGGAAATAAACCTCTTTATCTCCATTTTTGTGTTTAGATTCACTATTGTTCATTTCTTCTTTAATAAACTTTAAAAGTTGAACAATTCCAATTTTACCTTTTTTTTCAAAGTGTGCAATGTTTAAATCTATGATATCTTCTTTGGCTGTTAAAATAAAACTCGCTGAACTACTATTAGTTACAAAAATCTCCACGGATTTTCAAGATTACTCCTCCAGTGATATATTGGGATTTCTTCTAAAAAAATATATGGAAAATTTTAACTACCAAAAAAGTTAGCCCTATTAATTTAATTAATTATATTTAATCAATTTATTTTATTAATCATTACGAAAAATCAGATTAAATCATAAATTAAATCATAAAAATCAAAATCAAAAATCAAGGGATGAAATTAAATAATAGCTTAAAATAATCAAAAAATAAAAAGATTAGAAAATTTATTTAAATGAATCTTTTGAAGAATCAATTTAATATATTTTCTAGTTGTTTTTTCCATGAATCGGAATTCAAATTTTCCAATTTCATATCATTTCTAATAACTTGAATAGTGTTCTGGACAGGCCTTAGTGCAAGCTCCACACAGTACACAAACATCTTTATTTATTTCAATTTCACCATCAACGACTTTAATGGCATTGCATGGACAAACATCCTGACAGGCATGGCAGCTTACTCCTTTACAATCTTTGGATTCTTCTTTTATTATGTCTCCTTCAAATGGTTTTATAACCTGAACGGCATCTACTGGACAAACTTCCTGACACCAACCACAACTAACGCATTGATCAAAGTTTAAAACTATATTTCCAGTTGTGTTTGTGTCCTCTGGATTTATGTCCACATCTCCATAGGAACAAACTCGGCAAACTGCTTTTATAGCATTAACCGGACAGGCTTTTTTGCATATTGCAGTAAACACATTTGTCCAGATCTATATCAATATTCTGATTTTTAGGGTCTTGGGAGACATCTATGGCCTCGGAGGGGCACATTTCCTCGCAAATTCCACAATAAATACACTCATGACTATCTACTTCAATTTCTCCACTTACCAGATTTTTACGGGTAGGTAATTCTCTAGTAACTGTAATGGCCTCTTTTGGACATATATTTTGACAGGCCTGGCAGTAAACACAATTTTCTTCATTTATTTTGGTTTCATGGGTCCAGTGGGGATATCCTTTTATTTGTGATATTGCTTCACCTTGGATTTTAAATTCTAATGCCCCAAATGGACATGATGAAGAGCATATTCCACACATAGCACATTTATCCGGGTTTATGTTGATATTGTCCATTTCCAGAAGACCTCTAGCTATAGGTAGGATTGGTCCTAGGTTAATGGCACTGGTAGGACAAACATCTACACATATTCCGCAACCTACACATTTTTCGTTTTTATGTTGGAGCTGGCGTGGTTGATCTCCTTTTCTTTGAATATTTATCATTTTTATCATTCCTTTTCTTTAAAAACTTCATTATCCATTTTAACCGGGAGATATGGCCTGATTAGGACAACTTTGAATACAAATGTTACAATAGTCGCATTTTTCTTCAACCAGCATTATTTGCCCATTTTCTTCTATTAAAGCCCCTTTTTCGCATAGTTTCACACATAAACCTTTGCCCGGACAATTTTCGATTTTACTGCATTTTTTTGAATCAATACTTACTGACATTGTTTCCACCTTTTAACGATATGTTATAATAAACATATCGAATAATATGTTTTCCAGTTTATAAATTTTTTGTTTTCAAAATTAAGTCAAATTAAAAATAAAACGGGAAGTAATTTTTATATTTCTATTTATTATGGATTTCATGTATTGAATTTCCAGTGATTAAATTGAAATATATAATTAACTTCCCTTAGATCCCGTTTTGACATGGTCTTAATATCGGTATTGAAGATGACGATATGATATAAATCCCATATCGTGTGTATTTTATAAGTTCTGATATATAAAATAGACGAAAAAATTTTATTATTTAAGAGAACATAATACGTAGTGGTGATAATATGAAAATAAGTGCTAGAAATGTGGTTAAAGGAAAAGTAGAAAGTGTGTCTGAAGGCGCAATAATGTCCAGTGTCAAGGTTAAAGTCGAAAATCCAGATGTATTAACTGCCATAATAACTAAAGAAGCCGAACAGGAACTTGAAATAAAAGAAGGAGAAGAAGTTTACTTAATTATTAAATCAACTGAAGTAATGGTTGCTAAAAAATAAATCAACCTTTTTATTTCATTTTACTTTTGCTTTTTAATTCTAACCCTGGTATCATAATAAGGCGTACCATTTCCCGCTTCACTTATCATGTCCTGGGTTAAAACATTAATGCATTTATTGTATTTTAACCAACCGCCTTTATAGGTGAGAACATAATCCTTTCGGACCATTTCATCTTCTTTTACTTTGACAATGAGGCTCCCTACCGGTGATTCTAATAAGGCCTTTTCTCCATCCCTTAGATTTTCTTTTTCAAGCACCTCAGGGTGGACTTTAACTTCTAAAAATCCATCAATAAGTTCCTTTTCAGGGACAGTCGAACCTACAAAATCCCCCATGGTGGAAAGAAGTTTCAGAGGGAATTTTTTATTGTCTAAATTTAATGGCGAGAATTCTTTAATAAACTCAAATTTACCGGATTTTGTCTTAAATTTTAAATTGGCATATGGTATTTTATCTGCAGGAACCATTCTTTGAGGGGATTTTTGCAAATCTTCAAATTTTATCCCCCTATCAAGAATCGGAGCCGCCAGTTTTTTAAGCCACTCTTTGGGAGTTCCTTTCATCTGCTCTCCAAATTTTAATTTTTCTGCCAGGCCATGAAATATTTCAAATTCTGATTTAACTTCGCCTTGAGGTGAAATAACTGGGTTAACTGGAGATACCCAGTTATGGCCATAGCTACCCATGAGATCTTCTTCTTCTAAAAATGTGGTGGCCGGTAAAAACAAATCCGCCACATCAGAGGTGTCATTCAAGAAATGATCCATCATAATCACAAAATCGGCCTTCTCAAACCCTTTTTTGATTTTTAAGGAGTTGGGATTCAAATTAACAGGATTTCCAGAAGCCACAAATATTAACTTTATAGGGGGATTATCTGTATTTAAAAGAGCCTCTCCAATGGTGGGTATGGGTAGCTGGCGTTGATTCTGACCTAATTCATTTAATTCATGGCTAAAATCAAAGTACTCATATTCTTCAAAGCCCTGGCTTATGCCTCCTCCTGAGATTCCAATATTGCCCGTAATAGCCACCAAGGCACTCATCATATGTAATGCCACATGCCCCTGCACATATCGATGAACCCCCCAACCAGACACAATACTGGATGGTTTAGTATGAGCATAATCAAGGGCAAGTTCTTTTATTTGGTAGAGGGGAATGTCACACGAGTTTTCCAGATCCTCTAGCGTATATGCATCAAGTATTTTTTTATAAGAATCAAAATTTTCTGTGTAATTTCCTATAAAATCCTCATGGGCCAGACCACTATCCAGAATAATCTTGGCCATGGCCATGGCCAGGTAATAATCCGAACCAGGGGATGGTTGGATAAATAAGTCTGCTTGCTGGGCAGTTTTTGTTTTAACAGGGTCAATTACAATTATTTTGGTGCCTTGCCGTTGGGCCTTTTTTAAAATGGTCCATAAATGAACATCCGTCAGGGCGGGATTTCTTCCCCAAACTATTATAAGTTCGCTGTTCAGCTGATCAAGGGGATCGTGGGGGATTTTAACCCCGAAATCTTTTTCCAGAGCATAATGTCCAATTCCTCCACAAACTGTTCCATAAGTGGTGCTAACTCCACCCAGCAAATTGAAAAACCTTCTATTTAATGATTGAAGGGCTGTACGGGCTCCGAAACCTTGATAATAAAGAATAGACTGGCTGCCATGTTCTTTAACTACTTCTGAAATTTTAGAAGCTGTAATATCCATGGCTTCTTCCCAGCTTATTTTTCGCCATTCACCCTCTTCTTTTAATAGGGGATGCAGTACTCTATGGGGGCTGTAAAAGTAATTATCAATATAATGGGAAGTATTTTTACATAAGAATCCTGCAGTTATGTCCTGTTCCGGATTTCCCTGTAATTTGACTACTTTCCCATTATTTGTATGGGCAAGAATGCTGCATGATCCAGGACAATCACGGGTACAGGTAGTGACATTAGTTTTCAAAAAATACCTCCTTAGATTAGTATATGAATATTTAGTTCAGTTATGAATTAATATTTATTTATTTCTCACTTTTCTACACTTATAGCAGCGTAAGGGCATGTTTCCATGCATTTTCCACATAATTTACAGTAATCCGGCGATTTAATGTCAATTAATTCATTTTCAATGGTAAAAACATTGGTGGGACATATGCAAGCACATGCTCCGCAACTGGAGCCTTGACATCTATCTGGATCTATTTTTATGCTGATTATCATTTAATCGCCTTTATAATTTTATTTCACTATTTTATGACTATTATGGGACTAATATCTCTAAATCTATTATTTGATGGAATGAAAAAGGGAATAAAAATAATATGGATATAATATTAAATGAGTATAATGAGATTGAAACTGAAATATGATCTTTATTGATTTCAATCATTTATAATCATTTAACTCAATAAATGCTTAGCACATTCATTTACAGCTTCTTTAACATCACAATCCAGTTGAACAGGTTTTATTCCCAATTTTCTTAGTTCTATAGTAGGTTCTTTACCTATTTTGCTGCAAATAACTGCTTTACAATCATTTATAAGATCGATTGATGCTATCCATCGTTCCTGATGATTAGTTACAGGTATGGACGTTTTTTCTCTTATTTCTTCAAATTCACAATTTCCATCAGCAATACTATAAATTAAAAATTGATTTGCATCTCCAAAATGCAAATCTATTATTTTTCCATTGGTTGAAGCCACTGCTACTTTCATTTAAATCTCCTCGTGGTAACTGGTCTCTTCATATAAATCATCATTTGCTATTTGTTCTGAATTTTCTTCTATATCATCTAAAATTTCATATCCTGCTTCATCATAGTAGAAATCAAGTATGGTATTGGTTATATTATCCACAAAGTCAATTCCACCACAGTATCCTAGAACAGATATTCTTTGAGCTCCTAAACGATCGAATATGGGAAAACCTGCTCTTAATAATGGAATATTTTCTTCCTGAGCCATACTGGCTCCATAGGAGTTTCCAATGAGAATGTCTGTTTCAATTTTCTTTATTTCCTGATGCATATCATAAAGATCGCCTCCAGCCATTATAACTGGTTCAAATCCTTTTTCACATGCAATAGTATTTATATCCTCTTTAAACCTGGCACTCTCAGCACCGGTACATAATACAGTAGGCACCATTCCCATTTCGGCTGTAAATCTGGCCATTCCAGATACGAAATCAGGATCTCCAAATATGGCCACTTTTCGGCGGTAGTTGTATGAATGGGCATCTACCATAGCGTCTATTAATCTGCCCCGATCATTTTCCACACTTTCCGGTATTTCGTTTCTGGTTAACTCAGCAACTGCTTTTACAAACTGATCGGTGTTTTCTATACCCACCGGTAATGGTCCGGATATGTATTTAACTCCAAATTTCTTTTCCAGGAATTTTCCAGCTGAATCTACGTGTTTGGATAAGGCAATGGTTCCTATAGAATTACTAGTATCCTGGATTTCTTCAAGGGTGGTCCCTCCGTGATATAGATTAAGGCTTGATTCATTTAGTGGAGCATCCAGGTTTTCCGAGGTATCCGTTAACATGATAAAATCGCAGTTAAGATCCTTTAAGATGTTTTTAACTTCCTTTATATCTGCTGGAGATAAATGCCCGGTTATAATATTTAATTTTTCATTAGGTTGTCCTGGAAGGGCCAGGTGTTCCACCAGGGCTTTCACAGTACTATCGTATCCTTCAATATGGGTTCCAGCATAACTGGGGGTGGATATGGGGATAATTTCTGGTAAATTCTGTCCAGAATTGGCCTCTTCAAATTTCCTAATAATTCCAGTCATATCATCACCAATGGTTTCTGTAAGGCAGCTAGAAGTAACTGCAATGATATCTGGTGATTGTTTTTCAGTTATATTCTTAAGGGCCTTCATTAAATTGAATTCTCCACCATAAATCACCGTTTTCTCGTTCATAGAGGTGGAAGCCACTTCAATTGGTTCTCTAAAATGTCTGGTAAGCTGGAATCGCATGTAAGTACTGCATCCTTGAGAACCGTGTATCAAAGGCATGGCATTTTTTAAACCCAGAAGGGCCTGTATGGCTCCCATAGGCTGGCAAATTTTGGCAGGATTTACCACGGCAAATTTTTTGTCATTGTGGCTCCCCCACTCTGATTTTTCAACTGATTTGGTATAATTGCTATTTTCATGACATTCGTGCATTTTAATCCTCCCTTAAACTTTTTCGCGTTAAATTGAATACAGGACTGGAAACAGAAGCATCTACTTCCTTAGCAAAGCTTACAAATCCTTTAAATCCTGCAAATGCTGATATACGGTCGTGATTAAAGTCACAGAAGGGCACACTAAGTTTTAAAGCTATATATTTTTCTTTAGCCCCTGATATGAGTAGGTTAGGCCGGTATTTTTTCAATAAGCGGGCCAGTTCAGTGGAGTTGGCATCGTCCACAATGAGGGTTCCATCTTTCACTACTTCTTTTATTCTTTCATAGTCCTCTTTGATTCCGTTTTTGGTTCCGGACATCATCACTTCCATGCCTAGTTCTTCAAATGCTCGGACCAGTGACCAGGCCTTGTTCCCTCCTACATAAAGAGCTACGGTTTTTCCAGTTAAACGATTTTTATATTCTTTTATCTCATCCTGTACTTCGCCCAGACCATTTTCAATTATTTTTTCAGTACGCTCTATCATTTCTTCGTCTCCAAAGAAATCCGCAATATCTCGCAGAGAAGCTACAGTTTGTTCTAAGCCAAAGAAATTCACTTTAATGGAGGGTATTCCGTATTTTTTCTCCATTTTTTGGGCCAGGTAGTTGGATGATTTCTGGCACTGGACTATATTCAATTTTACTCTATGTGACTGTGCTATCTCTTCCACATAGGAGTCTCCGGTCATGGTGGCCACAATATTGACTCCCATCTCCTCTAAAAGCGGTTTTATTCCCCATAGATCTCCGGCCACATTGAATTCTCCTACAATATTAATATCAAATGCCCCGGTTTCTTCTGGTTCTCTGGTTCCGATTACACTATCTAAGAGGGCATCACAGCCTATCCAGTGGCCTTTGGTTTTATTGTGGTCCTGGAATCCTTCCGACTGGACGGGTATTACTCTACATCCAGTTGTTTCTTCTGCTTTTTTACAGACTGCTTTGATATCGTCACCAATTACACCAGAAACGCAGGTGGCATAGACAAATATTGCTCCCGGGTTGTAGAGATTTTTAAGTTCAACTACAGTTTCATAGAGCTTTTTTTCTCCACCAAATACAATGTCCTTTTCTCTTAAATCAGTGGAACATCCTTTTTTATATAAATCGTCCCGTGATGTTTTGCTTCCTCTTATGTCCCAGGTACATGAGGCGCAACCAATAGGGCCGTGTACCAGATGTATGGAATCTGTGATGGGCATTAAAACTATCCGAGCACCACCAAAAACACATGTTCTTTGGGTTACGGTACCAGGTAGGCTTGCCTTATCACAGGTAGGGATTGAAAGCCCATCTCCTTTCACACACATGTGTTTTTTGCGAGATTCAAATGTCTCAATTACTGGTTCCATTTTAATACCTCTCTTAATACTTTTTGCATTGATTCATGATTTTATGATCTTGATAATCGCATTGCATTGACTTTAATTCATTTTAAAGGTTAATTAAGTTATTTAATGCTTTTAATGTAAAGTCAATGTTAAATTATATTGTAAATAAAAAATAAAAAAATTTAAAATTTGTGATGGGATGTTGCGTGGAATTAATGATCTGGAGTTTTGTGTGAATAAAATATCCAATTTCATTATTTTAATTAATCATTATTCCACGCATCACTGTTGAATTGGTTTTTTAGGGTTTACTGTTGTAATTTCCAGTGTTCATGTTCATAGTATTTTTCCAATACAGTATTGGTAATTAAGTCTATAAGGTGTAGACCACCATTGTATCCAATAATTGGTTTTCGATGATATCCCACACGATCAAATACTGGGAACCTACCCTTATTAATGGAATACTTTGCTCTATGGAAATTAAACGGCCATCTGAACTTCCAATCATAAGATCAACCGGATTTTCCTGGAGATAAACTTCCATTGCTCTTAAATCCTGGTCTTACCATAGTATCAATTTCCACACCAGTCTCTTTACCTACTTTTTCAATGTCTTCCACGAATTCTTTACTATCAGAACCAGTGAGAACCATTTGCGGTTCCATTCCCAGTTCTCCTACAAATCGAGCCATCCCTGCAGTTATTTCTGGGTCTCCGTAGATGGCCACGGTTCGACCATGCAAATATCTGCCGGCCAAATCAGCCATGGAATCTATGAGTAATCCTCGCTCATCCAGTATAGTATCAGGAATGTCCTGACCAGTAATCTTTTTAAGATTTCTAAGTAATTGATCTGTATTTTGAACTCCAATTGGAATAGGTCCTAATTGAGCAGGAACATCGTATTTTTTCTCCAGAGATAAAGCCCCGGAACCTGCATACTTACACAAGGATATAGTACCCATACTATTGGCTGAATCCACAATTTCTTCTACAGTAGTTCCACCTTTAGGATAATATGGTTTTAGTTCTGCTGCCGAAGGTCGTAGTGGTGAATCAAATGGGTCAGAAATATCAGTTAATATAATTCCTTCAGTATCCATGAGTCTCAGGATATGTTTTATTTCCCGTATATCTCCTGGATTAACCATTCCTGGAATTATATTAACTTTTTCATTAGGTTCAGATGGTTCAGCCACGTGATCGGCCAGGGCTTTTATGGTATTATCATAACCTTTAAGGTGGGTTTCCACGAAACTGGGGGTGCTTATAGGCACTATTTTAATTTTTTCAGCTTCTTTTTCACCTAATTTTTTCTCTAGTTCCTTTTTAGCAGTCCCTATGAATCCAATTATGTCATCCCCAATAATTTCACTGGAACAAGTGGTTATGACTCCTATCATGGAAGGATCTAATCGTATGGCCACGTTCTGAATACCTTCCACCAAATTTCTACGACCTCCAAAAACAGCGGCATCCTCGTGAAGAGAGGTTACCGCGATTTCAGATGGTTCCCGGAAGTGTCTGGAGAGGGAGTATCTTACAAAGGAAGAACATCCCTGGGAACCATGAACTAGAGGGACCGCTCTTTTAATTCCAGTAACTGCCCACATGGCCCCTAATGGTTGACAGGTTTTCAAAGGGTTTATTACAGCACTTCTCTCTTTTTCTAAAATATTTATAGAGCTCATTATTTTGCCTCTTCCATTGTTGTGACCTCTAATTCTGGAGTCGGATCCACTATATCTGGTTCTTCAGTTTCCTGAAATTCAAGGAAATTCCATACTGGATTGTAAATCGCAGAATACATGTCTCTGGCCAGGTTTAAGAATCCTTCAAATCCTATATATGGTCCGTTTTCATAGGAATGGATCAATAGGGATGGAATTCCTAATTTATGGATCAAATATTTCTCTTTTACTCCACACATTATCAGATCTATATCGTAATCTTCTACCAGTTCTTCCAATTCTATGGTGTTAGGATCGTCTATTACCAGTGCTCCTTCTTTTACTCTATCTTTCATCTTTTGAAAACCGTCTTCGTGTTCAAACATAGACGATACGCCTGTCGTTTCCATTCCCAGTTCATTTTCAATCGGCACAGAAATGTGATAACTTTTAGGTCCACCAGAAAAGATAAATGCTTTTTTACCAGTTAATTTTTCCTTGTAAAATTCTAATTCTGGCCTAATTTTGGCCATTCTATTAGCTATGACTTGATCTGCCTTTTCTTCTAGCCCAAAGAACCTGGCAACCTGTTTCAAGTTTTTAGCACAGTATTCGGTACTGAAGAAATCAGTTTTAATATAAGGGATGCCATATTCGTCCTCAATCATTTTAGCAATGTAAGTAGAGGATCTTTGACATCTCACCACACTTAATTTAGCCCTATGCATCCAGGAAATCTCGTGATGGCTGCTGTCACCGGTAAAAGTGGTTAAACAGTTTATTCCGATTTCTTTGAAATATTCTTTAAGTAACCATAAATCACCGTCAATATTGTACTCTCCAATAAGGTTTATATCGTAAGGAGTAGTTTTTGGTGGCTCTGCTGTACCAACCAACTTGCTAAAAAGTACATTATTTCCAATGGTGTGTCCTTTGGACTGGCTGGGCCCGGCAAACCCTGGGGCATTAAAAGCAATTATGGGCTTACCAATTTCCTCTTCCATTTCTTTGGCTAAACCATCCATATCATCCCCAATTAATCCGGTGGTACAGGTGGCATAGAGGTATATGGCACTAACAAAGGGGAATTCTTTGTTGGTATCTCGTATTGCTTGTCTTAGTTTTTTAATTCCCCCAAATACTACATCAGATTCCTGTAAATCGGTTCCTATAATATATTTAATATTGAAATCTTTAATAGGGAATTCGCTGCCATCGGGCATGGTAGTGGTGGTAGGGTATCTTTTGGTACCGTATCCATAAACGGTACATCCTACTGGTGAGTGCACAATGTGTGCCACGTCTTTTAAAGCTCCCGTTATAACCCCTTTAGCTCCGGCAAATGCACATCCACGTTCTGTCATGGACCCAGGAATAGTTTTTATATTACATTTGGGGAGACAGTCTGCAGGATCATCGCAGTGTTTAACATAGGTGTGCTCCTTTCGCTCAGGGATATCTTTTGAAACTTCAAAAAGTTTAAAAGGCATTTATTCATCTCCTAGTAAATTTGATTAGCTTGATTTTAATAGATTAATTTACTTATTTTGATTAAATCACAGTGAATTTATAAATGGATAATTGAGCAATTTTGTTTACTTACAAAATTGCATCAGCTCCACTTTCTTTTGTTCTAACTCTAACAGCATCTTCGATCGGACAAACAAATATTTTTCCATCTCCTATTTGTCCAGTACAATTAACTTTCATTATGGCTTCTACTACCAGAGAAACATCATCTTCCATAACCACCAGGGTTATCATTCTTTTAGGGATATATCTCAAACATTTTTCATCTGATGAATCAATGCCACTGGTATCTACACTGAAATTCACTTCATTAATAATTCCTTTCTGGGTTCCACGTCCAATTACTCTATTAGCAGTCATTGCTGGAAACCCTAAAGAATCCAGAACTTCCTTGGTTTGAGCCATTTTATTAGGGCGTATAATGGCAATAATTTCTTTCAATTTAACACCTCCGCCCTTAAAGACCTTTAGTTCTTGTTCTAACGGTGTAAGCTTCTTCTACAGGACTGATGAATAATTTTCCATCTCCAATATTCCCGGTAAACGCATTTTCATTTACTATGTCCACAATTTGCGCAATAGATTCATCTTCGGCAACTAACATGAGCATTAATTTAGGAATTTCATCGTAGTAAATGGTTTCTAACTGAATTCCCTTTTGTTTTCCCCGACCAATTACGTCCATTTTAGTGAGAGCAACATATCCTGCTTCATCCAGAGCGTCAACTACTCCTTCTGCCTTTTCTGGTCTTATAATAGCCCTAACCATTTTCATTTCAATCTCTCCTAGTTTCTCTTAGTTTTATAATTCGATAATCATTAATCCACGATAATTGATAATATTCAGCTTTTTCTGATAATCAATTGATTTTAGTCCATTAAACCATACTGGAGAACCATTTCTTCAAGTTCATCCATGGACATCGGTTTGGGGATGACGAATTTTTCGTTACTGATGATTTTACCGGCAAGTGCTTCGTACTCATGGGCCTGGTTACAGTCTGCTTCAAAGTCTACCACAGTTCGTTTGTTGAATTCTGCTTTCTGGACTATGTTGTCCCTTGGAACGAAATGGATCATCTGAGTTCCTATTTTTTCACAGAATTCTTCAAGGAGTTCTTTTTCTCCATCCACGTTTCGGCTGTTACAGATTATTCCTCCCAGTCTCACACCACTCTGTTCGGCGTATTTAACCATACCTTTACAGAGGTTGTTTGCTGCATAGAGGGCCATCATCTCTCCAGATGCCACCACATATATTTCTTCAGCTTTACCGTCCCTAATAGGCATTGCAAATCCACCGCAAACAACGTCTCCCAGTACATCAAAGAAAACAAAGTCATTGTCATCGTAAACCTTCTGTTGTTCCATTATGGTGATGGCGGTGATTACACCACGGCCTGCACATCCCACACCAGGTTCAGGACCACCTGATTCTACACATTTTATTCCTTTGAAACCTGTGGACATAACTTTGTCAAGATCCATACACGCTTCTTCTCCCTCTTCCCTGAGGGTGTCCATCATGGTTTTCTGCATTTTTCCCCCAAGTATCATCCGTGTACTGTCTGCTTTTGGGTCGCAGCCGTGTATCATAACTCTTTGATTGTGAAAGTGTGCCATTGCGGCAGCTGTGTTTTGGGTGGTTGTAGATTTTCCAATTCCACCTTTACCATATATAGCGATTTTTCTTACCATTTTGACATCTCCCGTCATTTTTTTCTTTTTAAATATATTATCAAAATTTTCTGAAATAGACGGAATACGGAATCATACTTCCGACAAAAAAGCATTGTTTATTTTTATATATAAATTTTTCGATTCTGGATAAAAAATTTGAAGATTACTTGAATATTTAAACAACAATTTTTTATATTAGTGAACAATTATGTACTATAATCATTATATTCTAAAAATAACCATATTATATAACTTAATGTAAATTAACAGAAGATCATATTAAATTATTTATATTATTTAGATGATCAACCTGTAATTTGAAATATTCAAAAAAAATTATCGAGTAAATATTAATTACAAATAAATACATCGACATGCTATTAAATACAAGAGGCAAATAATGGAAAAAATAACATATTGTAGTATAGGAACTATTCACTCCCCTTTTAAAAGTCTGGAAGGAATGCCAATTCAACCAGTAGGGGCCTGCGGAATAAAAGGAACAATTAAAATGGAAGAGAAGTATAAAGATGGCTTATGCGATCTAAATGGATTTTCCCATTTAATTCTTTTATATCACCTTCATCTGTCAAAGGGATATTCTTTAAAGGTTAAACCATTTCTGGATAACGAAAAAAGAGGAGTTTTCGCCACTAGGGCTCCTAAAAGGCCTAATTCTATTGGTATTTCGGTGGTGAAACTGGAAAAAATAGAGGGAAATATAATTCACATTTCTAATGTGGATATCCTTGATGGCACCCCTCTCCTGGATATAAAACCATACATACCTAATTTTGACAAAAATGAAGGTGAAGAAGTATGTATTGGATGGTTTGAGGATAAACACCATGAAGCTGCTGATAAAAAATCGGATGATCGGTTTTTGAATTGAATTAAAAAATTAAAATTAAATTTTTTAAAAATAACTTTAAAATAAATGAAAAGATTCATTAATCAATTCATTTAATTCTATCTTTTTTTTTGAAAAGCAGGGAATGCAAAGTTCTTCTTCACATTTTTGGACAAATGATTCTCCACATTCAGAACATATAATGACGTTTTTAGACTTTTTAGGCCCTACTTCCACTTCCACGAAATCATAAGAATAAATATTATTCTCTGCTTTAATTAATTCTGGTAAAACTTCCTCATGAGGGACTTTCCGCTCATTCATGAACCACGCATGAAGTACCGGATATTTTTTTGTTTTAGCAGGATCTAAATAAATGCGTATTCCATTTACAGGACTTTGCTCTGGAGAAGCTGCTTTATTAATGGTAACGGCCATTTTTTCATAATCCAGAACATTTAATCTTTTATTTCCAGTGGTTGATCCTAATAATATTTGGAATGGGTCAGGAAGACAGTTCTGGGTTTCAGAGGTAATAAAAATTTTTTCTCCCTCTTTAATATCCAGTTCTTTTTTAGCTATTTTAAGCATTTGATAACCAATTAATGCTCCAGAACTAAGATAACCATGGAAATTAGTGATTTTTTCCAGATCTTTTTTCATTTTAGGGTCTTCTATTTGATTTAGAATATCCATTTATTTCACATCCAAAAATTCTAAAATCTCAAGAAATAAAAATTTACTGTCTATTTTACTTCTAATTAGAAATAAACCAAAAATATCAAAAAAATAAATATTTAAAAATAAAAATTTATTCCAAAGGACTTTTATTTAGTAATTGACTCATTACTGTGACAACTACAAATCCTAAAAAGGTTATTATTAAAACAAGTGAAGTTCCATCCATATTAACACCTATTAATCATTGTTATTATCCAATTTCAATTTTTAATTCATATTTTAAGTTTATCAAATTTTTAATAATTTTATTAGTATTATAATTTAGATAGTGATAAAGTTTATCATATGATTTTTTCCAGTTCAGACATTTCAACCAGGGTTTCCACAGCTTTAGGTTCCACATATATGCCCTGTTCTTTCACGGCTGCCAGGGGATTTAAACCTCCAGGAGTGACAATACCTACTCTATAGCGCTCTACTTTAGCGTTATAGATCAGCTCGCTGGTTTCTCCAATTTTTAACACAGATAATCCTGCATCTTTCACGTGGGATAATATTTCCAGTGCATGGGGGCGGGCAAGGTATGGAATCTCTTTTAAACTGGCCAGTAAACGTCCGTATCCATTTAAAGCATCGTTTACAGAAGTCATATCCTTGGAAATGTATATTTCATGGGGATCAAATGATGATCCACTATAAGCAGTAAGTTCCACGAAACGAGGGCCTTTCTCTTCCATTTCCAGAATTCCACCATATTTAGGGGTGGACATAATGCCGTTTTTTATTAAAATACCGTCTACCGTTAAACTGCACACTGTGGCAATCCCCTTTTTGGTTTTATCGTCAGGATGAGGCACGACTTTATAAAAGGGACTGGTACAATATTCTGGACGCATTTTATATATTTCAGCCATAATTTCCAGGGCCTCTTCCAGATCTTCTTTAGGCACATAAGAGATATTGGCGATCATATGTCCTTTCTGGGTTTTAGGGTCAAAATCAACTTTCTGTATTAAATTCCAGGCTTTGGAAAGTAAAAATTTAACTTTTTGACCGTTTTCGGGTCCAGAAGATTTCAGGACGCTTTTAGTAGATCCAATTTTATTTAATTCATTATAATCCATTAGATTCTCAGCTAATTTAATATTCACATCAAAACCAGCTTCTTTAGCTGCACAAAGTGGGGCAATGCCTCCGGTAACAGCAATTCCTACCATATTATCTTCTACAGGAACTCCCAGGACAGATTCGCCGTCTTCCCCTATTTTTAACATTCCAGAAATTCCAATTTTTTCTAAATCATGGAACATCTGCTGGGCCTTCTCTTTAGCGGCGCTGGGTATGATTCTGAAGTTGGCGGGTATCATCCCCTGACCTTCTCGCACAACATCCAGAACTGAAGTCATTTCTTTGGCTGTAAAAGCTTCTAGAGGGGTCATGGAGGTTTTCTGATAAGCAATTAATTCTGTAAAATGGGTGGGGACATAATCTTCCACATTTACAATTCCCCCGTACTGGGGGATTACTGGGATCCCTTCATTAAGGAGCATTCCATCAATGGTGGTTCCGCAAACTGTTTTCACCAGAACTTCTTTTTCTGAAGTTTCTTCATTAACAGTTTCATTTATTTGGACCAATGGACTTACGGCCAAGCCACTTTCAAATACCTCTTTTATGATGTCTATGGCCTGTTTATCGTTAAAACTGGAAGTATTGACCACTACTTTACCCTGAGCTTTAACTGCATTCAGGGTTGTTTGATAAATCATTCCTTCAAATTTGGAAAAAATAAAATCTACTTGATCATAAATAAGGCCTTTTTTTAACTCATTAAGGCCTTTAGTGGTTATTTTTCTTCCAGCATATCCTATACGCTCGGTAAATCCTTTTTCGTCCAGAATACGCATGTGATAACGTACCGCACGCTCTCCCAGATTATAACCTTTTCTTTTTAATTCTTCAGCGATGGTCTTAGCTCCCAGAACTTCCTCGCGGTCGGCGAGTATTCTCAGGATTTCCATCATTTTTTGATCAGTTTCATTGGGCATTTAATTACCACCCTAATAATGTTAGAGGGGGTCTTATTTAAAATTAACATTTAAAAGAAAATTAAAAAAATAAAAAAGTGTAGTTAGATTATATCGTTAGATATTTCTCTAACTCGTATGGGAACACTTGGATACGGTAGTCGTCCCATTCTTTGTGTTTGATGGACATAAATTGTTCATAAACATGGTTACCTAATGAAGATTTAACTACTTCATCGGCTTCCAGGGCGTGGTAAGCTTCCCATAGGCTGGATGGTAAAACATCTATTCCCATTTCAGTTAACTCATCACTGGTTTTTCCAAATACGTCCACTTCTGTTGGTTCTCCTGGGTCGATCTTGTTTTTAATACCGTCCATACCAGCTTCTAAAACAGCTGCGAAAGCGAGGTAAGGGTTACATGATGGATCAGGCATTCTTAACTCTACTCGAGTACGTTTTCCACGGGATGCTGGGATTCTGACCAGGGTGGATCTGTTCTTTAGACCGTAAGCCACATATACTGGGGCTTCGTATCCTGGGACTAACCTCTTGTAAGAGTTTATGGTTGGAGCACATATGGCTGCTAGAGCTTTGGAGTGCTTTAATAGACCACCAGTGAAGTTTATAGCTTCTTCTGATAATTGGGTTGGGGTGTCTGGGTCGTAGAATGCGTTTTCACCGTTTTTGAATAATGACTGGTTGATGTGCATACCGCTTCCATTTTCTCCAAAGAATGGTTTTGGCATGAAAGTCACATAGTGGCCCATAGTATCAGCAATAGCTTTAATGGCCTGTTTAAAGGTAATTACTGCATCAGCAGTTTTTAAAGCTTTGTCGAATTTGAAATCAATCTCGTGCTGACCAGGAGCTACTTCGTGGTGAGATACTTCTATGTCGAATTTCAATGCTTCCAGGTCCATAACAAGTTGTCTTCGGATGTTGGTTCCTTTATCCACAGGTTCCACATCGAAGTAAGCACCATCATCGTGAGGAATTATGTTTCCTTCTTCATCTTGATCTAGAATAAAGAATTCTGGTTCTGGGCCTACATTGTATTCGTATCCTGCTTTTTCAACCTTAGCTAGAGCTTTTCTCAATACGTATCGAGGGTCGCCTTCAAAAGGAGTTTTTGCATCACTATGGTATATATCACAGATGAATCTGCAAACACCCTTCTCATCTGGTCTCCAAGGGAGAGTGGAGAAAGTTTCAGGGTCTGGTTTTAAGATCAGGTCACTTTCATTAATATTTACGAATCCTTCTACAGATGAACCGTCAAATAGAAGTCCGTCTTTTATAATGTCCTCAATTTGGTCTGCTTTCGTTAATGGAACGGCCATGTTTTTTGGGGTTCCGTGTATGTCTACAAATTGGAGTCTTACGAACTTAACGCCGCATTCATCCATTTTATTAACTATTTGTCCTATTTTGTCTGACATGGATTAATACCTCCGTGAATTTAAAGTCAGTAAATATAAGTATATTACACCGGAAAGAGATTTCCTTTTAGTGGTATATAAATGTTTTGAAACATATCTTTCAATGT
The DNA here is from genome assembly GCA_963698135.1 of uncultured Methanobacteriaceae archaeon. Taxonomy (GTDB): domain Archaea; phylum Methanobacteriota; class Methanobacteria; order Methanobacteriales; family Methanobacteriaceae; genus UBA349. The sequence goes on along the minus strand of CAVOPP010000011.1, from coordinate 23,570 downwards.
GAAAAGAAGCAGCAAAAATAAATTAAATAATGTCCTAACTAGCTTAATTTATTAATTTTTTAAAAATATCAAATAATATGAAAAGATTATATTCATAATTCAATCACTGAAAAAGGCTCCCCACGCATTAAATCAAAGTTCAACACCTTAGGGGCCAAAATAACCCTTCCTTTTCCTACAATTACTTTAAAAGCCTCAGAAGCCTGCAAACAACCAACTATGTTGGGCACGGGCCCTAAAACAGGGGGAATGTCCTGACTTAATTTAAGGACTTCATCTATAACTTTGGTACTTAATTCATTATTTTTGGAAGGTAATTTAAATAATTCCTCATAAGAAGGTGTTTCATTATTAAATACAGTAACTTGACCCATGGTGCCGTGAATTGCTCCGTGAATGAAAGGAATCTCAAGTTCTCTGGCACAGCGGCTTAATATTATTCGGGAAACTAGATTGTCCAGGGCATCGATGACTAAATCACTACCAGCAACGATTTTTTCAACATTAGATTCATTTAATTCTCCTTCAAATGATTCCACCTTTATAAAGGGATTTATAGACTGTATAGTGTCTTCAGTAACTTGTGTTTTGGATTTTCCAACACTGTAAAAACTGCTCATGAGCTGACGATTAATGTTTGACACGTCAAAAGAGTCTTTATCCACAATTTGAAGATTTCCAACACCCATACGGGCCAGCATTTCTATGGCTGCTCCACCAATTCCTCCACAACCAATCACAGTTATTTTTGAGTTTTTAAGCTTTTCTTGCTGACTTTTACTCACAATACTCATTTGTCGACTTACCATTTCCCAGTAGGCCATTCCTTCGTATCTTTTTGGCATAGAAACACTCTTCTTGATTATAAAATAATAAATCTATTAAAAATATAAAAATAATTTAGATAATCTCTATTTATTAATATTATTAATTAAAAGTTGTGGAATGAGAAAAAAAATGATTATTATGTCGATTAATATCAAAAGTTAAAAAAACAGTTTAAGTTAAAACTGATTTTAAAACTGTTTTTTTTAAATAGATCATTCTACAGCAGGGTATTCCTCTAAGGGTTGCACAACCACAAAACCCTCGCCCTGGAATTTCATCTGGAACTCTTCTCCACTTCCCCTCCCAGTTAAGGACTTGAAGCTTATGTCAGTTTTTATTTCTGGCTTTAAATTTCCAGACCAGGCCACTGTGGCATTTGGGTCGGTGTATACTGGTCTCTCAGGAGTTACAATTAAAGTTAAAGGAGTGTAGTGGGTGGTTATGGCTACCATTCCAGTCCCCTGTAGTTTCATGTTGAATAAATTTCCAGTTAAGGAGCTTCCAGAACCTTTCATCATACTTATATCCCAATCAATGGTTTGTTCAAAGGCCATGACGTCGTTTCCATTGACATAGATTTTTTCATTCTCTAATTTTAAAATGGCAATTCTTTTACCATCATCGGCTAAATAAAGGTTACCATATCCTTCTGCAGACATCATATGGGCGCCTTCACCGGTCACAGCTTTTTTAAGGAATTTGCTAACTCCTCCTTCTAAACTGCTTTGTTTTTTAAAGTTTATATCTCCGGCATAAGCAATCATGGATCCTAATTTAATCCAAACCTTACCATTTAGATTAACATATAAAACATGATCGTTTTCAAGGTCAAACAATTCTGTTCCGGATTCTTCTTTTTCAGCTGTTTTTTGTACAAATTCATTCACAGAGTACTGGGTCATGACTTCTCTCTCCTTTAAATACAAATTTTATTATAATAATTGCTGGTTTAGTTTAGGATAAATAAATTACTATTTCATTGCTTTTTATTGGTTATCAATTATATTATTAATTTTGGAAATGTCCATTAATGCTTGAAATTTAAAAAGAGTTTAAATTCAATACTATTTAGTAAATATTATTAATTATCATGTCAAAATTATATTTGGAGGTGATTAAATTAGTTTTAAAGATGAAAATAGTGAGATTAACGTGGATGATATATTAAAAGAAATTGAAAATTATTTTGGATTTGTCCCCAAGATTTTCCAGGTCTTATCAGATAATCCTGGTGCATTAAAAGCTTATTTTGAAAAATTTGCAGTAATTGTGAAAGATGATTCGTTATCGCCATTAATTAAGGAATATGTGGCTATTGGTGCGGCCTCTGCATTGGGAGCAGATCACTGTCTATCCACACACTTACAAGTGGCCCGGAACATGGGAGCAACCAATGATCAGCTTCTTTCTGCAATTTTAATGGGAGCACTTATTGGGGAAACTAATGTTTTAGCTCAATCTTTAAGGGTTTATGAAGATTTTAAATAATATTCATTTATTTTAACCATTATTAATATTGTAAAATTAGTTATTTTATAAAATTAGTTATTAGTAAATGGCATCATTAAAAAAGTTTATTAATTTTTTTAATATTATTTAAAATTAATAATCATTGAATTTGAGTAATTAATAATAAAAATAGTATTTTTAAATCAAACTATTAATCAAAAATAAAAAATGATAAGGTTCTTCCTGGGGTAAAAATTAGAGTTAAAAACTCTTAATTTTATGGGATATAAAATATGAGTGCCGGGAGCGGGATTCGAACCCGCGGCCTCACGGTATCCCAGGAAAAAGTCAGAGCACTGCTTAATACCCTATGAGCCGTGCGCTCTAACCAGCTGAGCCACCCCGGCGTGTGACTTATAGAACATCAGTTTTTATATAATTTAAAGTTTTCTATTTCTTTATTTTCCTATATTTTAAAGGTAATTTTATCATTAACGAGAAATATAATATCCCCTCAGAGGTTAAATAATTAGTTCTTTTCAATAAAAATCATATTATACTGTTAATAATTAGTATTCATTGGTTATTCTACTAAAAAGAGGGATTATATGGATGAACATGTTATAGAGGCCATGGGTAAGGCTAAAATAGTGGTAAAAGATGGTAAAGTGGTGGAAGTAGGTGAAGCTCAGATTGATTACTGTCCCTTATTTCACAAGTATCGAGGAATCGAAAAATTGGATTCTGAATCTATAAAAGAGAATATAGAATTTAGGATCAATGATTTTGGTATGTGTCAACCTCAAAGAAATCTTAAAATGAAAGATTTTTTGTCCTTTGGTATTTCCGAGACTATTTCCACCCTCTTAGAAGATGAAATACTGGACTGTGCGGTTATAGTATGTGATGGTGCCGGTACAGTATTGATCCGTGACCCGGAAACGGTTCAGGGAATCGGGGGACGAATATCTGGTTTTGTTAGTACCACTCCTATTAAAGAGGTTATAAATGTTCTGGGAGAAAATAATGTACTGAATCCTGAAACGGCAGAAATTAACCAGATAAAAGGAGTAAAAAAGGCCATTAACATGGGATTCAAAAATATTGCCGTCACCATAGCTTCTCCTGCTGACGCGAACAACTTAAGATTCATGGAATCATCCTTAGAGGATATTAATATTTTCATATTCGCGGTGCATGTAACTGGAATCTCTCAGGAAGAAGCCCAGGAACTTTTTGAATATTCTGATGTGGTTACTGCCTGTGCTTCCAAATATGTCCGGGAAATAGGAGAAAAAAAAGCTTTTCTTAAAGTTGGAGAATCAATACCTATATTCGCGGCCACTGAAACAGGAAAAGAATTTCTTTTAAGGAGAATAAAAAAAATCGGTGGATTAAAACATAAAAAAGATGCCCGGAGTCCAGAACCACTAATATGATATATAATGGACTTTCTCAAATAGCAATGGCAATTTAATTAGAAAAATGAATTTCAATTTATTTAGAATCCATAATTTTGAATTTCATTTTATGTAGCTGGTTAAATCGATATATGTAAGTGTTTTGATTAAAATCAGTCCAGGTAATCAGCTACAGCCCTTATAATACAACTTTGAGTTATTAAACCAATGAGCTTGTCTTTTTCGACTACGGGAATGCGTTGATATCCCGTCTCGGCCATGATTTTGCTTATATCTTTAAGGTGGGTGTTTCTATTAACAACTACAAGGTCTTTACTCATTAAATCTTCTACTTTAAGTTTTAGAGCCTCTCCTCCTGCTAAAAGAATGTCCCTGTGGGTTATAAGTCCTATTAGTTTTTCATCCTTAACTACTGGGACACCACCGATGTTAGCACGCACCATTTTAAGATTAGCAGCGGCAACCAGGTCTTCTGGGGCGGAAACCACTACTTCTGTAATCATGACATCCTGGGCATGCAAGTTTCTTATCATAGCTTTATTTGTATTTGTGCTCATATATTAAAATTGAGGATTAAATTTAAGAATTAAATTTTTAACAATTAAATTAATAGTTAATATATTAAATAATTTTATGAATCAACCATATTTCAAATTTATTTACTATTAAAAGATTAATCTATATTCAAAATTGAGGGATAAAAATTGACACAGATGGAACAAGCTAGAAAAGGCCATATAACTTCTGAAATGGAAGAAGTTGCCAGGATTGAAGATATAGACATTCAAAAGCTTATCAAAGGTTTATCTAACGGTCACATAGTAATACCCCGGAATGTTAACCGGGAATCAGCACCTTGTGCAGTTGGTGAAGGCCTAAGCACTAAAATTAATGCTAATGTGGGTTCTTCATCTGAAAGGGAGGACATTGACCAGGAAGTTGAAAAAGCACTGGTGGCTGTTCAGTATGGGGCCCATGCGGTAATGGATCTAAGTACCGGCCCCGACCTTAAACAGGTTAGAACGGCCATATTGGAATCTATAGACGTCCCTATAGGTACTGTTCCTATTTACGAAGCTGGAGTTTCTGCCAGATCAAGGGGAGAAACGGTAATTGATATGACTGAGGATGATATGTTCCGTGCAGTGGAAAACCAGGCCAAAGAAGGCGTGGACTTCATGACCCTGCATTGCGGCATTACCAAGGACACGGTGGACAAGTTAATCCGTGCCCAGAGGGTAATGGGGGTAGTTAGTCGAGGAGGAGCATTTTTAGCATCCTGGATTAAACATAACGAGCAGGAAAACCCATTATATAAAAATTACGAATATTTGCTGGAAGTGGCCTATGAATACGACGTTACTCTCAGTTTGGGTGACGGTCTAAGGCCCGGATGTCTTTCTGATGCTACGGATATCCCGCAGATACAGGAATTAATCACTCTGGGTGATCTGGTACAACAGGCCCGGGACGCAGATGTACAATGCATGGTAGAAGGCCCGGGACATGTGCCGCTGGATCAAATTGCAGCTAACATGAAAATCCAAAAAACTATCTGTAAAGGGGCCCCTTTTTATGTACTTGGTCCCATAGTAACTGATCTGGCTCCAGGGTATGATCACATAACTTCTGCTATTGGGGGGGCCATTGCTGCCTCCTCTGGCGCTGACTTTTTGTGTTATGTAACTCCTGCCGAGCACCTGACTATCCCTGGAATCGAAGACGTTAAAGAAGGAGTTATAGCTTCTCGAATAGCTGCTCAAGCGGCAGATGTCTCACTGGGACTTAAATCGGCCTGGGAAAATGAGAAAAAGATGTCACATGCCCGTCGTAATTTTGATTGGGAAAAACAGTTTGAACTGGCATTTGACTCGGAAAAGCCCAAAAATTTCAGAAAAGAATGTCCGGTTGAGGAAGATGACATGTGTGCCATGTGTGGGGAGTATTGTGCTCTTAGATTGGCTCGAGATGATTTTTAGATCCTAAAACCTTTTTTTAATTCATTCTTTTCTCCAATTCTTTTATTTCATAATATTTATTTTTGCTTTTATTTCTAATCCATAAAATAATATAAAAAGACGTCCATATATTATTAAAAGGAGTAATTTATTTATTCAGGAGGTATTTAATGAATTTAGAGCATGTTGATGGTCAGAATAAGGGGGAAGTACTTTTATTTGCCTTAAGCACTTGTGGATGGTGCAAAAAAACTCGCCTTTTATTAGAAGAGTTAGGTGTGGCTTACAATTACGTATATGTTGATTTAACTGAAGGTGAAGAAAGAAACGAAGTTATTGAAAACCTGAAAAAATGGAATACTTCTTTATCTTTCCCTACCCTGATTCTAAATAATGAAAAATCCATTGTTGGATTTGATAAAGACACTATTATGGAGGAACTGGGATGAGTTCCAGTGGACCTGATGCTTCTCAGGTTGACGAATATTATCAAAAACTCAAAGCTGAAGTAGAAGGGTCAGGATATCACCTTAATAGTGATGAAGAATTTACCAAAGAGTTATTATCCAGCATACTTATTAACCAGCAGAGATATGGGTATGGGGCCTGTCCCTGCCGATTAGCTTCTGGAAAGAATGAGGAAGACCTGGATATAATATGCCCCTGTGACTACAGGGATCCTGATTTAGATGAATACGGCGCTTGTTACTGCGGTCTTTATGTTTCTGGCGAAATTTTAAGGGGTGAAAAAAAACTAACCTCAATCCCTGAGCGAAGACCTCCTTTTGATGAGAAAAAGGAGTCTAAAGAATATGAAATGGATAATAACATTTCTGTTTCAAATTTAGCATTCCCTGTTTGGAGATGTAAGGTATGTGGATATTTGTGTGCTCGAGATGAACCACCAGAAATCTGTCCTATCTGTAAAGTTGGTAAAGAACGTTTTGAAAGATTTTTATGATAAATGTTCTTTAAATGATTCTTTATTTTTATTTTTCTACTTCTTCCACTTTGGAAGTTTTAAAAAACATATTAATTTTTTTCACGGATTTGTATTAGATTAGATTTTTAAGGTTTTAATAAACCTTAATAAGATTTGTAATATTAAATTATTAATTTTTAATAAAATATTTTAAATAGTACCTTTATTTAAATTACGTAATAAGTAAGAATTAGTTTTCCATGCATTATGGTAAGCTTTTTGTATTCAAAGCTTATGTGGGGTGAACTTGTTGAACATGGACAGAGCATTGGGTTTGTATGAAGGTGTAAAGGATGATATGAAATTTTTTGTCAATTCTGAAGTCCGATCCAAGATATTGTTAAGTTTGCAGGAGAAACCCAAAGATCTGGCAGTATTGAGGATGGAATTAAATTTTAGCTCTTCTACCATATTGCACGGCATGTACCAGTTAGAGGATAAAAAACTGGTTTTTAAGAATTCTGGACTCTATTCTCTTTCTCAAATGGGTCAATTGTATGCCTTAAAATTATTAAATCTGATGAAGTCCTTTTCATCCATGAACAATCTAGAAAGCCTTTTTTTGAATCATGAAATTGAAGTTATCCCTCCTAAACTTTTGCAGGATATTGATTGCTTAGAAAAGGGAAGTATTTTGGAATCAAGGCCTCAAGACTTAATGGGTCCTTATAAAACTATTTCTGATAAGGTATTAAACTCTGAAAAAGTTAAATTAATTTCTTCTGTATTTTATCCTTTTCATTTAGATGTTTTGAGAAATTCTAAATCATCAGGACTAAAAGTAGATCTAATTGTAACTAATGATGTGTGTGATATTCTTTTAAACGATTATAAAGAAGATTTTTCTAAAATAAATCCTTCTGAAGTCAATTTATGGAAAATTGATGATCATCTTAAACTTTCCTTTTCCCTGGCCGATGAATTCATGGCACTGGGTCTGTTTTTAGACAATGGGGTGTATGACTCAAATCGATTTTTAATCAGTGAAGGCAAGGAAGCAGTATCTTGGGGAAACAAATTATTTAATCACTATCTTTCCCAAGCAACAGAGTTTAAATTATAGCTAAATCTGAGCATAGGTATAGATTATTTTTTGTAGATTTAAGATTTTTATTATTTAATTATTAATAAAATTTTTCTAGTGTTATCCTCCACAGCATAGCTTTTTTGACAAATTATAATTAAAATGAAGTTATAATTACTATTGGATTGAACTCTCTTCTAATATCATAATTATAAAAATAATAATATAATTCAACTTTTTGGCCGATAAAATGTCACTAGAAAAGAATAAAACTAAATATGAATGTATGGTGGAGGTTTACCAGGCTCTGGACTCTACTACTAAACGTCTGGAAAAAACAGATATTCTCGCCGATTTTTTTTCAGATATTGATCCGGAATTACTTCCTGTAGTTACTATAATGGCATTAGGAAGAGTTTTTCCAGTATGGAGTGAGGAAGAACTTGGAATAGGTTCCAAACTTCTTATGAAAGCTATTGCTTCTGTGGTTGGGGTCACTCCCGAAGATGTGGAAGATCAGGTACGGGATCAGGGAGATATTGGTGGTGCCAGCGAGGTTTTATTCAAGAAAAGGACCCAAACAACATTCTTTTCTCAGCCATTGACCATTGAAATGGTCTACACTAATTTAAGGAAAATATCTTCAGTATCGGGTAATAGGGCCCAATCAAGAAAAATGAGTATTATTCGTGAACTATTGTCACTTGCTTCTCCATTAGAGGCCAAATATATAACTCGAACGGTTTTAGAAGAACTTAGGGTAGGGGTAGGTGAAGGAACTATTCGAGATGCCATTTCTCAAGCTTTTGGAGTTAAAAAAGAGGTACTTGACCGGGCCCACATGTTAACCAATGATCTGGGAATGGTGGCCCAGGTGACCATGGAAGAAGGTGAAGAAGGCCTTAAAAAACTCTCTTTAAAACCAGGCAAACCAGTTAAACCTATGCTGGCTCAGCTTGCGCCAGGTATTAAAGAAAGCGTTCGAGAAATGGGGAGAGTATTTTGTGAAACCAAATATGATGGTATTCGGGTTCAAATACACCGTAAAGGCTCGGAAGTAATGATATTCACCCGAAGACTGGAAAACATAAGCAACGCAGTTCCTGATGTAATAGAATACATTGAAAACGCTTTACCTCATCAGGATTTTATTGTAGAAGGGGAAATAATTGTTACCAAAGAGGGGAAGCCTATTTCTTTCCAGTATATCCTCCAAAGGGTTAGACGTAAATACGATATTGAAAAAGTAATGGAGGAAGTTCCTCTCACCCTTTATTTATTTGATCTTCTCTACTTTAATGGGCCGTTAATTGACGCTCCACTTGAAAAAAGAAGGGATACTTTGGAGTCCATAGTAAAACTAAGTGAAAATAAGATTCAGTTAAGTCGGCAGGTTAGGGTCACTATGGAAAATGTGGAAGAGGCCGAAAATCTCTTTACGAAATCTTTAGAGCAGGGACATGAGGGTATAATGCTTAAAGATCCTCAAGCACCTTATATACCTGGTATAAGGGGTAAAAAAATGCTTAAATACAAGGCAGAACCTGAGTCGCTGGATCTGGTGGTGGTGGGAGGTACCTATGGTAAGGGAAAAAGGGCCCATTTCATTGGCTCTTATTTAATGGCCCTCCAGGATGAATCTGGTGATTTAAAAACAATTGCCCATGTGGCCACTGGCCTGGATGACAAAACCCTTCTGGAGCTTTCCAATAGAATGGATGATATTCTTCAAGAGAAAAAAGGAAGGCTAATTAAGGTAAAACCCCACATAATTTTGGAAATTGCTTACAGTGAGATTGTTAAGAGTCCTGAATACGAAAGCGGATATTCGCTCCGATTTCCAGTGGTTAAAAGAATCAGGGATGATTTGAGTCTAGATGACATAGATACGGTTGCACGGGTTAATTCCATGTTTAAAGGATGAATTTTAATTGATATCCGAATAATATATCGGATTTTTTTACTTATTTCATTTTGCTAATTTTATTTTTTAAATTCCAAATTAATATTTAATTTATTCATTTTTAATTTCATTCATTTTAATACTTTAATTGAATTACATAGTAATTAGTCATGATAATATTTATATTGATATAAGTATTATTAATTAACTAGTGAATTTGTATGGAAGATCAAAAAATATTTAAAATGGCCCTTATTGTTTCTTTAATCGGAATTATTGGTATGGTAGTATTCGCTGGCCAGATAAGTCCTTATAAAATAAAAATTAATGAAATCAACCAGGGAACCATGGATAAAGAAGTTACCGTGGAATGTTATGTGGAAGATGTCCAAAAAGCCTTAAAAAGCGACACTTATTTTTTAAAGGTCAATGATGGAACGGGCAAAACTACGGTGGTTATTTTTGAGGGAGTAACTCATGAAATGCAAAAAATGGGATTTAGCCCCACTAATACTAATAAATTCAGAATAAGGGCTACTTGTACTGTAACCTCTTATAAAGGAGCATATGAACTGGTTTTAAAAGATCAGAACTCTCTTAAAATATTATGAATGAATTTTTTAATTTAAAATGATTATTACTAAATTACTATTTTTTAATTCTTAAAATGGCTTTAAATATTATTCTGGCCAATAAATATTGTAATAATATTGTAATTTTAAATTGATTATAATTAATAGACATTTATTGGTGATCTGGTGTCAGGTATTGTACAAAAAAACAGGAACGAGCTATTGATATTCATTCCAGCCGTAATAACTTTTTTCCTGGTTTTAATTCCCACTATTAAATATTCTCTTCCTTTAGGCAGTGAAACATTTTATCATACGGTTTTAATTCAATTTTATGCAGAAAATGGGTTGTCCTGGGGAAATAATATTTTATTGTCGGGTCAAACTGTTTTTTCTCCCCTTTTTGATTTCTTCTTGCTTTCTGTCAGCAAAATATTCAATATAAGTTATCTAGCGGCAGCCCGGGGTTTACAACCAGTATTTGCATTTTTAGTTGTTCTGTCCTTTTCTTTCACCGCCTATAAATTTTATAATGTCTGGGCCGGCCTTTTAACCGGCATATTTGTTATGTTTTCTGCATTATTTTATAAAATAATGCTTACCACACCGGAAACCATGTTTTTAATACTGGTTCCATTAATAGCTTATTTTTATTGCAGTGCACTGGAAAGTAAAAATTTTAAATATGCTTTAATATCTGGCATACTTTTAGGAATTGGTTTTTTAACCCAGGGCATTTCGGCCGCCTTAATATTCCTGGTACTAACCATTTTAACATTAATTCTCATAATCATTAAGAAAAAACCTGATTTCAAGGTTTATGGCATATTAATGGCCACATCACTATTAATTGCCGCCCTATGGTGGCTGCCATTTATTATTAATGGGTCATATATGCAAAGTCTAGCCATTCCAACATATTTATCATCTATAATTACTATTAACAATTATCCTGAGAGTTTAGGAATAATTCCCTTATTATTTGCTTTCATAGGCGCTTTATTTTTTATAAAAAGAGGTCAGATAAAAGATATTTTATTATTGGTCTGGTTGGTGACACTGACCATTTTAAGTTTCATTCAGTTTTCAGGAGTTCCTTTAGGAGCCGAATATGTTCTTATGATGGCTATATTTCCTTTAACAGTTATGGCCGGGGTGGGAGTGCAGTGTATACGTATTGATGGTGATAAAAGGCCAATTTATGCCTTAACCGTGTTAATTTTAATAGTTGGTGTTTATTACGGTTATGGGGTGGCCATTTCTGCCCAACCAGAGTATTCAGTTACTCAGATAGAGGCGGCCCAGTGGTTTAAAAATCACGGCGATAAAAACAGTACAGTTATTACTCATAACTCAATAATGGACCCTTTGATATTTTCTATAGCTAATCAAACTGTTCCGGGAATTGATAATTCTTTAAAACTTTCAGAAATAACAAAAAAATCAGAATTGAATATAGAAAAGTATCTTCTGGGAAAATACAATAGGGAGGATATTATAAAGGATAATGTCGGTTACTTGGTGGTGGAAAAAGATGTTTCTAGCATGCCCTATTCCACTTTAGTTTATGAAAATAAAGACTATAAAATATTTGATATAAATTAATGATTGATAAAAATACATTTTTAACCTGATAATATATAGATTGTAGTAACCTGATAAAAAAAATGTTTGAATTAAGTTTAAATTGTCATATTAAATTTCATTATATTAAATTTTAGAAATAATGAAATTTTTTAAATTTAATAACTATAAAATTAAATTGATTATTATCAGTGGCTGATTATTCATTAAATATTAAGTATTAAAATTAGGATTAAATTAACTAGAATTGTTCAATATCATTATAGAGAAGGATGAGTAACATGAAACGATTATTTGGTACTTTTGGAGTTAGAAGGTTGGCAAATGAAGTATTAACCCCGGAATTCGCATCTAAACTGGCTGCAGCATACGGATCACTGGTTCAGGGAAAGGTAGCAGTAGGGGGGGACACCAGGACCTCTACTCCTATGATTAAACACGCAGTCATAGCAGGACTATTGTCATCTGGCTGTGATGTGGTGGATTTGGGCATGTTACCAACACCTGCAGTTCAATATGCGGTACGTAACTATTATGACGGCGGTATAATAATTACGGCCTCGCACAACCCTCCTCAATACAATGGAATAAAATTCGTGGATGAGGACGGCATAGGAATTCATGATGAGATGGAAATTAAAATCGAAGATATGTTCTTCAATGATAACCCGGAAAGGGTAGATTGGGATGAAATAGGTGAAGTAACAGTTAATGAAAGGATCATTGAAGAATATCAGGAAGAAGTTCTAAAGAGATTGGACCTGGAATCAATTAAAAAGGCCAATCTCAAAGTAGTTGTGGACTGTGGATCCGGCGCGGCCTGTTTCACAGCCCCCTACTTATTTAGAAAACTGGGATGTGATGTTTTATCTTTGAATTGTCAGCCTGATGGATTTTTCCCTGGCAGAGACCCGGAACCTATAAAAGACAACTTAACTGAGCTAATTGAAGTGGTCAAGGCCACCGGGGCAAACCTGGGACTGGCCCACGACGGTGATGCGGATAGAACTATTTGTATAGATGAAAATGGTGAATTTGTGTTAGGGGATAAGACTTTTGCCCTGGTAGAAAAGCAGATGCTTAAGGAAAACAACGGTGGCCTGGTGGTAACTACGGTGGCCACATCAACTGCTATTTATGATGTAGCTGAGGAAAATAATGGGGAAGTGATTGCCACTGCTGTGGGAGACTTGCTGGTGGCCCGAAAACTAAAAGAAGAAGATGGTTTATTTGGCGGAGAGGAAAATGGCGGATTAATATTCCCTGACTTTGTTTATGGTCGTGACGCAGCCCTTTCTGCTGCTAAAATAATTGAAATCATGGCTAAAGAGAATAAACCTCTTTCTGAGCTGGTAGATGAATTACCGGTTTATTATTCGGAAAAAATGAAGATTAAATGTCCAGATGATCTAAAAAAAGAGGTTATGGATAATATTGCTAAGGAAATTGCCAATGATCCCAGCGGATACAAGTTGGATACCACTGACGGGGTTAAAATATTCACCGAGGATGGATGGGTGATTATAAGGCCTTCTGGGACTGAACCAATATTCAGATGTTTTTCAGAGTCTGATTCTCAGGAAAAGGCAACTGAAATGGCCCAGTGGGGAATATCTCTGGTGGAGAAATATTTAAAAAAATAAAAAAAATTAATTAAAATATTTTTATTTTTATCTATTTTATTATTTTTATCTATTTTTTCTATTTTTATCTATTTTTATCTATTTTTATCTATTTTTATCTATTTTTATCTATTTTTATCTATTTTTGCTCGTTTTCCAGAATTTTACGGGCTACCCTGAGTCCCAGAGCAGCAGCCAGTAATATGGTGGGCATTCCCTGAGAACGAGGTGCCAGTGATAGATCTCCCACCCAAAGCCCGTCTGGTAAATTATGGGGTTTCATTTCGGGAACATCTGATTTTTCTAATGGCACTGTGCCTCCTAAATGGCCACCATTGTACATTCCTTTTATGTAAGGGCCTGAAACACCAGAACTTTCCATAATTTCCCTGGCCTGTGTAATGGCTCTTTTTAATTTTTCTTTATCATCCAAAGAGATTTCTTTTTGAACTGTACCATTTTTAAAAACCGCGCCTTCCTCTAAATCTGCCAATTTAACCATCATGCCCACCCGGTCATTAATGGAGACATTTTTCCAGGGTTTATGGAACCAGTGGGATAGAATATCCACATAAGGAGATAAAATGTAATCTTTCTGCTGGCTGTACCATGCCATTGGTGGTTCTTTAAGCATTTCAGCACCAGGAAAAACTCCACCTAAAGTAAGCACAATATCGACCCACAAATTGTCTCTGGCTGGAAACCCGGAAGCTTTTAATATTTGGGCGGTGCCAATACCTCCTGCAGATAGAACTACCAGGTCGCCGTGTATTTTTTGGGAGGATCTTCCTGATCCTATTTCCACTCCTTTTACCATTCCCTTATCTAATAAAACTTTTTTAACTGGTGATTTTGTCTTTAAAATAGCTCCATGGTGTAAAGCATCTTCTAAAAATCTTCTGGAATCCCAACGAGATTTATTTACACATCCCAGTTCGCAAAGTCCACAGGAAACACATTTTGTAGCATCGACGGCTTTTGGAGTTGGTCGAGGATCCAAACCCATGTTTTCAGCAGTTTGAAACATTTTCTGGGTTAAAGGGCGCCATCTATCATGGGGGAACTCTTTTACGCCAATCAAGTCTTCCAGCTCCTGAAACTCAGATTCCAGGTTCAGACCAATTTCTTTAAGGCCCTGGTCAGCCCTTACAATATTTCCACATGAAAGTACAGTTGATCCCCCAGTACCCCGGCCCCGGACCAGTACCAGTTCGTCACTGGAGCGCATGGTTTCTAAATAAGGGAATAATCTAGTTATTGTTTTTTCATTTCCCATAAGCCCCATTTTTCGCAGTGGTTCAGTCCATGATAATCGTCGGGTAAATGGCTTAAAATCGCCCCCTGCTTCTAGAATAATTACTTCCATTCCTTTTTGAGATAGTTCTCGGGCAATAGTAGCTCCTCCAGCTCCACTACCCACAATAATAGCTCGCATCCTGTCACCTTCAGTCATTTTAGTTTTAATTATTTTAAGTCTTAATTAGAGTTTAAATTTTTAAAATTATTCTGCTATTTTGAGTTATATTTGGTAGTTTATTTATATTCTTCAGCTTTTTATGAATAATTATAACTTTAATAACTAATCCTTCATTTCAATGGCGGCAATACACGCTGGGGCGCCTTCTGTAATCTTTTCAACGAAAACCATTTCTACCTTGGAATTCAAACCTTTTACCACGCCTTCATCAGTGCCACTTAATACCTGGCAGGTCAAGGGCAGATAATGCCGGGCCAAGGAACAGTGATTGATAATTAAACAGCGATCTAAATGGTTGTTTTTACATGAATCTCTTTCATGAAATTCAAATTCTATCCCTAAAACACTGTATAGTAGTTGGGCCGCTCTTATCAAATCATCTAAATCGTTTTTTAATCCTAAACGGGTTTTAATATCCAATCCCAGTTTATAACCAGTTTGAAACATTAATGGTCTGGCAATTCTCACAGTTTCTTCTTTACCCAGAGTTTCTGATAGAGCTTTCACCCGCATATTATGTTCCTGGGCCATCAGGGAGCGTATATCATCCAAACTTCCTTTTAAAGGGAATCTCAATGGGGCATTTCTCTATAACTATCTGATGAATGGATTTTTAGTAGATTATCCAGTTCATTTATAGTTGCTTCAGCTAAATGATTCAATTCTTTTTTTAAAAAGTACTTTGGGGTCCACATAGAGAGTAAAAAGAGTTTAAAATTCATTTTTTCTCCATTTTATGTATTTACTTTAAAATCATTTTATTTCTTAGTTATCTGCTGTCTAATTAATTTTAATTCTTAATATTTGCCCCGGATCCTAAATGAATCATGTTACTAGAAAGTGTACCTTCATAGATAAAATAAATGGTTTCATCATATCTTTTTATAATAGATTTTCTCTTCAGCTTTAAATTAGCAGTTAAATCTCCTTTATCTATGGAAAGATCATTTTTTAGAACGGCCCATCTTTTGATTTGTTCAGGACGTGATAAAGTTGAATTAAGGTTTATAATGGCATTATCCAGTGATGATAGTGGTGTGGGGGTTTCATCTACCCAGATAAGGCCCACACAATAGGGTTTTTGCTCCCCAATTACCATGGCCTCGGATATTCCGGGGATTGATTTGAGAAGGACTTCCATTTTAAGGGGAGAGATGGTTTTTCCATAAGAATTTATCATAACTTCCTTTTTTCGGCCAGTGATTACTAAACTACCATCTTCAGTTAAATGGCCATAATCCCCAGTTAATAACCATTCATCTGAAAATAGGGAACTGAGATCTTTTTTAAAGTATCCGGTTGTTACCTGGGGCCCTTTAACCAGCACTTCTCCATCAGGGGCTATTTTTATCAAGGTCTGGGGGAGTGGTTTTCCCACGGTATGTGCTTGATTATCGCCTAAAGTATTGATAGTTACCAATGGGGCCTCAGTAAGGCCGTATGCATTATGAATTTGAATTCCCAGTTTTTGAAATTCTTTTATAAGATTTTCGCTGATAGGGGCCGATCCTACTATTAATTGAGAGCATTTATCAAGGCCAGCCTTTTTAAGTATTAAATTTCCTAAAAACTTCTTTAAAATGGTTTTTAGCAATGAATTTTTGGATTTACAGTACATTTTTCCCCAGGTGCTTGCACTGAAAGAGTCCCACAGTTTTTCATAAAACCGGGGAACGGAAAAAAATACCTTGGGTTTTATTCCTGGCAGCATCGAGGGCAGTTCCTGGAAATTCTCCAGAAAATAAAGCTTTAAAGGCGCTGGGGCGTAATAAGGTGCATAAGTACCTAATATGCCTTCCACCACATGGTTCATAGGTAAAAATGATAAATAAGAAATTTCACTAATCCTATCTTTCCAGGGAGGCATGGAAGCAATAAATTCGGCCATCCAGCGAAGGTTTCCATGGTTGAACATAACTCCCTGGGGATTTCCCGTGGTTCCAGAAGTGTATCGGATAGTGGCCAGATTTTCAAAATCCACGGGCGCTCTTAAAGTTGCATTTGGATCATTAGATTCATCAAATTCATTAGAGGATTTATTGCCATTATTCCCATTTCCATTATTTTCTCTATTTTCTCTATTTTCCAGGTATTTAAGTCCAGTTTTTAAGAAATCATCCCATGAAATAATTTCTAAAGATTCATGGTCCGATTGTCCCTTCAAATATTTTTTATTTGAATATTCTTCCTTTAAAGATTCATTATTTAAAATTTCTTTTTCTAAATTAGAACTCCGGGCAAAAGAAACTACCGGAATTCCTAAATTCAGTTCAGGAACATGTCTAGACAATTTTTCAGTCCCAATAAGCAGTAATTTCGATGAGCTGTCATGAATTATTTCTTTTATCTCGTTTAAAGGACTGGTGTAGTACAATGGGACACTAACTGCCCCTAAAAGTCCTATAGCCACATCTAAAATAAAGTAACGGGTGCTGTTATACCCCAGGATGGCCACGCGATCTTGCGGCCCCACACCTAATTTTTTTAAAGCATGTAATGCCAGAATGATTTTTCTCCGGATATCTAATCCTGATTGTTTAATTAACTGGCCATTAACCACATCAAAGTATTCCACAGGAAAACTCTTACTTTTAAGGCGGTACATTATCTGTTCGTGAACAGTACGTTCTGAACGATGGAAAAATCCCATATAAACTGCATAATCCAGAATATTATCAATATAATTTTTCCATGCATGGGGATAATCTCCAGAAAGCTGGTTGGTATTCTCCCGACTAAAACGTCTATTTTCCTGGATATAAGGGGCCAATATCCCTAATACTGATTTATCGAAACCTTTATTTTTTTTACTCCTATTAATGTTCGATTGTTCTGTTTTTTCATCATTTTTATTTTTAAAAGATGAATTTGAGTTTATTTGGGATTTGTCCTGGATATTCTCCGTAAACATGAATTTCAGGACTTTTTCTGTCAATGAGGAAGGTAATGGTATAAACAGAGGTTTAGGGATATTAATACCTAATTTATCCTCGGCCCATCCGCGAGTATATTCCACCAGCTCTTTTACTGTGGGCAGGTTTTCAGTGGGAGCGGTTAAATGGAAGGTTAAATTCCGGGATTTTTCATTAAATGTCAAATCCACTACGGATTGGCCAATATAGTCCACTGGAACCAGATTGATCTTACTGTCAGGAGAAATGGGAAAAACTCTTAATTTTCCAGTTAAATAAAGTCTAAGGGGCACGTAAACAGTATTAAAAGTTTTTATCATCCCTGTTTTAGAGTCCCCTACCACCATGCCCGGGCGAAATACGGAAAAAGAAATCTGAGATTTTCTTACTTCCTGCTCGGCTTCAAACTTGCTTTTTTCATAATTACTGGAAAATCCTCTACTGGAAGACAAATCACTTTCTAAAATGTCACCTTTACGCTTTCCAGCCACATAAGCAGTGGATAAAAACGAAAATCTTTCTAAACCGTGATTTTCATCTACTTTTTTGGCCAAATAAAGAACATTTTTGGTACCCTCCACATTGGTCTTTCTAAGATCTTCCATAGGTGCATTGAGCCGCAAATCGGCCACAGTGTGTATGATATGCGTCAGGGAAAGAACCATTTCCTGGTATACAGAATCTTCCAGGCCCAGATTTTCTTGAGTGACATCTCCTTTCAATATTCTTACTTGCCCACGATTTAAGCCGTCAATAAGATCAGGATACTCCCACCATGCTCTTTTCAGGCGTTTTTTGGCATCTGAATCATTTTTACCTCTTACCATGGCTAAGATTTGCATATCTTTTTTTTGGAGTAATTTTTGGACGATATAGGTTCCTATAAATCCATTAGCGCCTGTAAGGAGTACCACAGGTTTGTGAATAGATTGCTTCATGGGGAGACCTCTTTTTTTAAGAATTTTTTAAGGAAATCTTTAAGTAAGGGCTTATTGTTATTAGCTCTTTTTAATTGCTCTTCGTAACCTGTTTTTAAAGTTATTTTTAGGGGTTCTGGTGATTTTAAAAGATTTTCAGATTTTTCATGGACTTTTTCCCATAAATCCTGGTCCCCATAATCTATAAAATACTCATCATAAATTCCAAGTTCTTTATAAAGAGTTTTTAACCGGGTGTCATGGCCTATAGCAACTTGTGGGATATGATTGGCCAGGGATAAAACCGAGGCATGATAGCGGGAAGTAACCAGCAGATTAAGTTTTCTCAAAATAACAGTCATTTCTGAAGCATTGAATTTATTAGAGGAGAATATCCGGGCCTTATCCGGATACTGCATTTTATTCAGAATTTCCCTGGCCAGGGGTTCATCCAGGTCTTCCATACAAATCAAAGCGATATTCTGACGGTGTTTCTGGATAAATTGGTCCGCCAAACAAGCCCACGATTTTGCCAGTTCTTCTCTTAATTGGTCACGTTTTTTAGAGCGGGAAAAATAATATGGCCAACGATACTGGTCTTCTGATTTTCCCCAGGGGCGTATTACCACGGGCCACTGGTAAAAATCAACTACAGAAAGTCCCACTAGTTGATCTTCGGCCTCTGGCCACAATTCTTTTAAAATATTATCATAATTGGGGTCAATTTTAAATTCAAAAGCACAATCTGCAGTAACTTCCATTGGAGCACTTACACCAACTGATTTAAGGATTTCCTGGGAATCATAGTTTCTGGTGATTATTAAATCCGTTTTACTAGCCTCTCTTTGAACTAATTTTTTATTAAGAGTTGATAATTTTCCAGCATCCACAGCATAGGCCAGTGATGGTTTTTTAAAATCATGTGCGCATTTAGTGGCCCATAAAAATGCCCAAAGTAGGGCTGAAGTCCAGGTATCCATGTAACAGCTACCTTCTACTAAAATGACTACATCGCGCTCTTTAACCAGTTTTCGCATGGTGAAAAAGTAAATGGAAGGTAAATGGGCAATTTTAATGGTTTCAGTCTCTTTGAGATATCTCCTGAGATTTTCCTGATTAAGGGTGGGAACAGTAATTTCCACTTTTTCCCCTAAAAGTTCCTTCAAATCATCGATGATGGTATGAAGCCTGGCTTCTGAACCAGTATTATTGGCCCCATTATATCCTACCAAGAGTACTTTAACCTTTTTTTTCCCAAAATTAGCATTTATTTTACTTGATGATTTTTTAGATGGGTTTAAAGAATTTTTTACCATAAAAACTCCTTATGATGGTGATCATATTCAGTAAATTTTTATAATTTCTATTTTGATTATTAATTGATCCCTAAGTGATAGAATGCCAGTGATTAATCAAAAAGTTATTTTATTCTATTAGTTTATTTCTCTTATTATGAATAATTTTCAAAAAATTTGAAATATTTCATTTGATTTCAGTATCTAAATTTTAGCCGGTGCCATATCTTTCATAAAAAATAAGATCACCTTTATCAAACCTGAGACAAAATACTTTTTCAAAGGATTTATTTTGACGGGGTAGAAATATTCTTCCCTTTTTTTGTAAAATTCATGGTCTGCGGGCATGTATTCTTTCATATCAGACGCGAATTTCATGAATCTGAAGTGGATATACTGGTTAAATGTAGGCGGGGGTGACCCTCCCTCTTCCAGCTTTTTATAAAATTTAACTGAAGCATCATCGATTTTTTTCTGGTTCTTTCTTATAAGGCCTTGACTACGGGGCCATGGGGGAGTAATAACTCCTAATTTAACCATTTTTCCAAATCCCCAAACCTGTAATTTTTCTAGATAATCCAGAGTTTCATTTAACCCTGCACCTCCAGTAGACACTAAAACCATTCCTTTTTGTTTAAAAAACCGTGGACGGTGGAATACATATGAAAAACGGTCAATAAAGTTCTTCATAATGGCACTTACATTCTGGCAATAAACCGGGGATACAAATATAATCCCATCAGCGCCTAGCATTTTCTCTTCGATCTGGACACGATCGTCTTTCAATGGACAGAAATCTTCTCCACGGCTAATGCAATTAAAACATCCCTGGCACATCCTCAAATCAGCTTTCTGGAGAAATAAATATTCAAATTCCACATCGCCTAATTGTTTCATTTGATTTTCTAATTCTTTAGTGGCCTGGTAACTATTTCCTTTCGTTTTTGGGCTTCCTATTATGGCTAATACTTTCATTTTAATCCCTTAATTTCACTGGTATTCATTAAAACTCTTATTTAGAATTGTTTCTATCAAATTTAGCTTTAATATTTTGGTATTTTCCTCTGTTAAAGCTGCATTCTTTCATGCAAATAGTGCAGCCGTGGCAGGAATCAATCACTATCCTGGTTTTTATTCCATGGGGTGTCTTATCTTCTATGATGGCCTGGTCCGGACATTTTTTTATGCAGCGTCCGCAACTTTCACAAAACTCATTAATCCACAAATGTTCATTGGATTGAGTATCTGGAAGGTTTTCTGCACTTACAAATATGGCAGATATTCTTTGCCGGGGCCCTAATTCTGGACTTATAAATAGCCCATGTCTTCCAACATGTCCTAAACCTGCTTTTTGTGCTAATTGGGTGTAAATTACGATTCCTCCAGCTGGATGGCTGGGGTGGGCTGCAAAACCTTCATCCCGTAGATACTGGGCCAGATCATTGGTTTTTTTTCCTAAATCATCATAAGTTACTACGCCTTCTTCCTGGGTTTGGGGGCTGGGGGCCAGGTTAATGGCGGTTTCATCCATTTCCATGATTAAAATAATGGCTTTTTTAAACAAAATAGATCTATCTTTGAATATTAATTCTGGAGGAACATCGGTATATCCTATTTTACTTATTCCCATTGAAGCAGCGCTTTTTTCAAATTGATCTTTAAATTTAGAGGACATGTGGATTTGGGGATTTTCAGGGTTTTTATCCAGCGATTTAATGTTATTTTCCATATTTTTTGCAATGGAAAGTTGTTTTGGGAGAGTTTTTAAGTTAATTTCCAGTTTATCAGGCATCTTTTTTTCAGGAGAATTTTCTGACGCTGGAAAAGAGCTTGAAAGTCCATTTAAACTCATTTCCAATTTATTTACTTTATTAAGTCTATAATCAGCATATTTTGCTTTTAAATTATCTAATATCATTTTTAATCACTATTTTATTCTTTTCTATTTAATCTTTGATTAATCAGGTTTTATAGTCCAAATTAGGATTCCAATTGCAAATTAATCTATTTTAAGGCCTTCCAGAATTAAATTCATATGTTCTTCCATATCATCGAACATTACTCTTATGAATTTTTCTGGTTCATCAGGGTATTTTAATACGAAATTTTCTATTAAAAGGTAAATGGCATAGCCAAAATATGTCTTGGCCAATCTTTCTGGATCGGCCTGTTTAATTAGCTTTTTTTCCATCATAACGGAGAATATAATGGTCCAGGCTTTTATAGGCGCTTCTATTAACTCTTTTAGAAAAAATTCTCTGATTTTGGGGTTGTGGTACATTTCAATAAGTACCAATCTCCAGATTTTTATCATATGGGGGTCATTCATTTTTTCTTCAAACATTTTTGAACCAGCATGGTAAAACATTTCAGGACTTTCTTCTAACATTAAGTCCATTTGTTCGTCGGTGATGCTACTCTTCTCCATTTCATCAATGAAAAAGTCCAGTATGCTATCCAATATGGCCTCTTTATTGGAGTAGTGGTTGTAAATAGAACTTTCTCTAATTCCAACTCCTCGAGCTATTTCTCGGATAGAAACCGCATCAAATCCTTTTTCTGAAAAAAGATCAAGGGAAACATCGAATATTTTCTCTTTGGTTGTTTTGGTTGGTTTTTGTAATGACATAATATTACCTTATTAACTAACATTCGTTCGTATAGATAAGTTGGAGAAACTACTATATAAAACTAACGTTCGTTAGTTAATTTAAAATTAATTTTAAATATTTTTTATTGATGCACAATGGAACTATCAGATAAAAAATAAAAACCTAAACACTTCATTTCACATTCTCTCAATGTCAGAAATTATAATATCTCAAAAAAAATAATATCAAAAAAACCAATTTAATCAATTTAAAAATAAAAATATTTAAAAAAAATATTAAGAGTTTATTTTTATTTATTCAGCTTTAGGTAAGAAAATCATCAATATTCCTTCGAGTAATAGAAAAATTCCAATTAAAGCACCTAAATAGAACGGATTAAGCGCATATAATCCTATTATGATATATAGAATACCCAATAATATTCCGCTCAGGCCCCTTAGCTTTGGTGAAGATCCCGCACCAGAGAAGAAAGCTATAATTCCGGTTATTATTAGGAAAAATCCACGTAAATAAATTATACTAGCAAATATGCTGAAGGCCACTATTTACCAAATAGGCCTATTCCTACGATTATACCAATAATTCCCAGTATCAAAGATACAATACTAATTGCCTTATTGGCTTGCCATGTTCCAAAGCTGTGTGCAATCAACCATATACCAATAAATATTATTCCCAGACCAGTGATGATGCTGGCTGTGAAAACACCTATTAATGGGAATGCCATAAGTAAAATACCAAGAATTATTGCTAAAATTCCCATCAAAACATTATTTCCCTCTGCCATGTCTAATTTCCTCCTATTTAAACAAGTTATATTAACATTTAATATGCTAGTTTCTAGTTAATAAAGTGTACTGGTAGAATAGTAATCGGAAACTTTAAACAATTAGAATTTTGTCAGAATAAGCCCTATCTAATAGGAATAATTTAAAATTAATAATTAAAAATAAAAAATGAATTTAAGAATATTATCCTTTTCGGAACATATAGAATCCATAGAGTACGAATATT
>CAVOPP010000010.1:0-186558 GCA_963698135.1 uncultured Methanobacteriaceae archaeon | reverse complement strand
GTAAAAAACCATTTTACAAGTGGTTCACCAATGGGAAAATAAATCTATCCCATAATGCCGTGGATAGATGGATATCCACTGATAAACGAAACCAGGTGGCTATTTTATATGCCAATGAAAAAGGAGAGGAAAGAAAACTCACCTACTATGAACTTTATCGGGAAGTAAATAAAATGGCCAATGCCTTGAAAAATCTGGGCATTAAAAAAGGGGACACGGTCTCCATGTACCTGCCCATGTGCCCTGAGCTTTTAATATCCATGCTGGCCTGTACCCGTATTGGGGCGGTGCACAGCGTCGTCTATTCTGGACTCAGTGTAGGGGCCTTTGTAGAGAGAATGAACGACGCCCATGCCAAGGTCTTAATAACTGCTGATGGGACTTACCGCCGGGGAAAAATAATAGATCTTAAAAAAATCGCCGACGAGGCCCTCTTGCAGTGTTCCACCATTGAAACTGTTGTGGTGGTTAAACACGCCGGAAACCCCATGAAAATATCTGAACTAAGTGGCCGGGAAATATTCTATGAAACTCTGGTTGATGGTGAATCAGACGAATGTCCAGTAGAAGAAATGGATGCTGAAGACCCATTGTTCATTCTTTACACTTCGGGAAGTACTGGAAAACCAAAAGGAGTACTCCACACCACCGCCGGGTATATGGTAGGGGTTGCCACCACATTAAAACAGGTTTTTGATATTCACAACGGTGATTTGTGGTGGTGTACCGGAGATGTTGGCTGGATTACCGGTCACAGTTATGCTATTTATGGTCCTCTCCTTTTAGGAACCACCACCTTAATCTATGAAGGGGCACCGGATTATCCAGACCCTGGAGCCTGGTGGAATATCGTGGAAAAATACGGTGTAACCAAATTATATACAGCGCCTACCGCCATTAGACATCTCATGAGATACGGGAGCAAATATCCTAACCTTTATAACCTTTCTTCACTTAAAATACTGGGAAGTGTAGGGGAACCTATGAATCCTGAGGCCTGGATGTGGCTGTATAAAAATGTGGGAAAGGAAAAAACACCAATCATGGACACCTGGTGGCAGACTGAAACCGGGATGCACATGATTTCCCCGTTACCAGTTTCCGCCCTTAAACCTGGCACACCAACTCTTCCCCTCCCTGGGGTAGAGGCCGATGTGGTGGACGAAAATGGGGATCCCGTTCCTCTGGGCAAAGGAGGATACCTGGTTATTAAAAAACCATGGCCCGCCATGTTCAGAACTCTTTACCAAGACGAAGAAAGATACATAGATACCTACTGGAAAGAAATGCCTGGTGGAGTTTACAAAGCAGGCGACATAGCCCGGAAAGATGAAGACGGATACATCTGGATCCAGGGCCGTTCTGATGACGTTTTAAATATTGCTGGTCACCGGGTGGGAACATCTGAAGTAGAATCAGCATTTGTTTCCCACCCTGCCGTGGCCGAATGTGCAGTTATTGGTAAATCAGACCCAATTAAAGGACACGTTATTAAGTCGTTCGTTATCTTAAAAGAAGGATATAATTTAAACACCGCTATTATAGAAGACCTTCAAAAACACGTCCGTTATGAATTAGGGCCAGTTGCTGTTTTAGGTGAAATAAAGCAGGTTGATCAACTCCCTAAAACCAGAAGCGGTAAAATTATGCGTAGAATTCTGAGAGCACAGGAAGAAGGTAAAGAGTTAGGTGATACATCTACTTTAGAAGATTAAATTTTAAATTCTAAACTGAATAATATTTAATTTTTTTATTTATTCTTTTAAAGCACAAATATTGAAATTTTATTTTTTACAAAAATGAAAAAATGAGATAATGAGATAATTAATATCAAATAAAAGAGAACCGTCATAATTTCATTTTAGTTAAAGATATAGGCAAACTATATAAGGTCTTATTGAAAAAGATATCAAAGAACAAACAGTGGCGATTTAAACCTTATAATAATTTTATATCGTCCATTAATAACGCTGAAATTAATTACATTCATTTTTAAATGAATTTAAGAGTATTGCATTCATAAGCTATACTCTTTAAAATATTAATGATGATTTGGAGGTGAATTAACATGTCTAAAGTAAAAGGAACTAATAAAAGGACCCGACCTAAATCCAGATATAGGAAAGCTGGAAGTAAAAGAGGAAGAGGAGTAAAGCACTAATATTTATTATAAGTTGCAGAGGACTTTCCTTTATAGGATGGTAACTCTCCTCAC
Organism: uncultured Methanobacteriaceae archaeon; assembly: GCA_963698135.1. Classification (GTDB taxonomy): domain Archaea; phylum Methanobacteriota; class Methanobacteria; order Methanobacteriales; family Methanobacteriaceae; genus UBA349. Next base: position 184,343 of record CAVOPP010000010.1, on the reverse strand, counting down.
CCACTATTTATTAAAGATTATTTTTAAATTAATTACAAATTGGAACTTTAAACCTGTTTTTATTGCATTAATGGTTCCATTACTATAAATTTCCATTATCCAACCCAATCATTATTAAATTAAATATTTAATTAAATTATTTTATTATTTGTAGATTTTTTTTAACAAATATCTTATATAGGATTATATAGTCCTTAATGGATTATTTTTTCTTTAATAGATTTTTTAATGGCTATATCTACTTAAAAAAGTGTTTTATCTGAAAATAATATTTAATCAAATTTAAATTAATTGGCTGTTATTTTAAACCGTATTTTGGTATTTAAACGGTTATAATGATAAATTTTTTAAAAAAAAATATGAAAAAAGAGTTTGTTGGTATATTCTATTTAGTCCTTCATGAAAAGCATCATTATTCCACTGATTAACAACCATAGGCCTATTAATACTCCTAGAACTATTGGGTTATTTGTAATGAATACCCCAATGATTATGTATAATATACCTACGATTAATGCTATAACACCGTTCCATCTGCTTCCATCAGCTTTGGAAATAATACCTACGATACCAGCAATTACCAGGAATAAACCTACTATGTAAACTATAAAACCTGCTAACCAGGCAAATAGTCCCGGGTTGAATATGAAACCAAATCCAAGAATCAATGCAATTATTCCCAATATAAGTATCAGTATTCCCATACCTGCGCTTTCACCCATTTGAGCTATTCCACCTAATATAAGACCCAGACCTAATACCAGAATTATGAACCCTGTAATTAAGCTTAGTGGGATTAATCCTAATAGTGGAAAGGCCAAAACAATTAAACCTAAAATAATCAAAACTATTGCACTACCACTTTTCTCCATAATATCAACTCCCCCATTAAACAACAAACTCTAAAATAATCTATATTATTAATTATTAATAATTCTTTTCATAATTTGCCGTTAGTTTACACGTGATATTGATAATAATTAGATAAAATTTCAGATATTTACGAAGACTAACTACATCTTGTAAAAAAAACATAATATGAACATGGCACTTCTAAAAGGAATAGGTGCCAGTTCTTATGTGAAAACTGGAAAAGTAAAAAAAATAGACAAATATGAGGATATTTCAGTAATTAAAGGCGGGGAAATAATAGTAACTACTAAAATATCTCGAGATATGCTTCCTAAGATTAAAAGAGCTGGTGCGGTGATAACTGATTACGGTGGCCTTACCAGTCACGCTGCCATCACTTTAAGGGAGTTAAAAATCCCCTGTGTAGTAGGTACTGAAAAAGCTACTGAAATTTTACATGAAGACATGTTAATAACCGTGGATGGTCACACCGGAAATATATACGAAGGTATAATGGAATTAGAGGAAGAATCTGAGTTAATAGAATTCCATGAAACTTCTACCAACCTCAAAGTCAACCTGAATATTCCCTCTATTGCTCCGGCCGTGGCGGACTATGCAGATGGTGTGGGATCCATTAGAATTGAAAACATGGTTATTGAAACTGGAAAACATCCTTATGTTCTTTTAGAGGAAGGAAAACTAACATCGGTTCTGGTTTATGGAATAAGGCAAATTTTAGAAGCTTTTTATCCGAAACCAGTATGGTTTAGAACATTTGATATACCCACCGATGAACTTAAAAATTTGAAGGGTGGTGAAGTAGAGCCTGACGAACATAACCCTCTAATGGGTCTTCGGGCCATTCAAAAAGATATCAGGGATTTTAATAGAGGTATTGATGTTTTAAAAGCAGAATTCAATGCTATAAAAATACTTTTAGATGAAGGTTATAATAACCTTGGTTTGAAAATACCATTTTTAAGGGATATTTCGGAGTACATTCAAGTTAAAGAAATATTAAAAAGCGTTGGATTAAAAGCTCACAAGGATCTAGAAGTAGGTGTTTCCATTGAGACTCCTTCGGCTGCGCTCACTCTAGATGATTTTTTTAAAGAAAGAATTGATTTTATCTCCATCGGCATGAGTGATTTAACCATGTGTTGTCTGGCCGTGGATCGACGGGGCGTTAAAGTGGCCAAACATTTTAACCTCAATCACCACGCAGTTTTAAAGTTGGTCACATGATATCATTAAAAAAGGAAACCAAAATGGTATTGAAAGCTGCATAGCAGGTTATGCTGCATCAGATCCATCAATTGTCAAAAAAGTAATCCAGATGGGAATCCCCTCTATTTCCACCAATCCAGACCAGCTTTTGAAAATGCGCAGGCATATTAAAACTGTAGAAAGAGGAATAAGATTGGATGCTGCTCGCAGTTTATAATTTGAATATTTAGGATTAACTTATTTTTGTATAAACAAATTTCAGCATTAAAAAATTAAATAAAAAATAATATAAAAAATTATATAATAAAGATTTATTCCAGAGGAATCTCCTCTATACCCAATACCTGGCCTGTTTGAGCATCTACTTTAACATAGCCAATAACTGTGCCTACAGAGTGTTGTCCTTCTTTAGTTACTTTAATAGGTACGTAGTATACATCTCCCTTTAGCGATGGATTACCTGCTGCCGTGTTTTCCCAGCCCTCAGTTGAGGCCAAATAATCGGAAGCTATGCCTTTAGCTTTTGTAGATGTTATTTTAACTGCAGCGGTCCCATTTGAAACAGATTTATTAATAGAGGTATTTGTTTGATCTTCAACCACTGAAGTATTATTAGTAGTGTTATTTGAATTATTAGATAATATAGTAAATCCTAAAAAACCAACAACTCCCACTAAAATAATTACTGCAATTACCAGCACCCAGATTATATTTCGATTATCCACATACTCACCTCGTGATTATATTGAATTTTAATTTAAATATTTTTATGGTATTGGAGATTGAGCAAATGTTTTTATTAAAATATTAAAGATAATGAAAACAGAATTTAAATATAAATCATTTTACTATTCATTTAATGCTTATTATTGCATTATAATCATTAATTTGCATTAACAATTCGTAATAAAAAGTTTAATTTTCAGTTCATATTAATTAATATCCTTAATAGAACTTATTTTCTCATCTTTAAATTGGAAAATAGATTTACCTTTAAGTTCGATTTTATCACCTTTAGATGGTCCATCTGGAACATCAACTGCCAAAATACCATTATAATCAATATTAACTATCATATCCTCATCTTCATATGTCACATCAGTAATAATTATTTCTCTTTTTTCAAATAATTTCACTGCTTCCCGGGCCTGGTTGGTAAATGATTTTTTACCATTTAATCTCAAAGTGACATTACCTTTGGAGATATTTTGAAATTCAACGTCTTCATGAAGATAATTGACCATATTGTTAACATCAAAACTATTGTAATAACGAATATAATTTTCAATAATATTTTTCTTTTCACTATTTTTCATAATAATGACTCCCGATAGTTTATTAGCCTTAATAGTTTTATTTGATTCAAATTAAATCTGAATCTTTTTAAAATTCTTAAAAAACTTATATGTTTTCGACTAATTTTATAATATACCCTTTTTGAATATATTATTGATGCAAGATTAAACAAATCAACATACATAATAATTATAAATTACATTGAGATGAAAAAATGTCCCAATTCAATCTAAATCAAAATAAATGCAATTCCTGTGGAACCTGCGTTTCCAACTGCCCCGTGGGCCACCTGGAAATGAATAATTATCCCCAACAAGTACCTGAAACAATGTGTTCCAGCTGCGGCCACTGCGAAGCTGGATGTCCTGAAGGAGCCGTTGATATATCAGGCCCGGAGCTGGAGCCTCCTATGGTAAATATTTCCTCTGAGATTTCTTCAGAAGATATGGGTAATTACATGAGAAACCGTAGATCCATTAGAAACTACAAGAAAAACACCATACCCCGGGAAATAATTGAAGAAGTTATGGATATTGTGCGTTTTGCTCCCTCTGGAGTTAATCAACAACCCCTTAAATGGATAGTAATTGAAGATCCAGAAAAGGTAAAAGAACTGGCAGGATTATGTATCAAGTGGATGGAAGAGATGGTGGAATCGAATTCACCTTTAGCCCAGATATTGCCTATGGAATCTTTAATTAAAGTTTCAAAAACAGGATCGGATCCTATTTTAAGAGGTGCTCCTCATGTTTTTATTGCCACGGCCCAGGATAATCAAGGCAGTGCAGTGACTGATGGAGTTATTTCCCTTAGCCATTTAGAATTGGCCTTGCCTTCATTTGATTTAGGTTCCTGTTGGGCTGGTTTTTTAAAGATGGCCTCTGATTTTGAGCCTATTAAAGAATTCTTAGGATTAAAAGAAAATGAACTATTTATTGGAGCTTTAATGGTTGGATATCCAGATTGTAAGTTTTATAGGGTCCCCAAAAGAGAAAAACTATCTGTTAAATATATTTAATAAAAATAATGAAAAAAAAATAATGAGATATTATAATAGAATAATTTTTTATTAAAATAAAAAATATCTTTATCTATTTAATCTTTTTAATTTATACTATATTTCATCACAAATAGCATTATAACTTTGAAGTTTCTTTGCATGGATCTACATGAACCGTGACATCGTTTATACCGGTTATAGAAGTCTTAAGATTATATTCCACTTTATGGGCAACATCGTGTGCTTCTTCCAATGTAAAACCTGGTTCCATAACAATGTGCAAATCCACAAAAATACAAGAAGCTGTTCCTCGGGTTCTTATTTTATGACAATCTTTTACATTTTTTACAGAATTAACTATTTTTCGAATGGATTCTTTATCTAAAGGTGCTTTATCCATTAAAATTTCTGAACTATTGATAATAATCGTTATTCCCGCACGGGCAATTAATAATGCGATTAAAATAGCAATAATAGGGTCTGCCATCACATAACCTAATTTAATCATTATGAAGCCAAAAATAACAGCTATAGATGCATAAATATCACTTCGGGTATGTAATGAATCCGCGATTAGTATTGTGCTGCCTAATTTTTTACCCTGCCTATTTTCATACCATGAAACCCATATATTAATGGCAATGGTAATTCCCATAACTAAAAAACTTAATGTGGTGATATCCGGCGTTGAAGGATTGAAAAACCGGTTTATGGCCGATTGAAATATTTCAAAACAAACGAAAAACAATAAAACGGCTATGCCCAAAGAAGCCAAAGTTTCAAACTTACCGTGCCCATAAGGATGTTCAGAATCAGGTGGCCTAGCTGCAATCATTATTCCTACAATACCTACTACATTAGAAACTCCGTCAAACATAGAATGAAACCCATCAGATACTATACTCAAAGAATTAGTATACCACCCATAACCCAGTTTGATTACAGAAACAGCCAAATTCAAAAAAAGGATAAAAATAAGGATATTCCTAACTTTTTTGTAGTAATTATTTTCATTCATGAGTATCTCTCATTATTGCTATTATCATGATTCATGCATTTCAACAGTTTTATTATAAAATACTTAGTTTTACAACATATTTATGATTTTCTAATAAGTTACTTTGATATTCCATAAAACATGGAAATAATGGACTATTATCCAAAAATTTCAATTAGAATAAATAAGTAGAATCGAATTCACCTTTAGCCCAAGCATACCTATGGAACTTTGATTAAAGTCTCAAAAACAAAAACAGATCCTATTTTAAAGGGAGCCCCTCATGTTTTTATTGCCACGGCCCAAGACGATCAAGTTAGTGCAGTAACTGAAGGTATTGCCCATTTAGAATTGGTCTAACTTCTTTTGATTTAGGTTCTTGTTGGGCTGGTTTTTTAAAGATGGCCTCTGATTTTGAACCAATTAGAGAATTATTAGGTTTAAAAGAAAATGAAATATTTATAGGTGCTTTAATGGCTGGATATCCTGAGATTAAATTTTATAGAGCTCCTAAAAGAAATAAATTAAATATAACTTATATTTAATGGAAATATAAGGAATTTTTTTTTAAATTTTACATATTTTTTTAAAATAATAAATGGTTAAATGTTCAATCATCATTGAATATTTTTTATCGACCAATTTCCTGTGCCCTTCCAGATTTTTAATTTATCCTAATACGTGGATATTCGGCATAATAATACGTTTAAGCATCATTAAGACCTGTAAATAATTTATTCAATTTAAAAAGCTAAAATAAATCCTAAATATCATATTTCAACATAATTCTAAACAATATTTACAGAATATTTAAAAAATTCTAAATAGTTAATAACTTTCAAATATAAATATTAATATAAATTACAGGAAGTGAAAAAATGCATGGAAAAAAAGAAGATTGTAATTGCAACCATCATAGGCATCACCACCAACGGCACGGATACCCTACAATCGTTAAAAGAACTTCAGAAAAAGTTACAATTCCCCAAGATTTATTGGAAGTGGCTGAAATAGAAGAAGGAGATTTTTTGGAGATAATTATTCGAAAAGTGCACAAACCAAGTGAAATGAAAAGACATCACCAGAAACATCATCACGAATAATTTTTGACCATTTTATAAAATAATCTGTTCAAATTAGTTTTTTGTTTAATTAGCATGTGTAAAATTAAAGAATTTATTAAAAAAATATTTTTTATTTAACATTTTCCAAATTTAACTAAACAAAATTTATTTATATTAAAAATTATAAATAATTACTTACATTATTATCAATTATCATAATATTATCCATTTATTTATAGTTTATATTTTATAAAATCATCTAAATTTTGTTATTTGATTACTTTAAAGAGTTTTTCAGGATTGATTTAATAAAATTTCATAATAATACTAATAATTTTGTCTTACTATCAATAGTAAGGGAAGATTTAGGGTTATAAAAAATTCAATTTCATAATATTTAAATAAATACAGCTTCGGGGGGCGCTGAATATTATTAATTTGAAGCAAGAATGTAGATTGATAGATCTTCCTAAAATACAAGATCCTAGAGGAAATCTAACAGTAGTGGAACAGAATATACAGATTCCATTTGATATTAAAAGAGTTTATTTTTTGTATGATGTGCCTGGCGGGGAAAGCCGGGGCGGCCACGCCCATAAAAATTTACAGCAGTTAATTATTGCGGCTAATGGGAGTTTTGACGTGGTATTAAGTAATGGAGTTGAAAGTGAAAGATTCCACTTAAATCGTTGTTATTACGGATTATATATACCTCAAATGATTTGGAGAGAGTTGGACAACTTCTCTTCAGGTTCCGTGTGCTTAGTTTTAGCTTCTAAAGAATTTGAGGAAGAAGATTATATCCGGGACTACTCAAATTTTAAAAATTTAAAAAACAGCACCGAAACCCGACATATAAGGGGTGAAAATTTTGATTAAAAGCAAAAACCTCATTATATTTGGTACCGGGGAATTTGCACAAATTGCACACGATTATTTTAATAAAGATTCTAATTTTGAAGTTATTGCCTTTACTATAGAAAAAGAGTATATGGATCAAAATATTCTAAATGGACTACCAGTTATTCCTTTTGAAGAAATTGAAAGCCACTATACCCCCAATTCACATTATATTTTTGTTGCCATCACTTATAATAAATTAAATCAACTAAGAAAACGTTTTTATCTAAAATCTAAAGAAAAAGGGTATAAAATTGCTTCTTACATAAGTTCCAGGGCTTATATTGGACCCAATGTCGAATTTGGTGAAAATTGCTTTGTATTTGAAAATTCGGTAATTCAGTACAATACTAAAATTGGAAATAATGTTATTATGTGGAGTGGTGGCTATATTGGAGACCATGCTACCATTAAAGATAATTGTTTTCTGGCGGCTTGCTCAGTAGTGGCCTGCCACAGCCATGTTGGAAAAAACTGTTTTTTAGGTCTTAACTGTACTGTTGTTGACCATAAAAAATTAGCTAAAAACACCATTATTGGTGCTGGAGCGGTTTTAATCGGAAATACTGAGGAAGGAACTGCCTATGCTGGAAATCCAGCCCAACCAATTAAAAGTAGTTTCGAGGTCAATATATCCAATGATATAATTTGATGGGTTTAATTAAATTTGTTGCACCATAGTTCATGATTTCTGAATAATAATCTAATAATACAAGGCCGTAACATGATAAAGATTACTCGGTATGAACCAAAACAATCTAATTTGTGGAATGATCTTAATGAGCATTCTAAAAATGGGATTTTTTTATTCAACCGAAAATACATGGAGTATCATTCAGATAAATTTAATGACCATTCCCTGATGTTTTATGATAATAGCAAATTAGTTGCTATAATGCCCGCTAACTCCCAGTATGGAAATCTCATTAGCCATGAGGGTCTCACCTTTGGTGGTTTATTATATAATCATAAAATGCGACTTTCAACCATGTTAGAACTTTTCAAAGAATTAATTAATTATTCCCAAGATAGGGGATTTAAAAAAATTTACTATAAATCCATACCTCACATCTATCACTCTTATCCCGCTGAAGAGGACTTATATGCACTTAAAATCAGTGATTTTGAATTAGTACGTCGCGATGTTTCTTCAGCCATCCATTTAAATCAAAAAATCCAATTTAGCAAAGGTAGAAGGAAAAATATTCAAAAATCACTTGATAATGGCATAGAAGTTAAGCAAAGTGATTTATTCAAAGATTTTATGTTAATAGTAGAAAAAAATACTCAGAATAAATATCAAACTGATCCCACTCACACTGGAAAGGAAATGGAGCTTTTGGCCAGTAATTTTCCAGAAAACATAAAATTATTCGTGGCTGAACGCAAGGGAGAAATCCTATCAGGAGTAATTGTTTATGAAAGTCAAAATGTAGCTCATGCCCAGTATCAATCCTCCACTGATAAAGGATTACAAAATAGAGGTGTTGATCTTATTTTTGACTTTTTAATCAACAGTTATTATAAAGACAAAAAATATTTTGACTTTGGAATATCAACCGAAAATGATGGTAATTTTCTTAATGCTGGTTTAATAGACTTTAAGGAACGTTTTGGAGCAAGAGCGGTAGTTCATGATTTTTATGAGTTAAATCTAAATAAATAATCCTGGGAGATGTTTAAGAATATGAAAATAATCATTTAATGATTAATATTTAAAAAGAATCCGTTATGATACCTTTAGCAAATTTAAAAAAAGAATACGAATTTTTTAAAGAAGAGATAGATGAATCAATACAAAACACTCTTAATGATGGTTATTTCATATTAGGACCTTCTTTAGAGAAATTTGAAAAAGAATTTGCAGATTATATTGGAACACAAAATTCTATTGGTGTGAATTCCGGCAGTGATTCTCTTTTTTTAGCTATTAAATCATTGGGCATAGGCAAAAACCACGAAGTGATTACTCCATCTCATACCTTTGTATCTACCGTAGATGCTATCGTCCGTAACAATGCCCGTCCTGTTTTTGTCGATATTAAAGAAGAAGATTTCTTAATTGACTATTCAAAAATCGAAGAAAAAATATCTCCTGCAACCCGGGCAATTATAGGGGTTCATTTGTACGGTCAACCGGCCAATATGGATTATTTAAGGGATATTGCTCAGGATAATGATTTATTTTTAATAGAAGACGCTTGTCAATCACATGGTGCAGAATATAATGGATCTAAGGTAGGTAGTCTGGGAGATATTGGTTGTTTTAGTTTTTATCCAACCAAAAACCTGGGTGCTTATGGTGATGGGGGCATGCTTGTTACCCCTGACGATGATCTGGCCGAGAATATTTATCAGTTGCGTGATTATGGGCGAAGCCATAAAAACACTCATGAAAAAATAGGTTTAAACAGTCGTTTAGATGAAATACAGGCATCAGTTCTCAGGGTTAAGCTAAAATATCTTGATTGGCTAAATGAACGGAGAAGAAAAATAGCTTTTCTATATAATGATCTTCTGGAGGAAATTGATGTGATTACACCTCAGGAAAACAATCACATTAAACATGTTTATCATCTTTATGTTATTAGAAGCAAAATAAGGGATTTACTATGTGAGAAACTAATAAATAATGGGGTACAAACACAGATTCATTATTCAATTCCTGTTCACCGTCAAAATGCTTATTTGAACTGGAATAATATTAATTTACCACATACCGAGCAGATTTGTAAAGAAATACTATCTCTTCCCGTTAACCCCTGGTTAAAAAAGGGCGAAGTTATGGAAGTTTGTGAGTTGATTGACCATGCCCTTAGTTAGTGTTATTATGCCCTCATTTAATCACGGGAACTACATAGAAGAAGCTATAGAAAGTGTTCTAAACCAATCCTTGTGTGATTTAGAGTTAATAATTATCGACGATGCATCTCATGATAATTCCAGGGATATTATAAAGAGATTATCTGAAAATGATCAGCGCATTATAACAAAATTTAACCAGGAAAATATGGGAATAGCATCCACTTTAAACCAGGCAATTTCGTATTCTAAAGGTAAATACATTGCATTTATAGCATCTGATGATTTATGGTCTCCTTCTAAATTAAAAAGGCAGTTAGAAGTATTAGAAAATAATAATGACCTTGTTTTATGGTGTGAGGGTAAAATTATTAATTCTAATGGAGAAGAAAACAGCAAGGATTTTACTGAGTACTACGAAGTTCCTAAAGAATCTGGATCTATTTTTGAAGAGCTAATTAAAGGCAATTATATTTTTGGCAGCAGTATTATGCTAAAAACTGAAAATTTAAGGGAATTGATGCTAGATGAAAACCTTAAGTTTTTAAATGATCATAAATTATACCTCGATTTAGCATATAAATATAAATATTACTTTATTTCTGATGCACTGGCTAAATACAGAATACATGGAGAAAATACTACATTTAGAAACCTATCAGATTGGAATAAAGATGCTATGATACTTTCTGATTATTTATTAACCAGATATGGATCAAATTTATCATTAAAAACTAAAAAAAATATTTTTTATCTTGCCTGCCGAAATCCTATTCATCACTGTCTAAACACGGATCCAAGAAACAAAATAAACTTATTTTATGGGATTGTCCTTCCACTATGGTATTTCTTAATCGTGATGAAATCTTTCCTCAGAAATTAAATTCATTATTCAGTTTAACTATTTTTAACTATCTATATCTCATTTTAACTAATACTTTAACTATCTTTTTTTATTTATCTTATTTTAACTATATTCCTTTTGAATATCTCTTTTATTGATAATTAATTGATTCCAGGCCTGATTTAATGTAATTATCTTGTGAATCTTTTCTATAATTCTATTTAATGCCTTATAAATTGATTTTTTATCTATTTTAACTTCCAAATAATCTTTCAATACTTTCCAAGTGCTCTCTATCTCAAGTTCTAATAGGTCTTAAAATAATTATTATTAAGAATATTCTGAATTTATAAATTATCTCAATAAGTAATTTTAAATGATAATCTCAAAATCAGAGCCATATTGGTTATTTAGGAGAATAAAAATGAAATATGCTATTGTAAAGTTGGAAAAAAATGGCACAACTAGCTACAATTTAGGTGCTTTTAATAAAAATGAGGAGATTATTGCTTTTCCTTTAGAATCATTACAGGTCGAAATGATGCGTTTAAAATATTACCTGGAAAAAGCTGGTGAAATGACTGAAAATGCCACCAAAAACCATGTGAAATATAAAAAAAGAGAAATTGGGAAAGCCAGAAATGAACTGGAAAAAGCATCTAAAACTCTTAATTCCATTACTAAATTTGAAATGCAAACATCCTTAGAAAACTTCAAATGGCCAGAAAATAGTGCTAAAAAGAAAAAAAGAATTTATAAGCATAAAAGTGAAATACCTGCCTTGATTGGAATATGAATGTATTATTAAATATTTAAGATTAATATTTGTATTCTATAATTCCCAAGAAAGATTTACTCAAAAATAAGTACTAGAAGTGTTCTAATTGAAATCTGTGAAAATCAAACTAAAAAAAGACGAAATGGTCTTTCATCAGCAGGGCGTTTTTCAGGAAGGCGATGAAATGGTCATTTTTTCGCTGGAAGAATTTTTAAAATTCCAATTAGAATTAAAAAAATGCTTGGAACACGTTTTGAACATAGCTGAAGATTGTTCCAGTCAAAAATCTAAAAATGTCCCGTCTACAGACGCTTTACGAATTTACAACTGGATAATAAAAATGGAAGAAAAAATCAATAAAATGGATAAAACAGACATCCAGAAGAATTTATGGTCGTTTAAATGAGATTATAAAACCCAGCTGCCTAAAGTGAACATTACCAGAGTAGTTATCACAATACCTATAATAGCCAAAATTGATCCGGCTTTCATTATTCAGTTACTTTTACATGGCCTGCAGAATGAGCCATGGCCACAGTGGGATCAGAAACAGGTAAAAAGTAGATAATAGTTAAAATGTTTAAGGAGAATAGTGAGACTTGTATTTATGGTCAAACCTTCTTACTGATTTGGCAATATATGGCTCACATTTATCAAGTTCCGTAAGGAGGCATATTCTAATATTTTCACTATCAATCTCCTCTTCAGCATCCAGTTTTTTATTGATATTTAAAAGGACCTCGCTAATAATATCCTGTTTTTCATCCACAGTATAACCTGCATCGATAGTGGCCTTTTGTAATGATCCTTTAATTTTATCAATATTGTATGGTTCTATATCGCCCTTTTTTTTAATAACATTTTTAATAATAACACCCCAAATAATGATATATAACTGTATATACCCAATTTATTATTTATTTATTACGAAAGTAACCTATAAAAACTCAATCCAGACCTAATTGACTAATTGCAAATCAGATAATGAATAATATCAACAAAAAAACATTTAGTTTCATAATATAAACCTGCATAACAACTAACAGACATTTAATTAGCTGAAATTTATTAAGTAGTTCTAACATAAAATCAACATGAAATATCAGCCATTGGGGGAGTGGAAATTTTAGTCAAGAAAGTAATTATCTTATCCACATTATTAGTATTAGCACTGGTTTTAATGGGTAGTGCGGAAGCAGTTGAAAACAGAAATATTGATTTTAATTCGGAAAATAATAATTTTACAAATAGTGTAACAAATGAAACGAATAGTTCCATTCATAGTAATTATACCAATGTTTCACAAGTATCCAAGCCTTCTGCTAATATTATACCTAATAAAATAGGAAATGGCTGCTGTTCTGTTTTATTGCACGTAAAAAACGGCGTGGACGTATTTTCTTATAGAAGAGACTCCACTTATGCTGCTAATCTGTATATTAAAAAGATAAACTGGTATGGAAAAGAGGCTATAAAAGAATATAAAACAACCAATGGATATTTCTTTCACACGATAATAGCCAAAAACGGTTGGATTGTCTCAACCGGTGGACCAGACATTGTCTGGATAAATAAAAAGATGGAAAGCCTGGCCGGGAGAATTTCAACCAAAGGATACATAACCAAAACTGATATGAACAGTGCTTATTCACTTTTAAAGAAATTAAAAATGGGACATTTTCTTATTAAGGATCCCAATGGAAATGTAGGTCTGGCCATTTATTATTACGGTGGATCAAAACTTAAAATCTTTAAAATGAGAAATGGAGAATATGTAAGTGTTCCCAATAGTCCTAGATATTACAGGAGTGGTGTATTAAGTTCCACCCGGTTATCCAACCCTGTGAATAGTGCCATATATCTTGCTGCCACAGATAGGTGGGGCGTTAACCGACGTAATATAATTACTTATGAGGTTAAAAACATCTATAACATTACGCAAATTAATATATGGGCCTCATTTGATGGTGGAAAACTAATTGGAAGATACAGGGGAAAACCAGATAATATTATTTTTGGAGGCCACACCATATATGCCAAAACCATTCCCAGGATCTTATCCAAAAAATACCTGGGTCAGGCCAACTTGAAAAGCTATCCTATAACAACTACTACGAATTCCATGGCCGTAAAGGTATAAAGTAGTAAATAGCACCAATATTTTATAGAGTGAAGGCATAAAAGTGGTTAAATAACACTAATATTGTTAAATATTTACTATTTTTTTATTATTTTACTAAATTTTAATTTTATTTTAAATTATTCAATGATTAGTATTATTCACTTATAAAATCTCCCAGGCGCTTAATAGCACTAATTTTTTGTTTATCATCCACATTAGATTGTTCCAGCGCATCTTTAAGAGTTTGAATGGAATTATCATAAACTTCCCTATCCACAGGATAAGGGAACCCGTCTTTTCCACCATGGGTAAAACTGTATTTAACCGGGTCCTTCCAGCTGGCTGGTTCTCCAAAGACCAAATCAGAAATTAAGGCCAGTGCCCTTATTTTTTTAGGTCCCAGGCCCTTTAATAAAATGAGTTCCTGGTAATTATCTGGTTGAATTTCCCAGGCCTGCTTTAAAACCTCAAATTCACGATCAGAAAGATCCATGTCAAGAACAGGGTGGTGACTGGGCATATTAAGTTCTGGATGATCTGATGAAAAATCATTGAGTGTGCTTTGAGATCTGTTTTTATTTTTAAAGTACTTTCGAAGGTGCTCTGGATTATCACATATTAAATCCACACTTATATCCTGCGCTTTTTTGCTTTCTTTGTCCACCATGTTTAAAGACTTTTTTTCCTTTAAATCACATGAAATAGCAGCATGAGGATCTATTAAAAAATCATTAACTGATTCACCCAACCAGTGATAACGGCGGGCGTATTTATTGAATTCATTCATTCCCTGTTGAACTACGGCCCAGTTTCCCTTTTCATTAATGAAGAAATTGTGCTGGTAAAGCTGATATCCATCCTGTATACAAGAATTATCAATTTTAGCTGATAATTTACTGGCATTAACCATTTTATCCACGTTATTACTATTAATAGATAGTAAATCTGCAGATGCGATAATTTCTTCTGGTGTCTTTCGTGATGCTTTTCCTTTGCCTCCCGCAACAATTAAACCGTGGGATTCTGGATTCAGGGCAATTTTTAAAGCCCCGCAAGTAGTAGTGGTGGTACCTGAAGAATGCCAGTCAAAACCTAAAACGCAAGAAAAGGCCTGAAACCAGAAAGGATTGGATAAACGCCTAAGAAGCTCGTCACTACCATATTCACAAATAATTGCTTCGCTGACTTTCCCCGCCAGTTTAATCATTCTGCTAAAAAGCCAGCGAGGAGGATGGCCTCCATGAAGTGGTAGATTGGCAACACCTTTTCTTTGCATAATTTAATTATATTGAAAATAAAATAATAGCTTTTAGATAGCAAATGAAAAGAAATATTTAGCTTATTTTTTTAATTGTAAAAATGAAAATATATCATAAATATATAAAAAGAATATAATGAATTTAAAAATAATTTAAAAAAAAATAATTATTCAAATAGAATCACATATTAAAACTAAACATACATGTTTTTGAACCAGTAGAAATAGTTGATTTTCTTTTTACTTCTCCCTCCAAATTGGTCCAGTCCAGGCTACGATTTATAATGGCCTGGCAATTAATGCAAAAAATAGGATTCTTTTTTGCTTCTTCTTTCCAGGGACAGTTTTCAAATTCAAGATACCAGCGCGGACTATTCTCAATGATTCCAACGCGAATGCCTAAATCATTGAAAACCTGGGATAACCAGGTCAGGTAAGAGTCAAATATTTCTAAACCATCATCGGTATCTTCATCAATCCCCATTTCTTCCATTTTACATATAAATGAAGGTTTCATGTCCTCTTCCAAACGTTCACCAAAAGCATTAGAAAGCATATCTCTAATTTCCATCTCACTCTGGGAACTACAAGTAGGCATGGATTTGGCAATAAAATCATGGAAGTTAGCTAAAATCTGTTTTTTAATCAATTCTTTTTCCTTAAGAGCGTTTTTATGTTTATATAATGCCATTTGAATATTAGCATTTAATTCCGTTGATTTAAATGGTTTTATGATATATCCATACGGTTGTGTGACTCTGGCCCTCATTAACATTTCATCATCAGCATAAGCCGTTAAATAGATTATTGGAATATCACTATACTCATGTATGGCCTGTGCTGCTTCAATACCATCCAAATCACCTTTAATAACAATATCCATAAGGATTATATCTGGATTATGTTCACGAGCCGCACGAACTGCATTTTCACCTGATGAAACCATCTCTACTACAATATGGCCCATGTTCTCCAGCTTGTGCTTAATACCCATCGCCACAATACTTTCATCTTCCACCACCAGAACCCTTGCATTGACCATTTAATCTTCTCCTAATTTTATTAATTTTAATTTAATTTTTATAACAGCATAATATGAGATAATAATAATAATAATAATAATAAAATATCTAAACTCTGTCCTTGTATTTAAGCTCCTTAAACTTAATTTCAAATGTAGAAGGCCTTGATATTCTTAAAACTCCTTCAATTTGATTTACAAGATTATTAACAATTTGAAGGCCAAGAGTATCTATTTTTTCTATTTTTTCAGTATCAAAATCTTCAGGAAGACCAATACCATCGTCAGAAACTTTTAAACAGTATCCTTCGTCATTTAATCTACGCAGATATATTTTAACTGTTCCATGATCATCTGGAAAAGCGTATTTCAGAGAGTTAGAAACAAGTTCATTAATAATCAATCCACAGGGAACCGCAGTGTCAATATTCATTAAAATATCTTCTATGTCTAAATCTGCTTCAATAATCCGGCTTTCTCTTTCATAGGAATATAATAAATCGCTAACCATACTTTCCACATATTCTCGAAGATTTATTTGAGAAATATCTTTCGACTGATATAACTTCTCATGAATTAATGCCATGGCCTGGATTCTATCCTGACTTTCTCTATATAGCTGAATTAATTTTTGGTCATTAATTTGAGCAGATTGGAGAGTTAAAAGTGTGGAAATTATCTGCATATTGTTTTTTACTCGGTGATGAATTTCCCTTAAAAGGAGTTCTTTCTCTTTAAGTGATTTTTTAATTTTATTTTCAGCATTTTTTCTATCAGTAATGTCCATAAATGATATTATGCCTTTTTCAGTGCCGGGTATAAGTTCAGAAGTTGCAAAAAAATCTTTATAAATACCATTCCGATTTTTTAGGGTTACTTCATAGTTTTTAGGTATTGCCCGGGGATTTATTCTCTGCATACGGTGATATCCTTCCATCCTTTCCAGATCATCACTGGCCACAAAGTCCAACCACTTTTTCCTGATATGTAATTCTTTATTAGAGTAACCTGAAAAATTTTCAAATTCAGTATTGACCATGGAAATCGTGGTATCTCTTTCAAAAATAAGAGATAAAGTACCAGTATTCTCAAAGATAGCTTTATATTCTTCACTTTGTGCTTGAAGAGATTTTTCGGCTGATCTTTGTTTAGTTACATCTTTTCCCTGCAGAAAATAACTTTTTCCGCCATCTAGTTCTACTAAAGTAATTGATACATCCATTATTTTTTCATTGCCACCAATCACAAAAACCAGTTCAGCATTATCGTTTTTCCCAGAAAAAAGATCAATGAAATCTGTGCTTTTAACCCAGTTTTTAATATTATGTCCAATTAAATCATTTCTGTGTTTTTCCAGGAATATTAATCCAGCTTCATTGCAATCAATGAAATTTCCATCTTTTTTACAAACAAAAATAGGGTTTTTTGATTTTTCAAAAAGAGTTCTATACTTTTTTTCACTTTCTAAAAGAGATTTTTCGGCAATCGCCCTATTTTTTTGCTCTTCAGATTCTTTCAAGGCCCTTAAAACAGCATGTGAAAGTTTAGTGAGATTATTTTTAAGTACATAGTCGGTTGCACCCTCTTTAAGCATTTCAACCGCATAATCTTCACCAATTTTACCACTGACAAAAATAAAAGGGATATGTGGTGTTTTATTCTTGGCAATCTTCAATGCTGAAAGACCATCAAAATGAGGTAAAGAATGATCAGCTAATATTAAATCAGGTTTAAAAGTTTCAAGTTCATTTAAAAAATCTTCACGGGTTTCTACTCGATGAAAAGAAAAATTGAGTCCTTCTTTTTTGAGTTCCCGCTCAGAAAGTTCGGCATCTAATGGAACATCTTCCAGTATTAAAACCCTTATATTGCTCATAATTCTCACTATAGTTATTATAGATGTTATTGGCCTTATTGAGGATTATTTAATATAAATTTGAAATAATTAGAATATTAGTTATATTATTTAATTGGTCTAAATAGTATTGTGGATACTTAAGTGAATACTAAGTAGATAAAGTGGATACTAAGGAGGATTATTAATTAACATCCAGTAGAATCCCAGTGTAGAAACAGCATCAATGAATTCATCGAATTCCACCGGTTTACTGACATAACTGTTAACTCCCAGTTTGTAACTTTCAACAATATCCCTATCTTCTTTAGATGAAGTCAAAACCACAACCGGTATTTGCCGGGTTACCTCTTCCGCTTTTATTTTTTGTAGAACTTCTAAACCATCCACTTTAGGCATCCTTAAATCAAGGAGGATTAGCTTGGGAAGATCTTCTGGATTTCTATCAGAATATGCACCAGTAGCAAAAATGAAATCCAATGCTTCTGCACCATCTTTAACCCATACTACTTGATTGGCCATATTTTTTCTCTTTAAGGCGCGCATAGTAAGTTCTGCATCGGTAGGATTATCTTCAACAAGTAATATCTCAACTTCTTCCATTCCCATCATAATTCACCTTTTAATATTTTGAATTATCAAAGTTATTAATATTAATTATTTTTTTAGGGGCTTATTTTTAGGCAAAGTAAAGTATATGGTGGCGCCTTTATCAACTTCTCCTTCTCCCCAAACTTTTCCATCATGTCTTTTTACAATTCTTTGAACAATAGATAAGCCCACCCCTGTACCATCAAATTCTTCAGGGCTGTGTAAACGCTGGAAAAGACCAAAGAGCTTATTTATATATTTCATATCAAATCCAGCGCCATTATCCGAGACAAAAAATATATAATTTTCCGGGTCCTCTTCATAACCTACCGTAATTTCAGCGGGGTTTTTATGAGAAGTGAACTTAATTGAATTTCCAATTAAATTAGTGTAAACCTGGTAAATGAGAGCTCGATCACCATAGGTCTGAGGAAGTTCATCAACACTGAAATTAACATTCCTATCATCTATTTGATTAGAAAAGTCATTATAAACACCCTGTACCAGAGCATTCATGTCCATTTTAGCTAAATTCATTTCCTGACGGCCGGCACGAGACAATAGCAAAATATCATCTATTAGTTGGCCCATTTTCTTAGTATTATCCCTTATAATATTCAAAAGTCGAATTCCTTCTTCATCAAGCTCATTTTCGTAATCCTCGACCATTATTCTAGAAAACCCGTCAATAGCCCTTAATGGAACTCTTAAATCGTGAGAAACTGAATAAGCAAATGCTTCAAGTTCTTCATTAGCATCAGCTAATTTTTCCGCCTGTTTACTGAGTTCATTATTTAATTTTCTCAAAGAACGGACTCTTTCAATCCTTTCTGAAAGTAGAGCTACCATCACTACAATTAACATTAAAAGAATTAATCTGAAGGCATCTTCGGATATATTTAATCCTAAACTGCTGGAAATCGGTTGAAGAACTATTAAAGCAATGACAACGGCTAAAGGAAGTAATATAAATATTTTTTTTCTTCCTAAATTAATTCCAAACAATAAAGGTAAAGACATCAAACTAAAATCAGACAGATAGAAGTTATTAAAGTTCACCGGACTATTTAAAAATGTTCCACTAAAATTAGAACTGTTTTCAAAACCTAAAATTAAAACTAGAATAAAAGCCAAAAACAAGAAAATATTTTGAATTTTAATATTTAATTTCTCTGTGACCATGGTTATCACAAATATTATATTATCCTTATTATTTATAAAGCATTAAGCATTGAAATTATAATTTAATAAATTTTCATCAATAAGTGACTAAAATATTATAAAAAAAAGAATAAAAAAGAATTAAAAAAATTATAAATAAATGTCCAATAAGGGTCTTAAAAATATATGAGCTAATAAATTTGATAAAATATGAATAAAATATGAATCTATTAGCTTCTTATTTGGAATGACTCGATAAAAGATCTCTACTTAAAGGAGTAGAATTCTCAGTCAATATTTCTTTTAAAAACTGACCAGTGTATGTTCCTGATTTTGCAACTTCTTCTGGAGTACCAGTTGCCACAACCATTCCTCCGCCATCACCGCCTTCAGGACCAAGATCAATTATATAATCTGCTGTTTTAATAACATCCAGATTATGCTCAATAACTACTACTGAATTACCAGAATCAGTTAAACGTCCTAAAACATGCAGTAACCTTTTAATATCTGCGAAGTGGAGGCCAGTGGTTGGTTCATCCAGTATATATAGAGTCCTTCCTGTGCTCTGTCGACTTAATTCTTTAGCCAGTTTAACTCTTTGAGCTTCCCCACCAGATAGGGTAGTGGCCGATTGTCCCAGACGGATGTAACCCAGACCTACATCATCCAGAGTTTGTAGTTTTTTTCTTATTTTAGGAATATTTTCAAAGAATTCTAATGCTTCTTCCACAGTCATATCCAGGATTTCAGCAATGTTTTTACCTTTATATCGGATATCCAGGGTTTCATCATTGTATCTCTTACCTTTACAAACCTCACATGGCACATATACATCAGCTAAGAAATGCATTTCAATTTTGATTATACCGTCACCACTACAGGCCTCGCATCGCCCGCCTTTAACATTGAAACTAAATCTTCCAGGTTTGTAACCTCGTTTTTTAGCTTCAGGAGTTTCAGCCAGTAATTCACGGATGTAGGTAAAAACACCGGTGTATGTCGCAGAATTGGAACGTGGAGTACGGCCTATAGCTGATTGATCAATAATTATTATTTTATCAATATGTTGAACACCTTCAATTTTCTCGTGGCGACCAGCATTCATGTGTTTACGATTTAATTTCTCATAAAGTCCCTTGTAAAGAATTTCATTGATTAGAGTACTTTTCCCAGACCCAGAAACACCAGTAATGCAACTAAAAACTCCTAAAGGAATTTCTACATCAATATTTTGTAAGTTGTTTTGATGGGCATCGTGAATAGTGATATACTTACCATTAGGATTTCTCCTTTTATCAGGCAAAGGAACTGATTCCCTGCGAGAGAGGTAGTTACCAGTTATGGAATCTTCATTATCCATGATTTCAGCCGGTGTTCCTGAAGCTACAACCTTACCTCCGTGTTCACCAGCACCAGGACCCACATCTACCACGTAATCTGCAGATAATATGGTTTCTTCATCGTGTTCCACCACGATAAGTGTATTACCAATGTCTCTTAGTCGTTTTAAAGTTTCGATTAAACGGACATTATCTCGCTGGTGCAGACCTATACTTGGTTCGTCTAAAATGTAGAGAACACCCACCAGACCAGAGCCGATTTGAGTAGCCAGACGAATACGCTGGGCCTCACCACCTGATAAAGTACCAGACGAGCGGCTTAAAGTGATATAGTTAAGTCCTACATCCACCAAAAACTTTAATCGTTCGTTAATTTCCTTTAATACTTCTTTAGCTATGAATTCCTCTCTGGGGGAAAGTTGAAGACCCTGGAAAAATATTTGAGATTCCTTTATAGGCATTTCTACGACTTCTGAAATAGATTTATCACCAATAGTAACCGATCTACTCTCAGGTCGTAATCTGCTGCCAGCACATACCGGGCAGTTGTGGTCACTCATAAAATGTCCCATGTAACTTCGCATGTAATTAGACTTGGTTTCCAGATAAATACGTTCCATACGCCTAATAACACCTTCAAATTTTCTATTAACTCTATAAGACCTGTTTTTCCGTTTAAATGAGAATTCAACTCTTTCTGAAGAACCATAAAGAATTGCTTTTTGATATTCTGGATCCAAGTCCTTAAAAGGGATGTCCATACTAAATCCAAAGTGATTGGAAACGGCCTGTAACATTTGTTGATAGTAATTTTCCTTGGTAGATGATCTACTCCAGGGTACAATGGCGCCCTCATTAAGTGATAATTCAGGATTAGGAACTACCAGACCGGGATCAATTTCCATTTTACTTCCCAATCCATTACATTCTGGACAGGCACCATGGGGACTATTAAATGAAAACATCCGGGGACTTATTTCTTCAAAATTGATACCACATTCTACACAGGCAAAGTGTTCGCTGTATATTTTTTCCTCTGGTTCTCGATTTAGATTCTGATCCTGATTTTGATCCAGGCAGAACCAAAAACAATGACCAGGATTCCTTCTCCCAGTTCAAGTGCAGTTTCTACAGAATCAGCCAGTCTTCTCTGGAAATCAATGTCTGATCTAATAACCAGACGATCAACCACAACTTCAATGGAGTGCTTTTTATTTTTGTCAAGTACAAAATCGTCTTCCAGATCTGATATTTCACCGTCAACCCTAACTCTAACAAATCCCTTAGTGCGCAGATTTTCAAAAACTTTGAGGTGTTCCCCTTTTCTATCCTTTATTACAGGAGCTAAAACCTGTATTTTTGTTCCTTCTCCTCTTTGGATAATACTATCTACAATCTGCCCAGAAGTTTGTTGAGATATCTCTTTTCCACAATTATAACAGTGTGGAATTCCAATTCTAGCAAATAATAGTCTTAAATAATCGTAAATTTCAGTTATAGTTCCTACGGTAGACCGGGGATTCATTTTAGTGGTTTTCTGGTCAATAGAAATTGCAGGAGATAATCCTTCTATGTAATCAATTTCTGGTTTTTTCATTTGCCCTAAGAACTGCCGGGCATAAGCAGACAATGATTCAACATATCGGCGCTGTCCTTCAGCATATATTGTATCAAATGCCAGTGATGATTTACCAGAACCACTTAGACCAGTTATGACAATTAATTTGTCTCGAGGTATCTCCAAATCAATATTTTGTAAATTGTGCTCTCGGGCGCCTTTAAGCACTATGCTCCCTTTTTTGTCTATTATTTCAGCACTCATGAGATTTAAACTCCTTAATAATTGTTACTTAATTAATTGTTAGATAGATAATTTTAATAATAATTTTTAATAATTAATTTTCTAAAATATCTCAAGTTAATTTCAATTTAGTATTTATTTTCAATTTATCTCAGTTTAATTAATTCTTTTAATTTAATTATTTAGCAACACCCTTTAGAACCATTAATTGGTCTCTTAGTTTAGCTGCTTTCTCAAAATCAAGATTTTTAGCTGCATCTTTCATATCCAGTTCCAGATCACTAATTAAAAGTTTTAATTCGTCTTTTGGCATTTTTTCAATGTCACTGAAATCTTTGAGATCAACTTTTTCCTCTTCTTTCTTATCTTTAAGGCTCCTCATAGTGTTTCGAGGCACAATACCATGTTTTTTATTGTAATCTGACTGTAATTTCCGACGATGGTTGGTAATGTTAACTGCATTTTTAACAGATTCTGTTAATACATCGGCGTAAATCATAACCTGCCCATCCACATTACGGGCAGCCCGTCCAATAGTCTGTATCAAAGAAGTTTCAGATCTAAGAAATCCCTCTTTATCTGCATCCAGAATACCTACTAAACCTACTTCCGGAAGATCCAGTCCCTTCTCTCAATAAGTTTACTCCAACCAGACAGTCAAAATCTCCTCTACGTAAATCATCAATTATTTCAATCCTTTCTAAGGTATCGATTTCAGAGTGAAGATATCTAACCTTAATACCAATCTTAGCATAGTATTCTGTAAGGTCTTCGGCCATCCTTTTGGTGAGAGTTGTTATGAGAATTCTCTGACCCATTTTAACTTTTCTCTGGACTTCTACCAGTAAATCATCCACCTGACCTTGTACAGGTCTTACAATGACTTCCGGGTCTATGAGACCGGTAGGCCTTATAATTTGCTCAACCAAATTGAGACTTCTCTCCATTTCATATTTTGCAGGGGTTGCCGAGACATAAACTATCTGATCAGCTATGCTTTCAAATTCATGGAACTGAAGAGGCCTGTTTTCCATGGCAGAGGGAAGCCTAAAACCATAATCAACCAGTGTCTCTTTTCGAGCCCTGTCCCCATTATACATACCTCTAATTTGAGGCACTGTCACGTGTGATTCATCAATTATAGTTAAAAAATTCTCAGGGAAATATTTCAGGAGCGTATATGGAATTTCACCCCATTTTCGGCCGCTCAGGTGCATGGAATAATTTTCAATACCCGAACAATACCCCATTTCCTTTAGCATTTCTATATCAAACTTAGTACGCTGTTCCAATCTCTGAGCTTCAACCAGCTTATTTTGAGAGTTCAAAATCGTTAATTGCTCTTTTAACTCTTCTTCAATATCACCTAAAGCACCCTTAAGCTTTTCCTCACCAATTACAAAGTGCTTTGCAGGGAATATTACTGTTCTTTCCAGTTCCTGAATTTTTTTCCCTCTTAGAGGATCAATCAAGGATATGGCATCTATATCATCACCAAATAGTTCAATTCGAATAGGAGGAGTTCCATGGACTGGATTTATTTCAATTACATCTCCCCTGACTCTAAATTGGCCCCTATCAAATTCAATATCATTTCTTTCATATTGCATGTGAATTAAACGACCTAAAATTTCTTCACGGTCAATATTGTCGCCTAATCCAATAGAGAGCACAAACTCCCCGTAGTCCTCAGGGGATCCAATACCATATATACAGGAAACACTGGAAACTACAATAACATCATCTCGTGAAAGGAGAGACTGGGTAGTGGAATGCCTCATACGATCTATTTCTTCATTTATAGAAGATTCTTTGTCAATGTAAGTATCTGAACTGGGAACATAGGCCTCTGGCTGGTAGTAATCATAGTAACTCACGAAGTATTCCACGGCATTGTCCGGGAAAAATTCCTTAAATTCTTCATATAATTGAGCTGCCAGGGTTTTATTATGTGAAATAACCAGAGTCGGCTTCTGCACTTTTTGAATGACATTGGCCATGGTAAATGTTTTTCCAGACCCTGTAATTCCTAAGAGAGTCTGTTCTTTAAAACCTTTTTTTAAACCTTCAGAAATGGAATTTATGGCTTTTGGTTGATCCCCTAATGGTTTATAATCAGATACTAATTCGAATTTGTTCATTTCTCAATCCTCAAGAAAAATCTTACTTTATAAAATTTTAGTTAATAGAAATCTTGCTTTATATGTGGTTAATCAAATTAAAATTGTTAAATCTGTTAAGAACATAAAGTGATTAAAATGTGTTATCGTTATATGGATATTATGATCTAAATTTTAATGATCAAAAAGTGGTAAATAAAAAAACAATGTTAAGTTTATATAAACAGTGGTAGTAATTTATCACATAAAAACTTTTCCTAATTATTTATCCAGATAAATAAATATAAATTTGTTAGATGATATTTAAAAAAATTTTGAAAATATATATTTAAAATATATTTCTTTTATTAGAGATCTATTATATTTCCTCTTTATAGAGTTCTGTTAAGCTTTAAACTAATATTTGAACTAAATATTAGATAAAAATTTCGTTAGAGAGCATTAAAAAAGTAATAAAGAGTAAATATAATTTTAAAAGTTTTTTATTATTTCCCGTTCATCAGTTGAGAACTTAATAAATAAAAATATAACAATTATTCATATCGAATATTAACTATAACTTTAATTGATTATATGCTAAATTTACATCATAATATAATTTAATTAAAGATTTTAATTAAAGATAATTCTAATAAAATCTCTTAATATTAATTCTAAATAAAAAATAAATTTGAGGTAAAAAATTTGTCCACACAGGTCGACAATCCCCATGATCTTCCAGATAAAACCGGCGTTTACATAATGAAAGATGCCAGGGATAATGTAATTTACGTTGGAAAATCAATATCATTAAAAAAAAGGGTTAAATCTTATTTTAAAGAGTATCACGATTCCCCTAAAACAAAAGTAATGATGGGGCAATTTAAAAGCTTAGAATACATTATTACCGATACTGAAAAGGAAGCTCTGATTTTAGAGGCAAATTTAATTAAAAAATACAGGCCTACTTATAATGTCCGTTTAAAAGACGATAAAAGATATCCTTATATCAAAATCAGCAGGGAAAACTTTCCTCGAATATTAATTACCAGAAACATATCTGGAGACGGATCACATTATTTTGGGCCATTCACCGATGCAGGATCTGTAAAAAAAACTGTCAAATTTGTTAAATCTCTTTTTAAAATAAGAGATTGTAAAAGAATGGATGGGCCGTGTCTAAACCATCAAATTGACCTATGCCATGCCCCCTGTGCTGGAGAGATATCCAAAAAAGATTATAAAAAATTGATTGATAATATAGATCTTTTTTTCCAGGGAAAATATTCCCAGGTCATGGAAATGCTTGATAAAGAAATGAGTGAAGCAGCAGAGAATCATGAATTTGAAAGGGCAGCTGTCCTTAGAGACCAGATTGAATCTATAAAAGACGTCATGGAACGCCAGAACGTAGCTTTTAATAACAACATAGACCAGGACATTATTGCCGGATCCTATGATAAAAAAATGGCGTGCATGGTGGTTTTTTCTGTGCGTGAAGGTAAAATAACCGGGAAAGATGATTTTTTAATGGCTGGAGTAGAAAACACAGAACCAGAAGACGTTTTATCTGCATTTATAAAACAATATTATTCCAATCCACGCTATGTTCCAGGAGAAATAATCCTCCAATACACCATTAAAGAACAAAATCTGGTTGAAGACTGGTTATCTGATATGAGAGAAGAACCGGTTGAGATTACAGTACCCCATGAAGGAGTGAAATTCAAGCTTATACGTATGGCCTCCAAAAACGCGGACATAATTAAAAACCAGAAAAAACAGGTAAATAATGCACTCTTAGATCTCAAAAAATATCTAAAACTGCCTAAAATACCCCAAAATATTGAAGGTTTTGATGTTTCTAATATTTCAGGAAAATCAGCAGTGGGTTCCATGGTAAGTTTCCATAATGCACATCCTAAAAAATCCAGATACCGTAAGTACAAGTTGGAAACTCCGGGTCCTGATGATTATGGGATGATGAGAGAACTTTTAACCAGAAGGTACGAAAAATTGGTGCGCGAAAACGAAGATCTCCCCCACCTGATCCTGGTTGATGGTGGAAAAGGCCAGTTGAAAGTGGCAACTGAAGTATTAAAATCCTTAAATTTAAACAATATACCTGTTATTGGCCTGGCCAAGGAATTTGAACATATATTCATTCCTCAAATGAATGAACCCATAATATTACCTCGCAATTCGCAAGCACTATTCCTATTACAAAGAATAAGAGACGAAGCTCACCGTTTTGCTGTTTCTTATCACCGCAACCTTCGTTCCAAAGAAATGGACCATTCAGAATTGGATGAAATTAAAGGAGTGGGTCAAAAAAGGAAAATGAATCTTTTAAGGCATTTTGGTGATATTGAATCCATTAAAAAAGCTGAAATTGACGATTTAATGTTGATAAAAGGTATGAATAAAAAAGTGGCCCGGGAAATTTATAATCATTTTAGAAAATAATCTTATTAAATAATTATATCATTTATTCAAATATCAAATATATCACCAAACATTAATAAATTAATAATAAGGCTTTATTTTTAAAATACTCCCTTAAATTATTAAAAGTTTTATTTTACAATATCCACAATATTTATCCTCATAACAATTATCATAGCAATTATTATAACGAAAATATTAGTATTTGGAAGTATCCAATCAATTTAGATGTAAAATTGCATTAAAAAAATAAATTAAGAATAAACTTTAATTTAATTGCATTAATTATATGGCTAAATTATTGTTAAAATAACAAAATACTTATAAAAATAATATAAGATAATACTTATAAGAAGTTCAATTAAGATGTAAAAATATTTGAATTAATATATTTGAATCAAATTAAGAATCAAATTTATATTTCATTTAAATTCAATTACAGAATTATTGATAAATTTATCAGGATAGATTCTGAATGCTAAGATTATAGATGGTGGAATAATGGCGGATACAAGTTTACTGGTAGTTGAAGACGAAAGTATTGTTGCCATGGACATTAAACATCGGGCTGAAGGCCTGGGATACAAAGTTCTGGGAATAGCCTCTTCAGGTGAAGAAGCCATAGAAAAAACCAACCAATATCAACCAGACCTTATATTGATGGATATTGTATTAAAAGGTAAAATGGATGGAGTTGAGGCTGCTCAAGTAATTAGAGAGCAATTTGACATCCCAGTTGTTTATTTAACTGCTTATTCTGACGAGAAAACCCTGGGCAGAGCAAAACTCACTGGTCCTTTTGGATACATAATTAAACCTTTTGAAGACCGAGAACTTCACAGTGCTGTGGAAGTTGCCCTCTATAAACATCAAATGGATAGTAAACTCAGAGAAAGTGAAGAAAGGTATAGAACTCTTATTGAGGCATCTCCTGATCCGATTTTACTACTAGATTCTGAGGGAAATATTATTTTTGTAAACCAGACCGTGGAAATGATTACTGGAATTCGGCGGAAAAAAATAATTGGCAATTCCATTATGAATCTGGCCCAAATGGGATTTTTTGATGAAGAAGATATTGAAGCATACATCCAGTTTATACCATCTATTATCGAAAATGAAACAACAGAATCATTTGAAATAATATTAATTGATAAAAATGGGTACGAACTTTATTTTGAAACTTATTCCTCGTTTTTAAAGTCTGAAGAACATGGATCTTTGATTCAATTCATTGGACACGATATTACTTCCCGGGTCGAAGCAGAAAAACAAAGAGCTGAACTTATTAGAGAAAAGGCCAGAGTAGAACTATATGGATTTGTAGTTAGTGCAGTACCTGTTTTTGCCTCATCTATTCCGCCTCAATTGCGAAATACTATTATAAAAAATTTTGCAGATAGATTTGAGAAAAATGTAAAACCAAATTTCTTTAAAGAAATGTCGAGACAGGGATATTTAGAGCAAATTAAAGAAAATGAACCACAAAATAAAGAACAAATATTTAAAGCTTATTTAGTGTGGATTAGTGAACTCCTATCTAATTTAGGCATTAAAACCAGAGTCACCCGATCAGAATCTAAAATTAAACTGGAATATATTACTTTTCCCTGGATGGACGAAGCTCGTCAAAATCCTATTTTCTCATTAATATTTAGAGCCATGATGATTCGAAGTTTTACCTGGACTGGTTTAAAAGGTACAGTAACCCAAACTTCAAGTCTGTTGGAAGGATCTAAAAACATAAAATTCGAATTTTACATTCCCCAATGAATATTTATCATTTTAACCATTTTTAATTCAACACTGCACTATTTATTAATTTATTAAGTATTATTACAATTTTATTTAAAATTAATGGAGGAAGCAAGGTGTTAGAGAGAATAAAGACTGGAATAGAATCTTTAGACACGCTTATTGATGGTTTCCCTGCAAGGAGAACTATACTTATAACCGGTGACGCCGGATCAGGAAAAACTATTTTTGGATTGCAGTTTGCCATTAAAAACGCTCTGAATGGACTTAAAACAACTTACATCACTACTGAAGAAGACTATGAAGATTTAGAAATTCAGAGTAAGTCTTTTGGCTGGGATGTTGAATCCTTGAAAGAGAAAGGTAATTTCAACATGATTGAACTTACTGGATTAAGGGCCAGCACCACCCAGGCCGAAATGGATATTGGTGTTGATGCCATGAAAGGCGACTTTGAAAAAATAATTGAAACCATTCCTCAAGATACCAAAGTTGTTATTATTGATAGTTTAGGAAGTTACACTGCTAAATTGACTCCTTACGAATTTAGGGATCGTTTTGACAGTTTAATCTATGAATTAAAAAATAGGGGAATTACTTCTCTGGTAATTTTAGATAGTTCAACCTCCAAAAATTTCAATGAAATGGCCTTATTTCCAGTTTATGGTGCCATAAAATTAATGAAACGAGAAAATCCATATACTGGACAACGGGAAAGAGTAATGGATATAGTAAAAATGCGTAGTACCAAAACTCCTATCGAGTTTCTAACTTACATTATCGGGCCTGATGGCATTGAGATCATTAATGAAGTTGAAAACGGAATTACTGATTAAACCATATAATCCATCAATTTAAGCCTTTAATCAATTATTCAGCTTATAAGGTTTTTTTTAATAATAAAATAAAAATAGTAAAAAAATAGTTGGGGATCGAAGATAGTCAATTTAAAATATAAAAAAATAATTAAGGTAATTTAATTTAATTATTTTTAAATTGACATTTTAAACCATCTGAAATTCAAATTACAAGTTGTTTATGGCACTTACCAGCAAGTTAATAGTATTTTCTATATCTTCCATACTGGCTATACTGACTGTGGTGTGTATGTAGCGGGTAGGTACAGATACTACACCGGCAGGTATTCCTTCCCTGGTTAAATGAATAGCAGTTGCATCAGTAGTTCCACCTTCACTAACTTCTAATTGCACAGGAATCTCAGCTTCACTAGCAGCAGAAGTCAACCATTCCTTAATTGTCGGGTGAGTAATTATTCCACGTCCGCTGGCATCAGTGAGAATTATTGCCGGACCTTTACCAATTTTAGCAGGTGCTTCATCTTCTTTAATTCCCGGGTGGTCACCAGCAATAGTTACATCCAGTGCCAGGGCCAAGTCAGGATTAATTTTAAAGGCCGATGTTTTTGCCCCTTTAAGACCAACTTCTTCTTGAACAGTTCCTACTCCATAAATGTTAGCTTTAGAATCCACCCTTTTAAGGGTTTCAATCATTATCAAACATCCAATCCTATTGTCCAGTGCTTTTCCAGTTATTAAGGAATTAGGTAGTTCGGCATAGGTGTGATTAAATACAATTGGATCGCCAATGCTCACCATTTTTAAGGCTTCTTCTTCATTAGAAGCACCAATATCAATGAACATGTTTTCATAGCTGGTGATTTTTTTTCTTTCAGCAGCTTTCATTCTATGAGGAGGTTTAGAACCTATGACTCCAAATACAGGTCCTTTATCACTGTGAATATAAACGGTCTGGTTTAATAACATCTGATCATTAATTCCACCAATTTTGGTGAATTTAATAAAACCCTTTTTGTCAACATGTCGAACCATGAGGCCAATTTCATCCATGTGAGCAGCGAGCATTACTTTAGGACCATCTGGACTTCCTTTTTTCAAGGCAATAATATTACCAAGCCGATCATATTCTATATGATCTGCATGTTCCTTTAATTCATCAGAAATAATTTTAGTGACTTCGCCTTCAAATCCAGATATCCCTGGAACATCAGAGAGCTTTTGCATTAGTTCTTTCATTTTTTTTACGTCCTTTATAAAATCTTAAAGTCTAATAATCTATTCAAGAATTTTTGTAATTTAATCATTTATTAAATCCAATCATTCCTGGAAAAATAAATAATTATATTTTTAATAATTTAATTTAATAATTTTAATTTTAATAAGATTTCAACAAAATTAAACCATTATAAAGATTTAATTAATATTAAAATACCTATTAGAACTATTAAAAGTTGAGGCCAGTATTGGAAATAGTAGACCGGGATTAAACCCATTGCAAATGCATACCAGAATATACCCACAAAAATAAGACAAATTCCAATATAAACTCCCCAAATATTCCTTTTACGCTTATTTTCTTTTACATCACAGCTTGAGGTTGTTTCAGCATTAATTTCAATGTCTTCTTTCATAGAATTCACCTTCCATCCTGAATATTCATATTAAAGTTAATTGCTAATTTATTTAATATTTATTTGGTCACTTTGGCCGAAAATTTTATTTAAGTTTACTTTTAGTTATTGAATTACATTTATTCTATTGTTCATATATTCTATTGTTTTCATATAAAATTAAATTACCGAATATTAAGAATAATAAAAATATGGTGGTATTAAAAGTTTAAGAAAAAAAGATTAAGAATAATAAAAATCTTAAATTATTTTCCACCACAGATTATGAACAAATTTGAATGTATAATTGATCTGTAATGCCCCATCATTTTTAAAAACACTAATAATTTATACAAATAACTTCTAATTTTTCATTATGATTCCTAAAGATCATCCCCGTTATCAATCACTTGTTCTTAGAGATAAAATAGTAAAAGCATATAAAAATGGTATTCTAGCAGATTCCGGGATGATTGCTCATGGTAGGGGAGAAGCTTTTGATTATTTAATTGGGGAAAAAACCAGCCCCCCAGCAAGAGAAGCTATTAAAGCAGCTGCTGCAGCTTTATTACTGGCCCATAATCCAGTTTTATCAGTTAATGGAAATACTGCAGCACTGGCTGCTGATGAGATTGTAGAATTATCCGGGAGTTTAGGAGCAAAAATCGAAATAAATCTTTTCTATCGAACTGAAAAAAGAGTCCAGGCCGTTGAAAAAGTCTTAAAAAAGGCCGGAACATCTAAAGTTTACGGTACGGATACAGATAATTTAAAATACATCGAGGGAATAGAAAGCCCCAGAGCCACCGCCAGTGAAGATGGGATATTTGACGCCGATGTAGTCCTGGTACCACTGGAGGACGGGGATAGAGCAGAAATATTAGTTAACAGTGGTAAAACAGTTATTACCATTGACTTAAACCCGCTATCCAGGACATCTCAAAAATCTTCAATAACCATTGTAGATAATATTGTAAGAGCCCTTCCCTTATTAAAAGAAGAAATCTTATCATTAAAGGAAAACGATATTAATTCTTTAAAAAATATGTTAAAGAGTTTTAATAATGAGAAAAACTTAAAAGAATCTTTAAAGATTATAGAAATAAGGGAAATTTAGATTAAGTTTAAATTTTATAGTTTAAATTTTATAATTACTATTAATTTGACCTAATTTACATTTAAAAAATTAAGATACGGAATAAATTACTGAGATAAAGTAAGCTATTTTAAAAATAACTAATTAAAAACATTTTATCAAACATAAATCATAATCATAACAATGAGTGGAAAAATGAGAGTTTTAGGAGTATCTGGGATGCCTGGATCCGGAAAAGGAGTTGTATCTCGTATTGCTCAAACAATGGGTGTTAAAATTATTCGTATGGGTGACGTTATTAGAGACGAAGCCCTGCTTAGAGGTCAGTCTGTTGGTGAAACTGCTGTATCTTTAAGAAAGGAATATGGGGATTATATTGTTGCTGAAAAATGCGTGGAGAAAATCAAAAGAGATTTTTCTCATTCAAAAACTAAAAAAAATACATATATGATTGAAGGTATTAGGAGTCCATATGAAATAGAAATATTTCATGATAATTTTCCTGATTTCGTTGTTGTATCAGTTTTTTCGAATCCTAAAACTAGATTTAAGCGTTTAAAAAGAAGAAAACGCTCAGATGACTCAGAAGAGTTATTAGAGTTTCAAACTAGGGATAAAAGAGAATTGGGTTTTGGGATAGGTGAAGTAATTGCCACTTCTGACTACTTAATTGTAAACGAGGGCCCTCTCTGGCGATTCAAAAGTCAGGCTAAAAAGATACTCAAACAGCATATTGAAAATAAGAATAAGAAAAATAAATAGAAGAGGGAATACCTATGGAATGCTTAGTCATAGTTTCATCTAAAATCAATCCAACCGAAGATCCTGAAAAAGTAAAAAAATCAGTTCAGAATATTTTTCCAAAAGGCAAAATAAAACTTGAATTGGATCGTGTTTTCTTAAGCGGAGAAAGGGACCTATTAATTCATTTTAAAGAAACTCTTGAAAAAAGACAGATTAGGTCAGTTGCCAGATCCATTATGGAACACAGAATGGAAGAAAACAAGGTAGAGTTTTATGTAAGTAAACAAGCGGCCCTGGTTAATGTCATTAACTTTTCTGAAGACAATTCTGCACCATTAGGAGATATAAAAATAGAAATAATATCACCTGAAATAGAAGATATTCTAAAATGGTTGGCTCCAGTAGAAGAAATTTTAGAATAATTAAAAAAATTCATTCAAATTTTTTTTAATTAGTTAAAACTATAATACTTTTTTAATACATTCTTAAATTTACATTTAAAATTAGAAATAGAAATAAATTAAAATAAAAATAAAAATAAAAACAATATTCGAATTTAAAAAATAGAATTTAAAATAACATAAAATGGATAAAAAAATATCTTTTTAAGATATTATTTGGTCTTATCCACAAGAATTGCTTTTTTAATGTCTAGAAAACCATTATCAAAGGACCATTTCTTGTCAGATTCAATAATTTCAATCTTTTTCTTAAAAATTGGGCAATCAAGAACCAGAGTTTCTGCTTCTCCACCTTCAAAAGCAATATTAATCCTGTATTTTTCATTAAGTTTTAATAACTCTTCCAGAGATTCTTCATCTACTTTTCTACCTAACCATGATTCGTCCAGGCCTTCCGCAGCTACCCCGGTTAAAATAATCTCAAATCCAAGTTCTATCAGTTCTCTCATATATTCTTCTGAGTCTCTCTGCCAAAGAGGAGCTATAGATTCTAACCCCAGCTCACTGCAAAGTTTATCAATACGAGATTTTTGGTAAACTGAGTAAAGAGCGCCGGAATATATGGCTTCCACCCCTAAACTTTTTAGTTCAATTAAAGCACTTTTAAGATCTTCTACTTCTTTTTCTTCTTCCCCTTTAGTGACTCCTTTTATTAAAGGAATCTCCATGGCCTGGGCTGAAAGCTCAGTAATATGGATATTAGGTACATGATACATGTAGGAGTGAGGATTTTCAGATATCATGGAAAATAGATATTTGACTTCATTTCCATCTTCCATAGCCTTATAAACGGCCATTGTACTATCTTTTCCTCCAGAAAATAAAACTGCTGCATTCATAAATTTTCCCACTTAATTTTATAATTTAAATTGTTAATAACTTTATAATATCTAGAATAATTGATATTCATATTCATTATGATATTCCTATTCATAAAGCATTATTCTTCGTCCTGACGCCTGAGCAATTTATTTCTTAAATCTTTAACAAAAGTCACAATAGAATCTATAAATACCCCGGCCAGACCAACAATCATTCCTAAAAACCCGCAAAGAAGAATGATATTATTTTGACTAGGCAAAACTTCGTTCAACCAATTTATATTCTCTTCAACCGGCCCTTGAACCCCAATTACGACTATCTGTTCTTTAGAAATTTCTTTTATTATACCATCCACTTTAGAAGACTGGGCCACAATGGAAACTTTGACCATACTGTATTTAGTGTTTATTCCACCAGTTAACATCATCCAATCTCCCAGGTTTTTAATGGCCGTTTCAGGATTGTAACCTTTTTTGGCGGTTAAAATAATTGTTCCAGAATTATCTACTTTCCAGGAAGTAATATTTTCATCAATTAAAGGAATTTTTTCTTCAATCAGTTTTTTTCGTTGTTCTGAAAATGGATCTGTTTTAATGACGATTCCACTACTGTAAACTTCCAGGACGCCTTCCATTCCATTAACATTCTGCATAAACTGAGTGACATCAATATTAGTTGATACTTCAACTCCAATTGTTTCATTGGTATTACTAGTGTATTGATAAAGGCCCCGGGCCATTTCAGGAACATCATCATAAAGAGGAGCTATGAAAAACGCCCCACCTACAATTCCCACCATGAATCCCATGAATACTACAAATAAAAGGTTTTTTTTACCAATTATGGGAGTTAATAAGGCCATGGAAAATACAAAAATAAGAAGAATCACGAATAGAATTATCATTAAAAGTGCTATCAATACGTCCATTTTATCATTCCTGGTTAATAATAGTTTTTTTGTTGATTGAAGAATTAATTGATGATAATCTATTAAATTAGCTAAGATACTATTTCGTTGAATTATTGAAATCTCTGGTGGCTACTATACTTCCATTAGCTGTATCGACATAAACTTCTTTTGTCATTTTACCATTTAAATACAGTGGAACAATCCAAACAGAAACCGTCTGATTATTTATGACTATTGAACCGGCGCTGGGATCTCCAGTTCGGTAACCTGGAAGGGATGCAATTTCTTTGGCCTTTTGTTTAGTTATGGTAATTGTTCCATTGGTAGTATTATTAGATGAGTTTTCTGGAGAATTAACTGGAAGAAGTTGAGGATTGGATACTGGTGTAGAAGTAGTATTTTGTACATTAACTTCAGGAGTAATGTTAAAAGGGCCATAAGCATAAATTAAAATTATTAAAACAACAACACCAACCCCAATGAGGGCTTTTTGTTCCCAGGTTAAGTCTATATCCATTTAATTCCTCCAGTAACTAACTGATATAACTATGGTATTAGGTTATATAAATAGGTAAATTGTTAAATTATTTAAATTAAAAAAATAGAAAAATAATGATTTATTTAATTATTTATATCAAAGTAAATGTTATTGTCCCATTAACATTTTTAATTAGATATCGCTGACCTTGAGTCATATTAACACTTGTAATATTTCTTTTAGGAATAGTACTGATATTTACAATTTTTCCATTGTAATTAACTTTTACACCATTGTTATCTACAGAAATCGTGTAATTTGAAGAGTTAGTTACATTGGTCAATGTTAAATTCATATTATATCCATTACCATTAGTATAAACAATATTTACAGATTCAGCTACCTTTTCCCCAATAACCCTTATGTTTCCCAGATCACCACTCTGGCTTTTACTAATTTCATTGTTAATTGAACTGACCAAACTGCCCATTATCACAATGGCAATTAGTGTGGCAAACAATAGATCTGCTGTTGCTATTCCTTTTTGATCCATAGGCAAAATGATCACCTTAAATTTTTATAATGTTATACCTAACAAAGATTTAGTTGCATTGGATAAATATACTGGAGAACCAGTAGGATCTACCATATTTGTACCACTGATGACTATAGGATAACCTATTACTGAACTAAAGTACTCTTTGTCAAGAATGGACATGCGTACATTGTTATGATCTTCCAATAAGACATCAGCCAAAATAAAAGTACTCATTCGCGTGTTATTAGCATCACCAGATGAAGATCTATTTTCTAAACGGTCAAAGAAGGAAAGTCCTGAAGGATTAACAATATAATTTGGCCTTGGGGTAATATTACTGGGATTATTTGTTCCATTTAAACAATCATAGAAATGATAAATCTTCTTATCTGTTGTATTGACTGTTTGTTGCATGTAATATGAACCATTGCCTAAGTAATTTGTATAATATGGGTAGTGATAAATTACATTACTTTGACGGAATTTTGAATTAATCCAGATATAAGGATCTTCCAGACCTTCAACACTCACATAAACCGATTTAGCAGTAGTGTATCCTTCATAAGATTGATTATTTTGAATCACTTTTATAGGTATTCCACCTCTAACAGTAACATAAAATCCAAAAGGATCCGTTTGAGTTATGTTAACATCAGAAGAACTAAATGTGGAGTTGGTATAGTTGGTAATGGGTATATTATTAATAAAAATCTGTCTTCCGGTTTCACTTTCCAGTTTCTGGGAGGCATTTATAACCTGAGTATTGATAGCATTGATAATCCTATTCTTAACATATATCTTACTATCCCCATAGCCGAAAAATGGACTGGCAGTTGAATTAACAGACGAATTATCAATTACTACTCTTGTAGCATTATATGCAGCATTTCTACCACCATCGAGAGCTCCTTTTTCAATATTAGAATTAATTGAAGCTGATATGGTAATGGTGACATCTCCACCCATTGCAAGATTTGCCAACATGTTAGCTTCATTTACAATGTTGCCATAGGAAATAGCGACGATCATTATGGGCACAAATAATAAAACCGTCAAAGGTGTGAAAGTATATCCTTTTTCATCCATTTTATCAGCTCTTAATTTCTCCATAAATCTAATCTAATGGTTATAGCATTTGGTAAATTACCCGTGTATAAAGCCTCAGTTTTTATAAGGGAGGGGTCAAGGGTGGCATTACTGAATCCAGAATCTATAAGTTCTTCTATAAGTGACTGTCTCGCCATTTGCTGGGCAATGACTGGATCATCTGCAAATTCACTGGCCCACATATTAGCCAGGAATTTTGGATATACAACTCCCACCCGCGTACCAGAGTAAACTTCTGCGTTGGAATATGCCGTAGGAGCACTGGCACCGTCCCCAGACTGCCAGCTTG
Source organism: uncultured Methanobacteriaceae archaeon (assembly GCA_963698135.1). GTDB lineage: Archaea > Methanobacteriota > Methanobacteria > Methanobacteriales > Methanobacteriaceae > UBA349. The sequence continues at coordinate 146,256 of CAVOPP010000010.1, read as the reverse complement.
GAGAAGAATCAACACTTACCCTTATATCGTAGTGTCCGGGTTTACCAGAATAATTACCTACAGTTCCTGTGGTAAATATAGGAGATCCAGTACTTAAATCAAGATTTCCAATATCCAGAACAAATGGAACCGCCGTGTTGTTATAAAGTGTTTTCCAGGCAGAAGTACTATTTTTAACTTCAACTGCTACCCTTCGAGTGTCCAGACCAGTACCAAAGAACAAGAACATTTTTTCTGCACCAGTTCCAATATCAAAGGAACTTACGGGGCGGGTGTAATTAGTGGAATTCTGATAGCTCGGGAAGTCAAAGGTATCCCATTTAATAGGCAAAGCACTGTAAGAAACTGTGGTATAACAATTGACCAGCCCTACCAGATCGTAATCATTTCCGGGTACATTGTCCCATATAGTTACTCTAACTTTATTGGTGGTACCGGATCTTAAATAATCCCCAATATAAATTGTACCCGGTGTATTTCCATAACCGTCACCCCGGCTGGAGTAATCAGTACCATTAAGATCAAATGAATTAAATGCTGTATTCCACTTGGTACCATCCCATACTTCGACCAGAGCAGAATCAACTCCACCGTAAGCATTAACTACCGTGTAAGCGTCAAAAATTCTGGACCCCGCAGGTACAGGTACATCATAAACCTGGGAAACAGCACAACCATCGTCGCCACTTGGTAAATTAAGAATATCAAAAGGAATTCCATTAGAATAGGTAAAATTTTGATTTACCAAGGCATTCCAATTTATAGACCTCTCTCCTGGAATGGTTGTAATTGCACCAGTATCCAGGTTATAAGTCTTGGCATAGGCCGGCACTCCACCAATTACAGGAACCGCCAGTCCGGCTGCATCTGTTCCTTTAAATGTACGAGTTATAATCCCCTGAGGAACAGGAATAGTATTAGAATAATTTCCAATAATAGAGAACCATGGCATATCGTGTCCTTGTTGAGTATTACTTAAGTAATTAGAAACTGGACTGGTGAATCTAACATAATTTAAAGTATTTACACCGGCAATAAGCTGGCTGGAAGGAACTGAACCTTTGTAATTAAACATAGGATATCCTGGAGTTCCGGTCCCTGGCCGATTATATAATGGGGTGAAATTTGTATTATTTATTCGGTATATATTACCATTGATAGAAACATTGGCTCCATATGAAGGAGCAGTAGCATTACTATATTTGTTACACGAACCTAAAAGGAAATAAGCTCCAGTAATATTAGCATCACTGGGGAAAGAAAATGAAATAGGAAGGCTCACTGCGGGGGAAGGACTAGCTGAGCCCCAGTAGTAATAAGTAGCCAGCTGGGCACGCCCATTACCATCTCTCCATGGGGAAAAATTAGTTAACCAGTTGTGGAAGTTCCACAAAGTAGTAGTACTGTTTCTTCGCTCATTATTAAATTGTACTTCTTCTAATTTATACCAGGCCCGGCCTAACCAACCCTGACGGGGGCCTGAAATAACTACTACTCTGGAAACTGTGTCTTTAGAAACAGAAATTCCTTTATTATCCGCAACCGAATATGTAGTTCCATTAACCCCTTTAATAGTGAGGTTATAAGCCGTCCCATTAGGCAACAATGAACTTAATTGCGATCGTAAATCAGCTTCTGCTTTGGCTTTACTGGTATTATTACCGGCAAAACCCGAAGCTGCAGCATATAAAGTACCATCCTGAGTCATAATATCCAGAGCATCAGCCGCATCGGTTTCTAAATGTTGATGATCAGCTCCTATATACGATGGGAGAGTATAATAAGTTACAATTGAAGCCGTGAATACAAAAAATACAACTAAAGCTAATACAGCATCTGTAGTGAATATAAAACCACGGTCATCCATCAAAATCACCTTGTCCAAACATAAAGCACCAATTTAGCATTTCTTAATTTTACATTCTCCAGAGTAATTTCCTGTGACGATGTTCCCGCAGGAGCAGCAATAACATAAATGTCCATGCTGGCACCAGGAGAAACTGCAGGATTTACATTTAATACATTATTCTGAACAGTAGAATTGTTATAGAGAAAAGTTGAATTAATTTTTCTCTTCATTAAAGTTACACCTTGATTTATTTCGGTCCCATTAATAAGATTATTTCCATTAATACTTACCGGGACTGAGGTGTATTTGTTGTTAACAATTAAAACCCAGTAATCATAAATATTTGTATAATAATTATTAGTAGGAAAAGTTAATGTATAAGTACGGGCAAAACCTGCATCTCTGATTGTACCTTGAAGAGATGCTGCTAGCTGTAAATTAGAAGTAGATACAAACCTTTCCATCCGAATAATATTTGAAGAAGAATTGTTATAGGAACCAAGAGTTTTAATAACCGTGGCATTTGAATTATTGGCAATGGTTAGAGTCATATATGCCCCATAATTAGGCCCAATTAAATTTTGCAACTGGGTTATATTCATTGCCGCCACTTTAGAAGGAGATAAAATATTTTTAACAGTTGTATTAGTACTAATATCGTAACTGGCTAATCCTACAGAAGAAACATTCCCTCCCTGTTCCCAATTGTAGGGAACTCCTGGAGTTTCAACCAGAGCATCCGCTGCATCGGCTGCAGTACGATCTAAAGAACTTTGATAAATAGTATTTTCCGATAAATACATTATATTGTCCATATTGGCTACAGCCATTCCCAAAATGATTGTAAGGGGAATTAAAGCTAATAACACGTCTAAAGAAAACGCAAAACCCCTTGAATCAGCCCTTAATCTTCTCAGATGTATTCCCCCTGATCATTATTATCATATTATCAGTAAAGTGTTATATTTAACAACATTTATATATCTTTGCGTAATATTATTTAATAGTTAAAAAAAATTATTGAAATTATTTAAAGTACTATATAAGACATTTAAATAACTAATATGGAATTAGTGGTGCATTAATATGGATATTCGCGGGCAAATGTCAATAGAGTTACTTTTAATTTTAGGATTTATATTAATTATTGTATTGATGGTTGCTTCACTTGCTGGTCCACAAATCGAAGAAAATTCAATTACCAGTGCTGCCCGACAAGGTGCCAGTAATGCACTCTATGAAATAACTTCTACCAATGTGAACATACCCCCTTCCAGGGTCACTAAACTTAATGTTACCGGAACAAATAATGTTACTATTAAAGTAATGTTTTCCAATAATTTACCTGCTAATTATACTCCGTTTATTCTCAATCGAACCATGCAGTCTATCCTTAATCAATCAGGATTTACCATGGTAAATAATACTACGGTAAAAGGAAACAGTAAATATTATACTATTATAATAGGCTAATTTTTTTTAAAGAATTTTTAAATTTTCAATATCAATACATTATACAACAAATATATCTTTCTTTATTTTTTTTAAATTGAAATATAAAATTGAAATTATAATAAAATTAGAAATAAAATTAAATGTTGGATAAAAATATCTAAAAAAAAATAATATTAACTTATAAAAATTAAAAAGATTTGTAATAAATAAATTAAAAAAAATTTAATTAAATCTTTCTACTTTTCCGATTACTTTATAAGGCCTATTTCCTTTCATATTGAAAGTAGATCCATCAATTTCTAATTTTACCGTTTCGTGCTCTGAAATGTCGTACCCATTGTTTTCCACAATGTAAATATCTGGTTTTACATTGGATCGAATATCATAATCCACTTTAACATGTGAAGTATTTTTTCCAGCCTCTATAATTTCCCCAAATGTGAAATTACGATGATACCTAATTCTAAATAATAGAAATACCGCGGCCACAGATATTACTGCAAATATAAGTAGGGAAAAAGATGGGAAAATCTGGAAAGGGAAAGCCATGCTTAAATTAGTATTGCCCCCTACGAAAACCAGTACCAGGCCTACAACAACATATAATAAGAAGAAATCACGGTAGGCATTAAAATCCTGGGAATACATTACTTTAATCCTGTAATAAAGTGTGTAATAAATAAAAGCTCCCAGTAAAATACCAATTAGGGCGTAAATATAGAATGCCATGAAATGAAACACATAAAGCACTGAGGCAACAATGAATGCCCCTGAAGCAATCTGTAATTTCAATACAGTTGATTCTTTTTCTTTAGAATCGAATTTAATACTTTTAATGATAATAGGACCATCATCAATCTCAGAGTCCTGAGTTTCAGTTAATTGCTCTTTGTTAAAGTCTGTTTTATTCTCTGGAGTTGTTTCATGTGATTTATTGGTATAATCCGAGTATTTTTTATCAACTTTATTAGTAATATTGAGATATTCTATCGCCAATATCATCAGTGTCAATTTTTTGAACTGTTTCTTTTATCTTTTCAGGCCCTGATCTTTTTAGATCCAGTTGCCGTATAGTAGTTGGAAGTCGAATGATTCCTATGACCAGAGCACCTGTATAAGAAAAAACTGTTACTATAATATCTCCAAACTTCGAAAAAAACTTCATAAACTCCCTCAAAGATAAAAATAAAATTTAGGTTATTACTACGGAAATAAAAGAATTACCAATATTCCAGTTCACAGTAGCCGTGTGCCATCCAGAAGTAACAGCAGTGGTGTTGTTACCCAGATTATACTGTGTAGATGCATTAATAGGACTATTTGTACCATTGGAATAAATTAAATTAAGCTTTACCGTACTATTGGTAAAAGTTAAATTACTATTTTGGGGAATATAAAAACTCACCGTCCTTTTGGCTCCCGGGCCATTGGCATAAACAACATCAGCCGCATTGGCCAGAGTATCCACCGCCACTTTAGCATCTGAAGCATCAGAAACATCATTACTGGCATCCACAGAACTACCTATTAAAGGAATTGTAACAATACTCAGTACTAAAATTAGAATCAGTATTATCAGTAGATATTCAACTGAAACCTGTCCCCTTTTATCCATGCCTTTCATCATAATAATTTATCCTAAACATCTATATTAAGTTTTTCACTTAATTTTAATAAATTTGTTTTTTAGTCCACTACAAACCTTTTATTAATCAAGTAAGGAATGAAAATAATTTAGAATGTATTAAATTAACATCCCAATTATTTTCGCAAATATATAAGCCAGATCTCCAATAAAAAGAGAAATTAAGAGGCCAATGAATATTGATGGTGCAAAGGGAACCCCTCTTTTTACTCTAATAGTATCTTTCAGCTTATTTTCAGAAAGTAATTCTTTAAATAGGTCTATGTCGTTATGGGTTAGTCCTGCTGCCAGAGTTCCCACCAGTAATTTACCTTTTGGAGCAGTAATAGATGAAACATCCCCATTTTTAGCAGCTTTTTTGAATTTAGATATCATTCCTTCTTTATCAAAATAAACTTCATCATCCTTTTCATAAAGTCCATAAGCCATAATCATACCTTCTTTCAGATTTTCTACTTTCAAATCATCCTGAAGTGCATCCCGGTTAACTGAAGTAAGTAGATTTCTTATTATTCCAATGATAGTAATGGAAATAAAAACTACAACAATCCCTATCAAGGTTACTTGAAGATTCTGATAAAGAGCATAGACCGTGATTATAGAAACAACAATAGCCTTTATCCTATTAGGAATTCTGGAAATTACCATGGTAAGAATATAAATTAAAATTAGCGAAAGAATAATCAATTGAAATGGTAAAAATGGTGTGATAAAAAGAGTAATAGTAACAGCAGAAGTAACAACCAGCGCCAAAAGTAGATTCTTTTGATATTCTTTAACCGGAGTAAATAATTGGCCTAAGAGATGTTTCTTTTCGGTATATGCAATGAAAAATACAAAAATAAGTAAAAAAGGCAATATGCCCAATATACTATTAATAATTACTGTGAATGGGAAAGGATAAGATGCCATTAGTGGAAATGAATATCCTAATACAGTATAACTTACAATTAAAGGCTGTAAAGGTAAAAGAGCGGCCAGTGCCGTGAATAGTTTTACGTCTCCTCCAGCCCATGCTCCTAATTTCCAGAATACATAACCTAAAACAAAGATAGAACCAGTAAATAGCAGAGTATACACTAAAATAATCCAATTGCCTGTTATAAATGCATTGATACCATTTAAAATAATACCAAGGCCAATTAAGGGAAAAGTAAGTTTATTAGCAATAATTCCCCTTTTTAAATCAGTATATGAAGCATAAATACATGCTAAAATTGCTATAAGTGTACAAATCAGTGGAATCGAAATCATAACATCACTTTATATTATTTTAAAATTGTTAAAAATAAGAAAAGAAAAATTGAATAAAAGATTTTTTTGAATCAACCTTACTCAAAATTTCTCATTCACTTAATATTATTCAATGTGGCCTGCATAAATGAAACAAATATGGGGTGGGCCCTATTAGGTCTGGACTTGAATTCGGGGTGGAATTGACAACCTAAAAACCATGGATGATCCTTGATTTCTACAATTTCCACTAAAAAATCGTCAGGAGAAGTTCCAGATATTATTAATCCTTTCTCTTCCAGAGATTTCCGGTACTCGTTGTTTAGCTCAAATCGGTGCCTGTGTCGTTCTTCTACTATCTCTTCCTGATAGGCTTCCTGGGCCATGGTTCCCTCTTGGAGTTTGCAGTCATAAGAACCAAGTCTCATGGTCCCTCCCATGTCTTTGATCTTTTTTTGCTCTTCCATCATGTCAATAACAGGGAAATCAGTTGTTGTGTCAAATTCAGTGCTGTGAGCACCTTCAAATCCATGCATACGGGCAAATTCGATAACCATGCACTGCATACCTAAACAAATTCCAAACAGGGGAACATTATTATCTATGGAGTAACGGACAGCATCCAGTTTTCCAGAAATTCCCCTTTCACCAAAGCCACCAGGTATAAGGATAGAATCTAAATCCTTTAATTTTTCGGTATTTATTGAATCTTCGGCACTGATCCATTCTATTTCAACTTTAACCCCTACATGAGCTGCAGCATGCTTTAAAGATTCCCTTATACTGATATAAGAATCTTCCAGTTCCACATATTTTCCAATGATTCCTATACAGACTTTTGGTTCCTCTTTTTTAAGGGACTCCACAATATTTTTCCATTCTGAAAGATCATGGGAGTCTTCATCCACATCCAGTTTTATTCGTTGTATGACGTACTTACCCACATTTTCCCGATCCATTACCAGAGGTACCTCGTATATAGAAGAAACATCAGGCGCATTTATAACTGCTTTTGGTTCAACATCACAAAAATGGGCAATTTTCATTTTTAAAGGAGTGTCAATAGGCATTTCACTTCGACAGATAATCATGTCTGGATTTATACCTGTGCTGCGCAGTTCTTTAGTACTGTGCTGGGTTGGTTTGGTCTTAAATTCTCCAGCAGCACTCAAATATGGAACATACGTGACATGGACAAACATTACATTATCATGACCCTCTTCATTCCTAAGTTGCCTTAAAGCTTCTAAGAATGGTTGACTCTCGATATCCCCAACAGTTCCTCCAACTTCAACCAGAACCACATCGGCCTGGGTTTCATTGGCCATTTTTCGAATCATTTGCTTAATTTCATCAGTTATGTGGGGAATTATCTGCACACACGAGCCTAAATAAGAACCTTTACGTTCTTTATTTATAACAGACATGTAAACCTTTCCTGTGGTTATGTTAGACTCTCCAGAAAGATTTACATCTAAAAATCGCTCGTAATGTCCTAAATCAAGATCGGTTTCCATACCATCACGGGTTACAAAAACTTCTCCATGCTGGTAAGGGTTTAAAGTACCGGAATCCCAGTTCAAGTAAGGGTCTATTTTAATAGCAGTTACTTCCAAACCGTAAGACCTTAAAATCCTCCCAATAGAAGCAGCAGTTATTCCTTTACCAATAGAACTTACAACTCCTCCAGTTACAACAATATATTTTGCCAGACCAACCAACTCCTATATTTACCTTTAATAATTAACTTTAAAATCGTTATATTCTTAAAATCAAATGATTTTTAATGTATTCAACTCAATTTAGTATTAAATAAATGTAGTATAAATGCTGTATTAAAATAGTGCTGATTTAAATATTAAAGATTTAGACCCTTAAAATTTGGGATTTCTAATAATAATGTATTTAACAATCCATTAATCCACAAATAAATCCATGAAATCAGCAATTACAAATCATAATACCATAATCATAATACCTTTTAAATTAGAACTTCAGAGTAAATATATCTTTTTATTATAAATTTTTATAATTTTTATTAGATTTCATCATTTTTTTTTATTTTATAGATTAGTTATAATATTATGTATGAGATTATGAGCCATCTCCATCCCTAAAGAGCCATTTTTACAGGAAAATTCGTCGTATTTATCCACCAAATCAGGTTCTAAGTTTGTGGAAAAAATAACGTAGGGGACCGGATCCATGGTGTGAGTACGAACATCAATGGGTGTGGCATGATCAGGGAGTAAAACCACTGTATAATCATCATATTCATCTAATGCTTTCATTAAAGGCCCTAATATTTTTGAATCTATTTCTTCGATGGCTTTGATTTTTTCATGGACATTACCTGCATGTCCGGCTTCATCTGGAGCTTCCACATGAATAAAAATAATATCGTGATTTTTTAAGGCTTCAATGGCGAATTTACCCTTGGCTGAATAATCTGTGTCAAAATAACCTGTAGCTCCTGGAACATTTATATTTTCAAGACCCAGATAAACTCCAATTCCCTTAATTAAATCAACACCAGTTATGGTTGCCCCATTGAGACCATATTTATCTAAAAAGGTGTCTATTTCCGGTGCTGGGCCCTGGCCCCATAACCATATTCGATTGGCCGGTTTTTTCCCATCAGTTATTCTTTTTTCATTAACGGGTGCCTTAAGCAATATTTTTTCGGATTTTTCCATTATTTTATTCAATAAAATAGCATTATCCTCATTTTCAGGCTTAATTAGATGTTCAGAAATTAATTCACCAACAATATCATGGGGAGGAGTGGTTTTTAAATCTGCAGATTCTTTATTTTTGAAAACAAACAGGTGCCTATAGCTAATTCCCAGGTGAAATTTTCCTTCAGAAAAATTATCATTTAATAAATCAATTAACTGGGATGATTCAGGGGTAGTAATGTGACCTGCATTAAAATCATCTAAAATACCATTTTTTTCAGTTATTAAATTGCATCGGAATGCTACATCATTTTTATCCAGATCGACACCCATACTGGCAGCTTCAAGTGGCCCACGCCCGGTATAATATTTCTCAGGATCGTAACCCATGATGGAAAGGTTAGCCACATCAGAACCAGGATCCATTCCTTCAGGAACAGTTTTAAGAAATCCACTACAGCCTTTTAATGCTAATTTATCCATATTAGGTTTTTTAGCAACCTGGAGAGGAGTTTTATTGTTAAGATCTTTTAAGGGATAATCGGCCATCCCATCGCCTATTAATACCACATATTTCATGAAAATCGTCCATAAATCGTTATTAAAGTTGAAATTTCTATTTAATATTAGTCAATTTTTTCTTAAAATTCCTGATTGAATTAAATTATTTTATATATTAATGTATATCATTTTTTTATAATTCATTTAAATTTTTAATTTTATTTCCTATTGGACTTTCATTATTTTTATAATTATAATATGAATCAACTACCCAAATAAATAAAAAAATAAAAATAAAAATGAAATAACTGCCATTTTAAACAAATACAGAATAATTGCCCAAAATGTATTGGGAAATATCAAATATCTATTTGTTTTTAGATTTCCAGATATTAATCAGATCGCTTAGAATAGCAGAAGCTGTTTCAATGGATCCTGCTCCTTTTCCGACCACCGTTACGTCATCAGCCAGGTCTGTTTTGAGAGTGGCCATATTCAATGTTCCATCCACAGCATAAGGTGAATCTTCCCTTACTAATCTTGGTGAAACACTTAGAGACTCTGGAGATACTTCTGCCATTAGTTTAATTAAATATCCATCTTTTTTAGCCAGATCAATGGCCTCGGAAGTAATTCTGGAGATTCCAGTTACTGCCACATCTTTTAAAGTACAATCAATTCCTAAAATAGCATTTGCCAGAATAACAGTTTTGCAAGCTGCATCTATCCCTTCCACATCTTGAGTAGGGTCTGTTTCTGCAATACCAAGCTGTTGTGCTTCCTGTAATGTATGTTCATAGGATGAACCTTCCACAGTCATTCGGGAAAGAATGAAATTAGTGGTACCATTAAGAATACCTAAGATTGACTTAATCTCATTTCCCGGGAGGGTTTCCTGGGCAAAATTTAATATAGGCATGGCCCCACCTACAGAAGCTTCAAATTTAAATTCTACTCCTTTTTTCCGGTGCCAGGTCCATTAATTCACTGAAAAATAATGCTAAATGTCCCTTATTAGAGGTTACAACATCTTTTTTATCGTTTATGGCTTTAATCGTGAGTGATTTAGCCGGTTCACCATTTTCAATGTTGGTGGGTGTAACTTCCACCAGACAATCGTATTCCACTTCTTCCAGGACTTTCATCCCATCAATGCCATTTTGACCGTATTCAGGATAATTACTAACCTTTCCAGATTCAGATTTAATTTTAAGTAATAATTCGGGATCTAAACCGTCCTGAGAAATAGCTGCCCCTGAGGAATCTGTAACTGCAACTATTTTTAAATCCATCCCATAATTTTCCAGAAGATAATCATTTTTTTGGGAAATAACATTGGCCACACCCTGACCAACTGCTCCAAACCCCATTAAACAAATTCTCATAATATTTCCTCCATATCATCCAGTTAATAGAAATATTCTTTAATACCATTTTTTATATTTAAAAAATAATGTTAAACCTCACTAATAACCAGAAAATCTTTTTTCTGACCAATATTGAGGATTCTTTCCATAACATCATCTTTTTTACCAAAATCTGCTTCCACAGTTATCCTTGCAGATGAATCAAAAGGTTCTTCAGCCATTTTAAGGGCCAGATCTGCAACTCTCACTCCTTCCAGCTGATTTATTTGATCCATGGTGTCCTTAACATCCCTATCAACTATATTTCCTATAAGAACTGTTTTTATGGTTTCTTTAAGAAGGACTCCGTCAACTTCAATAACCCTAATTCCCAGTTCATCCAGCTTTTTCATTACCAGATCCAGGGTTTCAGGATCGCCTTCTATGGTTATTTGAACTGGAATCAAGCCTCTTTCAGTTTTTATTTCTCTTTGATGAATAATAGTAACTAAATTAGCCCCTAAAGCACCAATAGGTTCTAAAACACCTACTAGCTTTCCAGGAACATCTAGAAGTTCAAGTACCAGGTTCAAACGCATTTTATCTCCTCTTTTATATATTTATTTAAATTCAATGACTACTAAATCCAGAATCTTAATTTGAACAGTATAATAATTTTTAATTTAATTAATATATATTTATTAATATATTTTTTAAAAAAATAATGTAAAAATAATATTAGAATAAATTTAATAGAATAAATAATGGATTAAATTGATGAAAGCTATTTCCATTTACTCTTCTCAACAATCATATTTCCATTTTCATCCACGTGAGTATTTCTCATTATTTTTTCAGGGTTTTTAGCCCGGGCAATATCTCCACGAGTGAGATTAATGTTATCTACAATGTAATGAGTTTCTTCCAGATCAGGAATATTCTCCAGTGTTTTAGAAAATTCTTCCAGGATTTTTTCTGCTTCTTTTTCAATTTTCATTTTAATCCTTCTCTTGAATGATAAATTAGATTTAAATAAATTTGTAAATTTTTCGGGCTAGTAAAGTAATATTAAATTATTTTTTTTATTAAATTAGAATAATAATAATTATTAAATTATTAAATGATTATTTAGTAAAGATTATTAGTTTAACTATTGTTTATTTAATTTATATTATAATTAACTATTAATATAAGTTCTTATTAAAGCATTGAGTTTCATATTCTTGAATCATATACCATTAAATAAATAATTCACCTAAAATAAGAAAGATTTAGAATCCCCTTAGCTGTTTCATGAATGCTATCTCATCAAAATCTTTTAGAACCTTTTTTGTAAGAATTTTATGGACTCCTGATCCATACTGAGCTGCTTTTTTTGGCCTTTGAGCAATGAATTCCGGAACGCCCATCTCCAGAGCAACTTGCCGCAAGATATGTTTTCTTAAAAGATCGGTTTCACTTTCGATTTTAAATTGCATTGGTATTTTAAATGCTGTTTTAATAACTTCTTTGTCGAGAAATGGTACCCTCAGTTCCACTCCATGGGCCATAGTTGCTGCATCGTCCCTCTGGAGATTTACATGGTAAATATTTCTTATGTCGTCCCTTAAAATATTCTGGGTATTATCTCCGTGATTAGCATAGTCATTAAGGTAGCGGTGATAACCCCCAAATAATTCATCTGCACCCTGGCCCGATAAAACAACTTTTAATTTATCTTCACCCGCCATTTTGGATGCCAGATAAATGGGCATAGCAACACCAATTTTCATCACATTGAATTCTTCAATAGCTTCCAGAACAGGTTTTAAAGAATTTTTAACCACATTTTCATTTACTTCTAAAGTTTTTATCTTTAGATCATAATATTCAGCGGCTTTAAGGGAAAATTGAAAGTCAGGAGAGTTCCGGGTTCCCACACTATAGAGAGTAGTGTCAATTTCACTTTCCTTTAAAACAGAAGCAATTATGGTACTGTCAACTCCACCAGAGAAAATTAGGCCAATTTTTTCCAGGCCCTGAATTCTTTTGTGTACTGAATTTTCCAGATCCTTCCTTAACTTATCTTTATAATAATTTAATGTTTCATTTAAACCTTCAGATGTAATTTCCCGGGTATTAATGGAATTAGACGAATATGAAGTATTTGGAGCATTCGAATTATCGGGAGTATCTAAATAACCAATATTTTCATTAGATGTACCATCATCCACCTCCAGGAGAGATTCTGCCAGAATTAATTCATCATTAAATAGAATATGGCCTGGGGGGAGGGAATTAACTTCTTTTATTCCAATTTTCCACAGTGCTTTCCTTTCAGAAGCAAAGGCACTTATTTTACCATTTTTTCCATAATATAGGGGTTTAACACCGACCGGGTCCCGGGCCAGAGCCAAATTCTGGCCATCCCATAGGGCAAAGGCATAATCTCCGTCCATTTTTTGCATGGTTTTTTTTAGAGATTCAATACATAATTTATTTGAATTATCAGATTCAAAATCGTCATTTAAGTTTAAGACATCATTATAATGTTTGTTCAAATTAATGACAATTTCACAATCGGAATCCGTTTTAAAATCATTATTTGAAAAATTATTTAGAGTTTTTTTAATTTCTCGGAAGTTGTAAATTTCTCCATTGCAAACTAAAACCCATTTATCGTTAACTATTGGCTGGGATGCTTGGCAACCAACAATAGAAAGCAAATTGTGACCCATTCCAAAATTACCCTCTAAATTAATAATTTTTGATATTTCTCCAGTTTTTAACTCGTTATTAATCCATATTCCAGAATCATCAGGTCCCCGGTGTTTTATTGAAATTAACATCTCTTTTAAATCTTCAGAAATGTAATGTCCTTTTATCCCCACGATTCCACACATATTTATCCCTATTTTTATTTTTTTATTTGCATTCCAAAGAATAAAAATAATTTTAAAATTTGAATTGAAATTTAAAATCTAATACTTTAATCTAAATTAATCATTAAAAATCTTCATATTATCATTATTAGAATAGAATTATAGTATAATATATAAAAAGCATTTAATAATTAATTCTCAAAATATGGGTTTAAATAATCTATTTTAAAGAAACTAATTCTGAAAATTAATTTATCTAAATAGATTAAATGGGTTTATGGATTAATTGTATTAATTAATTATATGGATTTGATATGGATTTTAAATTTTAGATACTTGACTTTTAGATACTTAAATCAGGAATCATTCACAATTAGCATCAGAACCCATACATGCCGTGCAATCAGAGGGAATGTTATCCTTTTCTTTATGTAACTGACACATAATATCCTCAGTTTTGACTTTTTTACATATCTGGCAGGTACGAGCAATTATATCTCTTTTAGTTTCCTTATCTTCTTTAAGATCAAAAGCAAAAGTTTTTATCATTTTCTGGATTTCTTCATTAAATTTAATGCCGTGTCCCCTTTTATCACTAATATACTGGGAAACTGCAGGCTGGGTAATGTCCAGTAATTCTGAAATTTCTTTTTGTTTCATTCCTAATTTTAAAAGTTCTTTTGCTAGTTCTGAACGAACTGTTGGTATAACATACCAAACAACCATTTCACATGGAGGTCTCATTTAGATCACGATTTTCCTTCTTATTATTGATTTATGGATATTAATTATTAATTGTAAAAATATTTTCTAATTTAATGATTTTAGTTAATAATGATATTTTACTTAATATATAATTATGATTTAGGTATCTCATTTAAACATTTAAATCATTAATTTAATCCTGTTAAATAAAATTATTCTTTTTTAATGACCTATTTAAGAATTTTTACATCCCCCTTTTATTTTTTTTTATTAATTAGATACCATCCCCTTCTGAAAAAATTTCTTCTATTTCAGATTTTCTATTTATGAGTCCTCTGGTTTTTATAACATCCGAAGTAAGCCCCATTTGTTTAATTTGAGCTTCCATTTCATCCTGACGTTTTAATATCATATTAATGACTTCTGCCACAGGATCGGGTAGTTTTCCATGATCTAAATCAATAGCACATTTACGTTCTTCCTGGACTACTCTCCCGGGAATACCCACACAAGTAGATCCTGGAGGAATTGATTTTAAAACTACTGAACCTGCTCCGATTTTAGAACAGGTACCGATGGTTATATTACCAATAATCTTAGCCCCTGAACCTATTACCACACCGTCTTTTATAGTAGGGTGTCTTTTCTTTTTTTCAAGACTGGTACCACCCAGTACTACACCCTGATAAATCAGAACATCACTTCCCACAACTGCGGTTTCACCAATAACCACACCCATTCCATGATCTATAAAGACCCTTCGGCCCACTTTAGCTCCCGGATGAATTTCTATTCCCGTGAAAAAACGAGCCAGAGCGGAAATAAATCTTCCTAAAAAAAGTAAGTGGTGATTCCATAACCATTGGCTTATCCTGTGGAACCAAATTGCAAATAATCCTGGATAACAGAAAAATATCTCAAGAGTACTACGAGCAGCTGGATCTCTCATTTTTACCATATTTATATCCTCTCTTAGCCTCTCAAACATATTGAACCTCCTATTTTTATTATTTATATATTTTAAAACTTCAGCGTTAGATTTAATCTTTGGTCACTATTTCCCGTAATTTAGTAAATTATTATTATTTTTATTATTAAAATTAACATTATTTATTAATGGGGAAACATGGCCTGATCATAAGACTGGTATAATTCTTCAAATACCCATTCCGTACTCAAATATCGTTCTCCAGTATCCGGTAAGATAACCACAATTAATTTACCTTTATTTTCTTCCTTTTTTGCCTGTTCAATTGCTGCCCATGTGGCTGCGCCAGAAGAAATACCTGCGAAAATTCCTTCTTCTCGGGCAAGTCTCAGCATGGTTTCAGCTGCATCTTCATCTTTAACCGTGACAATTTCATCAATTAAATCTATTTCAAGTACCTCGGGTACAAAACCAGCCCCAATTCCTTGAATTTTATGAGGACCTTTAAAACCCTGGGACAAAACAGGGGATGATTCAGGTTCAACTGCTATTGACCTAAATTCAGGTTTTTTTTCTTTTAAAGCCTGGCTTATACCAGTTATGGTACCTCCAGTCCCCACACCCGCCACAATAATATCTGCTTCCCCCTCAGTGTCTCTCCAAATTTCGTGTGCAGTAGTTTCTCTGTGGATTTTGGGATTGGCCGGGTTTTTGAATTGTTGAGGAATTACAGCATTGGGAATTTCTCGGGCCAACTGTTCTGCTTTGGCAATTGCTCCCCCCATTCCTTCCGCTCCTGGTGTTAAAATGATTTCTGCCCCGAAAACAGCTAATAGTTTTCTTCTTTCAATAGACATGGTTTCTGGCATGGTTAATATTAACTTATAGCCTTTAGCTGCAGCTACAAATCCCAAAGCAATTCCAGTATTTCCACTGGTAGGTTCAATAAGTACGGAATCTTCTTTTATAAGTCCCTGTTCTTCACCATATTCTATTAAAGCAACACCAAGACGGTCTTTTACACTACTAATAGGATTAAATGATTCTATTTTTACGACTATTTCTGCATTCAGTCCTTTACTCAAAGAATTTAAACGTACCAAAGGAGTGTTTCCTATAGTTTCAGTTATATCGTTTGCTATTCCTCTTTTGAGTTCGGGTATGTTTACCATGTTTTCACCAATAATATTTATTTATTTTACATATATAACCATAGTTATAATATAACTATAGTTATATTTATCGATATTAATGGAATAAACTTATTAATATTATAAAAAAATTATAAGCTAATTATTGGATTACTAAATTAACAAATTTTATAAAAATACTTTAAGATATTTTTAAAAGTTTAAAAATATTTCAAAAGAATATTTAATAATAATTCTATATTTGGAGATAATATGGTCAGGATAACAATTTCAGATATTAGTGTGCCAATTGCCAAGGCCACATTCAAATTCCGTTTTTTAATGGCTCGATTATGCCAAAAAATTCCTCCATTGGCCTGGATTGCTAATAAAATGTTTTTTGAAGGGGATAATATGCTGGTAATTCCCAGAGATAGCACTGTTATGGAAACCAACTTGATGGGAAAAGAAATTACCCTAAATACTGAGATACCCATTTCTACTGACACGGTGCTACCCAGTCACATATTAAAAGAAATAATTGAAAAATCCAGACACCATGTTATTATGGATTCCTGTTTATGTCGTGTTTCCAATGATTGTAAAGAATATTCTCATGATTTAGGATGTTTATTTATGGGTCCGGGTGCAAAAAAGATCCCATCAAAATTAGGAAAACCAGTTACTCCTGAAGAAGCCATAAACCATGTGGATAAATGTCAGAAAGAAGGCCTGGTGCATATTATTGGTAGAAATAAACTGGACAGTATTTGGTTAAATACTGGGCCTAAAGAAGAACTTTTAACAGTTTGCAACTGCTGTCCCTGCTGTTGTCTGTGGAAAATGGCCCCTGATTTGCCAGAAAAAATGGGTCGAAGTATTGGTCCCATGATTGGTGTAGAACTTAAATTTCGAGATGAGAATTGTTCGGGCTGTGGTAAATGCACCAGAGATGTTTGTTTTGTGAATGCCATATTTCTGGAAGATGGAAAAGCAAAAATAGATAATAAAAAGTGCAAAATTTGCGGACGATGCGCTGAAATCTGCCCTAATAATGCTTTAAAGATTGAAATGACCAAGGATGCCATTGAAAAAACCATTGATTGTGTTAAAACACTGGTTGATGTAGAATCTAAGTAATACTACTTATTTTTTATTATTTCTAATAAAATGAAAAAAATAGATTTATAAAAATATTTCATTATTGTTTAATGATTTTAAAAAAATTTAAAATAAATTAAATGTAATTGTAGAAAAAAAATTCATCTATTTTAATCACTACCACTTAATATTCCACCCAGTGCTCCTCCAACACCCATGAATACAATGTTAAGAATTAAAGCAACAATTAAAACTCCTAGATCCTGTTATAACTCCTGCAGCAAAACCGGCCAGGCCACCGAAAATAGTTCCTCCCACAATCAGTAAAATGGCCAGCACAATTGCTCCAAAAGATCCGGCCACTGTGGCATTCCACAGTCCGCCTAAAAATCCTTCATGAACCCAGTAGCCTACAATAAAACCTGCAATGAAAAGGCCCAGATTAACTCCCCAATATTGATTAACAAAGATTCCAAATAAATTACCTAATATAATTGCCAGGAAAAACCCCACAATTACCGGTCCCCATTTTACCATATTATCACCAACATGAATTTTAATCGACACTTGAAATTACTTTGTTATTATTTTGTTAAATAAAGTAATAAAGTTAATGACAAGAAATTATACAAGAATTATTCTGAAATTAATGAATTAATAATTACTATCATTTTTTAACCGTTCCAATTAGTGTCCCATTTATTATACAATCAAAATTAACTTTATTTTCCCAGCCGGCCTCTATAAACATATCCATGTAGCTTAATCCAATGATTTTCCCGTTTTTATTAAGGATTTTATCTATCATTTCATTTAATTCATCGATTTTAACCTTAGATTTGGGCATGGTTAATCCACCCAGCAGGGCCACCACGTCGGCCTTAGGATCAGCGGGTCCAGATAATTGCATTCCCTGTGGAGTGAGTTCAAATGCTCGGGCACTGTTAATATCCGTTAAAGTTATGAAACAGGACTTTTTGTCTCTTACTGCGTAGGCAAAAAGTTCTGCAAATGGTGTGCAAACCCCTGGTGCACCTACAAATGTTATTGTTTCTGCATCAGATACTTGTTCTTTAAATGATACTATGTTTCCATTTAAACCTTGAAATTCACTCACTTTTTTCATGTTAATCACATTAATATGATTTGTTCCTTATTTAGATAAATTTAATTAATAAATCTGTAATTAATTCAAATTCGTGGTAAGTGATGAAATACTATTTTTAGTTTTAACAGTTATCACACATAAAAAACAAATATTAATATAGAATTTATCTGGGGGTGAAAATTATGGATAAATTTGAACAAAAGGTGCAAGAAGTAATGGAAATGTCAGAAGGTGACAGAAACAATGCTATTGCAGAATTCAAAAAGTCATGTATATGTCCTACCTGTCCTACCTATACTGAGTGTGCCAAAGATGCTATGGAAGGACTTTACTGCGTTCTTGGTAAAAGTGGAAACTGTATTACCATGGAAAAAGGATGTGAATGTCCTAACTGTCCTCTTGCACAATCACTGGACGTAGGTGTGGAAAATAATACTTACTGTATCAGAGGTAGTGAAATGGAACAAAGGGGAATGTAATTTAGGAAGAAATATAAATTTCTTTTTATTCTTTTTTATTTTTTAACAAAATCCTTTAACTTATTTTAAAAAATTAAATTATAGCATATAATAAATCTTATAACTAAAATTAACTTATCAATTCATATTCTTAAAGATAATTCTACTTATATAGGTGTTCTAATATGGAAAAAGTACCGGCCACAGAATTAAAAAATCGCATCAAGGGGTTTAGAAATCAAATGAACCAATCGCATCCAGGATTGGGAAATAGCAGTTGTTTTTAGTAAAATAAACCAGTACTATTTTACCGGTACCATGCAGGACGGGATGTTAATTATCCCTCGTGATGAAGAATCCAATTACTGGGTGAGGCGCAGCCATGAAAGGGCCCTTGATGAATCAAATTTTACTAATATAAACCCCATGCGAAGTTACCGGGATGCAGCACCTGAAAAAATTCCAGAAACAGTCTATCTGGAAACTGAAGTGGTTCCCCTGGCCCTTTACCAGAGATTTGAAAAACATTTCCCATTTAAGAATATTAAATCCATGGATAAGGATTTATTGGGTGTAAGATCAATTAAAAGTAAATACGAGCTTTCCTTAATGCGAAAATCTGGAAAAATTCATGAAAATGTCCTGGAAAATATTGTGCCTCATATTCTACAGGAAGGCATGAGTGAAGCAGATCTGGCCACTGAACTTTATTCCATCATGATCAAAGAGGGCCATCACGGAGTGGCCCGTTTTGGTATGTTTGAAACTGAAATGGTACTGGGACACGTCTGTTTTGGTGAAAGTTCTATTTATCCCACATATTTTGATGGGGCCAGTGGTAATTATGGGCTGGGACCGGCAGTGCCCTTAATTGGGAGCCGCCAGAGAAAACTAAGAAAAGGGGATCTGATTTACATTGATATTGGCTCCGGGGTAGATGGATATCACACCGATAAAACAACTACCTACATGTTTGGACGCAAACCCGAAGAATATGTCCAGGAAGCACAGGAAAAATGCGTGGAAATCCAAAATAATATCGCCAGTATGCTGCTCCCGGGAAACTTACCTTCAGAGATTTATCAGACCATTATAGGAGATCTGGACCAAGAATTTTTAGAAAATTTCATGGGATTTGGCAGCAGAACCGTGCGATTTTTAGGTCATGGAATTGGTCTGCAAGTTGATGAGCTCCCGGTGATTGCTGAAGGATTCAATGAACCAATACAAGAAGGGATGGTCTTTGCAATTGAGCCTAAAAAAGGAATTAAAGATGTAGGAATGGTAGGCATAGAAAATACATTTATTGTAGGAAATAAAAAGATTGCAGAATGTATAACTGGAAAAAGTGAAGGTTTAATCCCGATAATTTAAAACATGAATTCAAATCAGAAATTTTATATATTAATCTAAATTTAAGTATTATTTATGCAAATTAAATATTTTTATGCTATTATACTTTTTTTATTCATTGCTATGTTAGTATTTAATCAAAATGAGATAGCTGTCAGTTTGCTGTTTATCTTAACTATACTGTTAATTTATGGTATAAATGACATTAAAGAAGGAAAAAGTGGATTATTTTATTTAGGATTTTTCGTTTTGATGTGTTTAATGGCGATTTTACTATTTATAGGTCTTTATTTCGTATTTAATTTCTTAAATTTACTACCCAGTTAAAAATTTAAATTATTTCAACAAGATAGCATTAACTGGTTTCAACCTTTACCACATACTTTAAAATGAACTTTAAAGCTTCTACAAAGGTGGCTATAACCAGAGCAATCATACCCAATATCAAGGCAAATTTCAGGCCATATGTAATCCAGGAACTACTGAATACAAATGGAAACACCACATATGAATAATAAACCACTAAGAATCCCAGGATATTTAAAAAAACCTGAATTATAGCTCTTAGCCATTCTGAATAATATAATAAAAATATTATATTAGCCAAAATATTAGCAATTATGGAAATATTAAAAATCCACAAAATATCATTGAAAGAAGCCGTTATAAATGATATATTCCAGGAAACCAGGTTATTGACCACATATAAGAAAATAATATTCACAATTATAGCAAATACAAATTCTGGCTTTTTAGGTTCTTTATCTTTTAAAAATCTTTTTAAAGTGAGAGAATTTTTTTTATCATTGTTTGATTCTTCATTCAAGTTAATCACTGTATTTTAATATGGGATTTACTGGTAAAAATATTTTTATGATTATTATTTTAATATTTTATAAATCAATTTAACGTGATAAAAGATGAAAAAATGGATAACAACAGGTGAAACGGTAGTTTATCAGGTTTTATCAGGCCGGAGTAATTCTTTTTTAGTCTCATCAAATGATAAATTCCTTTTAGTGGATACCGGTCGAAAGAACTCCTGGAAAAAATTAAGTAAAAATCTGGATGAAATTCTCGGTGAAAACAAGTTATCCGCGTTAATATTGACTCATACTCATTTTGACCACTGCGAGAACGCTGCCAAAATAAAAGAGAAATACCAGGGCAAAATAATAGTACATGTAAATGAAGCTAATTATTTAAAGACCGGGACCAGCCCTTTACCCCTCGGAACCAATATATTAACCCGATTTTTAATCAATAATCTTTCCAAAAAGACATCCTCCAATCCAAATTTTGAACCAACTGATTTTGACATTAAAATAGATCAAAAATACGATTTAAAGTCCTGGGGAATCAATGCATTTATATTACCCACTCCTGGCCACTCTACAGGATCAATAAGTGTTATTATTGATAATGAATTGGCTATTGTAGGTGATGCCATGTTTGGAGTTTTTAAATGGTCTATTTATCCACCTTTTGCCGATAATACTAAAATTATGATTAATAGCTGGGGAAAACTCCTTGAAACTGGTTGTTTGACCTATTTACCAGGCCATGGGACAGAAATTTCTGTAAATTTACTTAAAAGACATTATGCCAAACATAAGAGGAATTTAATTCAAAAAGATAAAGTTTCTTAAAAATATCTTTCTAAAAATATTAAGATGAAAATAATAAAATTGAGGGCTATGGATTAAAGGAAAGCAACTACGTTTTTTAAAACCCCTATACCTTCAATTTCCACTTCCACCACGTCTCCCACCTGTAAACTGCCGACACCTGGAGGAGTTCCGGTGGCAATTACATCTCCTGGATTTAAGGTCATTATCTGTGAAATAAAGCTAACTATCTTTTCCACCGAAAATATTAAATTCTCAGTATTTGAATCCTGTTTTAACTCACCATTGACTCTTAAAGAAATATTTCGGTTATGGGGATTAATATCTGTCTCAATCCAGGGGCCTATAGGGCAGAAAGTGTTAAAACTTTTGGATCTGGTCCACTGTCCATCCTTTTCCTGTAGATCCCGGGCCGTGATATCATTAAGGGCAGTGTAACCCACCACATAGTCCATCGCATTATCTTTTGAAACTTTTTCTGCTTTTTTTCCAATAACTATGGCCATTTCTGCCTCGTAATGTAAATTTTTGGTTTGAGGAGGGTATATGATTTCGTCTTCGTGGCCGATGACTGTGCTGGGTGGTTTAATAAAAATAATAGGCTCATCAGGAATAGGCATGTTCAGTTCATGTGCATGGTCTTTGTAATTTAATCCAACAGCCACCACCTTTGAGGGGGAGACTGGTGGAAGGATTTTGATATCATCCAGGGAATATTCCTGTTTTTTATCTAAATCACTCTCTGCGATGGGAAACTCGAGGATAGAATGGCCTATTTCCACCACTTTTCCATTAATAAATACTCCGGATTTTAGATCACTTGTAATGGCCTCTTTTTCAGTAAAACGTAAAATTTTCATGTTATCCCATTCCTAACTGTGCTTATTCTCATCTAGTTTAGTTTAACTAAAATTAAGTTTATTTGATAGTTTTATCATATTAAGACTTTCCCGAATGAATAATTTTACCCACAATTAGAGGAGCCAGTAAATAACTTAAAAGTGCATAGGGCCACATGTATCCCTCAAAAATATTCCATCCCACTATAATTTCAGATAATGGCCTACCAATAGCCAGGTTAACACCCCATTCGAATATCAGGGTTAGTATTAGCCATAAAACACCAACTAATATTAAATCCCGGGTAGGTACTCCTCAGCATATAAAAGAAGTAAATAAGCAAAAACAAAGTATGCGGGTAATCATTCCAATTTGATGGGCAATCATTTCCCCCCATAGTGGCTGATATATGAGGTTCATGAGAATGAAGAAGTTAAATCCGGCCACCAATATCTGCATTAACCAGGCCCGAATACCTAATTTCAGAAATTCAGTGTTCAAATTATCACTGTTTGATTATATGACTTCCATTATACATAATTTTTAGTAACTAAGCAAAATAAACATTATTTAATATATTATTCCATAACTTAACTTAATTACTTTTAATAAGATAATAAAATCGATTATAAAACTATAGAATAAAAATATCCAATTAATCTTGAGGAATATAATATGCAAATTACTAAACATGTTCACGCCATAAAAATACCATTTGAATTAAAAACAGAGCAAGGGAATATTGAAAGATTTGTATATTCCTATCTAATTACTGGAGACACCCCGGTTCTCATTGACAGTGGTGTTAAAAACTCAGAAGAGATAATCTTTGATTATATGGAAGAGATTGGATTAGATCCTGAAGATCTTACTTTACTGATTTTAACCCATTCCCATCCTGACCATATTGGTTCTGCCAGTTCTATAAAAAGAAAAACATACTGTGAAGTGGCCGCCCACAGTGGAGAAAAAGAATGGATTGAAGATATTGATTTACAATTCAAAGAAAGACCTGTTCCTAACTTCCATTCTCTAGTAGAAGGACCATTAGATGTTGACATTATCCTGGAAGATGGTGATGAATTTGAATTGGATGGTAAACTGAATTTAAAGGTTATTCATACCCCAGGCCATTCTAAGGGTTCTATTTCACTATTTATAAGAGAAGAAAAGATTTTAATTAGTGGAGATGCTATCCCGATTAAAGGGGATTTACCAATTTACGAGGATTACTCTAAATCAATAGAATCCATAAATACCCTGAAAACTATTGAAAAGTTAAAATGGCTTTTATCTTCCTGGGACGATCCACAACAGGGCGATGAATTGTATTTAATCTTTGAGGAAGCTATTGATTATTTAAAAACAATAAATGACACCGTGGCCAAAGTTTCAGAAAATGAGGACGATACTGATTCATTGGAATTTACCAAAAAAGTTTTAAAAGAACTGGGAATTCCAGAGATGGCCGCCAACCCAATCGTGGCCCGGAGTTTTCAGGCCAATTTAATGGAATTAAGTGAATAGGTTTCATAAGTTTTAAATGATATCATTCAATGGTTTATTAATATAATAAATCCTTTTTTTTTCTAATAGTTTTATTGAATAAAAAAAAATAATCTTAATTAAAAAAAATGTTGGTATAAAAACCAACAATTTAAGGTCTCGTTACGTAACTAGGTAATCTGTGTTTAGAGTTGTAATAGCTCAAAATATTGTAATACATATTAATTACTTTACTTAAGCTGATTGTACCTAAAGATGTTTTAATGCTATTGGGTGCTCTTCCATTTAGGGCAATAAATTTATTTATATTCCTGGCCAGGTTCAAATATTCTCTTTTACTAATTTTATATCTGTAATTTTGAGAAGGTAGTACCTTTCCATTGATTTCCCATAATGCAGTACCGGTTAACTGTATAAAATTACTAAATGTGATCTTTTGTCCGTCTATGGTTACATTGGTAGGTAATTTATGGTATTTAATTAAGTAGTTTTTGATATAAAGTGTGGTGAACAGTATTTTTGATACTTTTATAGGTTTTGTAGTAACTGGAATTTTAATTGTCTGATTATCAACAGTTATAGATACTAAGGCCGCTGCAGAAAATATACTTAAGCTAGTATAGAGTTTAGAGCTGGCTGATCCAAGATAAGTATATTTAGGTGAAGCAATAGTTCCTTTTGTTGTAGAAAATAAAACTTTAATTCCATTAGGCACATTTCCTCCAATCAAATAAAGTCCATTTGAACCTTTATTAAGATAAGCCACAATATCATAACTTCCCAAGATGATACCGCTTGAACTGGAACCAGTTAAAACAATCCAGGGTGCATACAAAACATTGCTTATGGTTCCATTAACTACAGGACCATATATTTTATTTTTAGGATCTGAATTTGATCCCCACCAATTCCATTTAGCATCTACTAATTCAGAGGAGTAATTCACCAGACCCCAATTAGTATTAGCTACAATCCTGTTGAAATTGACCTTATTACCTGAAGGTTTAGAAAAAATACTTCCAAAGGTTATACCATTACCGTTTTGAGAAATATCATTTCCAAAAATGTGGTTATCATTACTTAGTAGAAGATATGTTGTATCATGATATTCATCAATTAAAATTCCCACAGAACTATTGGTGATACTATTATTAGTTATATTGTTTCTGGAAGAACCCTCAATAACAATACTACTATTAGTATTGTTTTTAAGAATATTGGATGAAATTTCATTGTCATTGGCATTAGTTAATAAAATTCCCACCTGGTTGTTTTGAAATGTGTTTTTGGAAATTACATTTTGGTTAGCATTCATGACTATTCCAGATATACAATTGCTAATGGTGTTGTTATGAAATTTAATCTTGGTGGAAAAATCTACACACCCTGTTGAACAATTTAGGATGTTATTTCCCTCAATCAATAAACTTTCTGTTATATAAATTCCACTTAGATAAATTCCTTCTCTGCAATTATATATGGTGTTTTTAGAAATGATACTTTGTTCCTCACTACCATGATCAGAAATACCCATGACACAATTATATATCTTATTATTGGTAATATTAGATCCAGAAACTTCGATTCCGTAACCATTATTGTATATAATATTATTGTCTATTACATTCCCCTTTCCAGAACTTATTCCCCACATAAATCCTTTTATACGTATTATTATAAAGGAAGCAATTGCTACTTCAAATAAAGTAATACCAATGGGACCTATTACCATCATCAAACCATGGTTTGGAGACAATATTAAAACCTTTTATCTGAGATCCATTTCCAAATCCAGTTATTCTTATGCAGCTCTCATTAATATCGTTTTGCGTTATTGAAACTTTTCCTTTACTAATCAAACTAATATTCTTATTTATTTACAATTATATTCTCTTTATAGGTGTAGTTAGCCCCATTGTTATCATGGACATTTATAGTATCTCCAGGCGTTGCATTTTTAATGGCCTGATTAATGCTGGTGTAATTATATCCTGATGGCCCCACATCTAAATTAGCTGCGGATACCGAACCAATACTAAGAACTAATAACATTAATAGAATTAAAAAAAATAATGGTGTTCCCCTTTTTTTGATTTTATTCATTTCTAACCTCCCCAAAAATCTAAAAAGATAATATGAATAATAATATTAAGATAATATTAATTAGATTTTTTGGTTAGATTTAATGAGTCTATTTTTAATCTATAAACAAGTAAAATTATAAAAAATTTAAAATGACTTTTATCTTCCTGGGAAAATCTTTATTTATTAATTTATACCTTAACTGAATCCCCATTGATCTTTCCAGGGTAAATTAGTATTGTTTTTTCTTTGAAGATATTCATAAACACAAATAACTGTTAAACCCAGAAAAATACCAGTAGTAATATAAAAATCATAAATTATGAAAACGTTTTTAAGAATGTTATCGACCCATATGGCTGCTGATGTTATCACTATAGCCAGGAATGCCAGAAAATAAGTTTTATTTTTGTAACCCCACCTAACAAAAATCCCGTAAATGATTAAAAAAATCGCTACAGGAATAAAACTAATTAATTCATGACTTATTGACTGTAATATCCAAAAAGGAGCATAGATAAATATAAAAGCCAATCCTGATTCTTGAGCTTTTTCCACATTTTCCTTATCCTTAATCAATACTGCGTTTCCCTGGCCTTTAACTCCTTTATCTCGGTCAAAAAATCCTTTGCCATAATTAACTTCTATAATAGCATTGGCCCCTAAATTTGCAGCATCTTCTCTTAATTTAGCATTAACATCATCAATATTAGACTCTGAATCTAAAGAATCGTCTGAACGTGCTGAAATTCTTTCAATAGAAGCGTAAGAGTTTTTTATATTAAATGGATATAATTCTATATCTTCCGGCCTGGTTTTAGGGATGGCATCATTTGCTCTAAGATAAGTGGCCGCTGTATTTCGAACAGTAGAATTTTCATCTTCTAGTAATTCCCTTACATTATCTATGGCCGAGCTATCTCCCGTGTTAATTAAAGATATGATGGCCTTGTATCTGTTTTGCCATCTATTATCCTGTAATTGTTGAATCAGAACCTCAACATCATTTTCCTGTTTTTTCTTTAGAGATGATTTTAGAACTTTATCTTCAATATTGTGCTCTTTTTCTAATTTATGCTCTTTATAGTTTATTTTCTTAATATTAACCTTATAATTGGTTTTATTATCTTTTTTACCATCATTTTCAGTTGATTTTGAATTAGAAGATCCCCGAATAATAAGCGCGAAAAAACCACTAAATAATACTATTGATATGCAAATTATAGTCCATTCTGTCCAGCCGACTCCTTCAACTTCTGTGAAAAAACCAAATAGAAATCCTATAATAATAGATTCAATTATTATATTCAAATAAGTTTTATTTCGATAATAATGGTAAAAAAAGCCTATTAGAAAATATAAAAGCCCGGGAAAAATTATGAATGCAAAAACTTGCCATAAAAACTCTAAAATTATCTCAATCACTCCCCGTATGATTGAATTATTTTTCATATAATAATAAGTTTTCTAATTAATTTTTAGAATAATCCTATATTTATCAGCAAATAAAGAATCAATTATTATATTAAATATTTATTTAATCAAAAATAAAATTCTGTTTTAAACATTGGACTATATTTGTGGTGTTTTCATTTAATTTATAGTATTTATCTTTAGAACTATAATAAGAATCTACCATATGGTGTTTTTTTAGTATCCCAAGGTTGTAAGAGATTAAATTCTGTTTTTCATTTAATAAAATAACAAATTCACAAACACAGTAATCCCTTTTAGATAATAAAATAACCATCTTTAATCGGGAAGGATTGCTTAATATTTTAAGTAAGGATGCTGTTTCATTAATATTCCCATTTTCAAGAGAATCCAAGTCTTCTTGAAGTCCACTTTCCCAGACCATTTTCATTTCAGGATCAATAGGACAGCAGCGATTTTTTTTCATAAAAAATATTTGTTGTTTAATTATAAATATTTTGAATTTAAAACTCTCCAGACTAGAATAGTCATTTTTTTAATCAAAAAAACAAAAAAAAAAAAATGATTTTTATTAATAAGAATTCTAATTTTTTGAATTGAATTTCTTTTATAATTAAATCAAAATCTCACCCTATGAAACGGAATATCTTAGTAAATGGAAAATCAAAAAGTTATACAAATGAAAAACCACATGGATTTATCAAAAAAAAGGAGTTTGAGATTATGCAAAAAGTGGCTATAGCATTGATTTTGATTATTCTCGGTTTAATAGTAATAGTTTTACCCATTTTAGGATTAATCCCACTTGCTGTTGTTTCTGGATTTTTAGTCCTTATGTTAGGTATTGGCCTTATAATAACCGGAATATTTAAAATAGGCGAAAATGATCCGCCTGTAGGGACCACCATGATTATATTAGGAATTATTGCCCTTATTTTAGGAATTGTATTCGTATTTAACCCAGCAATATTTGGGATTGATAGTTTCCTGGTCTGGATAATGGGCCTATTCCTAATAATCGAAGGTATTGCCAGAATTCTTTCAAGGACTAAGGACATATGTGGAGTTAAAAACATTATTCTGGGTATTCTAATCCTTTTAGTAGGACTATTCTTAGCTACCTATACCTGGCTTTTATTAGCTTTAATCGGCCTATGGCTGTTAACCACTGGCTTGAGAATTCTTTATCTAATATGGAAGCATTGAACTATTTCCTACAAATTTTATAAGGAGTTTTAATAAGGAAAAACTGCAGCTGTTGATTTTTTCAGATTGAATAGGAGTTAATAGTTGATTGTTAAAATATTTTTTTAGCTTAAAAATAACTATAATTCTCTATTTAATATCCATTATTTAATCAGGATGATACTGGAATTCGAATTATTTTGAAATGTAACTTTCTATTTATTATATCTCAAAAAAGGATTTAGTAATATCTTCATTAAAAGACCAAATTAAATGTTCAGTGCATTAATCTACATTTATCAATTTGCCTGGCCATTTAGATATTGTTAACTAGATATTGTTAATTCCTGAAAAATTAGGAAATTAAAACTCTAATTGTCTTCATTAAGCAATTTATCTAATTTTAAGAGTGAGAATTATGATAATTAAACCTGAAAAAGAAAGAATTTTATTTATGTGCATCCACAACTCGGCCCGATCCCAGATGGCTGAAGGATTTTTCAGACATTTCTATGGAGAAAAATTTGATATTCACAGTGCGGGAAGCGACCCCCAGGAAATAGAATCCCCGGCAATAGAAGTAATGGCTGAAATTGAAATTGACATTTCTAAACAATTATCAAATAGTTTAAAAGACTATGAAGGCCAGGAATTCGATTACGTGGTCACCATATGTGGAAATCCATATAATGCCTGCCCATTCTTTATTGGTGGTAAAAAATATTTCAAACAACCTTTCGAGGATTTATCTTCATTTGAGGGTAATAAAGAAAAAAGAATGGAATTTTACAGAAATATAAGGGATGAATTAGGAGATTGGGTTCAGGAGTTATATAATTATCAGATTAATAAAACAGAAGAAGATGATTGTAAAAAATCAGACTGCTGTAATCAAAATCAAATAATTAAAGGCCATGAAAATCCTTGTTGTTAGCCTTAAACTGGTAAAACTAGTTAAAAACTTATATCTATTATTGGAGTTATTAAAATGTTAAAAGTAGTAATAGTAACAGACGGGCCCTATGGGGACCGGGCTTATGAAACAATACAAATGGAATTTGATGCCGAGTTTATAGAACTGGAAAAACCATCTTCCATGTTCATGGATGAACTGGAGATTCCTGAAAACTTATTAAAAACAATAAAAGAATCAAATATCCTGATAACCTATACCACCCATCCCGATATTACCCTGGATCTGATCCACATGATAAATAAAGATGTAGATTGGATAATTGTTGCTGCATGGAATGGTGAAGGATTTAAAAACCAGCTGGAAAAATATGGAAACGTAACTTGCCCCTATATAATGTGCGAGCTGGAAGAGAATGGTAATCCCGCCTTTGACGAGTTTGTATCCAAAATTGGGAAACCTAAGATAGAATTATTATTAGAAGAAAATAAGCTTAAAGGAGTGGAAGTTTTAAGAACGTCTCCTTGTGGATCTACCGCTTTTGTGGCCGATTACATAGAAGAAAAATATTTAAATCAAATTCCAGACCCTGAAACTCTCCCCACTGAAGCCGGGCTTAAATTACAGCATTATCCCTGCCGAGCTTCAAAAATGCGACTTTTTTCAGACGAAGAATGTAAAAAGCAAATGGCCTCAGGACATCATAGTGATGCCTTTGAAGAAGCTTTGAAATAGAATCTACATACTATCGTCAGGTCTTTGTATATAAATTTTAGTGCAATTAGAAACAATAATTTCAATCTCGAGATATGGTTTAATCCAGATTTTATTTAATGATAAAAGTGCCAAATCATAGTTTTAATGTTGTTAAAATTAAAATAATGCATTATAACCTGCTATTTTTCTTTTTTTCATCTTTATTAGTTATCAATAAAAAGTATATATGTTAATAAAGATTAATTATCATTTATGTTAATAGGGCCAAATGACAATCAGAAACCAGATTTAGGAAGGCTCAGGGAAATAATTAGCGTACTAGTAAAGTACCGGTTTGGTAATATATTAGAACAATCCGGTTTAAAAAGAAGTTTTAAAGTTAAATTCTCCCGTTCAGACGATTTTAAAGAATTAGATGACACCGCTCCTGAACGAATCCGTCTAGTACTGGAAGAACTGGGTACCACATTTATCAAAGTGGGCCAGGTACTTAGCACACGTCCAGATCTGGTGGGTAAGGACGTGGCCGATGAACTTGCTAAACTGCAGGACAAGGTACCACCTTTTCCATTCGAGTCTGTAAAGATTGTTATTGAAGAAGAGCTGGAAGGCCCTATAGAAGAATTTTTTAGTGATTTTGAAGAAATACCCATTGCATCGGCCTCCATTGCCCAGGTACACCGGGCCTGGCTTATTGACGGAACGGAAGTAGCTGTTAAAGTTCAGAGGTTAAACCTGGAGGAGCAGATAAAAAAGGACATTGTACTGATGCGTTACCTGGCCCGGCAGGCTGATAAAAGAGTAAAAAATCTGCAGTACTACAACCTCCCCGGTATAGTGGACGAATTTGAAAGGGTTATTGAGTTAGAAATGGATTTTTCTCAAGAAGCCAGAAATATAAAAAAGTTCAAGTCTAATTTTGAAGATGACGAGCAGGTTTACGCCCCCAATGTCTACCAGAAGTTATCCACCAGTCGCGTTTTGACCATGGAGTTCATTCACGGGGTCAAGATCAGCGAAATTTTAGAATCAGATATGGATATTGACCGCAGAAGGATTGCCGAAATAGGTACCGAGAGTTACTTTAAAATGATTTTTTTGAATGGTTTTTTCCATGCCGACCCCCATCCCGGGAACATATTCGTTATGGAGAACAATGTGCTTTGTTTTGTTGATTTTGGAATGGTAGGACGACTGGACAACGAATTCATGGAAAATCTGGCCGAACTCTTTATATACACTGTAAATTATGATATTAAGGGCATGGTAAATCAGATGATGTATATGCGGCTCATTGATGACTCAGCTAATATTGAGGAACTCAAATTGGACTTACTGAACATTCTGGATAAATATTACAGTGCTGAAATTAATGATATTGGTGGGATGATAAACGAATTTAGTATGCCGGGAATAATGGCCAAGCACAAGATTAGACTTCCTAAAGACTTTATTTTACTAGGAAGAGTTCTTACTATGGCTGAAGACCTTGGTAGGAAGCTCGACCCTACTTTTAATGGTATTAGTCTGGCACAGCCCCTCATAACTAAAATTATTAAGAAGAAACTGAGTCCACTTAGAGTTCTGGATTATCAAACCCAGTATCTATTCGAGATTGAACATTTATTAAAGGATTTGCCTCAAACCATGAACCGGTTGCTGTACCGGATTGAAAGTGGAGAAATTAAATTTGATCTTCAATATAAAGAGATGGACAAATTAACTTCAAAAATTGAAACCATGGTAAACAGGGTGGCACTAGCCCTTATTATTTCTTCACTTATAATAGGTTCATCACTTATATTACAGACAGATAAGGGAATGCCCATGCCGGTGATTGGTTTTTCAGAGGTAGGGCTGATTATTTTCGCTATAGCCTCCATACTTGCACTGGGACTTTCCATATCCATTTTAAGGCATAGGAGAATATAAAATATTTAATTTATCTTTTAATAATGATAGTTTATAAATAGAATAATAAGCTGATGGGGATTTAAATGTTGGATTACCGCGAAGTGATATTGGGCATAATATTAACTGTAATCTCCAGCATGATACTGGGATACTTTTTTGGGGCGCTGGGATCATTTACTGCATTCTTAATTGTCACCGCTTATGTTGGTTATCACGTCAACGAAGACCTGGTTAATGGTTACATTCACGGTTCTCTGGTGGCAGCTATTGCCGGAATATCCTCCTTCTTAATCATGATGGTCATGTGGGGAATAGGAATAGGGCCTGGTTCAACTATTATGGAATTTGGAGTCATGGGAATTATCATAGGAGTTCTAATTGATATTATAGTTGGGGGTAGTGGGGGTGCTATTGGATCAGCCATACGGCGATGAATTTTCCAATTCACCTAATTTTCTAATTCACTATAATTTTAATTTATTTTTTTGAATAGATGTATTGATTTTAAATAAATAGCACTTAAAATGTTTATTTTTTGAAATAATTGTTAAAAAACAGTTTTATTTGGATATATGGAAAATTTTATATTCCGGTACTAATAATAGTCATTTAATAATATTAGAAAAAATAGGTGGTGATTTATTTGACTAAAATGGATCATAAGGATCATTTAAAAGCAATGAAATGTCATTTTCATGATATAATGAAAGATGCTGCAAGGGATTTGGATAATGCCCGATACCAAATTGAAGAATCCATGGTTATCCATGACTTAATTCCAGGAAAATCCGTAGAGGAAACTAATGATAGCGTAATTGTAAAGGTTATTATGCCTGGAATTAAAAAAGAAAATCTTGATCTGAATATCACTGAATCTCAAATGGCAATTGAGGCCACTTTCAACATGGAAAACTACGTAAAGGGCAGTTTTATCAGCTTTGAAGATAAACAGAAGGGTACCATAAAGAGAAAAATATCACTGCCAAAAAAAGTTATGCCTCAGGAAGCCAGTGCAAAACTTGAAAATGGTATATTGAGAGTAGAAATACCTAAATTAGAGAAAGAGGAACAATTCAAAGTTAAAATTGATTAGTTTCTTTATTTATTTTCTCTTATTTGTTTATTTTATTAATTTTCTTTTATTTACTAAATATCAATTAAATATCTTTTAATTTTATTTAAATATTATTTTTAAGTCAATTCCTTTAAAAAATAGAATTTATTTATTTTAGATGGTAAAAACTTCTAAATTTCATTTTGAAACATCTTATTCCTTTTAAATATTTGAAAAGCTTGCACAATAAATCCAGTAACAATGCCCAATAATTAATTAATCTTAAAAACTAAATTAAGTATTATAATTAGTTTAATAAACTGGGGGTTATTTATTGCAAGTAGTTATTGTAGGGGCGGGATTTGGTGGATTGTCAGCTGCGGCTTTACTGGCCCGGGATGGATTTAAAGTAACAGTAATAGAAAAAAATGAACAGCCCGGTGGCAGAGGCAGTGTTTACAGCTCAAAAGGATTTAATTTTGATATGGGTCCTTCCTGGTATCTAATGCCCGACATATATCAAAATTTTTACCAGGAGTTTGATAAACAACCTGAGGATTTTTTTGAGTTGGAAAGGCTTGATCCCTCATACCGGATGTTTTTTGGTGATAAAAAAGTGGTGGACATTTCAGCAGACCTGGATAAAAACTACAAACTTTTTGAGACCTTTGAAAAGGGAGGGGCAGAGAAATTAAAGAAATATCTGGACTCTTCCAAGGAACTGTATGATTTCTCAATTGAAGAAATGCTTTACAAAGATTACAGATCAGTTTTGGATTTAATTGACGGCCAATTAATTCTAAAAGGATATAAACTCCGGCTGTGGGAGAACCTCCAGCATTACGTTAATAATCAGTTCCAAAGCGATGAGGCCCGTAAAATACTCGAATATTCCATAGGATTTTTAGGAGGTGCTCCTGATAAGACACCGTCATTTTACCACCTGGTTTCCCATGCAGATCTGAATTTAGGAGTTTGGTACCCTCAGGGAGGCCTCAGAAAAGTTGTTCAGTCAGTTTACCAGCTTGGAGAATCCTACGGTGCAAAATTTCATTTCAACGAGACTGTGGAATTACTGGAAGTTCATGAAAAACGGGTGAAAAGAGTTATAACCGACAAAGCAGTGCACGAAGCCGATATTGTAATTGTTAATGCCGATTACCCTCACAGCGAAATGGAACTCCTTACAGATGAATATCAGACTTATAAAAAGGATTACTGGGAAAAAAGAACGCTATCTCCATCAGCACTGGTGGCTTACATCGGGGTGAAAAAGAAAATTGATGGCCTGGCCCACCACAACCTGTTTTTGAATAAAGATTGGGAAGAGGGTTTTGAATCTGTATTCGACCCTGAAAAAGCGGCCTGGCCAGAAAATCCATCATATTATGTGAATGTCCCCTCCATAACCGATAAATCAGCAGCACCTGAGGGTTCAGATACACTTTACATCCTGGTTCCACTCGCCCCTGGCCTGGAAGATACTAATGAACTCAGGGAAAAATTCTTAAACCACATAATGAATGATTTGGAGTCAAAACTGGGACTTGATATCAGAAAGGACATTGTTGTACAAAAAATATTTGCATTAAACGATTTTAAAGATAGATACAATGCCTACCAGGGAACGGCCTTCGGTTTAACCCATACATTAAATCAAACCGCCCTGTGGAGGCCTGCCCACGAGAGCAAGAAGGTTAAAAATCTTTATTACACGGGCCAATACACTCATCCAGGTATAGGCGTTCCTATGACCATGGTATCGTCTCAGATTGTGGTTAATGAAATTAAAGAAAAAAAGAATTTTAATTAAGTAATAAGTGATTTAAAATGTGATTTAAAAATTACAAAACATTTTAGTTAATAAAAAAATGATATCTGAAAGTTTTTGATCATATTAAAATAAATTATTTGAAAATAATGATATGGACAGTGATAAAAAATTTTTTGATATTTTATGGGACATTAAAACAAAGTTCAATTAAAAATAAATTATTAAAAAATAAATAAGGGATTTTACCCTTATTAAAATCTATTTAGTTTTTAGGACAGTTTTGATATTTATTACCGTTTTTGGAACCAGTTTTAACGTTTTTTAGACCGTATTGGTACTTTTTCGGGGTAGTTGATTTAGCTGCCACAACTTTAGCATTATTTTTCTGTCCATGCTGGTACTTGTGCTGGCCTAAATTAGCTACAGATTTACCGTTTTTCTGTCCATGCTGGTATTTGTGTTGCTCATCACAGTCACAAGAACCAGTTTTTGTACAGTTTGATTTTGTACAGTTTTTTAGCTTTTCTTGAGCAGTTGTCTGGTTATTAAGTGCCGTCTGATTTTGAACCGCTTGTTGTGTGGTGTTATTAATTTGATCCACCGCAAAAATAGGTACTAGACTGACCGTCATAACCAGTGCACATATTAAGGCTACTTTTTTCACTTTTTCACCTCCTTTTAGGGGTGAATTAAAGTATTGCAGCATTATATATAGGATTTTTCCAAGTTTTCACCCAGATCTTTACCAGTTTATTCCCGGGTTACATATATCAATATGGATAATGCAAAAAATTCAGTTATATTTAATAAGAATATGGGTGTACCCATACCTGGTCCTCGGAAACCCTGATATGACAATAAAAATCCAGTGAAGAGCACATTTTGCAAGAGCAGGAGTAAGGCGAATAACAAAAGCCCGAAAGTGAATTTAGATTTGAATTCCCGATAACTTTTTACATACATATACAATAAAACTAGCAGCAGGCATATATTACCAATACCAATTATAATGTCTATGGTGATAATTTGAGAGTTTGCAATACCCATTGCAGATCCAAATCCTTGCCCAGTACCTTGTCCAGTTCCTCCACGATATCCCTGTCCTTCCGCCAGCATAAGATCACCTCTAATTCTATGAATCCAATTTTTTCATTTTACTCAAAATATTCAGAAAAATGGGGTAATTTTCCTCCATGCGGTTTGATAAAAAGAACATGGCCCCATATTTTTCTTCCCCCGAATTAACAATATCATGGTCTTCCAGAACTTTCATATGATGTTTGATAGTCTTATAATCAAGATTTAGTTCATTAGAAAGCTGGTTCACATTGTAAGGCCTATCATGAATGGCTTTGATAATTCTGGCCCGGTTAGACCCACCTCTACTACCAGCTATCAAATACCATAAAACTCTCTTCATAAAATCACGAATTCGATAAGATGAATAATTATTCTATAATGAATTATGTCCTAAATCTAAGTTAATATATGCTTTTCAATTAAAATTTTAACTACCAAACAACCCAATTATTTTTTACTTATTAAATTTTTACCTTCCCAAAAAGCTTTACCAATACGCTTCCCAATACCATAATAATCTCTAGATGACGGATCATATAAAAATGGCCTGATTTGTTCTATATCAGGGTTTCCATTTTTCATTAGATTTTCATCAACTTTTACATCCAGTATTTCACCTGTAAAATGCGAATGTAATCCTAATTCCGTTATATTAACTAATTTACATTCTAAAACAAATGGAAATTCTTCAATATAAGGGGCATCAACTTTTTCACTTTTTACCGGTGTTAATCCGGTAACCTCAAATTTATCTTCATTTCTTCCCGATGCAATTCCAAAATAATCTGCTTCTTTAAGGTAATTTTCAGAGGGAATATTTACTGTAAAAGCTTTTTTATTAATGATATTTCCATGGGTATATGTGGCTTCTCTTAGAGAAATTGAAACACACGGTGGATTAGAGCAGGAAATTCCTCCCCAGGCTGCATTCATAGCATTTGGTTTTCCATCTTTATCATAAGTTCCAATTATGAATACTGGAGTTGGATATACAATAGTTTTTGCACCAATAGATTTTTTCAATTTATCACCCCGATATATTTTATATTCTTGTTTTCATAATTTTTCTTGTAATCACTATTTTATCATATTTATTTTAATAGCTGAAATGATAAAAAAATAAAATCTAAAAATAAGGAATTAAGTAGTTAAGCTATCCTAATAATCTTATTTCCAATAAAAAAAATTTATTTCAAATTTGTAAGTGCTTGTGACTCTAATTTTTTAATATCCCCACCTGGAGAATATTGATAGAGATTTACATAAGCTGGAGCTGAATCTTCGCTTTTGGGAGGGATAACAACCACAAAGGTCATAGTACATTTATTTTTATCAATCCATGTACCTGAATTTACATAGACTTGTTTTTCTCCTTTTTCATTGAAAGATGTTATAACCCGTGCCTCATGAGAATGCCCAAATATAACAATTCTTTTATCAGAATCAGGGTTATTGAAGAATTGGACACTTGATTGCTCATCAAGATGACTGGCAAAAGCTCCCTTCAGGACTGCTTCATCTGTAGGAATTTTAACTGGAACTAAATTGTTACTTTGCCTTTCATCCCAGGTTTCAATAATCCCCTTATACAAATTAACCTCAATATAATCGTCTTCTGGGTCTTGATAGGGTAAAACATCATTTATAGCATAGTGTTCGCTAAATCCATCGATACCCGTATTTATGGCCTTTTTATCAAGTCCTTCTTCTACAGGGAAATCAGAGATAAGGCCTTTCCATACATTCCAATAGAGGAAATAAAGAAATTGGACTTCACCCAAATCATTTTTTTGAACATCAGGAAATGTAACATCTAGCTTAGGACGGCCCTGTATGACCGAACTGGTGGCCATTCTGGTAAAGAAATATCCAGGAGGTAGTATAGAGTCTGTTTGGGTTACAGACTGGTTGGAATAATCTGGAGCACAGTAAAAATTATATCTATGTCCATGCTCAATGACCAGTTCTGGGAAATCTGAAGAATTATATGCTCCTAATCCTCTTACGTCACGAGTTTGAGATATTCCAGGCATAATACTTTGAATATCCTCTGAATCTATTAATAGATCATGATTTCCAGGCACGTAGGTAACTTTTACCTTGCCATCTTTTATTATATGGTTAAAAGAATCGATTACTGATTTATTGTTAGAAGCTACAGCTTTGGTAAAATCTAACTGTGTTTTTCCATTGAATGTGTCTAAATGCATGGGGATAAACCATTCATCAATCAAATCACCAGCTATTACCAGTTCTTTTACATGAGGGGAATTTCTAATATGTTCTAAAAAATTAACCAGAGCATCCCGGTTAGTGGTAAGTTCTGCATAAGCGTCATTGGCCCCTAAATGGAGATCACTTATACACACTATCAACGACCTTTGATTATCTAAATCAGAAATACCTTCTAAATCCAGATTAAATGAATAATCTACCGCAAAATAAGTATCAAATTCTTCTTTTAAAGATGATCCACTTACAGATTTTACTTTGTCAGTAATAGAAAGTTTATATTCTTCACCTTCTGAAATGGCCTCGGATTTGCTAATATAAAGAACAGATGGTGAATTCTCGTCAACATCTACTTTAAAATCCATATCTTTTTCTTTTCCATCAGATTTAACTTTATAAAGTTTTATTCCATCTTTAATGGTATTCATATCTAAATCTTCACTGAATACCAGTTTTATGTGTTCTGCAGAATCAATAACAGATGGATCTTCTACTTTATCACGGATAGGAATGCTCGTTTTTACATTTAAAAATGATTTTAAAGTTTTTTTAGAATCCAAAGAATAAACCCCTTTTTTTTTATTAATAATGTAGTATATCTTAGATAATAATTTTTCTAATTGCTTTTTTAAAAAAAATTATTCAGGGTTTATTAGGGTTTATTCAGGGTGGTGTTTTAGTTGAGCATCAAGAACTTTTATTATTCCACTTTTATGACCACATTCCCCTTCTTGTGTCCATTTTCAACATATCTGTGAGCATCAGCGATCTGTTCTAATGGATAACATTTATCTATGACTGTTTTTATTTTCTCCTTTTCAATTAGCTCTTTGAGAAATATTAAATCTTCAGTCTTGGGGTTTGCTGCTCCTATAATAACTTTCTTGCTGCTTTTTATGGAATTCAATGGCCCTCGAACCATTTGCGACAGCCTGGGGTTAGCTAAAATATAAATTCCATCTGGTTTCAGCGATCTTAAACTATTTGAAAATGAACTCTTACCAATTACATCAAAAATAACATCGTATATCGGGCCTTTTTTGGTAAAATCCTCTTTAGTGTAGTCAATAACGTGCTCTGCACCAATCAAACGCACCATATCCAAATTACGAGTGCTACAAACACCCGTAACTTCGGCCCCGTAATATTTGGCAATCTGTACTGCAAAAGTACCGATACTACCAGAAGCTCCATTAATCAGAACCTTTTGTCCACTCTGGATATTTCCTTTTCTAATAAAATGCAGTGCATCAAGGCCACCAAAAGGAACGGTAGCGGCTTTTTCATAGCTCATATTGGATGGTTTCGTTGTTAGTACCCCATCTTCAGATAGACATATGTACTCGGCATGAGCACCAAACCCAAAACCAGTACGTCCAAATACTTGCTCACCTTCTTTAAATTGTTTTACATCTTTGCCTAGCGATTCAATTTCTCCAGATAGCTCTTGACCTAGTATTTTGTTTCTTGGGCCTCTGATACCAAACCCTATTCTCGCAGGGATCCACAACCAGCGGGGCATTTTGAATCCTCGAATTTCGCAGTCTCCTGCAGTTACTGATGTCGCATGTATCTTTATCAGTAATTCGTTGTCTTTTGGAGTCGGTTTTTCTACTTCTTGCAGCTTAAGAACATCCGGTGATCCGTATTTTGTGCACACAACTGCTTTCATTTTCTCATTCTCTTTTTTGTTAAAAATAAAAAATAAATAAATAATTATAATCTATCACAAGTATAATTGAAATTGGTTTAATTTTTAACCAGTAGCGAGGATAACCTGATTTAGATTAAACAAAAAAATTCTGAATAATATTTGAAACTCATTTAGATTGTAATTACTGTACCTTGAAGCTCAGCTTTTAAGGGTTGATTTTGGGATAGGTAATTTTGCAATGCTTCTACAGCATGAACATCTAGTTGATCTCTTTTTTTACCATAATGCGGAGGAACACCTTGACTGGTAACATAAGCGGCCCTATATGTTCGATCCATATTCAGTTTTTTTCCAGCTATAAATAGTTCTTGTATACGTTGGCCATGGGGATTTTCCACTTTGAGATACAAATTTAACCCCATACACCTCTTTAGATAACCCCCCATCTGGTTATAAGGATCTCTTGCAAATAAATGTTCCAAATTCTCTTCCAACATCATCCAAATTTCTTTACCTGTTAATTCCACAGTTGAAACCGGAGGATTGGTCGGAATAATATTATGAAGATCATTTAAAGTAATTTTTCCTGGGGGAACCGGTGCACCATATCTCCAACCATTAGAAAATGCTATTTGAGCACCTGTTTGGGATAAAAGACTTTTTAAAAGAAAATTATCCATGGTAGATTCCAGTACAGTATTACGATTAAGTCCAGTATCAGTATAACCTACGACTTGACTTAATTCATCTTTATGAGGATTTAAAATGCGATCTACT
Organism: uncultured Methanobacteriaceae archaeon; assembly: GCA_963698135.1. Lineage (GTDB taxonomy): Archaea > Methanobacteriota > Methanobacteria > Methanobacteriales > Methanobacteriaceae > UBA349. The sequence goes on along the minus strand of CAVOPP010000010.1, from coordinate 105,115 downwards.
ATGTTTTCAACTGCTGGATCAGGCTTAATATCTTCTGAGACGGTGATAAGTTTGTGTTGGAAATTAACAACCTTTTCCCTATTTATATTAAGATTTAACATTCCCACAAATGAACCATGACATCCTGATTGAATTAAGATGGTATTATTAACAAGTACTGGTTTGTAAAGTCGGTTATGCGTATGTGCACTTAACAATACGTCTATCCCTTCAACTTCCTGGGCTAACTTCATTTCCTGAGGAAAACCCAAATGGGAGACAACTACAATTAAATCAACTTTTTCTTCATTTCGCAGTTTATTAATATAATATGGTAATTCTTTGTTACCTAATGTAAAATAAATTCCTTTACTGAAGGATGCGGGCATGACTTTGTCGACTATAGTGGCAGCTATGCCTATTATACCAATCCTAAGCTCCCCGATCTCTTTAATAATCCATGGTTCAAAAAAAAGCTCATTATTTGACTCACGATAGCAATTAATAGCTAACATGGGATAATTTAATTTCTTTGTAAGTTTTTTAAAATGTTCCGGGCCATATGCAAATTCCCAGTGCGCAGTCATGGCGTCAAAGTCCAAATAGTTCAAAATAGGGATTAGTGCTTCGCCTTTGGTTTTTACTGCTGCATAAGTACCATGAATAGTATCTCCACAATCAAAAACAAGTGTTTTGGGATTTTCCTCTCGAATTTGATTGAATATGGTAGCAATTCTAGCATAACCACCTGCTAACTCATATTTAGCATGATCACCTTCCCAGAATAATTCTTGATGAATATCCAAATAAGCGTGGCTATCATTCATTTGCAAAATAGTCAAATCATTCTCAAACATTTTCATTCCCAATTAATTTATTTCTTGATATTATGTAATTTAATTTTCCCTAAAATACCAATAAAAAATATTTCTTATTTTATAAATTTTCAAATAATTAACTAAATTTATCAATTCTAAACAAAATAATGCCTATTCTAAACAATGCAAATAATTAACGGATAATGAATATTTGTTTTTAAATTAATCTGCTTATTTTTTATTAAATATTCTTTTCTAATCTTTTAAAGCCGAAATAAATAAGAACTGAACAGATAATTAATCCTACAATGGCCGGGATAATAATTGACATTCCGGCCTGCCCACCAAAGGCCACACTCCATATTATTTTTAACACGGCCATGAGTACAATAACAGATATTCCAAATAATAAATTACGTTTCCAAAAAGCTGCTCCCAGTGCTATGAATGAAATAGGTACCAGAAGACTTAATACGATTTTACCCAGTCCCCACTCTCCAGTCAAGTAATCTTTTTCTACCTGCAGAAACTGCAAGGACTGCTGGCTTACAACTTCTGGTGTAGGAAAATAGAACATACTGGTGAACAAGAAGAAGATTGTGGCAGATATACCGGCCCAGCTTCTTTTATAGGCAAAATAACAGAAAGGAATCAAAAATAGTGGTCTAATATACCAGCTTAAAATATTCTGATGACGTTCAAATGCCCAGGTGAAAAAATTAGAGCTGAAAACCATTAAAAATAGAAATAACAAGGTAAAAAATGCAAAAATCAGGGCAATTTCTTTATCATATTCCTTTAGCTTTAGATTGATCATTTTATCGCCACTATCTTAATATTATTTTATTCTAAATATTTAATTCAAATTAAAACATTTTTAAAGAGTTTATTATAAACTCAAATTGAATATAACTAAATTTAGAAACTAAAATTATTAATCTTTTGCATAAACTCAAAGTGAATATAAACATTATTTCAGAAATTAATTATATTATTTAAAAAAAGTAAATTATCCAAAAAAATTAAAAAAATAAATTGTTGCAGATTATAAACCTGCTCTTTCCACAATTACGTCTGCCACGTCTTTGGCGGATTTAAATGGGAAATCTTCTGCTGTTAGAACTTGGCCAGCATCTCCTGCTTTAAGTTCAACATCTCCGGATTTGCAGGTGGTTTCTGCTCCGTCTGGAAATGCTCCCAGAAGTGCTTCAGGTGTTGCTATAGGGAAATCTGCTCCGGCTAGGGCTCCAACAATTTGTGCATGTATTTCTTCTTTAACTGCCATTTTTTCATCTCCTTAATGATTTTAATTACACTATAACTATAGTTAAATAGAAATATATACTAAACCGTCATGAAAATATACTAAGTATATTTCAATGCACAAACATGACCTTAAAGGTTAAGATAGAAACCTTTATCTCTTATTTTAATCAGATTAAATAATATGGAAAATGTGAATGAAATGAATAATCCAAATATTTATGACAGTAAAGCCAAATTAGAGGCCATACACCAGGATATTAAACGTTTAATGGAAAGATCCAATCAAGAATATCTTGATTTAATGTTAGCCAATTTTAAAAAGGATTTTATCAATTCACTCACATCTTATGTGGCCGATGATATAGAAAGCGGACTGGAAAGGGGTATGGTGGATCCCTGTGAAATGAAACCAACCTGTAAAGCAAAATTCACCGAGTTCTTGAATAATAATGCAGATCTTATCAGACGCGATTCAGTTTCCAAAGAAATCATAGATGAAAAAAAGGCAGAATTAGGTGAAATAAGAAAAAGTGCACCATTTGATAAGTGTGATATTTGTTTTTCTGAAGTTAACACACTTTTTGACAAGCAATTGAATCTTATTAGCTCGCTTCAGATATACCAGGCCGATGAAGAAGAAAAACCAGATATTTCAACTATTCCCGAAGAGATTATGGTTAAAACTGTACTGGAACCTTTATCCAATAAGCAGAGACTGCAGATACTCAAATCTATGGCCTCGGAGACAAAAACATTCTCCGCCCTCTCTGAGCTAACGGGCCTCCGTGGAGGTAATTTACTCTTCCACATACAAAAACTACTGGAAAGCGAGCTTATCCTACAGCGACATGAACGAGGCGATTACATGATCACCAATAAAGGATTCAATTTACTAATAATGCTCGCTGACTTTTATAAATTGCTGGAAAATGAATAATAGTGTTTTATTTCTTCAAACTATCCTCAATATTATCCGTTTGATTCAATTTAAGAACTAACCAATCTATTCTATCATTAAGTGCATCATCATTTAGATAATGGTCCGCATCATACCATTCCATCTTTTTTTGATCCCTAGCTATTTCATAATATTCCAAAAATCGTTTTTCTGGATAGAAATCATCTTGGCGACCAAACTGGAAGAAAAGGGACGCTGCAGATGCTTGTGTTATGTAGTGAATCGGATCTATAGGATCCATCATTTTGGAAAAGTTTTCAAGCTCTTCACCTGCGAGATCTGGCATGTTGAGAAGCGCCACATCAGTGAAACTTCCAACCCCGGCCATTAAAATGTATGTTTTTATTCGATGGGTCAATACCCACCAATATTCCTCCAAAAAGAGCACCGAAACTGTGCCCTACATAACCCAATCGCTTAGAATCAACCCATGAAAGCGATGATAACAGATCAATTCCCCGTTTTAAATCAATCACTATTTGACTATACCACTCTCTAAGACCGCCATGGAATAGTTCCATCAATTTAGGAACGTATTCATCAGAGGCCCAGGGTGCTTCAATCACTAGAGAAGCAATATTATTTCTTTCAGCCATTTCCACAGCTTCTTCTAAAAAAGTTTCACGATTCCCTGGAGATGGATGAACATAAATGACACCTGCAAAAGGACCTTCACCAGATGGTTCAACGAGATATGCTCTAACTTTTTCCTGTGAAACTCCATCATAAGCTATATCATGAATAGCAATTTTATTTCGGTATTCTACCCCTATTTCTTCTTTGTTGATGGGTGATTTTTCATTTTCAACTATGGCCTTTAAATTGGCCACGAAGGTATATTTTTTATTTTTCATTCTATAACTCCATTCTATGAATTGTATTTCTCCCAATGTCCACCTTTATTTAATTAACTTAAACTATCCTCAATAATCTAATCCAAACTTTTTAGAAAAAAGTTTGATCAAAAAATCTTTTAACCAATCAAACTATCCTCAATAATCTTAATCCCATCATAGGTAAGGCCATATAATTCATAGACCATCTGATCAATCTCATTATCAGTTTCCTCAATCTCCTGAAGCAAAGGCCTAATTTTAGATACACTTTTCTCAAATTCATCTTTTAGAGAAGTGAAATTTTCCCTATTTTTCACATCAACCTTCTTTTTCTTGAGTTCGGCCAGAAATTCATCCAATTGTAAGTCCTAGTCCAGGGCCAGCTTTTTCATGAGGTTTTGATTGAAGAGATGATTATCCACAGTTACCACACTTTTAGAATTATTAAATAATAGAATGTATTGGACTGTTAACCTCTTATCATGATATAATTATCTATTATATGAAAATTGAAAATAAATAGATTGTATTAAAATAAAATCCGCAAAATTAATAGAATGTTATGGGATAATATAAAATTAATCATTTTTTTTTGCATATAATGGGTTTTCTTTTACGAAGATCTAATATTCATTCATATAGATTTTTCTGTATCATAATAATTCAACTATTTCAATATTCAAAAATTAAAAAAAAAAAGCCAGTTATTTTGAATTAATTCAAAAAAAATTAAAATATACTTCATTTTGAAGTATTATTCTAAATTATCAATCAATTTTGTTAACCAATCCACCCATTCGTCATAGGAAATATTTGGATAGGACATATCAGCATTGGGATGCATAAAACGGCACAAAGTTAAGGTTTTAATATGCGGTGCAAAGTTTTTTAGAGTAGATAAACCCTGTGAACCTATATAATAAGGGACACCAATGAAACAAACCAGATCATAGTTTCCCTTTCCATCAAATCCTTTCCATTCAGGATTTTTTAGATTATTAATTAATTCTATTACTCCCATGACTCTGGACTTGTAATTCATTTTAGATAAGGTTAAACTAGAACCTCCGGTAGCGACCACTGTTATATTTCTTTTTTTAGCTATTTCTAAACTTTTTTCAGCTATTTCTTCCGGAATATCATTCAGTAAAGATCCCATTACAAAAAGGGGATTTTTTGATTGTTTAATGGTTAAAGCTGCCATTTCAGGCGGCCAAACACTAGCCGGATTTATACTTATCAATGCAGGATTCCATGCTGACATTATACCACCATTTATCTTATGTAGGATGTGTATTAAGCACATATATAATGATTAATAATGATAAACTACATATATAATGATTAATAATGATAATATATAAAGGTGATGATATGGTTCAAAGCCAACAACTTGAATCCAATGGACTATCAATTAAAAACTTTAATATGGATTTTAATGAAATAGATTCATATTTGGATAAAAAGGCTAATTATAATCGTTTAGATAAGAAAATTAGCTTAAACTATCCCTTACTTAGAGAGTGGGATTTTAAATTGCTTTCCAATTTTAAGCCATTTTATGCACCCCTTTGTGATATGTGCTGTCTGTGTACTTATGGAAAGTGTGATCTCTCAGGTAATAAGAAAGGAGCTTGTGGAATAAACCTGGAAAAACAGCAGTCCAGAATGGTGCTAATGGCCAGTACGATTGGTGCTTCAACCCATTCAGCTCATGCTAGACATTTAGTCGATTACTTGCTGGAAAAAAATCCAGAATTAGAATTAAAATATGATAATTCTATAGAAGTATTAACACCCATTATAACCACATTAACTGGAATAACCCCTAAAAATGCCATGGACTTAGATAGAATAATGACTTGTGTGGAAAAAGAACTAACTAATCTAATGGCATCCACCCATACTGGACAAGAAGGGGACTATTTAGAATTTGAATCAAAAGCACTTCATGCCGGAATGATTGATACACTATCCTTAGAAGTAGCAGAGTTAGCACAAATAAATCAATATGACTTAAGTAAAGGTGAAGCTAACGTTTCCATGATAGAAATTGGAATGGGTGTAGCTGACCGTGATAAACCCGTAATTTTATGTATAGGACATAATATAGCTCCCAGTAGCGAAATAATTGACTATGCTGAAGAAATGAATCTAATTGATGATCTGGAAATTTGTGGGCTTTGTTGTAGTGCCCTGGAAATGGGAAGAAAATCCCCAAAATCAAAAATCATCGGCCCTATATCCAGGCAACTCATGTATATAAAATCAGGAATTCCTGATTTGGTGGTCCTGGACGAGCAATGTATACGGGCAGATATTTTTGAACTCTGTGCTGAGAATAACATACCCATAATCACTACCAGCGACAAATGCTCATTAGGACTTCCAGATAAAACCAGCAAAACCCATTACAAGATTGTTAATGAAATACTGGATGGAAAAATACCAGGTGCCCTAATAAGAGATAGTAAAAAAGTCGGAAAGACGGCTGTTGCACTGGCCACCAAAATTAAAGAAAAAAATTTTCTCCAAAGTCGATTAAATAATTTATCCCCGGATGAACTGGCTATAAATGAAGCTGCAAATGAATGTGATAGCTGTAGAAGCTGTGATCCTTCCTGCCTAGAACTTAAAGAAAATAGTAGTTCCAGAAGTTTCATCTCTGAAGCTGAAAACGATATATTACCTTACATTGAAATTTGTAACCTTTGTGGACAATGCAACAGGTCATGCTCTGCTATGTTACCTATCAAAGAAGCATTTGAAGAAGCTAAAGATGGGGATATTTCTCTCATGTCCAGTTTCTATGGTAAATGTGTGGGTTGTGGTAAATGCATGGAAGCATGTGATAAGAACATACCTCTGATTGATATTATCAGAATTGCATCCCAGGGGAAAATAGATGCAGAGAAGTTTTACATGCGTACTGGACGAGGTCCAATTCAGGATGTTGAGATAAGGAAAGTAGGGGCACCTATTGTATTTGGTGATATCCCTGGAGTTATTGCACTTGCTGGATGCTCTAACTATGCCAATGGTGAAATAGAAGTCCATGCAATTGCAGAAGAATTTTTGAAAAGAGGTTACATAGTTTTAGCAGCAGGATGTGCTGCCATGGACATCTCACTTCAAAAAGACGAAGACGGTGAAACATTATATGAAAAATATAGTGGTAATTTTGATAGAGGAGGGCTGGTTAATTTGGGGCCCTGTGTGGCCAATGCCCATGCCATTGGTAGTGCCATAAAAATCGCTAACATTTTCGCCAAAGTCCCTCTGGAAAACAATTTTACAGAAATTGCAGATTACATAATGAACAGAATTGGTGTTTGTGTGATTGCCTGGGGTGCCATGTCTCAAAAAGCTTTTGCCATAGCAACCGGTGCCAACCGCTGGGGAATACCAGCAGTACTCGGACCCCATGCATCAAAATACAAGAGATTATATTTAGGAAATGACCAGGAATTAAGGAAAATCAAAGATAAGAGAAATGGGACGGAATTAATGTGTGAACCGGCCCCCCTGCATCTTGCATATTCTGCTGAAAGTCTCAATGAATCAATGGTAATGGCTGCCAAATTGTGTATCCGGCCCAATGACACCCCTCGGGGAAGGATGATTAAATTGAACAATTACGTAGATATCTACAAAAAATTCTATGGATGCTTGCCTCCCGATATTCATCATTATGTGAGAAATGAGAAAGAAATTCCATATCAAGACAAAGAAGAAATTATGAAAATACTTTCCGAAAATAACTGGGAGTCCAGAGAAAGCCCACAAGAACCTTCAATTTTATGAGTCTGAGAATTTATTACTTGAACCACCTCTTTAATTCTCAGACTTCATAATTTTTTAAAGATAAGAATTATTGGTTAATTGAAAACTAAAATGAATTCATAATTTTAAAATGAATAAACTATAGGTGATAAAATGAGCCCATTTATAACAATAAAAAATCCATTAAAATGTTATAAATGTAATTTATGCCAGAAAAAATGTAAAGAAATACATGGTAGCAATAGAATCAAAAAAATTGATGGAATACCTGTATTTTGTAAGCAATGTAAAGATGCGCCCTGTGAAAAAACATGCCAAGTAAATGCCATAACTCTAAAAAATAACGTTCCAGTAGTTAATGATGAACTCTGTGTTGGATGTAATTTGTGTGTGGAAGTTTGTCCAGAAAAATCAATTTTTCTCCAGGATCTTTGTGCCCATAAATGCACACTTTGTATGGATTCCCCCCAAATTACACCAGCCTGCCTGGAAGCATGTCCCGATAAGATACTGGTGGTAAAATGTGGAGAAGAGCAGGAATAGCTAATTAAATTTATTATATGATGAAATAATTTTTAACAAATTTTTTTAATATTTAAACGAGAATTATTTTTAATAATATTTTAATTAATCTAGTTTCTTTCACACCATTCTTTTAAAGCCTCTATGCTTGCTTTTTTAATGGCCCCTTTTTCATAATTATATTTTTTATATGCTTTTTCTTTGAATTCATCCATTAAATCAATGGGAATTCTAACATTCAATGTTTTCTGATTTGGCATAACACTCCTCACCTAAATAAACTTAAGCTTCCATACTATTTAACTTTTAATGTTGCTATATAGCAATATAGTTACATAACAAACATTATATAGGGAGTAATTGTAACAATTAATCATTAACAATATGATCCAATAATTCCTAAAAAGTAAAAATAAAATATTAAAATCCCGGTAAGGGCTTTTTTGGAATTAATTAAGTATATAGGAGAATTAAAGATGGGTAGCGTTAAAGATTTAAAAATAATTAAAAATCCAACATTTGAAACCCCAGGTGAAGGATTGTTTACTTTCTCAGATAGATACTCAATTTTTGATTGGGGAGGAATGCCAGATCACATAGATTACAAAGGAGAATCAATTGCACTTTTAGGTGCTTATTTCTTTGAAAAACTGGACGATTTAGGGTTTTCAAATCATTACCTGGGCCTTATGGAAAATGGACAAACAAAAAATCTCTCACAATTAAAAAATCCATCAAAAGTAATGAAAGTCCAGCTTTTAAGAGTTATAGATCCTAAGTTTGATAATAATGGATATAATTACTCCATATATTCACACCAAAAAGGAAATTTCTTAATACCTCTGGAAATCATTTATAGAAATACTTTACCTGAAGGTAGTAGCGTTTTTAAACGTTTGAATGAATCCGAAATAATCCCTGAAGATTTAGGTTTAAAAAATCCCCCTTTTCCCAATCAGAAGTTAAAAAAACCGATTATAGATTTTTCAACTAAGCTTGAAGTCACTGACAGATATTTAAGACCTTTAGAAGCTCAAGAAATAGCATGTCTCAATGATGAGGAGCTTGATGAATTAAAAGAGATTACAATTATGATTAATAAGATAATTTCCCGGGAATTTTCAAAGATTGGTCTGAAAAATGAAGATGGTAAAATTGAATTTGGTTTTGGTCCGGAACGTCAATTAATAGTAGTTGATGTGTTGGGAACCTTAGATGAATGCCGTTTTAAATTTAATGAATTGCCGGTTAGTAAAGAAATCACCAGAATGTACTATAGAGATACTGACTGGCACTGTGCTACTGAAGATGCCAAGAAAGAAGATAGAATAAATTGGAAAGATAAGTGTGTCCTTCAACCAGAACCATTACCTCCAAAATTAAAAAATCTTATATCACAGGTTTACTGTTCATGTACTAATGAAATAACTGGAAACGACTGGTTCAAAGATATAATGCCTTTAAAAGAGATTTTAAAAGATATAAAAGGAGAAATATATTGTGAAAAATAAATTTGCAGTATGCCTTAATTGTATGGATGGTCGAGTACATTTACCGGTAATTCAATGGATCAAAGAAAATTATGAAGTTGACTATGTTGATTTAATAACCGAACCCGGGATAAACGGAGTATTGGCAGCATTAAATTCAGATATTAAGGATATAATAAAAAAATTAGAAATCTCTATAGACAAACACGGATCCAATTATATTTTTATTGGTGGGCATTATGATTGTTTAGGCCACCCCGTAGATAATGAAACCCATAAAAAAGATGTTATGGTAGCTGTAGAGAGAATTAAGAATTTAAAAAGTTCTTGTAATGTAATTGGCCTATGGGTTTCTGAGAAATTTTCAGTAGAAAAAATAACTGAAATTTAGGGGATAAAAATGAAAATACCAAGATGTATGAGTACTCAGCATCCAGATAATGTAAATCCACCATTTTTTTCAACTGAACCTGAACTTAGTGGTGAAGATGAAATAACAGAAGCATACTATGTTTTTTCTCATTTAGGATGCAACGAACAAATGTGGGATTGTGAAGGTAAAGAAGTAGATAACTATGTCGTTAAAAAACTACTTACCAAGTATGGGTCATTTTTTAAAGAAAGAATTTTAGGTCAGAAAGATTTTATAACATTGAGAGTTCCCAACCCTACAGTTGAAAAGGCAGAAGCCAAGATTTTGCTGGAAACTCTGGAAAGCATACCCCGTTCATTTGACGCAGCTAAACTATTTTATGGAAAAGATAATGTGCCAGTATTTGAGGTAATTTTACCCATGACCGCTTCTTCAGACTGCCTAGACAGAATTTACCGATATTACCACGATTTTGTTGTGGGTAAGCAAAACAAACCATTCAAAAAAGGAGATATAACTATAGCTGAATGGATTGGTGAATTTAAACCTGAAAAAATTAATGTAATTCCGCTCTTTGAAGATATGGAAAACATGCTTAATGCCCACAATATGACTCGGGATTATTTAAAGGATAAGTCTGTAGAATATCAAAGAGTTTTCTTAGCAAGATCTGACCCAGCCATGAACTATGGATTTATAAGTGCACTTTTTTTAAATAAGATCGCCCTGCAAAGACTGGGAAAATTAGAACAAGAAATTAGTATTAAAATATATCCCATTATTGGAATAGGTTCAGCCCCATTCCGGGGTAATTTAAGGCCTCAAACTGTAGAGAGGATTTCAAAAGAATATCCCAATGCACACACGTTTACCATTCAATCTTCATTTAAATATGATAACCCTCCAGAAGAGGTCATATCAGCTATAAAAATATTGAATGAAAGAAAAACAACTATTCCTGAAGAAATTGACGAAGAAAGATGTATGGAGATAATGGAAAAGTATAGTAAGGAATATCAAAGACAAATACTTGAAATTGCCCCAGTAATTAATCAAATTGCTAAATATATTCCCAGCCGGAGAAAAAGAAAGTTACATATTGGCCTTTTTGGTTATGCGCGTAATATTGATGGAATTTCATTACCTAGAGTCATAACCTTCACCTGTGCCCTTTATTCTTTAGGATTACCTCCAGAGATTTTAGGAATCAATGCCCTAGATGATGAAGACTTATCATTCATTGAAAACGTTTATTTAAATTTTAAGGATGATTTAAGAGATGCCCTTCAGTTTTTTAACCCTGACACTGAATTCTTACCTGAATCTCTTAGAAAAAATGATTTAATGGAAAATTTACTTGAAACTATTCAAATAAATGAAAATCATAAAGAGTTAACTAATGTTATCTTATCTTCTTTAAAAGCAAATAAAACAGAAAATATTGGTGAAACCATATTAGAAGCAGCCCATTTAAGAGGATTTCTAGGATAAATTTTTTTATTTTTTTAAAATATTAATTATTCCTATTTCTTTTTTCATGCAATAAATATATTAAACAATTTATCTAATCAAAAATAAATCAAATTAAATATTATCTAAAAAAATTTAATTAAAATTAAAATTTTTATTTATCATCTAATTATTCAGATTCATGCTTTTGGAGATTTATAAATGACCGAGTACCACATAAAACTAAAAAATTTCCTTGCCATCTTCTTTAGAGGCCTCTTTATGGGAACCGCCGATATTATGCCCGGGGTTTCTGGAGGAACTATAGCCCTTATTACCGGAATATACGAACGTTTAGTACATGCCATCAGTAAAATAAATTTTAAATTTGTAAAACCATTTTTAAAGGGCAATTTTAAGGAATCATGGAAAATCCTAAAAAAAGAAGTGGATTTTGAGCTATTTATCCCCTTACTCATGGGAATTGGATTAGCCGTGCTGACCTTATCCCAGTTAATGAGTTTCTTATTATCTAATTATGCTGCTTTCACCTATGCTTTCTTTTCTGGTTTAATTCTGGCCTCAGCATACATTGTTTATTCAGAAATAGAAGGTTTTTCCGTGAAGAACTTCAGTTTTGGGATTATTGGATTTGTTTTTGCCTTTATATTTGTGGGTTTGAATCCTATCTCTGCCAATCATACCTTACCTATCCTATTTTTTTCAGGTATGGTGGCCATATGTGCCATGATATTACCTGGAATATCCGGAGCATTCCTTTTACTGCTTTTAGACCAGTACGAGTACATGATCAATGCCCTGAACAGCCAATCAATAACAGAAATAATAACCTTCATGCTGGGAGCACTAATAGGGATACTTTCCTTCTCCAGGTTACTGGATTACCTTCTTGAACATCATGAGCATGTTACCATGTCTTTTCTGGTAGGATTAATGCTGGGTACTTTGCGATTACCCTATCAAAAGATTGATTTAAGTGAAACCAGTTCTATTATTATTTCCTTGGTATTGGGATTAATTGCCTTTGGAATAGTCATACTATTGGAGAAAAAATTCAGATACATTGATTACTAACATAGAACATCCAATTAGTTTTAATGGGATAATAGTTCTTAAAATCAGATAAATTAATAATTAAGACCAATTAAAATGTTATAAAATTAAGAACTATTTTCAAATTTTTTATTAAAACAATAATTTAATAAATTTAAATCGATAAATTGTTAATAACCTTAAATTAAGAGGATAATCTATGAGTAATCTATTTTTAGAAATTTTTGCTATAGGCGTGCTTATTTTATTAAACGGTATATTGGCCATGTCTGAAATAGCAGTCATATCTTCTCGAAAAATTAAACTGCAAAAAATGAGTCAAGAAGGAAATAAAGGTGCTGATATCACTCTGGAATTATTAGAGTCTCCCAATCAGTTTTTATCAGCAGTTCAAATTGGAATCACTCTAATAGGAATTTTAGCAGGTGCTTTTGGTGGTGCCACGGTTTCCATTTATTTAAACAATTATTTGAGTAGTTTCAGCATCCTGGCCCCTTATAGTGACACCTTAAGCATAATCATTGTGGTTTTGATAATTACTTATTTCTCACTGGTAGTCGGAGAACTGGTTCCTAAGAGGATAGGACTTAATAATCCTGAAAAAATTTCAGTAAAGATAGCCAGACCATTAAAAATACTATCCAAAATCACTAGTCCTGTTGTTTCACTTTTAAGTATTTCTACCGATTCCCTATTGCGTTTAATTGGATCTAAAAAAGAAAGTAGTGATAAAGTAACTGAAGACGAAATCAAACTCCTTATTAAGGAAGGTCTGGAAGCCGGAACTGTAGAAAAGGAAGAAGAAGATATTATTAAAAGGGTTTTCAGACTTGACCAGCAGAAAGTTGGCAGTTTAATAACTCCCAAAACAGAGATCATATGGTTAGACCTGGATGATCCCTTAGAAGAAGTTGGAAAACAAATAATAGAAAGTGAGCGATCTATTTTTCCAGTGGGTAGGGATGAATTAAACAACTTTTTAGGTGTTGTTCAAACTAAAGACATTCTGGGATCAATTTTAAATGGAGAAAAAATTACTATAGAATCCAATTTAAAGGAACCTTTAGTTATACCAGAAACTCTTCCTGTTTTAGATGTATTAAACCTTTTCAAAGAAAACAGCAACTATGTGCATATGGCCATGGTAGTGGATGAATATGGAAGTATTGAAGGTTTAATAACACTCAACGATATATTAGAAGCATTAGTCGGTGATATACCTGCTTTAGATGAACCTAACGAGCCTAAAGCTATTCCTAGAAAGGATGGATCATGGTTGGTAGATGGTTATCTCTCTGCAGAAGAATTTAAAGAAGTATTAAATATTGAAAAGCTCCCTGATGAAAATAAAGGTAATTTCAATACTATTGGTGGTTTTATAATGAGCTATACTGGTAAGGTACCAGTTACTGGAGAAATATTCCAGTGGAGAAACCTTGAATTCGAAATCATTGATATGGATGGCCACCATATTGACAAAATACTGGTTAAAATAAATTAAATCACTTATTTTACTATTTTTTATTTAATCTTTTAAATCATTAGTATCAAAAATAGAAAATAAAATAGAAAATAAATTAAAAATCAAAATAAAGAACTGATTTTGGGGAAAAATAAATGCAAGAAACCATATCACTCGAAAAATATCAGGAATCCTACCATAAAGTGGCCAAAGCCGACCGGGCCCGAAGTTTCTACATGCATTTGGCCATTTATTTATCCATTAACGCTATTTCAGCTGTTATTAATCTTGTATTCACTCCCAATTTTCTGTGGGTCGTTTTTCCAATAACATTCTGGGGTATTGGTGTCATCTGGAATTATATATCTTCTTTTATTCTGGTAGATAAAAAGCTGCAGGAATTATCTTTAAAGGCCGAAGAAGAAGTGGAAAAGGACTATGCTAAATAATTTTAAAGATTAATATTAAAATTAATTTTAATTCTTATTATATTGATTATTTTATCTCACCAAGAATCCAGAACTTTCTAAAAATTATTTTTAAAATTATTAAATTACTATTTTTTAATATCCAACCATTTACCAATTTCTTTCCCTTTTTTTTAGGGTTAATTAATTGAAATTTTGGGAATCACCCACCATTTTTTCCAACATTTCCCACATACCCCATATCCTAACCAGTCTTCCTTATTCTCCAAATAAAAGGCCAATACCACATAATATCATATAAATAAGCCCCATAATACATTATGCATACACCACCCCACATAACCCCCTTCATGCAAGTATAGGCCCCAGCACCTACCATTGATTTACACATGAGTAATGGCCAATTCTTAAAAATAACTCTTACCAGAGGGAATTTATTTAAATAGAGTATCATAGTGCCCTTACCACCCATCTGTAATTAAAAAAGCTCTAATCGAGTCGTATTTGATTTAATAGACATAGATATTGCCTTTTTTTCGATTTTGGACCGCAACCTTTAAATACCATATAACATATGATATGATGTTATCAGTGCGACCTTTATTTAGTCAAAATGATTATTATTGAACTTTTTTCAATGATATGAACTTTTTAAAGCGGCATTGATGTGGAGGCGGTAAAATTTCGCGAAAATTAAATGTAGTTTTCGTATTTACATTATGTTTAGCTTTTTTAAGCTTTAGTGGAATTCACGCCACTGACGTGAATCAAACATCACTGGAAAACGCAAATAGTACCAGTGGTGGAACAATACAAAATCCAACTAACACTACAAACCCAACAACAAGTAAAACAGCCAGTACCAGCAGTGATTCAGCAATTAACAGTAGCAGCAGTGTTAAAAACAATACAACTTATTACAACGTAACTGTTAAGGTACCTTACAAGTACTGGTATAAGGCCAAGGTTAAAGTGGCCCATACCAAGTATGTAAAACAGAAAGTCAAGGTAAAATACAGAGCTTACATCAAAACAAAGTATAAATACCATGGAAAATGGTATACCAAGTACAAATACACCTGGAAATACAAGTACGTCTATAAAAAAGTAAAAAAAACTTACTACACCTATACTTACAAGTGGACCTACCAGATCAGATACAAAACAGAGATCCACCAGACTACCACCAAACCAACTACCGCAACGTCATCATCACCATCAACCAGCAGCGATCCCTACCTTAGTTCCAGTAAAAACTGTCAGGTTAGCGACTCAACTATACAATCAATGGCCAAAAAAATAACCAGCGGCGCAACGACTTACACGGCCAAAGCAACCAAGATCTTCAACTGGGTCAGAGATAATTTAGCATACAGCTTTTACTACAATACCAAGTACGGAGCTGTAAAAACTCTTCAATACAAAAAAGGAAACTGTGTTGATCATGCCCACCTTATTAATGCTTTAATGAGGGCCGTGGGAATAAAATCACGGTATGTTCATGTGAATGCTAAATTTACCAGTGGAAACACTTACGGACACGTCTTTTCCGAAGTATATATCAATGGAAAATGGGTAAAAGCAGATGCTACCAGTTCCAGTAACAGTTTTGGTGTAGTTAAGAGTTGGACACTTTCTAAATTTAAGGGCTACTATTCATCATTGCCCTTTTAAATATTAGGGATTTTCCCTAATACTTTTTTTATTTTTTAAATTAAAATTTTATTGCAACCTAATTCAAATTTTGAAGTTCCTTTCTAATTTTCTTGACTTTGTTTCTATTAACCCATTATTTTCATTTTCTTTATTGATTTTCCATATTATAGACATAAATTTATATACTTAAACTTTTAAATTATTTATTATTTAAAAGGGATTAAGGAGGAGTTGTATGATAAAGAAAATGAATATTCTGGCAGTATTTACTGTTATGTTCATGGTTTGTGCGGTTATTCAGTTCGCTGAACCAGCCACAGCAGCAAAAGTCACAGATAAAGCATTCAAAGTTGATCAGGGAACCAAATATTTTTACAGTGGTCAAAGTGGGCCTATGAAAATGTCCTGGAGAACTTATCTATATGTTCCCAGTAACAAACGGAAAGTATTCCAGACTTTTTATGTGAAAGACAATGGAAGATCCAGTGGAAAATGGGTGGTTAGCTGGCACGAAATCATAACCCTACAAAAGATTTCCAAAAATGTTATGAAAATCACCGATTACTCGGATAGTGAGTTAGGCCCAGGGACAACAGTAACTTACAAAAAGACCAAATTAAACACCAGAAAATACTACTGGTATGTTTATAGACCAGCCATGCTCAAGGAACTGACATAAATTAATTCTATTAAAATTTTATTTTATTTTAATTTTTAATTTATTTTTTTAAAATCTAACTAAGAAATCTTTAAAATCTCCATAAAGTATATAAAGCATGTGAATTGAACATATATATAATTAGAATTTATTTTAAATTTATAAATCATTATTTTTGTAATTTGATTTTTTATTTAAAGTTTCTTCTGTTTTTATAAAGATTTAGGATTTTAGTCTGTAAAATACCAGATCCTAGGTACTATTTATGAAAATTTCCGGGCCTAATAGATAATTTTTAAAAAAAACTTAAACTATTTTTAATCAGTTTAAAGGATATCAAAATATATTAATATAGTAAATACATCAAAGAAGCCATTTAAAAGGAAATACATAATTAACAAATAGGAATATAATATTAGTATCCGTAAATTTAGTATTCGTAAATATCCTAATCTTAAGAAGTTATTAGATAAATTATTATTACAAATACATTTTGCATATCAAAGGCATTCAAAATAATAAACGAGTCCCCACGTGAAAATAAGATTAAATTCTAAAATTAAGGAAATTAATTGCTTAAAACAGAAATTAAGAATTTAATTACTAATTCAGCACTGAAATGTTGAATGAATAAAAAAATAGGGACTCAAGGAGATTACATAATGAGTATTGAAGTAATAGCAGTCGGAGGATATGAAGAAGTGGGCAAAAACATGTCTGTGGTAAAGGTAGGTGAAGATGTCATAATATTTGACATGGGAATACACCTGGACAGGCTCCATATCCACGAAGATACCGACATAGCCAAAATGCACAGCTTAGACCTTATAGAAAGAGGAGTAATTCCTGATGACACCTTAATGAAGGATGTTAATGGGAAAGTGCGAGCCATAGTTTTTAGCCATGGCCACCTGGATCACATTGGAGCTGCAGCAAAGTTAGCCCATCGTTACGAGGCGCCCCTTATAGCAACGCCTTATACCATGGCACTCATAGAAAATACCATAAAAGGAGAAAGGAAGTTTAAGTTTACCAATCCTCTCCAGGTTTTAAATTCAGGCGAAAAGTGTCAGATATCTCCAGACATAACTCTGGAATTTGTGCACACCACACACAGTATTCCTCAGGCCGTTACACCGGTTCTTCACACATCAGAGGGCATAATTGTCTATACTAACGACTTTAAGTTCGACAATCACCAGACACTTTCTCCACCACCAGACTACCAGAGGTTCCGGGAATTGGGAGAAAAAGGAGTTCTGGCAGCAATAATTGACACTACCCGTGCAGCAGAGATGGATCAGGTTAAAACCCATTCTGAAAGGGTAGCTAAAATCGTGCTTCAGGATATTATGGAAGAGCCATTAAAAGAAGAATCCGGGATGATAATAACTACATTCGCCTCCCATATCGAAAGGGTGCAGGCCATATGTGATATAGCAGCTCAGAGCGATCGTAAGATGCTTCTTTTAGGTCGTTCCATGGAAAAATTCTGTAGTATAGCTGAAACTATGGGCATACTAAACCTTCCTAAAAATGCCAGTATTTACGGAAGTCCCAAGGCCATTAACAAGGCACTTACCCGTGCTGATGAAAAAAGATCAGAATATGTGCTCTTAACCACCGGACACCAGGGAGAACCAGATGCTCTTCTTCCACGGATTGCCAATGATAAAACCAGTTTCCTGGTACAACCTGGCGATAATGTTATTATATCTGCACCAGTCATACCTAACCCTCTAAACAAGGCCAATCGTAACCTTATGGAACGTAGATTAAAATCAAAAGGAGCCCGTATATTCACTAATGCCCACGTTTCAGGCCACGCCGGTCGAGAAGACCACCGTGATTTCATCAGGATGATTAACCCCGCCCATTTAATCCCATCTCACGGAGACCTGGAAATGCTAACGGCCTATGTAGAGCTGGCTGAAGATGAAGGTTACCGGATGGGTAATAATATCCATATACTGCGTAATGGACAGGCCCAGGTTTTTAATGACGAACAAGAACCTGCCAAACAGACCCAAAAGTAATTTTAGAGTATTATAATGAACTGGAGTTTCTATATTTAACTCCCAATTCTTATTTTTAATTTTTACATTAAATTTCTTATTTTTAATTATTTCAAAAATAAAAATATCAAATATATTTCTTAATTTTTTTATTTTAAATTAATTAATGTGATCTAAACCCGATATTTCTATTTTAAAAAAAATTAATTAAAAAAAGGAAAATTATTTTGCTTTTCCATCTCTACAGAAGTATCCTACTGGTTCTCCACTAATTAGATCGTTTTCTTTGAAAACCGGGCATTCCACACATTTACACTCTTCGTGGAAGTACAAATCATCACAGCTTGCTTTTCCAATAGTACAGTAGACACCGGGAATATCTGATGGTTCAATAACACTGGCAATATCAATGTCTTCCGACATTTTTTCCTGCATCGATTGCATTTTGTCTTTTCCACACCCACTATTGGCCTGAACTGCACATATTTTACAGAGACACTTATCCACATTTTCCATACTGAATTCTACTTTCCCCATAAATTAATTCCCCCTACTTAATTAATTTGAAGCTCACTTTACAAGTAATTATTTATAAACAGTTGACAAACAATTATTTCTATGCCACGAGAGAGTATTTACAAACAATACATTCCTGAAAATAGGCCTAATCATGAAAAAGATGATAAATCATATTGGTTTGTTTTTAATTCCGATAAAATGCTAATAAATCCTGAAAATGGTAAGATTCCTCTGGTAAATGATTTAAATGAATTAAATATTGCTCCTTTAAGAAAAATTTATCTGGGGAAACTTATGGATCATCCCTGTTATGCCGCCGAGGCTGAAGAAATAAATTCACCTTCAGGAATGGCCTTTGAAGATTTAAGATCCCTTTACACAATTTTAGAAGAAGATATTTATCTTTTAGCAGGTCGTGCCCTGCAAATAATAAACTGGGACAAAAATCACCAGTTCTGTGGTAAATGTGGGGCCCCCACCGAAACCATGGATAATGAAATGGCCAAAATATGCCCAGAATGTGGATTTACCAGCTTTACACGTCTTTCACCCGCAGTTATAACTGCCATTGTTAAGGAAGGTAAGCTGCTGATGGCTAAACATAACTACGGACCATATAGAAGATATGGGCTTATTGCCGGCTTTGTAGAAGCTGGAGAAACATTAGAAGAAGCTGTAGAAAGAGAAACTATGGAAGAAGTGGGTTTAAAGGTTAAAAACATTAAATATTTTGGCAGCCAGCCCTGGCCTTTCCCCCATTCCTTGATGATTGGCTTTACAGCCGAATATGAAAGTGGGGACATAGAGGTGGATGGGAAAGAAATAGCTCATGCTAAATGGTTTGAGGTAGATGATCTTCCAGAACTGCCTTCCCGGATTAGTATTGCCCGGGAGTTGATTGACTGGTTTGTGGAGAATTATTCTGGCTCTTTTTATTAATGAATAACATCTTTAAAACAATATCCAATTCATTAATCAAATAAATAACCATCTTAATAAGTTATATCTTTTTTAATTATCTAATGGATTGTGAATTAAAATTGAAAAATATTTAATATTATCCCAAGTTTCATTAGAATAATATTATATTAGACAAACAGACGCATTATTCAGTTCAAATTTATGAAACATCTAAAGCTTTAATATTTACGATTTTATAAAAACTTAGCTGTAATAGCTTGCTCCACAATCAGGACAAACAATCGCAGTGTTTTCCCCATCAGATGCCATACCTACAGTCCCCCCACAATAAGGACATTCTGCTGTGGCAGTTGCTATACCAGTATCGGGGTCGTATTCAACATTTTCTATTTCAGAATCACTACTAGAACTAGAATCACTATAACTGCTATCACTTGAATCAGTACATCCAGATACCAATACAGATCCTAAAATTAAGAATAATATCAATATAATTGGTTTTTTATTCATATTTTCCCTCCCTAATCAAAATCATTTTTCATGATAATTTCCACTAGAATTAGAATAATTGGAAAAATCAGTATGATACAAATTAAAAATTTTCATTTAACTTAATTAGTTTATAACCCCTCCTTGAACTATTAATATAAACATTATTATGAATAATATATAATATATAGCATTAAACCACAAACAAAAGGATTAAATATTAAATTAAATATAATAACATGTTCTAATAAATAAAACCCATTCAAAATTATATTGAGTTTAATTTAATTAGTCCTAGGCTAAAAAATAAAAATCAGAACAAAAATTCATATCAATTTAGGAGGAATTTTATGGGTCATAAACAAGTAGATGTTAAAATTGAGGAAGACTTCTTTATTTGCGTAGATGAAGGAATGGAAGACATAATAAAGAACTTCTTTCACTGGGAAATTGAGACCTGCAATTCCTGCATCGATTATAAAGGATTAGTATGGATAGAGTTTTGCGAGTATGGTGATTGGGAGCAATTTCTGCAATTGGCCCTGCGCCATAATATTGAATCAAAGGGAGCAGACCCTGAAAAAGAAACACTCTGGGATTTTTTGCAGGAAAAGTCAATGGTTAATCTGGTTTTTGATGAAGAATTAATGGAAGACCCCAACAATGAAGAAAATACCATTGGAACCGGTATTTTAATTATACTGGTGGGTTTGAAATTCCCTAAAGAATTACTGGCCGAATTTAAAGAATTATTCTTTGAGGTCTTTCCTCCAGAATAATTTATAATTCATTAATTGAATATATTATCAATTTAATCTCTAAATCAAGATTCTATTAGTTCTCTTAATTTAATCATGTCCTCTTTTAAGTCAGGCAGTAGTTTACGAGAATATAAAGCTGCGGCAGGATGAAATAAGGCCATGTATTTTCTCCCATTTACTTCATATATATTTCCATGAATCTGTTTAATGTTTTTCTCACCAATTAAAGCGTAAATAGCACTATTTCCAAGCAAACCAATAATATCCGGGTTTATAAGCTTGATTTGTTTGTTTAAGAAAAGATTTATACATTTAGTGTATTCTGGTTTTTTTGGTTTTCTATTGCCATCGGGCCTGCATTTTACAATGGATGTAATAAAAATATCAGAACGATTTAAACCGGCCTCATGGATTATTTCACTCAGTAATTTTCCAGCCATACCAATAAATGGTCTTCCTGTTTCATCTTCGTTTTTTCCCGGTGCTTCACCTATAAGCATGATTTTTGCATCAGAAGGGCCTTCCCCAAAAACTACTTTTGTTCTACCTTCCTGCAAAGAGCACTCAGTACAATTGCCGGCTATTTCACACAGTTGTTCAAGTTTCATTACTCATTTTTTAAATACTCATATGATATATTTTTTAGTTTTTACATCTTATTTTAAGAATAATTACTTGAAAAAAAAATTTTTCATCACAATAATATTCCATGATAAAAAAGCAATTTAGCATCTAAAATTAAATAAGAAATTAAAAAAGAAATTATTTGAAAAATAAAAGTTAATTAGATTCTTTTAGAGAAATATCCTCGTAGAAATCCTCAAACTGCTTGGCCAGTCCCCGGTAGTGAGGAGCATAGGCCTTGTAGAATCTCAGTCTATCGGCTGGAATTCCCTCGGCAGCTACAAATTCGCTTAGTTCTTTCATTTTAGCTTTGTGGGCCTCCAGCATACACTCGTCCGGGTATTCAGCCATTAAAATACCATCTGCCCCATGGGCATAGGCAAACATTAAGTGTTCCGGCATTATGCGATTTATAGAAGGAATTCTGATGATACGGATTGCCTCAGGATAACTTACCCTGTTGTTTCCTATGGTATCAGCGGCAGTGTAACCCACATTGTCCAGGAAGGCTAGAATTCTAATTTCACCTTCTTTTTTATCACCTAAAAGGGCTTCCATTTGAGCATATAATTCCTGGTCATTAAGCCCTATTATTTTAATGGCATCTTCCGGGCAAACCCCAGCACAGGCCCCACACCCACGACAGGCCATAGGATCTATTGACATGTAATCTTCGTCTCGATAAACGGCCTTGAATCCACAAATCTCCTTACATTTACCACATCGACTACAAAGGGAAGTTCTAATGATGGCCACCGGAGGTTCTGCTTCACTTCCACATTTAATCTGCTCTGATACCTTAGCTGCGGCGGCATTGGCCTGGGAAACACTATCCGTAATATCTTTTGGTCCCTGTGCTGTTCCACAGACAAAAATGCGCTCCACGTCGGTGTTCACCGGTTTAATTTTGGCGTGTTTTTCCTTAATGAACATGTCCTGACTCAATCCCACATTAAATCTTTTAGCCAGTTTCATAGTCCCTTCCGAGGGTTCTATGGCCTCAGAAAGTACCACCATATCCGTTTCAATCTCCAGTGGCTGGCGCTGCAGGGTATCTTCTACCCTTACAATGAGATGGTCTCCTTTCCGACTGACCTCTCCTGGTCGCCCTCTTACCAGTTTTATGCCCTTATCCTGAACATATCTGAGGTAATTCTCGTACATCCCTGGTGTTCGCAGGTCAGTGTAGCAGATTACCACTTCCGTTTCAGGAAACTTCTCCCGGATGATACTGGCATGTTTTAGAGCAATCATACAGCAAACTTTAGAGCAGTATCTTTTTCCATCAGTTTTTTCATCCCGGGAACCAGTGCACTGTATCATAACCACTCTTTTAGGAACCTTACCATCAGAAATTCTCTGTAATTTCCCCAGAGTAGGACCATTTACTCCCAGTAATCGGGCCAGATCCATTTGACTGATTACATCCTCAAAACGGTCGTAGCCATATTCTGGCCTTTTTGATAAATCAAAACTTTCGTGTCCAGTGGCAATGATCACACTGCCTGCTTTTAGAGGAATAACCTCATTTTTTAAGGATAAATCAATAGCATCCATATTACAGGCTTTGGCACACTTCCCACACTTAATACAGTTTTCCACATCTATGGTGTACACATCAGGCACTGCCTGGGCAAATGGTTTGTATATGGCCTTACGGGTGGTCATTCCCTGGTTCCATTCGTCAGGAACTTCCACCGGACAAACGTCCACACAGTTTCCACAGGCAATACACCGGTCTTCGTGGATAAAACTGGTTTCCTTTTCTAAAACCAGGTTAAAGTAGGTGGATCTCCTACCAGCCCGGCGGAGATTAGTTTTAGTCATTATCTTAATGTTTTTATGGTTAATTACATCGTTGATAATTGGATTTAATATACAAAGAGAACATTCCTCGGCCAGTTTCTCTGGAGAGAATACTTTACCGATTTTAACCATGTTACCCCCAATAGTGGGGTTTTTTTCTATAATGGTCACTTTAACTCCTTGATTGGCCAGTGACAAGGCCGCAGTGATACCTGAAATCCCTCCACCAAAGATGGCCGCACTTTTCTCAGTTCGGCTAATGATTTTTTTAAGGGCCTGGGCACTTTTCACCTTTTCCACTCCGGCCTGGGTTAGACCAATGGCTTTTTGAGTGGCTTTTTCCCTATCAGAATGCACCCAGGAACACTGCTCCCTTAAATTGACCATTTCCACCATGGAAGGATTCAAGGGATCGGCGTAATTTTGAAAAGTTTTCAGATGAGTTAGTGGAGAACAGGCAGCTATTACCACCCTATCCAGGTTCTGGTCCATAATTTCTTCTCTTATGTTTCGGCGACAGTTGAGAGAACATAGATTTTCGTAGTCTTCCACAAAATTAGCATTAATACTGGATTTGAGTTCTTCAATATCCACGGTGTCCGAGATATTTCCTCCACACCGGCATATGAATACTCCTACCTTTTCACCAGCTTTGGTAACAGAACCTGTGCCCTGATTTTTTTTATCTCTGGTTTTTTGATTAACTTTAGAACCAATAGTTTTTTCCAGAGTTTTTGATTTTGTGCTCATGATATCAGATCAATTTTTAATCTAATTCGTTTAAACCAAATATTAGATGTAATTTTTTAATAATATAATTATAAGAACTTGATTTTAGATTCTATTTAGTTTATTATTGGTAATTTTTATTTATAATTTAAATCTGCTTTTTAAATTATTTAATTAAATTAAATTTTAATTTAAATTTAATGAATAATATTAAATATCCTTTATTTTCTCTAAAAGACCCTCTACTGGAGTACTATGAGTTTGAATACCCAGTACTTTGTAGGGATCTGCACCCATTCCCAGGGCGGCCATCTGGGCCACACTTAGATGAACCAGATTTAGTTTTCTGCCCAGTTCTTTCTCGAGAACAGGTTGATAACGGTCTAATTGTGTTTGACAATTAGGACACATATGCAGGAGGAGATCTGCTTCTCCTTCCAGGGCCAACAGTTTATCAGCTGTGGCAGATAGTGATAATTCCTTGTTAGCAAATATTTGACTAAAACCAGCACCACATGTTGCTTTTTTAAAGTCATACCAGTCCACCACTTCTCCTCCAAAGGCCTCAGCAATTTCATCCAGGAGCATTGGATTTCTAAAATCCGTCATTGAATCCTCAGTATAAATTTTACAGTAGTGACAGGCGTGATGAGTGGCTATCTTAATATTAGAAAAGTCTTTTTTAATTTTTGGTGCAATTTCATTTATTTTCGAATATAATATTTCCACCATGTGGAATACATTATTCTCGCTACTTAAATCATTGACCTCATATTTCATATGGGATAATCCTGCCCTTTCCAGAATCCCATTTATCTCATCCCGAGCCTCGGGATTGGTATTAAGCAAATTAATGGATTTTTTTAGTATGGCATAGCAGGTGGAACACAGGGTCACAATATTTTCGTGTCCGGTACTTCTGGCCAGAAATATATTCCGAGCTGCCAGGGCCGAGGTTGAAACCTGATCAAAAAGGTCGTAATAGTGACCTAAACCCGTACAACAGGATTGTTTTGGATCTATAGCATAATCGATTCCTAATTTATCAAATACATATTTAGTGGATGATTCTATTCCAGGATACTCCACATTTACCATGCAGCTTTTAAATAGGAAAATATTCTTATCAGGAATGTTTTTCATCTTATCTTACCTGTTATAAATTATTATGATATTTTAATATTTTTTTTAGTGAGAATTAAACCCAAATATCTTATGTATAATTATTTGTCTTATTATTTTTTTAATATTATTTTGAATTTTAAGGAAAGTTGAGAATTACAATGATTCTCCAGCTTCTTTAAATTTTTTTAACCGTTTTTTGAAACCAGATTCTGTGAGTATGTTTTTTACTTCTTCCTGGTCTTCTCCAGTTAAAATGTATTCACCCAGACCCAGTTCTTCCCGAATATCTTCTAATTCATCTTTGAATTCCCGGTATTTTTCACCAAAATCATTGGCCCTTATTTCAAAAAAGTCAGTGGGTATCAAACCTACCCCAAATTCCATGAAACTGTAACCATAGGTTATAAACTTGTATATTCTCTCGGTTTTCCCGCCACTTTGGAGGACTTTTTGTCTTAGAATCTGGTTCACTTGAGAGGGACTATTATTGACTGGGCAGTTGCTCTGACAAGTATAGCAGTAAAAACAGTTCCAAATATCCGGGTTTTCCAAAATTTCCTGGTTGTCGTCCAGTACCATTTTTACCATTTCTCGAGGATCATAATCACTGTGCCTGGCAGCAGGACAGTTAGAAGTACACATACCACACTGCATACACCGTTTTAGTCCCAGGTCGGCCGAAGCTCGGTAATCTTTTTTGATTTCCTCAACCAGGTCACTGGAACATCTATCCATTTCTTTTTTTATCATTTTTCTAAAACCTCTAAAGTTAGATTTATGACAAATTTGTTCAGTAGTGAATTTTATTTGCAGAAATTTTTTATCAAAAATAATATAGAATATAATTAAGCCATTTTATCTATTCACCTTTTTTTAAGGATATATGGCCCTATTTTCAATTTAAACAGATTAATGAATTATTAAATAAGGATATATTACATACCTCACTAACTTTGAATATATCATAAACAATATCTTTACTTTAATATCAACTTTTGCATTTTCTTAGTTTATTTAATTTATGATCAGGATTTAATCATGAAATTATGATATGAATCCATCCTGTAAATGAATCTATCAAATGAAATTTTAGTGATTTCGTAAGAACTTATAACTATTGTTATAATTCTACATTATTCAATATAAACTTAATGGTAATGAAAAAATTTTCATGAAATATCATCAATAAAAAGAATGGAACATTTACATTAGAATATCCTATTTCTCTCTCCCAATTCGCAGGGCATTGAGAATAACGGCCAGAGTTAGTCCCATGTCTCCAAAGGTAACAGCCATCCATAGTGATACAAATCCGAACACTGCAAAAACTGCCAGGGATATTTGAATTAAAAGGGCTGCTGCTACATTCTGTTTTACAATATTCATTGTTTTCTTGCTTAAATGTAGGAGATATTTGATTTTAGAAATATCATCATGCATTAATGCTATATCAGCGGTTTCTATAGCCACATCTGAACCTGCCGCACCCATGGCTATGCCTACATTAGATCGTGCGAGTGCTGGTGCGTCATTTACTCCATCCCCTACCATGGCCACAGATTCATTCTCAGTTAATAATTCATCAATGATTCTAACTTTATCTTCTGGTAACAATTCGGCATAATATTCATCTATTCCTAGATTTTCTGCGACTGTTTTGGCGGTTCTATCATTGTCGCCAGTAAGCATTACGGTTTTAATTCCATTATTTTTTAATTCCTGAACCGTGCTTTTTGATAGGTCCCTAATCTTGTCTCTTAATCCAATTAAACCAACAATATGTTTATCATTACCTACCAGTACGGCTGTTTTCCCATTATTTTGAATTTTATGTATTAATTCCTCTGGAAATTCATAGTGATATTTAAAAAGATTTTTTTTGCCAATATAATGCATTTCACCATTGATTTTTCCTTTTAAACCATTTCCAGTAATTGATTCAAAATCTTTTACCTCATTTAATTCAATATCTGATTTTTCTACGTGTTTCATGACTGCTTCAGCAAGTGGATGCTTAGATTTAGATTCTAATGAACCTGCAATACTTAAAACTTCATTTAGGGAATGATTATTTAAATTGATAATATCTGTTACTTCTAATTCGCCTTGAGTTAAGGTTCCGGTCTTATCAAATACCATTACCTTAATTTTTTGCATTTCTTCAATGTATTTAGACCCTTTAATTAAGACCCCGTTTTTGGTACTTGCCGTAATTCCAGAAACCATAGCTACCGGAGTAGATAACAGGAATGCACAGGGACATGATATTATAAGAAGCACTAATGCCCGGTAAACCCAGGTATCTAAAGGCAACCCAAATATTACCACAGGTACAATGGCAACCATTGCTGCCATTAAGATTACGGCAGGAGTGTAGTATTTTGCTAATTTATCCATGAAATTTTCTGTACTGGATTTTCTTTTTTGTGATTCTCGAACTAGTTCCACTATTTTTGAAAGAACGGTTTCATTGGATCTTTTAGTTACTTCAATTTCCAGATAACCTTCTTCATTTAAGGTTCCGGCAAATACATCGTCGCCGATTGTTTTTGTCACCGGCATGCTTTCTCCAGTTATTGCTGCTTGATTTATGGCGGAGATACCTTCAGTAACTATTCCATCTAATGGAATTTTGTCCCCGGGTTTAACAACGATAATGTCACCAATACTTACGCTATTTACCGGAGTTACCGTATTTTTTCCATCTTTTTTCACGGTAGCTGTATCTGGCGCGAGTTCTAGGAGTGCTGCTATTGATTTTCGTGCCTTTTCACCGGCGTAATTTTCCAAATATAATGCAATATAGAATAAAAAGATTACTACTGCTCCTTCTGCACCAGAACCTATTAAAAATGAACCTAAGACTGCCAGGGTCATTAAAAAGTTCATGGTAAAATTACCTTTTAAGAGAGCTCGAATCCCGTTTTTAATTATTTCGTATCCGGATAGGGCAATAACTGAGAGAAATAATAATTCAGGCAATATTACGGGGCCTTTAAAGAAATCGAGGTATAAACCCAATACCAGTAAAATTGCTGAAGTGGATATGATTATTAATGGTTTTCTACTCCATATCTGTTCTTTTTCTTCCAGCAGGTCCTCTTCACATCCACAGGTACTGCAAGATTCACCAATTTCACAAGTATCTGGTTCATTTTTGGAATCTTCATTGCATCCACAGGAATTATCAGTAGAATCCATGTAATTTTTAGAATCTTCATTGCATCCACATCCACAGGATTCTTCGTCTTTTTTAGTATTGTTAATGGTATTTTTGGCTTGAGAATTAACATCAGAATCTTTATGAGGAGAATTGACGTGTTTTTCATTGGTTTTGGACATTTAATTCACCTAATTGAATTAGCGTATTTTACTAATGTTCATATGATTATATATTCATATATATTCTACTTATTTAAATCTTCTTGTAGATAGAAAAAAAATCTTAAGTCAAAATAATGGTATTTGCGTCATTAAACCTTTATTTGAATAAATTCATTATTAATTGGACTTATTGATTTAATTTAATGAAAATAAACAATCTTTACAGGAAAATAAACAATTAAAATGAAAAAAAATTTGAAAATATAAATTCATTTTTTTTTATGTTACAAAGAATGAAAAAAATGAAAAAAAGTTAAAAAAATATTTAAAGTTTGTTTAGTTCTGATTACTCATTCAAATACAATAAACCAGTAGATCGGGCCAGGAAAATGATCATTAATGGCAATTATTATAATTGGAACCAGAATGATACCCACCAGTAAAAGTCCCAGTACATATGAAACTAAAACTGCTATAATAGTCACGAAGTAGGTAGCAATGACCCATATTATAGCTTTTCCCCACCTGATACTGCTTATTCTTTCTCTAATCTCGGAAATTGCAAATGCTGACCCCATGTTATCCTGATAGGCCATATTGGAAACACCCATAAAAGTTACAATATAATATAACAATCCGACCGGAATCATAATCAGGTAAGTTAGGAATATTCCCAGATACATTACCCAAATGAAAACTCCAGAGCCTGCTAAAAATGCCGGGCTTAATGTTGATGGATCGGCCATTGACCCTGCTATTCCCAGGAAACTACCTATAAGGCCTAATATAAGGAAAATTATCATTATAGGAATAAAAGCTAAAATACCAAATATTATGGTGTAAATTAATTCTACCACCAGTACTTTTAAACCACCCACTAACAATTCTCCCCAGTCATCAAAATCAGGTATTTCATCCAGACCGGCCAGAGTGGATTTAATCACTCTAAAAAAGTATCCTTCAGCCAGGAAAAAGGCAATAAGCATAATTAATATCCCTATAAAAGTTAATAACCCTAAAACAAAACCATTATTGGAAATTGCACCAATAAAAATAAAAACAAACAAAATTAAAAACGGAACAAACAAAATACCTCCAAGAGTGGCTACTTTGCCCCAGCTTGATCTGGCATAATCCAACGAATTAACAATATTCTGATCAATATCCATCAAATACCTCCTTTTAAGGATATTTTATATTTTATCAATAGAATATATTTTTATTTATTTAAATCTAATAAAAAAGAATAAATTTTTGAAGTTATAATGGTGAAACTGAAGAATTAAAATGGATTGATATAATATTTGACCTTATTTTTGGTTTTAAGTGCGATAATTTTCTATGATTGGTGGCCGGGTAACTATAAATCAATAAAAGTGCAGGTTACTGTTATGAATATTAAATCGGAGTTATTATAATGGATTTAACTATCTTATGGTTGGTACCTGTAGCATATTTTGTACATATTTTAGAAGAGACACCACGTTTTGTTCCGTGGGCCATTAAATATCTTCTATGTGATTTTAGTTTCGGTTATTGTTTCTATCTTTTTATTCTGTGCAAGCATATGGGTACTGGAAACACTGATTAAAATAGTAAAAAACTAGTTTTTAAGGAATAAACTAATAAAGTTAGTTAAATATGAATTAATTAATCCTCAATATCAATACCCAAATCAGTCAAACGGCCACGAATATCATCAGATAAGGCCCATTCTTTCTTTTCCCTGAGTTTTTGGCGAACATCCTTAATAATATCCAGTAATTCACCAGAAATATCCCCACTATCAGACTTACCGGCCAAATCAAAGCCCATAATTTCCCCGAATTCATTGAAGAATGAAATTATATCTTTCAATACTTTTTCTGAAGGCCTTTTATCTTCAAAGGTCTTATTCAATTCCTTAACAAAATTAAAAATATGTGCTAAAGCTTCCGGTGTATTAAAGTCATTGTCCATGGATTCCAAGAATTTAGTCCGATATTCTTCTAACAACCCACTGAAATAATCATCATCATTACCAACAGAACTACCCAATAACTCATTTAATTTTTCCACCGTCTTTTGAATTCTCTTCAAACTTTTAGCGGCCTGTTCCAGGGTTTTTTCACTGAAATCTATGGGGCTGCGGTAGTGAGTGGATAATACAAAGAATCTGAATACCTGGGGATCGTGGTCCTCCAGTAAATCCCGGATGGTGATGAAGTTCCCCAGAGATTTGGACATCTTCTCCCCAGAAACATTTAAAAAACCGGTGTGCATCCAGTAGCGCACCATGGGACTCTTATTAGAAGCAGCCTCCATCTGGGCAATCTCGGCCTCGTGGTGGGGGAAAATCAGGTCCAATCCGCCGCCGTGGATATCGTACTGGGGCCCGAAGTATTCTTCGGTAATGGCCGTATCCTCAATGTGCCAGCCCGGCCTTCCAGTTCCCCAGGGTGAATCCCACACAGGAGATACATCCCGTTTTTTCCACAGGGCAAAATCTCCCGGGTTTTTCTTGGTTTGATCAATATTCACCCGGTGGACATTTAAATCCTCTAAATTACGCCGGGAAAGTTTCCCAAAGTTTTCAAATTTAGCCTCATCAAAGTAAACTCCGGTGGGAGTCTCATAGGCAAAACCCTTTTCCATGAGGGTTTCAATCTGAGATATGATCTCTGGAAGGTGGTCAGTGGCCCGGGCAAATAAATTAACTCCATTTACTCCCAGGGCTTCCATATCTTCCTGGTACCTCTTTTCAAACTTACGAGCTAATAGCTCAGGATCAGCACCCACCTCAGCAGATCTATTAATTATCTTATCATCAATATCAGTCACGTTCTGCAGGTAGAATACGGAATATCCCTTATATTCCAGGTACCGTTTTATCATATCAAAGGAGATGTAGGTACGGGCATGGCCAATGTGGGCGTCGTCATAGACAGTGGGTCCGCATACAAACAGTTTTACCCGTTTATCGTTCATCGGCTTAAACTGTTCTTTTTTCCGGCTCATGGTGTTGTAAATTTTCATTTTTCCCACTCTCTTGATATAATAATGCTATACTTACTCTTTTAATTAATAAAAATTAGCTTTTGAATTATTTAAATATAAAATAAGGCCAAGATTGGGATTTGAACCCAAGTATCATGGTTTGCAGCCATGCACCTCGCCTCTCGGTCATCTTGGCATATGTATCAAATTACGATTTTTTAGTGTTTGTATAATATTATTCTGAATTTCTTCCTAAAAAATTCTTTTCAATCATTAGTCGGAATTAGACAAACTAAAGTTAACTATTGTTATATAAATAGTTTTTGTACTAATTATAAAGAACCAGACAACAAAACATTTATAAATAAAAATAACATAACAATTGTTATAAAGATAAATCTTACTAGATAAAAAATTATGATTAGAGGGATAAAATGACTGGAAAACGAAAATACGGACCTCAAACAATAGAATTACACACTGGACAGGAAAACGCAGACCCGGCTACTGGAGCCAGAGCAGTACCCATATATCAGACCTCATCCTATGTCTTTGAAAATACAGAGCACGCTGCCAATTTGTTTGCCCTCAAAGAATTTGGAAACATATATACTCGTATGATGAACCCTACCAATGAGGCCTTTGAAAAGAGGATAGCCGCCGTAGAAGGAGGTAATGCCGCACTTTCAGTCTCCTCAGGAATGGCCGCCATAACCCTGGCCCTGTTAAATATCACCCAGGTTGGAGACGAAATAGTATCTGCCAACAACCTTTACGGGGGAACTTACCAGTTATTTAATTATACCTTTCCTAAATTAGGAAGAAAAGTAAAATTTGTAGATTCCACCAAGCCAGCAGAGTTTGAAGAAGCAATTACCCCCAAAACCAGAGCTATTTATGCAGAATCCATTGGTAATCCCAAACTGGACATACCTGACTTTGAAAAATTAGCCAAAATTGCCCATGAAGCAGAAATTCCACTGGTGGTGGATAATACCACTGGAGTGGGCCTGGTCAGGCCAATAGAATATGGAGCAGATATTACAGTTCTCTCAGCCACTAAGTTCATCGGAGGACATGGAACCTCCATTGGAGGAGTAATAGTTGATTCTGGTAAATTTAACTGGGGAAATGGAAAATTTCCAGAATTTACCCAACCAGATCCCAGCTATCACGGACTTAAATACTGGGAAACCTTTGGAGACGTCCCAGAAGCAGGAAACATTGCATACATCACCAAGGCCCGGGTACAGCTTTTAAGAGATCTGGGAGCTGCTCTGAGTCCTTTTAATGCATTTTTATTTATTCAGGGGCTGGAAACACTGACCTTGAGAGTACAAAAACACTCTGAAAATGCATTTGAGGTAGCAAAATTCCTTAAAAATCATCCCGACGTGGAATGGGTAAACTATCCTGGTTTAGAAGATGATCCTTCCTATGAACTGGCCTCAAAATATTTAAATGGTGGATATGGGGCATTAGTAGGTTTTGGAATAAAGGGAGGTTTAGAAGCAGGTAAAAGATTCATTGAAAGTCTTGATTTGCTCTCTCACCTGGCCAATATTGGCGATGCTAAAAGTCTGGTTATTCATCCCGCATCTACCACTCACCAACAGCTCAATGCAGAGGAAAGAATCCAAACTGGGGTCACTGATGACTTTATCCGGGTATCTGTGGGACTGGAGAATGTAGAAGACATAATCTATGATATTAATCAGGCCCTGGAAAAAGCGGCTGAATGATTTGATTAAATTATCCAACATTATTCATTTATTGATTAATATATTGAACAAACTCGAAAAAACTCAAAAATAAAAAAAAATTTAATTAATGCAGTCTAATACTTAGATATGCATCTGGTAAAGAGGAAAACGATGAAAAAAGAATCCGTGGGATTGGTAGAAACAAAATACTTTAATCTACCTGATGAGCTTGATCTGGAAAGTGGTAAAAAGATCAAAAACATTACCTTGGCCTATGAGACCTATGGAAAACTAAATAAAAATAGAAATAATGCCATTTTAGTCTGTCATGCCCTTACCGGAGATGCTCATGCAGCTGGTTGGCATGAAGGGGATAAAAAAGCCGGATGGTGGGATATTATTATTGGTCCCGGCAAATGTCTGGATACTGAAAAGTATTTCATAATCTGCTCCAATGTTTTAGGTGGATGTAAGGGTTCTACCGGGCCAGCCTCAATAAATCCCTTAACAAATAAACCATATGGATTGGATTTTCCTTTAATAACTATTGGAGACATGGTCAATGCTCAAAAAGAGCTCATTGATTATTTAGAAATAGAAAAATTACTGGCCGTTATTGGAGGATCCATGGGAGGCCTTCAAGTTCTACAATGGTGCGTTTCCTATCCTGATATGGTTAAAATTGGAATTCCTATAGCAACAACAGCTCACTCTTCGCCCCAGCAAATTGCATTTAATGAAGTGGGTAGAAGGGCCATCATATCCGATCCTAACTGGAACGAAGGAAATTATTATAATAAAAATTATCCCAAAGATGGTTTAGGTCTGGCCCGGATGATTGGGCATATAACTTACCTCTCTTCAGAATCCATGTATCATAAATTTGGTCGTCGGCTTCAGGACAAGGAAGAATACAGTTTTGATTTTGATCTGGATTTTGAGGTGGAAAGTTATCTACATTACCAGGGTGAATCATTTGTAAAGAGATTCGATGCCAATTCATATCTTTATATTACCAAAGCTGTGGATTATTTTGATTTGACCAGTAACGGGTCCCTGGCAGAGGGTTTAAAAAATATAAAAGCTAAAATAATGGTTGTTTCTGTTGATTCAGACTGGTTATACACCCCCCAAGAGTCTGAAGAAATAGTTATGTCTCTAACCGCTAACGAAATAGAGGTAAGTTACTTTGAAATCAAATCTCCCTACGGACATGATGCATTTCTACTGGAATCCGGCCAGTTAAATTATATAATTGGTGGTTTCCTCTCAGATATGGTGGTACATGATGTTATGGCCATTGAAATACCGTTAATTCATGAAGAATCAACTATAGAAGACGCTGCTAATTTAATGATGGAGAGTAAAGTCACTCACTTACCAGTTGTATCAAATGATAAGACATTAATTGGAATTGTAACGGCGTGGGATATTTCCAAAGCCGTGGCCCTTAAATGCAGTAATTTAGAGCAGATAATGACTCGAAAGGTTGTGGTTTGTCAATCAGATGAACCCATAGAGAAAGCTGCCGAGAAGATGAAAAAATATAATATATCATCGCTACCCGTGGTTGATGAAGATCAAAAAATTAAGGGAATCATTACTACAGACCAGATTAGTACGCTTATCACCAAACATTGATTAATATCTAAATTCTTTAATTGATAATAATAAATAGAATACTAAAACTCAATTATAACATATGCAATGAAATATAATTTAACTAACAATCTAACACTAACAATCTAATAATAGTGATTAGGAGGTAATGACATGATTTATATGGATAATTCAGCCACTTCACCCTTAGATCCTGAAGTTCTAAGAGAAATGGAACCTTTCTTAAAAGAAGAATTTGGTAATGCATCTACTTTCTATTCTTTAGGCCGAGAAGCTAGAAAAGCAATTGAAATAGCTAGAGAAAACGTTGCCGCATTAATAGGGGCCAGCCCTCAGGAAATAATATTCACCAGTGGAGGAACTGAGTCAGACAACATTGCCATAAAAGGAACGGCTTATAAGTGGAAAAATAAAGGAAAACACATAATTACCAGTGTCATAGAGCATCCAGCCGTCTTAGAAACATGTAAATATCTGGAAACACAGGGTTTTGAAGTAACCTATCTTCCAGTATACAAAGAAGGAATTGTTCGAGTTTCTGATGTGCAAGAAGCTATAAAAGACGATACCATCATCATTACCATTATGCATGCCAATAATGAGATTGGAACTATTCAACCCATTGCTGAAATTGGGAAAATCGCCCGGGAAAAGGGAATTTATTTCCACACAGATGCTGTACAAACTGTAGGTAAGATACCGGTGGATGTAAGCGAATTAAATGTGGATCTTTTATCCATATCTGCCCATAAGTTATATGGACCTAAAGGAATTGGTGCACTTTATGTCAGAAAGGGAATAATTCTGGAACCTTTAATTCACGGTGGGGGTCATGAAAGGGGCATTCGACCTGGAACTGAAAATGTGCCCGGTATTGTAGGCCTTGGTAAAGCCTGTTCACTGGCCAATTCTCATATGGATGAAAATAAAGCATACATAACGCAATTAAGAGATAAATTAATTGAAGGCGTTCTGGAAGAAATAGAAGAATCTTATTTAAATGGCGATAGAAACAAAAGACTTCCTAACAATGCTCATTTCAGATTCTCTGCAATTGAAGGAGAGTCATTGATATTACACTTGGATGCTAAAGGTATTGCTGCTTCTACAGGTTCTGCATGTTCTTCAAAGAAATTAGAGCCCTCTCATGTTTTAATGGCCCTGGGCTTAGAAGAAGTTGATGCCCACGGTTCTTTGAGATTAAGTTTGAGCAAAGAAAATAAACCGGAAGATATAGAATATACTATAACGTCTATTAAAGAAGCTGTTGAAACTCTGCGAAAATTGTCACCGCTATGGTGTAGTGCAGAGAATTTATGAGGTGAAATAATGTATACTGACAAGGTAATGGATCATTTCTCTAACCCAAGAAATGTAGGAGATATTCCCGACGCAGACGGTGAAGGAACAGTGGGAAACCCTACATGTGGAGACTTAATGACAATTTACATCAAGGTAAAGGACGATGTAATTGAAGACATTAAATTCAAAACTTTCGGCTGTGGTGCCGCTATTGCAACCAGCAGCATGGTAACTGAACTGGCCATGGGCAAAACCGTGGATGAAGCCTTAAAAATAACCAGAAACGATGTGGCCGATGCCTTAGAAGGATTACCTCCTGTAAAAATGCATTGTTCTAATCTGGCCGCCGATGCCCTGCAAGCCGCTATTGAAGATTATAAAAAGAAACAGGCCGAAAAGGAATAGGATGATTTGATTTTTTTATTTCTTTTTATTTTATTTTTAGGAATTATTTAACTTCTTTTTCTTATTTTTTGGAATTATTTTATTTTAATTATTAATAGTTCTTTGATGTTGCTGCCACTTTTTATCCCTAATTATCCTATAAGTAGTTTATTTCAACAGAACTAGAACATTTCTACTTCTATAAAAGAGTTATAAATAAAAAACCCGATTAATTTTTCTTTAGAAATTGATAAATATAATCAAAAACAAAAATATGACTAGATAACACCAAAAATATTTAAATTTGAGTTGAAAAGTAGAAGGGAATACAGAATCAAAGACTGATTAGTAAAAATATTAATAAATGGGGTGATATTATGGGTGATAATAACCGGTGTCCAGTGACAGGAATGACTAATAAAATACTTACTGGTAAAGGAACTACAAATAAAGATTGGTGGCCAAACCAGTTAAATATTGGGATTCTACATCAGCATTCACCTGCTTCCAATCCAATGGGTGCAGACTTTAACTATGAAGATGAATTTAAAAAACTGGACCTGGCTGCATTAAAAGAGGACATTTACAAGGTCATGACCGATTCACAGGAATGGTGGCCTGCCGACTGGGGACATTATGGTGGTCTTATGATTCGTATGGCCTGGCATAGTGCTGGTACTTACCGAACATCTGACGGTCGTGGTGGTGGCGGCACCGGCAATCAGCGATTTGCACCCATAAATAGCTGGCCAGATAACGTTAATCTGGATAAATCTCGTCGCCTTTTATGGCCTATTAAGCAGAAATACGGTGAAAAAATATCCTGGGCTGACCTTATGATTCTGGCAGGTAACTGTGCACTGGAATCCATGGGCTTTAAAACCTTTGGATTTGGTGGTGGCCGGGAAGACATCTGGCAGCCAGAAGAGGATGTTTACTGGGGTAAAGAAGAAATCTGGCTAGATGATGAAAGATATAGTGGAGATCGTGAACTGGAGAAACCCTTAGCAGCAGTACAGATGGGACTCATCTATGTGAACCCGGAAGGACCCAATGGAGAACCAATACCTCTTGATTCAGCACGGGATGTGCGGGAGACTTTCGCCCGTATGGCCATGAATGACGAAGAGACTGTGGCACTTATTGCCGGGGGACACACCTTTGGTAAAACCCACGGTGCAGGAGATGCTGAACTTGTGGGACCCGAGCCAGAAGCTGCCAATATCGAAGAACAGGGCCTGGGATGGAAAAGCAGTTATAAGAGTGGTAAGGGTGCTGATACAATTACCAGCGGACTGGAAGGTGCCTGGAAACCGAATCCAACCACCTGGGATATGGGTTATCTAAAAGTACTCTTCAAATATGAATGGGAACTTCAAAAAAGTCCAGCAGGGGCTTATATATGGCTGGCCAAAGATGTGGATGATGAAGATATGGTGGTTGATGCCCATGACCCTTCTAAGAAAAACCGTCCCATGATGACTACCGCCGATTTATCCCTCAAGTTTGATCCTGTTTACGAAAAAATAGCCCGGCATTATCTGGAAAATCCAGAAGAATTTGCTGATGCTTTTGCCCGGGCCTGGTTTAAATTAACTCACCGTGACATGGGGCCTCGTAGCCGATATCTTGGACCGGAAGTTCCACAGGAGGATCTTATCTGGCAAGACCCCATTCCTGCAGTGGACCACGAACTTATAAATGCACAGGATATAACAAACCTCAAAGCTGAGATACTAGCATCGGATTTAAGTGTGTCAGAACTGGTTTCAACTGCCTGGGCATCTGCTTCAACATTCCGTGGGTCTGATAAACGGGGCGGTGCCAATGGTGCCCGGATCCGTCTGGCTCCTCAAAAAGATTGGGAAGTTAATGAGCCTGCTAAACTAAAAAAAGTAATATCCACACTGGAGGAGATTCAAACTAAGTTCAATAATTCCCAAAACAGTTCTAAAAAAGTATCAATCGCGGATTTAATTGTCATGGGAGGTTGTGTTGCTATTGAAAAGGCGGCTGAGGATGCCGGTTATGAAGTGAATGTGCCTTTCCATCCTGGGCGAATGGATGCACTAGAAGAGCAGACAGATGCAGAATCATTTGTTTTTCTTGAACCTGTAGCAGATGGATTTAGAAACTACTTAAAAACCAAATTCACCGTCTCAGCAGAAGAGTTACTCATAGATCGCTCACAGTTACTGACCCTGACTGCTCCAGAGATGACGGTTCTCCTGGGAGGTTTGAGAGTATTAAATATAAATTATGAACAATCTAAAGAAGGTGTTTTCACCAAAAACCCGGAAACCCTCACCAATGACTTCTTTGTGAATTTACTGGATATGAGTATAGAATGGAAACCAGTATCAAAAGAAAGGGATCTTTTTAAAGGATATGACCGTCAAACAAAAGAATTAAAATGGACAGGTACCAGGGTTGACCTTATTTTTGGTTCTAACTCCCAGCTGAGGGCCATTGCCGAAGTCTATGCTACTGATGATGCAGGGGGTAAATTCGTGCAGGATTTCGTTTCTGCCTGGAGCAAAGTAATGGATGTTGATCGGTTTGATCTTTCTTAGAATATAATCAGTTAATCTATGTTGTTTAAAAGATATCCATAATATCCAATCCGGAATTGGGCATTTAAACATAAATTACAAAGAATCATAAAATAAGTAATTAACAAGTGATTTTCCATCACTTGTATAAAAATTTTAATTGATTTCATTGATGATTTACATCAGGGGTTCCATTATTACTGAAATATTCCCCTCAGTGTCCTTAAATGATCCCATAATACCAATTCCGGGAATGCTCATTTTCTCAGTCACCAGCATACCCCCATTCTTTTGAATTTTCTCAGCAAATTCATCAAAGGAGTCAACCGCTATGGTGTTTCTAATCATTTCACCCATTTCTCTGGTCATCAAGGCACCATCAATTCCGGGTTCGCCTTCTTCACCTGTTTTTATCAACCAGTAATCAAATGGCCCCTCCCATTTAGTTATTTCCCATCCAAAAACATCTTCATAGAATTTAATGGCTCTTTCTGGATTTTCTACTGGTATTTCAAAATGCAATACTCTATTCATTTAATCACCCCTTACCTTATTTTTTGAATTTCAAGACATAAATAAATTGCATAAATAAATTAATATAACTACGAATATGGCTTGATTCCATGATTAAATGGATATTATTCTTGAACTAATTTTAATCTTAATATATTATTAATATTGTGGATATTATTATTATTATTATTATTATTATTTATATATTATTATTATTTATAATTTTTATATTTTACATTGGCAAATTAAAATTATAAAATTTAAATTTCCATGATATTTATTAAATTCATTGGTAAATTTCCAGATAAATAATAGAAATTTGAGTAATTTACCCATATACTTATATAATATTAGTAAAATACTATGCTTATATAATAATTTGAATAGAATCTAAATTCTTTTAAAATAATTTAAATTAAGGTTCTGAATATGAAGAAAAATGGTGAAAATAAATGGACGAAATAGACTCGGATATAATTCGTTCCCTGGTCAAAAACTCAAGGATCACACTCTCTCAAATGTCAAAGGACATCGATGTACCAGATGCCACAATCTCTAATCGGCTTAAAAAACTGGAAAAAGATGTTATAAAGCAGTATACATTACTAATAGATCCATTAAAACTTGGTTTAACAGTTACTGCCATTATTATCATCCAGACAGAATCTGAAAAACATGGCAATGTAGAAATTGAATTATCAAAACTAAAAGACGTTTCGGAAGTATATAGTATCTCTGGAGAGTACGATATCCTTATAAAAGTCTGGGCTCATGATTTAGAAGAGCTTAATAAAATAGTTAATAATAAAATCCGCTCTGTTGATGGCGTAGAGGACTTAACAGAGATGATTGTAATGGAACGGGTAAAAGATACCATTCCTCCATTTTAAGTAAAATAATCATTCAATCCATAATACCATTCATAATATCATTTCACACAATTTAAGGAGGTGAGAGCTTGTACATAAGTGAGTTTGTAAAAATACCATTAGTATCACCCGATGGTGAGAAAATCGGAAAGATAAAAGATGTGGTAGTTTCACCGCACCATTCATACCCCATAATCAAAGCCCTTACAGTAGATACAACTGATAAAAAAACCATGAATATATCCTGGAGATATGTAGGAGAAGTTGATAACGAAATAATCCTGAAATATCCCTTAAAAGAAATACAAGATTACGATATTCAAAAAAATGAAATCAGTCTTTTTAGAGATGTAATTGATAGACAGGTAGTTGATATCGAGGGTAAAAAGGTAAGGCGAGTCAATGATCTTAAGATATCCCCCACAAATGGCCATTATCACATTATTGGAGTGGATATTGGTTTTAATGGAATATTAAGAAGATTAGGACTGGGAAGAATAACAAAACCTTTAGGTATAAGCTCCAATGAAGATCTCATCTCCTGGAAAGATATTGATGCCCTAAAAAGCGATTATTCCAAACTTAAATTGAAAGTATCTAAACAAAAAATTAAAAAACTTCACCCGGCTGATATGGCGGAAATTGTAGATCAACTGGGATTTAATGAATCACTTACCATCTTAAATTCCCTTGATGATGAGTCTGCCGCAGACACCTTAGAAGAAGTTTCTCCTGAAAAACAGGTCTCTCTATTGGAAGGAATGGAAAGTCAAAGAGCAGCGGAAATTCTAGACGAAATGTCACCAGACGATGCTGCTGATGTTTTAGCAGACCTTCCTGAAGAAAAAGCAGAAGAATTGCTGGATTTAATGGAACCTGAAGAATCCAAAGATTTAAGAAAATTACTGGAATATCCTGAAAATACCGCCGGTGGTATAATGACCACGGAATTTGCAGAAGTTAATGATAGATTAACTGCACAGGAAATAATGGATTCTTTACGGGAGATTGCCAAGGATGTAGAAACAATTTACTATATTTATGTTGTTTCCAATGAGGGAGATCTGGTGGGAGTAACATCCGTAAGAGATATTCTTCTGGTGGACCCTGAAACACCGGTTACCGAGTTTATGCACACCAATATAATCAAAGTAAATGTCATGGAAGATCAGCACGATGTCGCACAACAAATCGCCAAATATAATCTCATAGCTCTACCCGTAGTAGAAAATGAAAATAAATTAAGGGGTATTGTTACTGTGGATGATGCTATAGACATTGTACTTCCCACCGCCTGGAAAAAAAGAGTCCCCCGAATGTTTGGTAGATAAATAGTTATTAATTATATCATTTTCTTAAAAAAAAGCAAATATTACATCATTTAATGGAATTTTTATATATTTCGAATTCATTAATGATTTCTAATATTTTTCAGATTTGTAATTTATTTAATAGATTAATAATTTATTTCAACAATTTTAAATCATTTTTAATTAATAGAACAATCATTATCGTGATAAAATGGATTTCCGTGTTTTTCGCAGGATTTTTAAAAACCCTGCCATTATAAGTTTCATTATATTCCTCTCAGTAATGGGGCCCGGCATAATAACAGCCAATGTAGATAATGACGCCGGGGGCATAACCACATATTCCCTGGCCGGTTCACAGTTTGGTTACAGCTTATTATGGGTATTTATTCCCATGATAATAGCATTAGCTGTAATTCAAGAAATGGGTGTGAGAATGGGAATTGTCTCAGGAAAAGGGTTAGCCGATCTTATTCGTGAGAAAGTTGGTCTTAAAATCACCTTTTTAATGATGGTAGCCCTTCTTTTGGCCAATTTTGGGAATGTGCTGGCCGAATTTTCAGGTATAGCTGTTAGTACTGGGATTTTCAATATACCTCGATTTATTGCTTTGCCCCTGGCAGCCTTGTTTGTTTGGCTTCTAGTTGTCAAAGGAACCTATAAAAGTGTGGAAAAAATTTTTCTGCTAGCTTCAGCACTTTATTTCTCCTATATAATTGCCGGATTCCTGGCCCAGCCTGATTGGGGAACCGCGGCGACAAATGTTTTTGTGCCTCATGTAACTCTCAGTACGGCCTACATAACCATGGTTATTGGATTGGTAGGGACCACCATTGCCCCCTGGATGATGTTCTACCTTCAATCCTCTGTGGTGGAAAAAGGAATTAGCTTAAATAATTTAAAATATTCTAAAGCAGATGCCATTATTGGGGCAATAATAGTAAATATAGTGGCCTTTTTTATTGTTATTGCCTGTGCCGCAACCATTTTTAGCAGTGGCATAGAAGTTAATGATGTTGCAGATGTAGCTCAAGCACTTATGCCCCTGGCCGGGCAATATGCCAGCATATTATTTGCTTTTGGATTTTTAAATGCTTCTCTATTTGCAGCCAGTATTTTACCGCTTTCCACGGCATATTATGTTTGTGAAAGTCTGGGCTTTGAAGCGGGAGTTTCCAAAAGCTTTAGGGAAGCACCAGTATTTCATGGATTGTACTTAGGCCTTATCATTCTCGCCGTTATAATTATCATGATACCTAACGTACCATTATTATCCATTCTTTACCTTTCCCAGGTTGCTAATGGACTATTATTACCTTTTGTACTTATATTAATGCTTTTAATCATTAATGATAAGAGTATTATGGGGGAACACGTGAATTCCAGATTATTCAACTTTATTGCTGTTATTACTGCTTTAGTTGTTATGGGACTTAGTATAGGGCTGGTAATTAGTCTTATAATCTAAAGAAGATAATTTATAGGACATATCTAAAAATAAATCTGTATTTTTTATTCTCTTAATTTATTAGATCTAATAATGAAAAATAAACGACTGATAACTGCTATTATTGTAAAACTAACAATGAAAACAAGAAATATGAAATTTAAGAATTGATTATCAATTAAAATTAAATTTATTAATGTGACAAAGATGATTAAAAATAGAAATGCCCCATAATACTTTCCCACCGGGTCATAAACCGGTTTTTTAGCCTGAGAAGTAATTATAAACTGTAAAAACATTAAGAGGATAATTAACAAAATCCATATAGGATAAATACCTGTGATAATGAAAGCTGAAAATCCAGCTAAAACTAGTATCAAATCTGCAGTTATATCAAGATAAGCCCCTGAAGAAGTGGAAGCATCTAAAATTCTTGCCAAATATCCATCAATAGCATCTGTAGCTACTGCTAAGACATATATGAATAAAGAAAGAACTAAATAATTATCTAAAAATGTTAAAAGAAAAAAAGGTGCTAAAAATATTCTTATAATTGTTATTAAAGAAGGAATTGCTTTTTTTAATCTATAATTCAGTCTCTTATTCAAATTT
Source organism: uncultured Methanobacteriaceae archaeon (assembly GCA_963698135.1). GTDB lineage: Archaea > Methanobacteriota > Methanobacteria > Methanobacteriales > Methanobacteriaceae > UBA349. The sequence continues at coordinate 60,762 of CAVOPP010000010.1, read as the reverse complement.
TGGCCCCAATTTAATTATAGGGCGAGTCATATTAAATATTTTTTCAAAGAATTTACATTTTTAGATCTAATGAGTTGTTTAAAATAGTCTGGAATAATTAATGAATAAATTATTAAAAGTAAATTAAAACCAGTTAAATATAAAAAATTTAAACTAAAGTCTTTTTTACTTCAACTGGCATTTTGCTGTCGGTGCAGAATTCAAATACATAACCACATTCACCGCATTTAATTATTCCTACAGAACCTTGAGGGATGTGTGGAATATAAAATGCATCCTCACTGGAGCTTGCATTTCTTCTCCTGGATATTCTTTTATCTTTACAGCCGCATTCTGGACATTCTTGGTTTAAATTTTCGCATTTCATAAATTTCCCCTACCTATATTTTATTTATAATCACTAAATTAAAAATTTAGTTCGTGTATTATCGAATGTACTATATTATACGAACAATAGTATATAAATCTTACTCTTGCTAAAAAAATTCAGAAAAATATTTTTAGCAATTTGAGATTTAAGAGAAATAATAAAAAAATATTATAAATCCACTAAAAAAGAAAAATAAAAGAAATTAAAAGTATTTTTCTAGTGTTTGATTCCATACTAATATTAAATATGAGTCCATAGGTTATAATAGAATATAAAAAAGAAAAAAATAATTATTGGCGGGCTCTAGCAACTTTACGAGCAATAACCAGTTCACCAATAGCTATTAAACCCACAAAGAATTTTTCCAACCCACCAGTGGCCCAAATAGCTTCACCAAAGGTAGCATTTTTAATATTTTGTTCATATTCTTGAGGTTTAATACGTTTACCTGTTCTTCTGCGAGTAATTATGGCTGCCGCTTCCATAAGCTCGTCCCAGCTGACTCCTTTTAATTCCTGTTCCATGGCCTCAAAGATCTTGGTAACCTTGATTTCATAAAGCTGTGAAAGAGTTTCCACAATGTCAAAAGATCTTACTACACCCACCACTACGTCATTATCATCAAGAACCGGGATACTGACTAATTTATGATGGGAAGTCTCCAGAACCGCCAGACGGGCCGGATCATTTTCATGCACATGCACTATGGCATCTTTGGAATGCATAATATCCGAAACCGTTTTTAAGTTTTCCCTTAGACCTCGGGTAACATCTAATGAGGTAATCCAACCCACTAATCTTTTCTCACTGTCTACCACAGGAGTGGTGAATTTTCGGTGTTTCTCCATCTTAAGAGAAACTTCTACCAGTCCTTGATCTGAGGATACACTAATAAATTCCTTGTCCATAATCTCCTTAACTTTCATTGGCCAACCTCTCCAGTTTTAATGCGTTAACAGGACATTTTGTCGAGCAAACTTCACATAATATACATTTATCTTTATCAAGAACAATTTCGCCGTCTTCCAATTTTATAGCACTGGTAGGGCAATTTTCTTCGCAAATCAAACATTCCACACAGGTATCTTGATCTATAAGTAATTCTTTGGTTTCAATAACCGGGCCTATTTCCCTTTCAAGTGTTATGGCCTTTTTTGGACAGACACTAGCACAAGAACCACAACCAACGCATAATTTCTCGTTTATTTGAGCAGATTGTCCATTTTCAACAATTATGGCTTTAGTAGGGCATAGTTTAGCACAGGTACCGCATGAATTACACTTTTCTGGTGATACTTCAATGTTTTTCATCCGAATAATTCGATGGGGAACCTTAATACTTTCCAGTCGGAATTCAACCTCTTCATCCACGGTGGCTGTACTTTTCATAACATTAATACATCGAACGGGACATGTTTGAGCACAAATTTCACATTTAACACAATTATTAAGAATTTTAGCAGGTTTTATGGCATTAGCACTTTCAATTGCATCAACAGGACATTCTTGAGCGCACAGGTTACATCTGACACATCTTGGAGAAATGTTAATAAATTTATCAGAAACGGCACATTTATCTATTTCAACCTCAAAATCTTCAACGATTTCCTCTAAATCAGTTGATTTTAAGGCGACCTCTTTTTGCAGGTCTCCCATATTCTTTTTAAAACTTATATCCATAATTTGAACCTCTGGAGGTAATAATTGTTTTTAACTTTATTAAATCCACAATTGTATCGACGATAAATTCTATAATATTTTTTATTTGATTATTAGTGATGATTTTAAATGATATTGATATTTGAGATGTTTTAAATAAATATGCATTACTTTAACTTATTAATTCTTTTCATATTTTTCCAGGGAAATTTCAGAAACTGAGGGAAACCCAGTAGTGGCTCCCATACATTCTACACATTTTGAGGCCACAAAATTTCCAAATTCACAGGATTTCTCCAGTGAAAATCCATTAATTTGACCATATAAAAATCCTGCGTTGAAAGAATCACCAGCACCAGTGGTATCAATACATTCTACGTCAAAAGACGGTACATGGATAAATTGAGATCCATCAAAAGCAAGTACACCTTTATCTCCCATTTTGACGATCACCTTATCAATACCCATGTCCACAAACACATTTAAAGATTTAATTAAATTTGAAAAATCCCCTTTATCAGTTGAATCACCTTCATCAGTTGAATCAATATATGAAGAGATATCTAAAGAATTATTAACAAAATCATGGTCATTTAATTGATTTTTACCCAACAATATTTGCAATTCAGCTTCATTTATAAGCAGAATATTAGTCCTGCTTAAAATCTTTTTAAGGCCTTGAATTCCTTTTTCTGCATAAATACGACCAGGGTCAAAGCTTATCAATATATTATCCGGAATATTTTCCATTAGCTCTTCCTGAGCATTAAAAGAATCTCCAACAAAAGAAGTTAGATGGATAATTTTACTATTAGTAGCATAAGAAATGTCAATTTGATTAAAAGTTATTTCGTCATTAATGCCTGGTTCCACATAGAGTGCCCTATCCCCATTTTTATCAACAAATCCCATAACCCGGCCACTTCTACCTTCTGAAGAAACCATAAGACCTTCTAAATCCACACCTTCCTGGGTTAAATTTTGATAAAGCAATTCACCTTCATGGTCCTGGGAAACTTTACCAATGAAACCCGTTTTAAGGCCCAGACGGGAAGCTCCTATGATAGTATTAGCTGCAGAGCCGCCACATGACTCTTTAAATCCACTGACAAAGCTTTCTTCATCAGGACCTGCAATTTTATCCACCAGGTGCAGCTGGTCCATATTAAGGGCTCCAAAGCCAATTATATCAAATTTAGCGTTTTTATTTGTCATTTTTTTTCAATAATTTGATTTATAGTTGATATTAACTTTTGATTATTATATAATCCATTTAAATTATAATCAATTTAAATCCATTTAAGTTAAAAAATATCCTTTAAATATAGTTTGTATTTGCCCAATTTCCCATGATAGTTACCTGCGGAAATTTTCGTGACACCTTCAACCTGGCAAGCGGCTTTAATACCCACCTGCATGGCTTTTTGCACACTTTCCATATCCAAACCATTAATTACTATTTCCGGGATGAAATTGGCATTTTCAGGGACTAATGATTCTTCCTGGAGTTTAGGTTTGAGAGAAGGACAGTAGGGGTGATTGGTTGTGGGACCAATCCAGGGATAGTTAGTTTCTGGTTTGGATGCTGCAGAACATATATCAAAAGGAGCTATAACTCCTTCCACCTTGTTTATGGCCTCCAATGCTTTTTGACCGGCTTCAATCACCGCTTCTCTGGTTTGACACATGTACCAGAAATTGGCACCCATGAAACCATTTTTATATCCTAATTGATTTTCAATTTTAAAATCAGGTATGGCAATGGGCACTACAATCATATTACGGCCGTATAATTCTTCTTCCCATTCATAACCGTCACCACAATGGCCTACTTGCTTCATCATGCCCATGTAACCGTCTGCATCAGGTGTGGCATCGAAAAGGGAAGTAAATGGCTTTACCAGTATATCCTGACGAATTCGATAGGAAAGTTCCACTTCAAATTTTTCCAGATCATTCAATCCAAACCAGTACTGGACTATGGCCCCGTCTCTCTCGTCAGGAGTTTTAGATGAATCAATAAAAGATTCCACTCCTCCCTCCACTCTTCCAATCACCGCACCAGGTGTGGAAGTGGAGTCATAGGCTGCTCTTTCTATTATTTGTTGGTTATCTGCTGTTATAATGGCCCGAACACATGTCCCATCAAATATCTCACAGTAAGTATCTTCGATTTCAATACCATTGATTTCCACTATCCCAGACCTCCAATAGAATCTCCCCGAATTTTTTTACGGCATTTAATGCTTTTTTCAACCAGTTCTTCCCTATTTTGGTCATTAATAAGTTCCATTACAGGTAAATCAACACTTTCAGATCCAAAAACTTTTCTAAATTCATCTAAAAGTTCAAAATTGACTCTGAAATTAAATAAGGCCCTTTCTGGATCTATGGAATATCCTTCAACGAATTGCTTGACATAATCACTATTGAATTTAGAATGAAGATCAGCCAGTATGGATGTAGCGATGGTATGGGGAGATATTATGGCAATTTCTGCAGCATTTAAAGCAAATTCATTACCATTAAAAGAAACTGAAACCCCATTATTATCTTTAACGAATTTTAAAGGTTCAAAATCAGTTATACTGTCACCAACATACATCACGTTACTGGCCGGGGCATTATTTCTCTCTAAAATATCATCAACTGCCAGTTTTTTGCCTAACCCACCCACGGTTTTAACTTCCGAAAGTATTTGGCCTATTTCCATTTGAGGAATTTCTTCAAAAAATATGCGATCCAGTGCATCAAAATCAGCATCTTCCACAATAATGTTCTTAATTTCCATTATTTTTTCTTTTTCTTCCACAGATAAGGAATGTTTATCCAGGTCTGCCTTAGTATAATATGTATTTTCAAATGGAAACCCTATTAAATCACACAAAGCATTAATATACTGACCATAGCTGGTGCTAACTATAAATGATGGCATCATATCTTTAACCATATTGATAGTTTCTTTAGCCCCAGGAACCATAACTACATTTTCCCGGGAATAATCAATGACTTTTTGGTTATTTGCACCATAAGCAATTAAAAAAGGAATAATTAATTTAAGGGTGTCACCAGCGTTGTAACCTGGTCTTTTTACTTCATCTACCAGAATATCATCGTATTTACTGACTTTAGAGAAAAAATTCTCTCCTTGTGGAATAAAATGGCCAGCCAGTTCAAATGCATTATCATTTATAGATAAAGGTCCTTCACAATCGGTGATGAAAATTTTTTTTGGCAAAAGTGTCCCTCCTTATAAAAAAAAGTTAGATGAAATGGATTAATGAAATGGAAATATCCATTAAAAACCACACTAATCAACAATAAACATCTAATTTAATATTTAATCGTTTAATTGAACTTTTATTGAGTTTACAGGGCATATAGCTTGACATTCACCACATACAATGCATTTTTCCTGGTCAACAGAAATTTGATCATTTTCCAGTGTTAAGGCACCTACCGGGCACTTATTGGCACAAACACCACAGGCCTGGCAAATAGAATGGTCAACCTTAACTTGTCCGTCTCTTAGGCCCTTAATTCTATCTCTTTTGAGTAGAATTTTATCTTCCACAACTTCGAAATATTCTTCTTTTAATTCTATAGCATCTACCGGGCAGGTTTGGCTGCATTTACCACAGTAAACACATTCAGAGCTAATATGGACTGGAGAAGGCATTTCCAGTTCAATGCAATTTACCGGACACTGGGAAATACATTCCCCGCACCCTATACAATTTTCATCAATAACTGTTATCTGTCTTTTAGGAGAAGTAAACTCAATAATTTCTTTTATATCTTCCATTTCCAGGTCAGAGTCTACAAAATTCTCAATTTTTTCTCGTATAATAGGAGTTACATCTATTGAAAATTCTATTTCCTCATTTTGGTAACCTACATCTCTTAAAACTTTATTGAGAACATTATCAATCTTACCTGCATCCTTGGCCAGCTTTTCGGATTCTTTTTCCAGAAGCTCTGAAACAATTTCCATGGTTTTAATTTTAGAAAATTGTTCATAGGCCCTCTTTCTGGAAGAATATTTTATGGCCGTGGAAGGACAAACTTCCAGACATTCCTCACAACGTGCACAATAAGAAGGATCAATGTAAGGTAATTTACTTATTTTTCCCACATTAATGGCACCTTTAGAAGGGCAAACCCGGGTACAGGTCATGCAACCAATACAATCCTTTTGATTGACTACAATGGCTTTTCCACCAACAACTGATCTAGGTAATATTTTACCGTACTTTATGGCCTCTGTGGGGCAAACCCGGGAACAGTATCCACACCTCACACATTTATCTTCGTCAATTTCACTGTGTGCTTCCTCGGTTCCAGAAGCGACCAATTGTATTGCTCCTGTTTTACAGGCACCAACACAAGCCCCACACCTTCGACAAAGTTTAGGGTTTATATTAGGAACATTTTCCCTTATGGGTTCTGAAAGGATGGTCCTCATTTTAATAGCATCATAAGGACACGCTTCTCTACATAAAACACATCCAAAACATTTATCATCTATTTCAATGTGTTTATCGGGAGGTATTTCATGGACAGCATCAACTGGACATGATTTTAAACAAGGGCGATCTTTACACTCCTCGCACTTGCTGCGATCAATTTCATAGTCCACTTCAACTTCCCGGAGGGGCTTGAAGACTTTTTTTGTTGTGACGGGAATACTAATCAACTCCTAAGAGGCTTTAATCCGTTATTTAGTAATTTTAAAATTATTTATTCTTTATTATTTTACTCATAATTTTAACTCATAGTTTTGAGATTAATAATAAATTTAATAAATCATATACTCTAAATAATATTTTCATGATTTTAAATGGTTTAATCAACAACTGGCAGGTGTGAAGGTTTTAATGTTATTAAAATAACTTCTTCACCCTCAGAATTTTTATCAATGAGGAATTTAGCCAGATAATAACCAGCAACACCAAATGGACAAGTTTGGTAACAAGTACTGCATCTTAAACACTTATCAGGGTCTCTAATAACTCCAGTTTCTTTACTGTAAGTTATAGCACCAGAGGGACACTCTTTAACACACAAGCGACATTTGGTACATTTTTCCTCGTCCCAGGTTATAATCCTCATTTTCAGACGATCAGTGATTTTTTCCATTAAATCCATGACCATTTCTTCTTTGGGAATTATTTCAAGAGCCTTTTCCTTTAATTGGGCCAGAGGATATTCCATTTTGAATATTTTGTCCGATGGTAATTTTTTAAGGTCTTCCTGACGATCTTCAATGGATTTTTCCAGGGTTTGCACAATTAGATTGATAATTTGCTTCTGCTCTTCTATATTAGAAATGTAAATACCTTTTAAAGCTCCTTTAACTGGACAGGTATCTAAACAGTCCCCGCAACCAATACATTTGGTCTGGTCCACCACGATTTTATTATCTTCTTCTTTAATAGCATCAATGGGACAGGATTTCAGACACTTTTTACAGCGGATACAGAGGTAATCATCAATTACAAACATTTTCTCCACAGGAAGAATGGTAAATTCTTCTCGAATAAGATGATTTTCTCCACATTGAAGGGTTTTAGGGTCAGTCGGGCAAACTTCCGCACAGAAACCGCACCGAATACAAGCTCCTACCCCTATTACTGGGTAAGTAAGGCCATCGTGTTCAGCAGTATCCTCGTCCCGGATTAATTTTATTGCTCCAGGGGCAGGGCAAGCAGCCGTACAAGCTCCACAGCCAATGCAGTATTCTTTAAAAACTTCTGGGAAATCTCTAAACCTATCTGGTTTTTCCACGATTTCGTGTTCAGATTTTGCTCCAGCAAATTTTTCTGCCCATGATTTTCGAGCAAACTCATACATGTACCATATTACAGAAGACATAGGACACCATCACATTTTGTAAGTTGAATTCATTTTTTATGATTTATAAATTTAAAATCCAAGATTAAATTGAATCTGGATACTGATTTGAGGATATCAGTTGTATTTCAAATATTCAAATATCATTTAATATCGAATATTCCCTGAAATTGTCTTTCTCCTCCATGTTCATCCACTATTACTACTCTCTCTGCGCAGGCAATACATGGATCCACACTGGCATAGGTGGCTATAGCATCAGCCACAGTAGCCACGTCATTAAGCATGTACTTGGCACAGGAATCAATATTCATTATGCTGGGAGTTCTAATGGAAGCATTATTAATTAGATTACCATTGGTTTCAATCATATAGGTAACTTCGCCTCTAGGAGCCTCATTTCTCCATTCACCATAACCAGCACCAATATCAACTTTTGTACGAATGTCTCCCTCAGGTATATTTTCAATAACCTGCCGGATAAGACTAATAGATTGAGGAATCTCGTCAAAACGGTTCATGTTACGGGCAAAATTGTCACCTTCTTTTCTCCAGATGACCTTAAAGTCCAGGTGGTCCCGATAGGTATGGTGATCTTCCCTGAGGTCGTGCTTTAAACCAGAAGCTCTGCCTATGGGCCCAACTGCACGGGCTTTAATAGCTTCCTCTCTGGTCATTCGGCCAACCTTTTTAGACCGGAGGCCCATTAGCGGGCCCTGCTCATACATTTCCACGTACTTGTGGTATCCAGCTTCCAGTTTGTCCATAATTTCCATAATCTGCTGGAGGTGAACATCTTTAGCATCCATACGAACACCACCGACAACATTCCAACCCATATTAACTCTATTACCAGTTAAAAGTTCAATAGCATCCATAACTGGCTCCCTCATAGCTAACATGTACATGAAAAGAGTTTCATGTTCTACAGCTTTGAAATAAGTAGAGTTGGCCAACAGGTGGCTCTGTATTCTGTCCAATTCATTGGTAAGTACCCGTAAATACTGGGCCCTTAGTGGTGCTCTTTCTCCTGATATTTTTTCAAAGGTTTCGGCAAAGGTCTGGGTGTGAATATAAGAACAAATTCCGCAGACTCTTTCAGCTAGGTAAATAGCCTTTTGCCAGGTTTTACCAACCATAATACGTTCAATTCCCCGATGAACATAACCATAATCAATTTCAGCACTTATAACTCGTTCTCCTTGAGTTTTAAGTTTTAATCTAAGAGGCTCTTTCAATCCAGGGTGTATAGGACCTACTGGTAGAATCATTCTTTTTTCCTCCCTTTAGCGGCAATGGCACCAGGTGCCACGGCCAATATAGCTTCTAATATTTCTGATGGTCGAGGGGGGCATCCCGATACTTCAGCATCCACTGGAATAAAATCAGAGACAGGAGCATTTACACGACCCCCTTCCTGATTGAATACGTCTCCCGATATAGGGCAGTTTCCAAGAGCTACCACCACTTTTGGCTCAGGGGCTTTGGTATAAATCCGCCTTAGATTTTCTTTCCACTGCTCGGTGACCGCTCCGGTAACCAGAATAACATCTGCCTCCCGTGGATTATTGTGAACGTAAATACCATACTGTTCCAGGTCATATCGTGGGGATAATAGGGCCACAACTTCAATATCACAGCCATTACATCCTCCAGAATTCACCAGACAAACGTGAATTGAACTCTTTCTTACAATGTCTTTAAGAGCATCTAACATTTCTTTACCTCTTAATTCCCTCATTTAGTTAATGAAATAAATTTTAATAATTTTAATATTTTATTTTAAGATTTTAATGATTTAATGAATTTTATTATAATTTATAATTCAGTTTTAATGGATATATTTGAATTATTAATTCTTTTATTTGATAGTTTGGAATATGAAAATTTAATATATTTTAATGGTATTTTTTATTCTAGATGTGATTAATAAATATAATTTCTATCTTTTGAAATTACTCAGATAAAATTTTTAGCAGTTCTTGTCTGCCGTCTTCCAGGGCTTCATCATAGTCTTTACCCTCAATAACTTCCTTAGAAATTTTGGTTTTTAGAGCTACAGACTGTTCTGGAGATACGATTTCCATAACATCTTCCAGCCAGCAAAGTCTTAAATCAGCGTGAATTCTTTCTTGTATGCATCGAGGACGTGCTGATTCAAAACGAGGATGAAGAGCTTCTAAACTAGACATATCCAACTTTTTAACGAGAATATTTTCAAATAGATCTAAATCAATCTCTAATTCTTCAGATAAAGGTTTTACTATGTCTTCTCTCCACCGGTAACTTCTAATAATTCTATTTTTCATCAATTCCAGAAGTTCTTGATCATCATCCATGATAACACCTTTTAAAATTTTAAGGAATTCAAATTATTAATTTTAATTGTTCTAATTTATTTTGAGAATTTCTATTGAATTAAATGAATTATAATCCTATAGAAATGTAGTTGTAAGCAACCAAACAGCTCCAGAGACTAAAAATCCAATTAAAGTCTCATAACGACCGTATCCTGGTCTCATTCCTAAAACCATGGCCACCATAAACAATCCTACCGTGATAGAAACGAAAGGTTGAATCAAAACTATTAGCTGGTTATTTAAAAGGATTAACCATCCAATAATAGACACCACTAAAGCTATACTGTCAATTTTTTCAGTAACGAAAGGGGCTGAATACTTTTTATAACTTAATAGAAGTCCTACAATGGATCCTATAACAAATGATATTAAATATATTAGGTAGAGAAACTCGGTCACTTTATCACCATTAGGCTGGTTTGTAGAGAACTATGAATGCCACTATAAAGAACAATAAAGCGGCTATAAAAGCCCATTTTTCTAAATTTTCCGAAAAATGAACCACTTTGTCACTGTGTTGCCTTAGTAGAAGTCCGGTGAATAAAATAGCCACTAAAGTAACGGGAATTACCACCATCCACTGCAGGAAAGCAGCCAATCCACTGGCCAATATTACCCCCGCAGCTACTAAAGCTGTAAGGAATATTAAATCTTTTTCTTCTGCCATTTCTAATTCTCCTTCCAGATGAAGATTTATTTAATCAAATTAATGGTTTTACAATTATTTATCATTAATGATTTTTTGATTTCAATTTATAGTATTTTAAAGGCTTTTGCTTTTAAAGGCCTTTAATTAAGAAATTTGCCTTTATTCATTTAATTATAATTGGGACTTAATTTATCTGTTAAAATGCAATCATTAATAAAATGGAACCGAAAATTCCAATGAATGCAAAGGTTACCTGCATCATTACCGAGTGATTAGGATTCAGAATAGGGGTTACGGCATTAATAAATGCCACAATGGCCGTGATGATAACCATTCCCACCAGATAACCTAAAAGGCTTAGAGGACCTATAAATACTGTTAAAAAGACCCATAAAAGCATGTACCAGGCAATTGATTCAGAAATCATTAGATAACCACGTAATACTCCAAAGTGCTCTGTTTCGTAACCGGAAATAATGTCTTTTCCTTTGGTAATAGCAAAGGGTGAGTAAGGTGCCTTGGAAAGGATTAATACAAAGAACATTAAGGCTGCTAAAGGTATCGTGAATATTAAAGGACCATTAATAGCTTGATAATTTACAATATCACTAATTATCATGGTTCCACTTTGCAGGTAAATAATAACCAGAACTGCAAAAAGAGGAACTTCAGCTGCTGCAGAAAATACCGCCCGGACACAGCTTAATTTTCCATAGGGAGAACCAGAAGAAGAACCTGCATTGTGTTCCACGATTTTATGCATGGCATAGATACCAAAGATTAGTAAAAGTGATCCTCCAATAACCGGCCCTACAATAACTGCAGTGACCCATATCGCACAGAGAGTACTGGCAATAGCCACATAAAAGGGCATTGCTGCTGTTTTAGGGAAAGATGATTCTTTGATATAAAATTTAAATGTGTGTAGAAGATGCTGAATTATAGGAGGCCCTGGTCTCATTTGTATACGGGCCATAATCTTCCTTTGCAATCCAAAAAGGATACTTCCTACCAGGAAAGCAATGAGAACATTTAACAGGATGTTTGCCATTAGATTCATTTCATCACCGTAGAGTTGAGAGATTTAACCATTAGTTTTGCTTTTTAATATTTGCTTATTGAATAGATTGATATTTATCGCTAAAACTTATTCTAAGCTTTAATATCCAATAAATGGTTCATTGGTTCTCTCATCTTCCTCCTCTTTTGTACTCTTGGCCATGGTAAGCAGACCTAGAGATAATAAAAATACAGGTATCAAAATTATAGATATTCCATAAACAATCCAGCTGGCTGGATTAAAGATCAGGGCATAAACTATACCTATAACTGAAATTGCAAACATCAGATAGCTTGCTAATTCTAATCTTTTCATTTTATCACCTTACCCTAAACCTCATGTATTAATATTAAATGTTTAATCAATTATTTTAGTCATTATTAATTATTTTGAATGTCTAAAATGGTTTATTTATTATTAGTAGTATTTCTATCGCCCTAATTATCACTAATAGGGAGCTCAAGTGAATTATAAGAATAAAGGGGGATCCAGGAGTTCTAAACATTTCAGCTTTGGTGGCATAAAATGGAGCTACCCCAGTTTCACCAATAATTCCCATTAATAATAGTAATGATGCAAAATACATCATTGGAGTGGTGGCAACCTGTGAAAGTTCAAATAAACTTAAAGATCCTGTAGCTGCCAATATCAAAGCAGCACCACCAAATAAAGGCATTGTTGCAATCATAGCTACCAGACCATACTGGAAAGCAGCATTAAGTACATCAATCTGTTTTACCGCTGATACGATACCAATGTTGACAATTCCTATCAGGGCCACAAAAAGGGTGAAGTTAAATAGGTCTCCAGTAATCATGGCTCCAGCAGTGGCCAAACCACACACAATAGCCAAAAATCTTCTAATTTTGAATTCTTCAAGATTTACTGTTACTTTATTGTCTTTAAGCGTACCAAAATCTGCTTCAACCTGGGTTTCAGTTCGACTAATGGCAATTAAAGTGGTAAATAAAAGGGCACCGGCAAACATGAACAGGTTGAAAGGAGTAAGGTAAAGTACAATATCCCCCAGGGGTATTTGACCCAGTATTTGCCCGCCTAATGTTGCTATATCCATCTGTTACTCCTCTTTTCGATTTTAATTGTTTAAATTTTATTAATATGGTTATTTAATATGGATAATTATTCTATTGGAATTATCCTATTTTGTGATTAATATATTTACGATTATATCAAATTATCTTCTTTTGTACTCTTCTCTGGCCATTACACCCATTAAACCCACTTTTGAGGCAACTTTAATCAGAACACCAAAGGCGGACATGAATAAACCTAAAAGCCAGTATTCTGGGGCCACGAAGAATATTAAAAATCCAGCTAACCATATAACCCAGGCAATACCTGAAACACCGGCAATACCCTCCCAGATAGTAACTGGAAGGCCTCTGGATTTTCGGGATATGGCATAGAATAAAATTCCTCCACCGGCAATGGCTCCACCAGTAAATCCACTTAAGAATACACCATAGGCAATTAATATAATAGCAATGAAATTAGGGGCTGTCTTCATTATTTCCATATCCATGGTAAAGGGAAGTGGAACTAAAGGAACACTTTTACCTGTTTTTCTCATTTCTCTACTCATCAATATCTCAGAAATAGCCATTATTTCAGCCAGTTCTACTACCAGACCAGGTAAAATAAGAGCTTCCGCCAGGTCAGTTCCTACCGAGGCCACAATTACCAGCATGGCCAGACCTACAATATCTGTAAGTATTAAGGCACTAAGATCATTTTTCTGGAAAGATATGGCTAAAAGACCAATGAATCCAGTTATAAGACCTGCGTAAAGTGCTGGAAGGAACAAAGAAACTGTGAATTCAGGAACAACTGCAGGAACTATCATTCGTCTTTCCTCCTTCTCATGGTAAAGTTCAATGCTACCCAGGAAGCCACCACAAAGGCCATCATTAAAATGGTTGACTCCAGTATAGTGTCGAAACCTCTAGTGTAGTATAGTATTTCATCAATTAGTCCTCCTGGAGAAGAATAGATAGAAGTACCATAGTAAATAGTGGTATTTTTCACACCAATGGCAATCGGTGATAGATAACCGGTAATTTTACCCAGTTCAATGGAATTTTGAGGATATTGAGCTTTAACAATCCCTGGTTCTATTAAAGGAATACCTCCCCGATCATAAGGTGCCAGGGGATTCTGTTCATTTATCTGTTCTTGAGGAACAGGTCGGGGATAAATTTGATGGTCATTAAGACCCATGGGAACTAAAAATCCTGCAATTAAGATTAATCCTAAAACAACTGAAAATAAACGGGGGATCCTTTTAGGGTTAGCCAGTTCATTCCATAATTGGCCTATATCCTTCATAGCTCAGCCCCCATTTCTTCCATTCGCACCACGACCCTTAACAGAATCATGGTAACAATTACGGAAGCGGCAATATAGGTTAAAAGAGCTATAGTATGATTGTAGCTTAACAAGATTAAAGAAAGACCTATGGCCGGGATTTCAGTGTTTAAAGTCCTTATAATAGGATCTTTTACTCCAGGACCAATAGCAGTAGCAATACTACCTCCCACCAGGAGGATGCATCCTGTGTAGAACCATATCTGTGTCTCAATCAAGTTCCTCTCCCTCCAGGGATTTCTTTTTTACTCTTATTTCATTCAACTTTATTATGGCCATTAAAAAGATGACCGTGGCAATAGGGTCAAATATTGATGCAGCCATGGCCACATCCAGATATTTGGCGGCCACCACTGTTCCAATAAACCCTGCTTGAAGTAAAGCAAACATTATAACTTTATCCATGGGTTTAGGAAGCGCAGCTACACCAATAGCTCCAATAAACATTAAAACCGCTGATATATTAGTTAGATTTATGAAATCCAGGGGATTCATGAGTTTCACCAGGCAATAATTCCATTTTAGTGATTTTAATTAATTAATATTGTTTAGATATTCTAATGAACATTATTCATCATATATTATTTCTTCTTTAACTCTTCCCAGGGCATAGGCAATGGCATTAGAACTTAAAGTAGAAGTTACAAAGAAAGTAATAGCTATTATAGCACCGAATGGGGTTTGAATATATAATGCAATTAATGCAGACATTCCAAAACCTACAACATTAAGGTAAAGAAGTCTTTCTGTCCTATCCTGGGCCAGTAAAACCCTTAGGGCCATTATTACAACTATTATTCCTACAATCTCGATTAACATAAGTTATCATCCTGAGAATTATTTTTAATTTAAATGTGATCAAGTTATAATTATTAGATTAGTCTATAATTGTATGATTTGTCACTAGTATGAATTTGTTTAATTATATTATGATTTTTTTTATTAATTAACTTAATTAATAAGTTAATTTTTAATATCAGGTTAATTTAGTGTGTCTTCCCATCTTTTGGGCAATTGCCCCCAGTAATCGGGATGCCAGCGGATGATGAATACCCTGTATAGTAGTAATAGCAATAATCATTCCTACCACAAACATGGCTGGTGTTAAACCAATTAATGAACAGACCGCTATAATTAAAGTGATGCTCAGGGCTCCAGTGGTTCCGGCATATCCCGGATCAGAGCAAAGACGATTTCCAACGAAAACCAGAAGTGCCGCAATAAATCCTCCTTCAGGAATTCCTATTAAATAGCAGCCTACCGCACCTAATAGGGTACCAGCAGAGGCATCAGGAGAACATACGATGTTTCCCTGGAAAAATCCTCCTGCTAAATCGCCACCCCTTTTTTTCACACCACGACCAATAACATCTGCTCCTTTCACACCAGGAGATTCAGGAAGTCCCATCCAGGTATCAATTAACACAAAGTTGATCCAGGTTATAATAGCCGCCAGAGCAACTCCCAGTAATTCATTCATTTGATTCCTCCGTTTGGGGTTTAGGGAAGGCATCTTCAAAGAGATATTTAGCAAAAAGTGCTGTTAAAATACCAATTATTATAGCGAGATCCATACCCTGATAGAAACCTCTAATTCCTAACTGGAAAAAGATGGCCAGTAAACCTAAAGCAATTACCGCAGTAGGAAATACAGCACTTACCGTCCATGAATGCCGCATTGGCCTTTCAGGTAGTAAAGGTAACTTTATTAAAAGGCCCACTCCTATGGCCGAACCCACCACCAGCAAGTAGCTGATTAATGTGTACATTTCATTAGCATGAATAATCATGATAAAAGGATATTACTCCACGATATATAAATGTTTTTACTTGGCGTTTTACTATTAAAATTAGTATTAAGATATAATAAAATTTATGCAATCCTAATTTGTTTTAATTAATTCTAATAACCCATAGAAAATAGATTATTAAAGCTTTAAACATTATTTAACTATTAAACTGCTTAATAATCAAAATTAGAGATTAAAAAATAATATAACACCGTTAAAAATTATTTAAATTAAATATCCTTATTTTAAAAGATATAATCAGAATTCAAAGGAATAAACATGAATTATGAATAAAATAAGAGATTATAAAGCAGATAAAAAGAATTAAAAATTAAATTTATCTTATCTGGATATAACAATAGATATATTCAATTATTTGACCGTTATTAATACTAAAAGTAATTTTAATGTTAAATAATATAATTTTATACATATTTGAATTTAAATCCTAAAATAATTGAACATGAAAATCTAAAATAACGAAAACTAGTATAATTGATATTAATAATCAATTCTTTGAAATAATAATAATAAAATTATATAATTAATTCTATTGATTTAATTCTATTATATTATAGTATATTATAGTATAGAATATGCTTGAAAGACCATTTGAAGACCTGGAAAAGGACTTTTTTGTAATCTAAATTTACATTATTAAAAATCGTAAATAATAATCTATATAATATAATATTTTACAAATATAATTAACATAACTAATAATTACAGAATGAATATTTCAGAATATGAATATGTAGGAATATGTTTATTAAATTTTTATAATGTCATTTACTAAGAGGCATCAAATGGAACTTTCAAAAAAACCTGAAAATCAGTTATTATCTGCTAAAGGCGACCTTATAATTCTGGGCCTGGCTGCCATTAGCTTGTTTCTCTTGAACTGGCAAATACAAATGAAATTTGTTGAAATTATGGCCGGGGCAATTTTAGTTCTTATATCAGGTTACGGATTATCCCTGCTGTTTTTCCCCAGAAAAAATGAAATTTCTCTTTTAACTAGATTAATACTTACCCCAATATTCGGAATTTTTTTTACAGGATTGTGGAGTATTATTCTAAATTATACCCCTTACCATACTAACAGCATATATTACGAACTGCTGGTTATTCCAGTTTTGATTTTAATATTAGTGATGCGACTGGCTCAATTTTTAAAATCAAGAACAAATAAAAGCTCATCTAGTGGGATAAAAGATGAAGAAACTCCCAAAATAAAAAAATTAGAATCAAATCAGGGTTTAACCACTGCTCAGATTGCTGCCAAAGCTGAAAAAGCTAAACTTGAGCAAATAAATGAAAGAAATAAAAGAAATGAAAGATCCGTGGAATTTAAGACCCCCGAGTTATCAAAAGAGTCTCCAGAAACTCCTGTAAAAATATCATCTATGCCAAGGCCAACCCACAATAAAAAACATACCTCTAAAAGTGCCTCAGAAAGCACCCCTAAAATCACATCGGAAAGTGTTGAAAACAACATAGATGCCCAAAAATCTAAACCTAAATGGGCCTTTAAATCTCAAAAAACATCCCCAACCAGCCAGCCAGCACCTGAAAAAATCGAGATAATAAAAATTAGAAAATCATCAAAGGATTTAGTGGTAATTTTATCTCTAATAATTTTATCTGCCCTTTTCATATTTTTACCAACTCTCAAAACCAGTTTGATAAAAATACCATTTATTATAATGCTTATTTTCTTTATACCAGGCTACTCTGTTTTAAGTGGAATATTTGTCAATTTTGCAGATCATGGCCTATTTAAAAAACTAGTATCAAGCGTTTTATTAAGCATTACTCTGGTTATAGGATTATTATTAGCAATTACCCTTCTTAAACTTCAATTGTCTTCAGATTATATACTGGCAGCATTACTGGTAATTTCCACATTAATGAGTGTTTTAGGTTATTTAAGAAGGTCAAGAAGTCAGAAAAAGTTAAAGCATGAATTTAAAGAAAGAGCAGGAAATTCTGAAAAAAGTGAACTCAATGTTTTAACAGTCTCACAAGCCAGGGAGACAAAAGATTATATTTTCAAAAGTAATTCCGAGCAAAGTTTAATACTAGAAAATAAGGACCATAAGCCTTTGCAAAATAGAAATATTATTCTGTCAAAAAATTCTGAAGAAAAATCCTCCCTGGAAAAATTATCAACCACCTCCAGCACAATTAATGAGAATAAAAATGAGAATAAAAATAAAGATGAAATAGGATATGTTGATTCTAAAAATATAAATTCAAATTCTGTCATTACTCCAGCTGATGCTCGTAAAAGAGTTATGTCTCGAAAAAAAGCTAGAGAAAATCTTCAGAAGGAAAATAAAAAAATAAAATCCAGTAAGGTTAATTCCATCCAATCACATTCGGAAATCAAATTTAACAATGAAAATAATGTTAAAAATGTGGAAAAATCTGGGGAATACACAAAAGGCCTATCCCTATTTAAGTTAATTATAGTTATCGTTTTAAGTGTTATAGGTCTGTTTTTAACCATAATCAGCATAAACTCATTAATTCCCTCAACCAGTGGAACACTATTAAACTCAGAATTAATTAAATTAATATTCATAATTCCGATTCTTCTTTATTTACCTGGTTATGCTATGAAAGAGCTTTTCATACCCCGTAAATATTCAGGAATTGTTTTCACCACAGCCATTTGTGTGGTAGTTAGTCTATCTTTGGATATCATACTAGCATTTGCCCTTCTTTACATTGGCGATTTATTTAATCAGATAAATATCACCCAAAGTTTGTATGTTGGTATTTTATCATTTATCTCAGTTTCAGGCATTCTAATAGGATACTGGCAATCAAATTACCGGAACAAAGATAAGATTATTGTGGATGAAATTACTGTGGATGGAAAATCTTCTAACGTTTCTAAAGTCGTTTATTCCTTTCAAGAATCCCCTAAAAAGGATAAAGAAAGATATAAAGAAAAAGAAATTAAATCCACTGCAAATGTAAGTAAAGACCAGCAAATGGATCAAAAAAATATTGAAGACTCTGAAAAATTAACCAGCTTAAATGAAAATAAAAAAGTAGCACCGGAAGAAGTGGCCTCTGATAAAAATCAGACATGGATAATACCTGAAAATAAATCAACTAATATTTCTCATGGGAAAAAGCCTTTAAAGACCCTATACATGGAAGAAGAACTGGAAAAGTCATTCCCATCATCAGATTATTTTAAAGCAAGTGGTTCTAATAATTCCGAATATATATCTTCCAAATCACCTGATTTAACACCAAAAAAACGCTTCATTGCCATGGATCTTTTAATAATTTTAATAATTAGCTTTTTAACAATTATCAGTATTTATATTCCTACAATTAGTAAAACACCAATTAACGATATATTAGGACTTTTATTTGTTCTATTTATACCTGGATATGTTTTAATCTCTGCTTTATTCCCTAAAAGATATGACCTGGATAATATTGAACGTTTAGCCCTCAGTTTTGGACTAAGTTTAGTCATATCTACATTAATTGGTATGACACTCAATTATACTCCCTTTGGAACTAAATTAAGCCCTATTGTGATAGCCTTAACTGGTTTTACTCTTATAATGTTAATTGTCGCCTATCTACAGAGAAGAAAGGTTGCTGAGGACGATAGATTCCAGCCCAATTTCTCAGGTTACTTATATTCTTTAAAAAGTTCTTTTAATAAAGAATCTAAACTGGATAAACTTCTTTCTATCATATTAATACTTACTTTGGTGCTGGCCATAGCTACTACGGCCTATATAATTGTTAAACCTAAAGAAGGAGAAAAATTCACTGAATTTTACATTTTAGGACCTAATGGAAAGGCCAGTGACTATCCAACCAATCTCACTATGGGTCAGACTGGAAAATTATTCATGGGCGTGGTTAATCATGAGTATTCCACGGTGAATTATGAAGTTGTGGTGAAATTACAAGGAAAGGTCCTGAGTACAGATAAGCTGACCCTGAAAAATAATCAAAAGTGGGAAAAAACAGTAACCTTTACCCCAGACCAATCTGGAAGTAAACAAAAACTGGAATTTATTCTTTACAAACTACCAGATAATAAAAAGCCATATAGATCATTGCATTTGTGGGTTAATGTAGTATAATAAATTTAGCCATATCAAAGCAAATGATAAATGATTTAATAAGGAATAAATAGTTAATTTAAGAATTAGAAGCGTGAAAATAAAAATTTATAAATAACCATATTATATCGCTACAACTGATAGCTAATACGGCATTAAGATAATTTATATAATTTCATAATTATAAAAAATCAATTTCACTATTAAGTAATTTTATCAAGGAATGATAATCAATGCAAAATAAAAATATAGTTGTTACCGGTGGTTTAGGATTTATTGGAAGTCATTTAGTTGACAAATTAGTTGAAAATAACCAGGTCACTGTAATTGATGATAAGTCCTCAGGAAAACTCCAAAATTTAAACAACCCTCAGCACGAAAACCTGCAGATAATAATCGGAGGAATAAACGATTTAAATTTAAAAGAAATATTCCAGAACAAAGATTAC
Organism: uncultured Methanobacteriaceae archaeon; assembly: GCA_963698135.1. Taxonomy (GTDB): domain Archaea; phylum Methanobacteriota; class Methanobacteria; order Methanobacteriales; family Methanobacteriaceae; genus UBA349. The sequence continues at coordinate 40,081 of CAVOPP010000010.1, read as the reverse complement.
GTATTCCACCAGGCCGCCATGGCCAGTGTCCCCTTAAGTGTTGACTTTCCCGAAGAATCTCACCGTATTAATGCCACCGGTACCCTGAAAATTCTGGTTGCTGCTCGGGACTGTGGTATTAAAAAATTGCTCAATGCTTCCAGTTCTGCGGTTTACGGTGACAGTACCAGCATGCCTCTAAAAGAAAACGAGGCTATTAATCCTCTTTCCCCTTATGCAGTATCTAAAGCATGTGCCGAACAGTATTGTAAGGTATTTTCAGAAGTTTACGGATTAGAAACTGTTTCATTTAGATATTTCAACGTTTTCGGGCCTCGTCAAGACCCTGAATCCCAGTATGCCGCAGTCATTCCTAAATTTATTGATTCTTTATTAAATGGAAATTCACCAGTAATTTATGGTGATGGAGAGCAAAGCAGAGACTTCATTTATGTTAATGACGTGGTTGATGCCAATATAAAAGCCTGTAAGTCAAAATTCAGCGGAGTTCTTAATCTGGCCTGTGGAAATGCTTTAAGTGTTAATGAGCTGTTTTCTATGATTAAAAATATTTTAGGATCTCCTATTAATGCTAAATATTTAGAAGCACGTTCCGGAGATATTAAACATTCCCTGGCCGAAGTCAGTGGTCTTAAAAATATTGATTTTGAGCCCAAAAAAGAATTTGAAAAACAATTGAGAGAAACTATCGATTGGTTCAGAAATTCAGCAGAACAATAATTTAGGGTAAGAAAAATAATTTAGAATTAAATTACCTATTATTTTTATAAAATTTTTTAAATCAAAATTAATTAAAAATAAATTTTAAAATTTTTTGAATTATTAATTCTTTATTTTTGATATTATTAATTAATATATTTGAATTATATTGGTCAAATAGATTTAATTAAATTTAAAATCACTCTCATTCCATTCTGGATCAATCTTTATTGCTTCACGGGCCATTATATCCTTCCAGTCAATGCCTGGAGAAATACAGTTGTTTTCCATGTGGGTGGCCATGGAAGGCAGTGGAGTCCATAATTTGTATCTTTTTCCCTGAATTATTTGCCTCCAGGAATCAGACCAGGCCCTGAAAATTATTTTTCTCATTTCCAATGACTTCCTCATTTTTAGAGGGCTTAACTGGAACTTGGTAAGGGCCAGCCACATGCTGGAATCATAATTACCATTAACATAAGTTTTTAAAACATTTTTAACTTCATTTAGAGTTTTTTTAGTAGTTAAAAATGTTAAACAAGTGGAATTTGCTGTTCTCCATTTTCGGGTAGCTGTAGATCTGGTTTCATAATCGTGTTGATGTAAAGGATGATTATAATAATCACTATGGTCATAGGCCGAAACAAAATCCACATCATCATTGCTGTCCATGAAATTTATCATCTCTTTAAATTGATCAGGGAGATAAAAATAATCATCTTCAGCAAAGTAAACTTTCTCAGAATAGTTCTGTTCTAAAAGAACCTTAATTTGGAGATCGAAGGTTCTCTGATTGCCTATACCTTCTAATGAGATTAATTCCAGATCCTCTGGGGAAAAATATTTTTCAAAAAGTGAGTTATATTCCAGGGGGCAGTTATCAAGCAGCACAATCATTTTTACTTTTAAATCGCCTAAAGACTCTTTAAAAGATTTTAAACAAAATTCGGAAAGCTTAAGCTTATTACTACTGAAAACGGGTGGTATTTTTGATACACCGGGATAAATTCTGTAAGCAACTGTTAAATCATAATCAAGCAACCATATCACCCTATTATTTTAAAATCACTATTTTATTATTATTAATTTTATTATTTATCAAGGAAATTCTTAAAGAATTCAATGGTTTTTTCAAGTCCCTGGTCCAGAGAAGTTCGGGGTATCCAGTCAATAAGGTCCTGAGCCTTAGATATATCAGGTCTTCGTTGGCGGGGATCATCAGCAGGTAAGGGTTTAAATGAAATTTTGGAAGATCCATTCATCTTTTTCAGGATAATCTGAGCAAATTCGATTATTTTGTACTCATCTGGATTCCCTAAATTCATTATTTCACCAGAAAGTCCTTTATAAGTCGAAAATCTGAAGATACCTTCTACTAAATCGTCTACAAAACAAAAACTACGGCTTTGCGAACCATCACCATAAACAGTTATATCTTCCCCTTTAAGAACCTGGTAAATAAAGTTAGGGACCACCCTTCCATCATTTATTTTCATTTTGGGACCATATGTATTGAATATTCTTATAATTCTACTATCCAGAGCAAATTGCCGATGGTAGGCCATTACTGCCGCCTCAGAAAATCTTTTGGCCTCGTCATAAACCGACCGGGGTCCATTAGGATTTACATTACCCCAGTAACTTTCCACCTGGGGGTGAATTTCAGGATCACCATAAACTTCAGAGGTAGAAGCCATAACATAAATTGCCTGCATTTTATGGGCCATTTCCAGAGTATTAAAGGTCCCATAAGAATCAACTTTCATGGTTTCCAGTGGAAATTTCATGTAATCAACTGGACTTGCGGGACAGGCAAAATGAAGTACTGCGTCGAACTTTGTATTTTTTTCCGTGGCAAATTTTTCTACTCTTTTTATTTCCTTTTCTAAGGATACATCAGCTTCAATAAAGTAAAAATAGCTGTTTGATTCCAAATGTGAAAGATTTTGAGGATTTCCTGTGAGAAAATTGTCGACTCCTACAACTTCATATCCTTCATATAAAAATTTGTCAACCAGATGACTTCCAATAAATCCAGCCGCGCCGGTAATTAATATTGTGCCTTTTTTCTCCATGAAATTCTCCTTTATGATATTCTAAACCATTTATGATATCTAAATATTATCTCCCAACACTATAATACTCAAATTCCTTCATTTTGGATGGCTCGAATATATTTCTACCATCTATTATAATAGGAAGTCTCATTATGTTTTTTACCTTTTTCAGATCCGCTTCTTTAAATTCGTTCCATTCCGTGATTATTAAGAGGGCGTCAGCATTTTTTAATGCCTCATATTTATCTTCAAAATATTTAATTCTCTTAGATTCTGGAAAAATATTTTTAAAGTTAGGCATGGCCTCTTTATCATAAAGAGATAGGTTAGCACCATTGGCTTCCAGTTCCCGGACCACATCAATGGCCGGTGCTTCTCTTATATCATCAGTATCTGGTTTAAATGCTAATCCCCATACTGCGATGTTTTTATCTTTATTAATCCACAGAATATCTTCAATTTTATTTAGAAATGCTCTTCTCTGGAAGGCATTGATTTTTTCTGTTTCTTTTAAGAGGCCAAATTCAAGGCCATGGTCTTCTGCGATTTTAATAAAGGCCTGCACATCCTTAGGGAAACAGGATCCACCATAACCAATTCCTGCATTCAAGAATTTTTCTCCAACCCGGTTGTCCAGACCTATTCCCTGGGCCACCATATTTACATCCACTCCCACTTTTTCACACAAGGCGGAAATCATGTTAATATAGGATATTTTCATGGCCAGAAACGAGTTTGAGGCGTGTTTTATAAGTTCTGCTGCTGCAGGATTGGTAACTAAAAGAGGATGACCCTCCCGGGTGAATGGCTGGTATAATTCTTCAAAAATTTTTCTAGCTTTTTCACTTTCAACCCCAACCACAATACGATCCGGGTTCATGAAATCATGAATAGCTACTCCTTCTCTTAGAAATTCAGGATTTGATGCTATGTCAAATTCAGCCTTGTCTGGAGCATATCTCTTAATAGTTTTTTTAACCCATTGATGAGTATTTACCGGTACAGTGGACTTTTCCACTATCATCTTGTATCCATTAAGATATCGGGCTATCTGTCGAGAAACGTCTTCTACCTGGGATAGGTCGGCCTTGCCGTCATCACTTTGTGGAGTTCCTACGCAGATAAATATTATTTCTGAGAATTTCACTGCTTCTTCCATGTCTGTAGTGAATCTTAGACGTTTTTCCTTCAGGTTTTTTTGAAGAATTTCTGTAAGACCCTGCTCATAGATGTGGGATGTTCCTTTTTGGAGTTTATGAACATTGGATTCAATTTTTTCGACACATAAAACTTCATTTCCTAAATCAGCAAAACATGTGGCAGTAATTAATCCAACATAACCTGCTCCGATAACTGTTATCTTCATTGAAACACCTGTACTTTAATTAATAATTTATTAATAACATAAATTGTATTTTACAGAATATGATTAAATACTTAAAATAAAAGCTCTGTCACTTTTGAGCATATTAATAAAGTTTAGTGAAATCCTAAATATAAATATTATGATTAAATACTAAAATTAAGATTTAATTTGAATTAATCAGATTTAACTGAGATAGTTAAGGAATAGTAAATATTATTTTAGTATAATTATATTTTATTTAAATTTGAATTAGGATTATACTCAAATGGGATTTTAACATTCTGCAAATTAAATTCATTATTATAATTTATATGCAGCAAGTTAATAAATGAATAAAAGCAAATGAAGAAAAGATAAGATTTTAATTTATTATTAGCAAATTATCTTAGTATAATATCTTAGTATAATGAAAAATTTTGAAATTCCTGAATTTATTCTGGATTTATATGATTTTTAAATTAAAAATTACTTTAACAGTTAAGGTTTTTAAATGAGTGTAGCAAGAAAGATAGCAAGAAATACAGCTTTATTAATGATTGCCTCCTTATTCACCAATATTATGGCCTTAGTATGGACCATTTACACTGCCAGATATTTAGGGACAGCAGGATTTGGAACTCTTTCAGCAGCACTGGCCCTTACCGGTATATTCAGTGTGCTAGCCGACCTGGGAATGAGTACCTATGCTACCCGGGAAGTGGCCCGGGATAATGAAAAAACCAGGAAACTCCTGGGCAATATAGCCTTAATAAAATGTTTTTTGGCAGTGATTACTGTAAGTTTACTTTACATAACCGTGCTTTTTAAAGAAATCTCCTCCCCAATCAGTAAGCGTAATCATGATTATAGGGGGATACATGCTTTTCACCTCTTTTACCGCGCTTTTCAATGCCATATTCCAGGGCCACCAGAAAATGGAGTTCCAAACCATTGGAAACATAATTAACAGTTCTCTACTCTTATTTGGAATTTTACTGGCCATTTACCTGAAAGGAGATATTATAAGCCATAAGTATGGCCTACCTGACAGCCAGTGTAATTACCTCTATTTATTCTGTGGTGAGTAACATCCTGGAAGTTTACCCGACCCTCCCTTGAATATGATAAAAAATTCTGGAAGAATACAATCATCAATGCACTCCCTTTCGGAATAGCAGGAATATTTACCACCATATACTTCTGGATAGACTCAGTAATGCTTTCTTTCATGCAAGGAGATGTGGCAGTGGGTCTTTACAATGCCCCCTACAAACTTCTTTTTGTAATGCTTTCCTTTTTACATGTGTACATGCTGGCCCTATTCCCGGCCATGGCCCAGTTTTATAAAGGCTCCTCCGAATCTTTAAAGCTGACTTATACCCGTTCTTACAAATACATGCTAATTATAAGTCTTCCTATTGCCGTGGGAACTACCATGCTTGCTCAGGAAATAATTCTAGTTATATATGGTGCGGAATACTTGCCAGCAGTGGCTGCCTTACAGATACTTATCTGGTCCATAGTCTTCATGTTTGTAAATGGATTATCTTCCAATCTTTTGGGATCCATCGACAAACAACTTACCGTCACCAAAATAACCGGAATCGGTGCCCTGGTAAATATTGGTATCAACCTGGCCATAATTCCTATTTTAAGTTTTTATGGGGCCAGTATAGCCACCGTATTTACTGAATTCTTTATAATGATTTTATTTACACGTGTTGTTTCTAAAACAGAATTTTCAGTGGGAAGTACCATTTTCAGTGATTTGTGGAGAATTTTAATACCTAATCTGATAATGCTGGGTGTTTTAGTATATTTAGAAGTTCCCCTGTTAGTTATGATTCCCATCTGTGGTGTGGTTTATGTGGCCGGTATTTTACTGACCAAAGCTATTGATGAACAGGATATTAGTATTATTAAAAGCATTATTGGGAAAAATAAATCTTAAGATGTTATAAAAAGTTGGAATAAACTAATAACGGAAGTTCACCAATGACACCTCATGTATCTATTATTTTACTTAACTGGAATGGGTGGAAAGACACTATTGAGTGTTTAGAGTCAGTTTATCAAATTGATTATCCATCCTACAGTGTTATTCTGGTAGATAATAATTCAACAGACGATTCTTTAGAAAAAATCAGGGATTACTGTTCTGGAAAATTAGATATTTACAATCTAAAATCAGAGAATATAGCTAAAAATTTATCTAAAATTGTTAAAAAATCCGTTAATAAACCCATTGAAATAAAAGAGTTTAATGAAAATGATTTTGAAAAGGGGAAGGCTAGAAAATCTGAAGAAGAAACTTCAGGTAGGAAAGAACTATTTCTTATAAAAAATAATGATAATCACGGTTTTGCCGGTGGGAACAATGTTGGAATTAAATTTGCCCAGAAAGTGGTTAAAAGTGACTATATCTTGCTTTTAAATAATGATACTGTGGTGGAAAAGGAATTTCTGGGACCTATGATTGATATTGCCGAGAAAAACAAAGATGTGGGTTTTGTAGGCCCTAAAACTTATTTTTACCATGATTATCCTGAAAAAATTATCCAGATAACAGGTGGTGGGGAAATTGACCTTAAAAAGGGAAAAACATTCCAGAGAGGTTATCAGGAAGAAGAAAAAGGGCAGTACAATGATTCTGTTAATCTGGGCTACATTGGAGGTTCATGCGTCCTGGTAAAAAATGAAGTGCTGGAAAAAATAGGCCTTCTGGATGAACGTTTTTTCATGTACTGGGAAGATACCGACTGGTCATATAGGGGTAATAAAGCCGGTTATCGATCAATCTATCAACCAAAATCCATAATATGGCACAAACACGGGGCTTCCAGTAAACCCTGCTTTGAACTTTATTATCTGAGCCGCAACCGTGTATTTTTCATGAAAAAAAATGCGACACCTGGCGAATATCGTAGTTTCTTGTTGCATTTTTTTGCCAGCGTATTCTGGCTGGACATATGGTACTACTTAATCCATCTTAAAGATTTAAAACAGGTATCCTGTTATCTAAAAGGTTTGAGAGACGGTTTTAAATTAAAAATTTAATAGCCTGATTGCACCCAATAAATAGAATTAATATATCCAAATTTTAAATAAAATCTTTAGGAAATTAATAATTAATTAAAAGAAATTAAAAAAGATAATGAATAATAAAAAATTCCAATATCACCATGAAAATATTTTATTTTATAAAAGGAGAATAATATGAATATAAATTTCACTTTGTGGTCAACTAATATGTCCGGTGGATATAAGGTAATATTTGAACTGGCCAATGGTTTAGTAGAGAGAGGTCACCATGTTACCATTACCGCTTTAGGTGGAGATCACTCCTGGTTCCCCTTAAAAGCCCAGTTAAACTATGTTAATCCCCCCTGGCCCATAAAAATATTAAGTCCCCTTTTAAAAATTATGCTTAATCGTCCGGCCCGTTATTATGAAATTTTAACCCTTACCCAGAAACTTAAAATGGGGTTCGAACCGGATTTAATTAAAGCTCTGGCTGAAAATACTCCTGAATGCGATATAAATGTTGCTACATGGTTCCCCACTACTTTCGCCGTTTACAGAAGTGGTAAAGGAGTTCCTATATATCTCTGCCAGGACTTTGACCATCTGGCCCGGGAAAGAGGCCCTTATTTCACTAAGATGTTTCACGAAAGTCTCTATTTGCCTTTTGATATCATTACCATTTCGGGGTGGTTAAAAGACTGGATAAAAGAGAATTATGACAAAGATTCAGATGTTATAGCCGATGGAATTGATCATGAAATATTCTATCCCCGGGAAAACATATTCCAGTCCTCGGAAATCACCAATCAGAAAGCTGAAAAACCAAAAAACCAGGAGCTTGCTGGAATCAATGGACCTATAATAATGGGCATATTTAGAGGACTGTCTTATAAAGGCGACCAGGACCTTATTGACGCCCTGAATATAGTGGCCCGGGATTATGGAAACATTAATTTGATTGCTGTGGGGAAAAAAGAAGTTCTGGAAAAACTATTAAAAAAAGACGAGCTTAATTTTTCATTTAAAACTTTTAGTGGAGTAAGTGACGATAAAATGGCCCAGCTTTATAGCTCAGCAGATATTTTCGCCTTCCCATCTCATATAGAAGGTTTTGGCCTGCCGCCATTAGAGGCCATGGCCTGTGAAACTCCAGTGGTGACAGCCGACTGTCTGGGTGTCCGTGATTATATTTCTTCTGGAGAAAATGCTATTATGGTACCTCCCAAAAATCCTGAGGCTTTGGCCGAGGCCATGATAACTATTTTAAGCGATAATACACTTCAAGAAAAATTCAAGGCCAATGGATTAATTACTGCGGCCAGATATACCTGGGAAAAGGGTGTAGACGATTTTGAAAAGTCTTTGATGAAAGCAATAAAATAGGATAAAAATATTTCTAAACATTAACAGTAAGATTATTCAAGAATATTATGATTCTTAAAAGTAATCTTAATTAATCTTAAAGTAGGTTTTTAAAGTGATGACATGATTTCAGTAATATGTGTATACAACAACCGGGAAAGTCTAAAAAACTATTTATTGCCTGTTTTAAACCTGCAAAGTTGTGAACACGAAAGTATTTTAATTGATAATACTGACGGAAGATTTAAATCTTCAGCTGAGGCTTTAAATTACGGTGCCCGGAAAGCAAAAGGTGAATATCTGATGTTTATTCATCAAGATGTTGATCTGGAATCAAGTTCCTGGTTAGAAGATGTCCATAAAATTCTGGATAAACTGCCGCATCTAGGGGTTGCTGGGGTGGCTGGAATGTCTCTTAATGGTAAAAACCACCTGGAAAGACAGCGTAATATAATAAAACATGAAGTACCTCCAGTAGAGTGGGGAAATGCCATTGAAAAACCAGAAGAAGTGGAAACCGTAGATGAATGCTTATTTATCATACCCCGAAAAGTTTTCCAAAAACTGGAATTTGACGAAGAGACCTGTCCCGGCTGGCACTTATATGGAGTAGAATACTGTTTAAGTTGTCGTGAACAGGGTTTAAAGGTTTATGTACTTCCCCTGAGTGTTTACCATCTTTCAGCTCATGCTGGAGATGAAAGTCCCTTAAAAACAGCCCTTAAAATGGGTTATCATCCCCCAGAATATTATGATATTCTTCCCAAAGTCATGAAAAAACATAGGAATCATTTTAGCAAAATTTACACTACCTGTGGTGAGTGGGATACTAAAACTCCCCTGTTAATTCAAAGAGCCACACTTACCTTTAATCTGGGGATTAATTTTTTAAAAAGAAAAGTTAAAGGCAGTTCATAATTGTAAAAACACGGAATATTTCTAAATTTCTAAATATAATTTCTACCAATATAATAAAAGCCATGGTCAATTATCCAGATGTTTATTAAATTTAAACTAATATAATCAAAGCTGTATAAATTTTAATGAGTGATAATATGAAAGTGTGTTACTTTGGTTCCTATACCCCCTCCTATCCACGCCACAGAATAATAATTAAAGGACTTCAATCTCAAGGAGTGGATGTAACTGAAGTTACAGACTCGTCAAACATCTTAATTCGCTATCCTAAACTGGCTAAGAAGTATTTTTCAGAAAAGGACTTTGATGTTATATTCGTAGGGGAGGCCAGCAATTATGTACAACCTCTGGCCGTTCTACTAAAAAAAATTACCAGGACCCCCCTGGTTTTTGATACCTATGTTTCTCTATATGACACTAATCAGGACCGGGGAGTTCATCAAAACCCTATTCTATCCCGGCTTTTCTATAATATAGATAAATATAACTGCCATTTTTCTGATGTAGTGCTCCAGGACACCAACCAGAATGTTAATTATTTCCACGAAACATTCCACATTCCAGAAAATAAATTCAGGAGACTGTTAATTGGGGCCGAGGATGACTTATTTTACCCTCAAACAGTTACTGATTCTGATTCTGTTTGTGATTTCAATTCTGGTGTGAATAAAACCCCTGAAGAGAAATTTAAAATATTATTTTATGGTACTTACATCCCCCTCCACGGTATCCAGTATATAATAAAAGCAGCCCACATATTAGAAAATAAGAATGTTGAATTTAAGTTAATTGGAAAAGGACAGACCTTTCCCGAAATTAAAAAACTTAAAGAAGAATTAAATCTTTCCAATGTGGAATTTTTAGATATGGTGCCTTATGAAGATCTTCCCCAATACATTGCCTGGTCTGATGCCTGTCTGGGAATATTTGGAGGTACCAAAAAATCTATGCGAGTGATACCCACCAAGGCTTATCAAATACTGGCCATGAAAAAGCCCCTGATTACTGGAGATTCTCCTGGAGCACGGGAACTGCTTGTAAATAGGGAAAACGCTATTTTGTGCAATATGGCTGATGCAGAAAGTCTAGCCGCTTCTATATTAGAACTGAAAAATGATCAGATCATTGAGTGATAAAATTGCTAAGAATGGATACCATCTATTTAAAAGGACTTTATCTCCAGAAGAAATTGGTAAAGAAGCACTGCGGATTATAAAAGAAGTGGTTTAAAAATAATAATAAAATATGAAATAAATTATTGAAAATAAATAATAAATATAATTTTATTCTATCATGTAAAAATAATCTCTACTTTTGCCGATTAATACAATATTCATAAAGATTTTGGTTATCTAAAACTACCTGGTCCCAGCTGAAAGTATTTAAGGCCATTTTTTGAGCTTTTTGGGACATTTCATTCCATTTTTCATTTTCCAGAATTTCTAAAATAGCCTGAGCCATTTCTTGCTCTTTATAATCCACTACCCTACCTACGTCCTCATTAACCCATTCTGAAACTCCGCAAAATCTGGTTACTACCACTGGTGTTTGGCAGGCCATGGCTTCCACCACCACATTACCAAATGATTCATAGCGATCCCGAGAAGGAAGAATAAATACATCGGCATCCACATAGGCTTCCAGCTTGTCATTTTCATATAAGGGACCTGGTATAAGGACCGAATCCTCCATCTCCAATTCACGGATTAGAATGTTAATATGTTCCAGGTAATGGTCGTCTGGACCGGCAATAACCAGTTTAGAAGGCCCAATTTTATTCTGAATATTTTTAAAGGATTTTATAAGTAAATCAATACCTTTTCTCTGGTGAAGGCGGCTTAAATATAGAACAATCTTTTCATCTTTTTTTATTCCCATTTTTTCCCGGAAAATATTTTTAGGTGGAAGATGCTGGTAGGTTTCCAGATCTATTCCATTGGGTATTTGAATAACGGCTTCAGGATTCAGTTGAGGAAAAACGTCCTGGTACTGGCCTGCTTCAGAATTAGAAGAAGCAATGATTTTACAGGCATCGTAAATTATGGATTTGCCCACTAGTTGGTCAAAAATTTCTTTTTGACGGCTTTTGACCATGGTAGGGGCCGATCCCCGGGGCTGTATAACATAGGGAATATTATATTTTTGAGCATAATGATGGACAACTGCAGCCAAAAAAGTCCGGTGCTCGTGTATGTGAATTATATCAAATTTTTTAAGTTTTTTCCGGGCCACCCGCGGCAAGTAATAAGGAACCGGGAAATTCAATCCCCCTGCTAAAAACATGGATAAATTACGAAAGTAATATGTTTCAATTCCTTCTACATCCACCGGGACATTTTTTTGAATATCAAGCCTTTTTTTAAACCCGTCTGTAGTATATACAGTCACTTCATGCCCATTTTTAACCTGACGGCGAGCAATCTCATAAACTGATCTCGGTGGACCACCGGCTTCCCAGGATGGCTTGAAAAATGGTGTAACATGAAGTATTTTCATGAAAACTTCTCCAGGGAAATTTCAATGAATAATATTTCCCATTTACTCATAAAAGCTTCTCCAGAGTCTCCTTGAATAACATTGGACAACTATTAATCATAAAAGCTTCTCCAGGGTCTCCTCGAATCTTTGGGTAATTACTTCCCAGTCATTACTCTGGACAAATTCACGGGCCTTCTTTCCTTCTTCCTGGATGTTACCTTCTTCCCTCATTTTCTGGGCCCTGGGCAATACTTCCTCGGATCCATTAACATATTGCAGTCCATGGCCTTCCCCAAATTCCATACTTATACCAGGCAATCGGGTAACAATTACCGGTTTTTCCATGGCCATGTACTCGTAGATTTTTATGGGAACAATATCCTGCATAATTTCCTCGTCTTTATGGGCCGGGAGAAGGCAAATATCTGCGGCAGCCGTGAATTCTGGAATGCGATAGTATGGTTGTTTCCCGGTGAGAATAAGCTGGTCTTTAAGGTCATACTTGTCCCGGATGCGTACCATATCGTCATAGGCATCCCCGTCCCCTACCACTAAAATCTTGATGTGAGGGTATTTTTCCTTATTTTTGCCCAGTTCTGTGGCCAGTTCTTTCATTCCTGCAAAATGATAAATCCATCCCATGAAAAAGAGTACAGTATCATCTTCTTTAATACCATACTCTTCCCTAATTCGGGATCCATCAAGCTGAGGATCGAATTGATTTAAATCTATCCCCGCGTCTATAAGTTCCGTTTTTTCTGGTTTGGATCCCAGTTCAATGGCCAGTTCCGACAATCGCTTGTTTATGGTGATAACTAAATCTGACCGGGCTATGGTCCTCTTTTTAAGAGATTTTCCCATTCCCTGAAATATTTTCTCTGGAATTAAAGCATATAAAACATCGATGAGATAATAAACAAATGGAATACCGTGTTTATTGGCAGAACGTGCTGCAAAATAGGCATTTAAAAGGCCAAAGGCAATGATCACATCGGGTTTAAATTCCTTTATCTGCCTTTCAATTTCTTTCCCATGGAAATAGGGGATAGAAACATAATCCAGAACAGGAATTTCAATTAGAGACGGTCGAATAACCTGAACTCTGGCTTTAGGATTTACCTTATGCACGTGGTGGTAAACTTTTCTATCAACAAGTAAACCGTGCCTTTTACTATCTTTTCTTCTCCAATCAATTCCATAATCTATAACTCTAATATCATGACCTTTAACTGATAATCGATCCATGAGATGGTGTTGTTGGTGTGGATTTCTTTCTATCCAGTCTGATTCCTGCACAATGAGTATTCGCATTTAAATTACCTTATAAAATTGATTGAATTTTTGAATTTAATAATAATTATGTGAATTAGGGGATATTAATTGCTAATTTTATTATTAGTTTTATAATTATGATTTAAAATAAATAAAGAAATTGAGTTTTAGATTAAAACTCGGCGCTATTTTCTATATTTTCCCAGTTATCTGAGAACCACTGGTGAGTCCGTTTCAAACCTTCTTCAAAGGACACTGTAGGTTTGTAATCGAGAATACTTTCAGCTTTGTCGATGGACGACAAAAGTTGAGTTTTAGCATCCCAGTTTCTCCGGGCGGCATAGGCCACTCCTTCTTCATTCCCGGTGAGTTCGTTTACCCAGTGAGCCATGTCAATAACCCGGTTGTCCTTTCCCGACCCCAGATTTATGGCTTCTCCAATAGCTTCCTCCCGTATACCCATGGCCAGGAGTCCATTAACTATATCTTCCACAAAGGTCCAGTCCCTGGTCTCTGACCCGTCCCCAGTAATAGGTAAAGCCTGACCAGTCATGGACCAGTAAAAGAAGTTAGGAATAACGTTCCGGTACTTTCCTGGAACTTCCCCTGGGCCAAATACATTGAAAAAACGGGCATTTACAATAGGCAGATCATAGAGGTTGTGGAAGTAATTGGTATATAATTCTCCCAGCAATTTGGTCACTTGATACGGGGTGTGCAGGGAAATAGAAATGTCGTGTTCTTCAAAGGGCATTTTAGAGTCTAAACCATACACTCCACATCCAGAAGAGGAATATACAAATCTTTCCACACCCACCAGCTGGGCATATTGTAAGACTTTTAAAATACCAATACCATTTACCATTAAATCCTTTTCAGGGTTGTCCACACTATTCTGGTTGGCGAAATGGGCCGCCAGGTGGAAAACATAGTCTGGATTTTCTTTAAAAACCCTTTTTAAGACTGCATCGTCTAAAATATCTCCTTTAATAAATTCAATGTTGTCTTGCTGAGGAATGTTCCATTCATAGGCCGAAGAGAGATTGTCCAGTATAATTACTTTACCTGCACCCAGTTCCCCTAATCTCCGGGAAAGATTACTTCCTACACAACCTGCTCCACCAGTTACCAGCACAGTTTTATCCTGATATTCCTTAAATTGATCCATTTGAAAACCTCATTGTGAATAATTTTTTAATTAATTTTCCATACGTGATTATTTATAAATATAATTTACGTAAATAATTAAAATGTTTTAAGTTTAAATTTGTATTTTATAGTATTATGAGCTATCAATTATTTAATTGCTCTTAATCACATTCAATTTGTTTATATGGTTTATATAATTTATAAGAATTCTATTATTTAAAAATCTATTAATTTTAAAATTAGTATTTTGAATATTTTAAAGTGTTTATATTTTTAAATAAAATAATAAAAAGGGATTAATAACGGTTCTGGCGCAACATACGACCCATAGAATCCAGTATAATCCCGGTAAACATCATGAATGTTCCAAATAAAGTAAGCATAACTGCCACCATGGTAGGGCCCATACTGATACTTATTCCCAGTACATAATCCCGCAAGAATAAAATACTCAGGGAAGCCCCTATAAGGACTATTATCAAACCAGGAACGGTGAAATAATACAAGGGCCTGTTTAATTCCATGTCCTGAATAATTTTTAGTAAAACACGAACCCCGTGACTTATAGGATTTTTAGTGGATCCATCCACGTCGTATCTAACTCCAATCTCCACTTCTACCACTTTCAATCCGGCATTAGCAGCATCCACCAGCATTTCACTTTCCACTCCAAATCCTTTTTCTTCAAAACGGAAATGAGTGAGGCTTTCAGCAGAAAATGCACGGTACCCACTCTGGGTGTCAGTTATATCCAGACCACTGGAGATATTGGTGGCCTTATCCAGCACTTTTTGACCTACCCTACGGTAAGCCGGAGTGTTCTCATCAGTACCTGTTATGTAACGGCTTCCATTTACCACATCTGCTTTTCCCGCCAGTATGGGGGCCACCAGAAGCGGTATTTCATCGGGGTTGTGCTGGGCATCAGAATCAATGGTAACCACCACATCATAATCCCGGGCAGCTTCAAAACCAGATTTTAAAGCGGCTCCTTTACCCATGTTTTTGTGATGTCGGATGACTTCGGCCCCGGCCAGCTCCGCCACGTGAGATGTGTTATCTGTACTTCCGTCATCTATAACGATAACCTGATCCACCTGCTGTTTACATCGGAGAATAATGCTTCCGATGGCCACCTCTTCATTGAAAGCAGGTAATATGGCTGCTATTTTACTCATGATATTGTTTCCTTATTTTCTATTTCTAAATATAATCCATATACGATATTAATCTAAATAAAATAATCAAAATGGTTTTCCCAGATTAATTAATCCTCAATGCGGTAGTACCATTTCATCCATTCCACCGTCTTTTTTATCCCTTCCTGAGGTGAAACTTGTGGGTTGTGTTTTAAGTCCTTTACAGCCTTAGAGAAGTCCATGGTTTTTACTTTGGTGGTGAATGCTTCTTCTTCATGATAAGTTACCAGGGAATCATCAATTCCCACTGCATCCAGTACCATGTCTGAGTATTCTTTTATTTCGTGTTCCCATTCCTGTTTACTTCCTACATTGTAGGCCTCTCCTGGGATGAAATTGTCCACAATATTGGCAAAGGTCCGGGCGGTGTCTTCTACATAGTCAATAATCCTTTTGTGACCCATGTAAACATCGTAGGGTTTGTTGTGTAAGGCATGGTAAATAAAGATAGGGATAAATCCTTTATATTTGGAATATGCCTCGTGTGGTCCGTAACAGTTTACAGGCCTTACCCGAACAGTTTCCGTCCCGTGCATAGTGGCCGAGTTCATGCACATTAATTCCCCGGCCCATTTGGTAATGGCATAATCATTCATTTGATATGTGGCGGAGATAGGCTTGTCAATCATGACATCTTCACTCATAATCCCATTGTAGTCACCGTAAACTTCTGCTGAGGAGAAGAAGATCATTCTGAATCCTAATTTTTCCTGGAGACGGATCATGTGCTTGGTGCCTATGACATTAGTTTCCCAGAGATTTTCATAGTAATCCTCACCATTCCATCGACCGTATTCTGCAGCCAGGTGGTATACATAGTCAAATTTATCGTTATTATCAAATACCCGTTCTATTTGCCGGTAATTTTTAACATCTGCCCGCACATAATCGTCTATTTCGTGATGTAAAAGATCCAGGGCCAGCACTTCGTGGCCTCTGCTGCGCAAATCATTTACCAGATTGGTACCTATAAAACCAGATCCACCAGTCACTAAAATTCTCTTAGTTTCCATAAATTAATCTCCTAACTTTCAAAATGACTAAAATTAAATTAATAATTTAATCTTATAAAATTTATAGACAGGACATATGCCCTATCAATTCTAAAATACACCTATATCTAAAATACATCCATAAAATACAATTTGTTCTAATTTCTAATTAATATAACTTAAAAGTTTTATAAACATCTATTTAATTTATATATTAAATTTAAGATTTTTTTACTTATATTATTTTTAATTTGATTTATTTCTTTTATATTTTAATGATTATTCTTCTCGTTCCCCATTTTTTAAAATTTATCCACGCTACTTGAATTATTAATCTATTATTTGAAAAAAAAATATTAAAATAAATGAAATATATTCTGAATCAAAAAAGATTAATTTTTCTTATAAATTAACACACCATCTACATTTTTGAGGACAGAATATCCTTCTAAATTAAGAGGAGTATCTGATTGCACATAGATGTAATAATCCGGATTAATTTCTGTTATCAGCTCTTTAAATACCTGAGGTGTTACTTTTAAAGGGATACGTGTAAATACATACTTTTTTAGATACCAGCTAAATGCAGGACCCCTGTCGGCGGCTATTACCTTTTCCATATACTGGGGATCGTAATTCATCAGCCATTCGGCGGCAGCCTGCTCTGATTTAACCTGAGGATCCGAATTTGGTATGGAATCCATGTAACTTACTGTGGAAAATATAATGGAAAATACCAGTAAAAGTGAAATCAAAGCAGATGTAGCATTAATTCCCTTAAATTTGTATTTAATTAATCCAGATATCTGGTTAATACCCAGGGCCACCCCATAGGCCAGGGGCGGGGCCATGGTGATAAAATAACGGTCCACCTTTACTGGATGGGCACTGTGCATAATTAAAAATGCCAGAAACCAGGTTAAAAAAAGAATGTCCAGGTCCAGATATTTTAAATCCAGATTTTTGAGAAGCAAGTACAGGGAAACTGCCAGTGCCACCAGAAGGATTTCACTCAGAGCATAAGAAACCTGGGAATAGGTCCCGGCCAGAAGCAGGGCCAGTATGATAACTGCGGCTAATCTAAAGTATAGCGATTGGAAAAGTGATTTAAAAGTGGTTAATACGTCAGAATTATTTTTTAAATTGTTTTCAGAAACCTGCGGAGCTTTAAATCCAGTGTAGAGTTTTTTTAATATTTTAAAGACGTATATTAAAATCCCCACCACCAGCAATCCCAGTATGAAATAGGCCAGAAGGGTAGGGTCGCTGTAGGAAGGCCATAGCATATTTTGATACCCGGGAATGGCCTGGCTGGAAATGTATTCTGGTATGTGCTTGAGATAATATAAGGTATCCAGACTGTATCCCGGATTAGAGGATGACACAGCTCCAGAAGCAGAACCAGAAAACTGCTGGAAGAAGGGGAAAAGATTTCCCACCTGGCGGTAGAAGTACCACATGAAAGGCAAGTATATGGCGGCCCCTAAAACAATTCCTTTAAGAGCTTTCTTTAAATCAAGCCGGGAGGGATGGTTCATGTAAATAACCAGTAGCATGGGGATTAATATAAGGCCCGAGGTGTATCGGGTTAAAAAGGCCAGCATGGCCAGTGGAAAAGCCAGGTAAAAGAACCTGGAATCTTTTTTAACAGCCAGCATGGTGAGATATAAGGCCCATATAGAAATGGAGATGGCCGGAACATCCAGAGCTCCAGAAACTGCCCATATAAGTACTACAGTGAATGTGGCGTAGGATAATGCCCCGGCTAAGCTTTCCCATTCATTGAATCGAAGTTTTAAAAGAAGATAAAGGCCCAGGGTTCCTAAAAAATAGAAAACACCACTTATAGCAAATAATGTGGATTCATAAACCAGATCTGCTCTGAAAAACAGGGAAGTTACAAATGGTAAAAATGGGGATAAGTATAGGGTATCGCCCACACCCATTCCTGCCATTTTAAGGGCGTTATTTAAATATAGAAATATGTCCCAGTAGTAAACCCCGATTTGGGACTGAATGGCCACTAAAGAATAGGTGAAAATACCCATGATAAGTGCCAGCAAGGCAAATAAAATTACTGAAAGCTTATTATTGGTCAAGCAATTTTTTATTTTTTCCATTAAAATCCCTGAATAATTGTTATTTAATCACTATGGTATATCAATGAATATTATGTAATGAATAATCCTTTTCTATTTAATGAAATATTCCTTAAATATTCTTCAAGTTTTGGATCCAGTATTAATTGGGTCTAAGCAATCCCCTGGATAAATTCAAAGCTATTTTATGTAGATTCATTAATTTTATTAATTTTTTTAAAGAAAAACACATCAGAAGTATTTCCTATTCTTTCATAGTCCTTTAAGTGAAGGAAATTGGCATCAGTCCCTATATAATAAGTGGCATTGGAGTTTTTGAGCATCTGGGAGAACTCATCACTATTATTAAAATCTGGTAGAAATCCCCTATTCACATTCATCTTTAAATACCAGCTAAAGGCAGGCCAGTTATTAGAGTAAATTATCTTATCAGCATATTCCGGATCATAATTGGCCATCCACTCACCACCTTCTTTTTGATAACCGTAAATTGGGTAGGGAACGTGGTTCTGGTAGGGGTGAATGGAGGAAGCGAATAGCAACACAGCCATTAGTAAAATCAGACCGCCTGAAATGATATTTTTCCGATTTAACCTTCCAGTCAGCCTGGCCAGTAGATCACCTGTACTGGATAATCCCAGAACAATTAAATAAACCAGGGCCGGAATCATGGTCACAAAATACCTATCCACTTTTACTGAAAGGAAACTGTGGGATATGAAATAGGTGAAAAACCAGATAATTATGGTCAGATCCAGAATTGAATTACTCAGAAACTTATTTTCAACATTTTTTATTTCATATTTTTTAAGGAATAAATAAATACTAAAGACCAGGGCCAACATTAAAGCTTCACTTGTAAGGTAGGAATTACCATTGAGACTTAAAATAAATAAAATAGTCAGAATAGCCGTTAAAATGGGTGAAAAATACTTTAAACTATCTTTTCTATCCTTAGAAACTATTTTTTCTTTAAGAGTCTTGATATTTGATATCAAAATTTTTACATAGTTTTTTAATACACTTGAAGCAGAAGCTATTAAGCCTATACCCGTTAAAATCAATATAATGTAGGATATGGGATTTACATGACCTTTAACTGGGTTTAACATGGCCCCATAACCTTTGTCCAGAGGATAACTGGATATATAATTGGGAATGTTTTTTAGATAATAAGTCCTATCCGGCATTAGTCCCGGGTCCCGGCTGGAAACCTGGTTTTCCACACTTACCCCCAATTGATCTAAAAAGGGGAAGGGTGTTCCCAGATTGGTATAAAAAAATCCCATGAAGGGAACCATGATTAAAAGACCCAGTACGATACCCAGTAACAGCTTTTTTATTTGTGCTTTTTCTACTCCTTTTTCCAGGTAGTGAGTTATAAATATAAACAACACCGGTAATAGCATAAGCCCCGCAGTGTAACGGGTTAAAAAGGCCAGGGCAGCCACAGGAAATGCCAGGTAAAGGGCCTTGCTATCTTTTTCCAGACCATAGACAATCAGATAAAGGAACCAGATGGAAAAACAAACGGCTGGAACATCCAGGGTACCGCTAACGGCCCAGGAAAGAATAATGGTCATTGAAGAAAAGATCACTGCCCCGCCCAAGCTTTTGAAAGGGGAAAATCTTAATTTTAAGAGTAGGTACATCCCCACTATTCCCAGGGCAAATATAATCCCATTTATGGCATATAAAAAAGCATCATTGGCCTGGAATAGGCGGAAGAAAATTGACGTTAAAAATGGTATTAAGGGAGGTAGAAATATTTTATAGCCTTCTCCCATACCGGCAAACATCAAGGCATTATTTAAATAAAGATAAACATCCCAGTAAACTACACCTACCTTAATCTGCAATCGAACCAGATATAGTGTGAGAATAATGACAAAAGCCAGCAATATGAAGGAACATATCACTTTAGACCTTTTATCCAGTTTATTAAAAATATTATTAAGTGAAAAACTCATGATATCCCTGTTATTGTCTATTATAGTTTATAAAATATACTTGGAAGATATATAATGGAAGATTAACTTGGAAGATAAAAATTCATAAATCCCTAAAATCACGGAAGAATAGATTATAAAATTTAGTAGTTGAAATTCTTTTAAATTTGTCTAATTTTTAAATTTATTAATTTAAATATTACTTTCAAAATTACATAATGCATTAATTTCTTCTATTTGATTTCTTTTAAAATAAAGTTTGTTAATAAATAAGCAAAAATAAGTTTTCTGACTAATTTATCATTTTACAATTTATCATTATTTTTTCTAAAATACCCACCATATCAGTAGGAGATTAAATAAAAAAATGTTAAAATAAATGGTTTAAAGTCAATCATACAGAATTTAAGAACTTATGGCTACTTATCTTGGTTATGGCCAGCCACCATGACCCGTTACTTTTTTATGATTTGCTAATGGCTATCATTTAAAATAAGGCCCCTGATAACCATTTACTGTTATTAGAGCTAGCTTAAAGAATATTTGTTTTAGCTGGCTTAGTTTTTAAGTAGATTAAAAAAGGTTTAAAGAGAGTTATATAAGTGAATAAAGTTCTATTAAGGGTTTAAATAGGGATATTAGTGCCAGATAAATGAACTCCTTTTTCAACCCTGTAGAAAGGTTTTAAGAATGCCCATTTTCATTTAATAAGGATTATACATTCCTTTTTTTTGATTTTGGACCACAACATTTATATACTATTGATGAGGTATGTAGGCAGTATCATGGGGACTAGTGTTTAAATCCCAAAAAGGTTTATAAAGAAAATTTTCTTTGATTCCGGTTTTGTTTCAGCCCTCATGAAATTGGAGGCGGTTTATATTTCAATTAAGTTTATATTAGTTAGCGTGCTAGCCGCATGCTTAGTTTTAGTCAGTATAGGTGGGATTAACGCAGCAGAAGTCTCATCAGTTCAGAATGTCGTTACAGTTGACGCTGCTACAACCAGCAGCGCTTATTTAAGTCCAAGTAAAAATTGTCAGGTAACCAGTACTCAGATAAAATCAAAAGCATCATCAATTACCAGAGGATCAAGTTCCCAGCAGCAAAAAGCAGTTAAGATTTTTAACTGGGTGCGGGACAACACCAGGTACACCTATTACATCAATACCCGTTACGGAGCGGTTAATACCCTTTCCAAACGTTCAGGGAATTGTGTAGATCATGCTCACCTGCTGGTGGCCCTCAGCCGGGCTTCAGGTATTCCAGCCAAATACGTATATGCCACGGTGAGGTTTAACAATGGCAAGGTTTCTGGTCATGTATGGGCAGAAATGTATGTAAATGGTAAATGGTCAAAAGCCGATGCTACCAGTAATGTGAATAGTTTTGGTACCATAAGAAGCTGGAAAAATGGATCTGTTAAAGGCACCTTTGCATCAATGCCCTTTTAAATTAAGTAAAATAAGGGTTTAAACCCTTCTTTTCTTATTTATTTATATTATTAGATTATTTTGCTCTTTTGAGTTTTTATTTTATTTTAGATTTTTTTAATCATATTCTATTTGAGTTTAATAATATTGAATTTATTTATATAACAATTTTTGTTTATTTTTACTATTTTACTAAATTAACTACTAAATTAAATGTTTATTGAGTTTTAGCCATGAAAATTTCTTTAAAAAATGAATAGCGTAATTTATGGTGATTATATAATTTATTGTAATATGTAAGCGAAGTAAAAATTTACCAGTATCCACACGGCGAAAAGGGACGCCACATTAAGTGTGGCCAGTTTAGTAGCTGTTTTTTTATCTACTGGTTTTTTCCACAGCCCCCATAACCCCAGGCTTAAGGGAACCAGTGAAATGAGGGCCAGTATTCGAAAATCTATGATAGGCGGAAATAGATTGGTGAGAGGTATAATCAAGAATGAAATAGTGGCCAGGACTACTGCTATTCCAATTAATTTAAAACCAAATTCACGGCCTTTAGATACAATCCACGTTATTTTACCACCTAATTTATCCCCTTCCAGATCCGGGATTTCCACCCCTATGGTGAACATAAATTGTAAAAAAAGAAATGGTATGGAGAAAATAAGAAAAGGGAGATCAATAGTACCCATCATTACAAAATATCCGGCCCCGGGCATTATGAATCCATTTAATGTGTTTGCAAATTCTCCCAATCCCCGATAAGATAATTTTACAGGCGGGGCTGCATAAAACCATACTAAAGCATTTCCAAACAATACAAAAAGGAAGAAAGAAAGGGGAAATGCGAAAACAATAGTAAATCCGGCAGCAAGTATTAGGGATAAAGCAATGAAAAGGTAAGCCAATTTTTTTGATAGCTCTTTCAACTCTGGATTTTCAACTAGAATCATGCTCCCGCCAGAGAAGGGAGTTCGGGTACCATAATGGTCCACTTCAAAATCGAAATAATCATTGGAATAATGGGTGGCCATACTGGCCATGAACAGGATGAGGTATCCCCAAATAAATTTAGACCAGACAAATTGTGCATTTAATAAAAGAGCAAATAGGGTACCAATTAAGAAATACATTAAAATACCAAAGGTAAATTGAGGTCTTCCCAACTTAATTATTTTTATCAATGTATCCTTGTTATAATTCATAATATTCTACCCATTAAATTAAGTAAATACCTGAATAAATTTAATCTAAGACAATAATCTCAATTTAATTTTTTTCAGAATCCATATTTATAGAATATAATAATTACACTAATATTTCTGGGATTATTTATTCATATAATTAACTTATTTTCATTTAAACCCATTTAAGACGATATAATCATTTTTTAAGGATAAAAACATTGAATAGAAGAGTTATAAGGTGAGGATAATTCTTTAAAAATTTAAGTATTGATAATTTGGAAATTGATTGTATATCTTTATTTTCTAAAAATTCAGCCAGAACATTAAAATCATTATCACTGAGGCTCTGAAAAATTTTCTGGTATTTCAGGGAGGTTTCCAGGTTCTTTCCAATGCTTAATTTCCAGAGTTCTTCGTATTTTTTTAAATACTGGGCGCTTGTGTCTTCATTTTCAATTGCTTCTACTGCCACTTCTCCAGCGATTCGGCCACATGTTACTGCGTTTTGTATTCCCGCTCCATTCAGGGGATCAACCTGTCGGGCGGCATCTCCCACCACCATGAGGCCTGAGGAAAAAGTTTTTTCCATAGGTCCTGAAAGCGGTACCCCTCCCACATTGAGTTCCACTGGGGTGGCATCCAATTTTTTTATGAACTGATTCAGGTAAAATATAGCAGTTTCTTTAGAGTTTACCACCCCTAAACCTACATTTGCCACCCCATTACCCTTAGGAAAGACCCATAGATATCCTCCTGGTGCTATGTGTTGTCCGTGATGTATCTGCAGATAGTTGGGATCGGCCTCAATACCCACCATTTCGTACTGGGCACAAGAACCCATATCTTCAACTTTATTAGTAGTTTTAAGACCGGCCATACCGGCTATGGTGGATTCAATGCCATCGGCGGCTATGACAATGTCTGCTTTAATATCCATTGTTTTTCCAAGGTGTTTGGCAACAACCCCACATACCTGGCCATCTTTTATTATTAAATCTTTAACCGTAGTTTTGACCATTATGTCAGTACCTGCTTTGGCAGATTCTATGGCCAGTTCTTTGTCAAAGATTTTCCTCTCTAAAACATGCCCTTCCATGAATCCGTACATATCATTGCTTTTAACCCGGAAGTGCTTTCCATTAGGGGCATAAAAGTCCACACCATCAACTTCAGTGCACAGGTACTTTTTGGAAGGTTCTATTTCCAGGATTTTAAAGGTATCCTTAGTTGTAGCTTCTGCGCATTGGACAGGAGTTCCTATTTCCTGCATTTTTTCAATCATTAATACGTCTAGGCCGCCTTTAGACGCAAAAAGAGACGAAGTTGATCCAGCTAATCGTCCACCAACAACCACTACATCGTACTTCATTTTGATCACTATGATATAATAACAAATAGTTCCCATATACTATTACTAATTTATAATTCAGTTCTAATAATTATTTGCATAATTCCTTAAAAATTGTTGAAAATAATTGAAAAAATGGGTTAGTAACGTATTTTGACCATAATAGAACTATTTTATGTTTTATAAAAAACAATTCCTTAAAAAATTCTGTTAAATACCACCATAGAGTGATTCTGTGAAGTTCAAACTTTTTAATAACAGATTATTAAACAATTAAATCCATTATTTAAATTTAATTAAAAAATAAAGCACTGATATCTCATAAGTTATAGGTTAAGGGATTGAATGGCTTTGTCAACAGCTAGGAAAGTGACCAGTTTATTAAATGACCCATATTAGAGAACATAATAGATTAAATTGTCTTAAATAAATAACAAATTCTTGAAAAAAGCATTTCAATGAACTTATTGGCCTAAATAAGCTTTTAATATTCCTTTTCCTTTGTGGCCCACTATAAAACCCTCATATAGAGTTCCTTTTAATTTAATAGGCTTAAATAAGGCCTTTTTTCCAATTTTAAATCAAAATATTTATATAGTAAGTTATAGTGTATATAATTCTGTCAGTAAGGCCTTTTTTCAAAATATGAACAATTGCTGAACCTTTTTTTAGCAATGTGACACGATTAGGCCTCATTGACATGGAGGCGGTAAAATTTCGCGAAACTTACAGATAGTTTTCGTATTGACAATTTGCTTAGCATTTTTTAACTCCAACGTTATATATGCAGAGACGCTAGTAAACGGAACATCAGTAAATGACACAGATATAGACAGTTCTACACCATCTGAAACATTAGCTTCCAATAACACAGACAATCAAACCAGTAATAGCAATAGCAGTAACCATACTTCGACCAGTGCTAATTCCAGCACTCCCCAGACCAGTACCAGCAGTGCACCGGCCAGTAACAACAATACCTCAGCTCACGGTTCTATGTGGGTTAAAGCCAGCGACATGGGAAAAATAAACTTTACCCAGATTAAAGAAGGTGGAATTGAGGATATATTCCTGGAACAGGCCGCTCTAAATGATGCCAAATACAAGACCAACCTCACCGCATTTTTAGGTAATGCTAAAAATTCCAGTATTCGAGTAAGTGCCTGGGTAATCTGTTTAAAAAACAATGGAACTTTCATTGATCCCACAGGAAAATACAACTACAACGTTACCACATCCAGTCAAGTAGCAGTAAAAACAGCCTACAAGTACTACTACAAGGTCAAAGTAAAAGTGGCCTACAAAAAATCAGTGAAACAATACTACAAGAGCTATTACAAGAGTTACTACTACTACCATGGTAAATTGAAGTACAAGATAAAGTACAAGTGGAAGTACAAATGGGTCAAAAAGACTTATTACAAGTATGTTTACCAGACCAAGTACACTATCAAGTACAAAACAACTTATCAAACCAAATACACCACAACAGCCAAAACTGGGTACAATACTACCTATGCCAACAGTTACATGGACAATCTAACCCAAAGAATTCTCAGTTATACCCAAATTGATGGAATCAGTGGAATACACCTGGACTACATTAGATACTCGGGAAAAGCCTATAACAGTACCAATGGGACGCAGGCCATTACCAATTTAGTGGCCAAGATCTCCGCAGCAGTTAAAACAGCCAATCCTTCAGCTCTTCTATCAGCGGCATTAATGCCGGAGACCAGCAGCAATGCTTACTACTATGGACAGGATTACCCTGCCCTGGGCAAGTACCTTGATGTTCTGGTCCCTATGATTTACAAGGGGAATTACAATGGAAATACGGCCTGGATTGCTTCGGTAACCAAGTACATAGCCAGCCATTCCAATGGCAAAGAGGTTTGGGCCGGCATCATGACCTATGAGTCTGATACAAATCCCGTACCTTTAGGAGTAAATGAGTTACTTAACGATACTCAAACCGCTTTAAATAACGGTGCCACAGGATATGCACTCTTTAGATACGGTAATGTTTTAAACAATGATTTCTTTGACTATTCCGGGAATTTAACCATAAATTCAACAGCACCTAAAAGCACCTCTTCAGAGTCAGCAGGAAATATTAATTCCAGTATTTTCTCTCTATCAGCTATTGAAAGTGCGGCCAGTTCCCTCAAGTCATTCATAGAGACCAATCATCGACTTCCCAATTACGTAACTGTGAATTCCCAGCAGTTAAAAGTTAGTGAATTCCTCTACCTTATGGCCAATGGAATTTTAAACTTAAACAGCGGGAAAACCAGCGGCGTACAGCAGAAAACATTATCCAGTGATCCAGCATCCAGTGGAAGCACTTTAAGTGGTAATTTGTATCAAAGTAGCTACGTGAGTCTGGCTCAAAGTATTGTGAATTATATCAATACTAATAATGCAGCTCCAGGATCCGTCAGCACTTCTCTGGGAAATATGCAATTTAAAACCATGGTTTACTCCCTGGCCAAGATTCTAAATTTCCAGAGCTTGAATAATCGTTTACCAAGTTATGTAACCATAGACGACACGGTATATCAAAACACCAGTAGCAGCAATTCATCATACAGTCAGTATCTACAACCAACCAAAAACTGTCAATCAACTGATACCACCATTAAAGCATTGGCATCTTCTCTGACCAGTGGGCTAACCAGCACTCTGGCCAAAGCCACAGCCATCTTTAACTGGGTGCGGGACAACACCAGTTACAGTTTCTACTACAATACCAAGTACGGGGCAGTGAATACCTTGAAAGCCAAGACGGGAAATTGTGTGGATCTTTCTCATCTTTTAGTGGCCCTTTCCCGGGCTTCAGGAATTGCAGCCAAATACGTCCATGCCGATGCCACCTTTACCAGTGGTAATGTCTATGGACATGTATGGGCCGAGTTCCTGATTGATGGAAAATGGGTTAAAGCTGATGCATCCAGTAATAGTAATTCTCTGGGTAAAATAACCAATTGGAATACGGCAACTGCTAAGTTAAAAGGAACATACGCAGAACTACCATTTTAGAAAGACTTAATGGTCTTTCTTTTTTTATTTTTTTGAAAATATTATTATTACAAATAGTTTTTTTTCTAAATTATCCACTCATACTTTTTTAGAAAAATTAATTAACATAGTTTTCTAATTATTAATATATTTTTAAATGGAGGGATGAAAAATAAAAAAAATATTTTTTGGTATGATTTTTGCAGTTTTATTAATGGTTTTAATATCTTCAGGTTGTATAGAAGATACCACCACCTTGAACATGACCTCGGACAGCAAGGCAAGTGGTGACACTCTAAAAACCTTAAATTTAAAGGGAGTGACTGATCCTGGAGCCAATGTTACGGTTGAGGGAAAGAGAATTGAGGTAGAGGGCGATGGTACCTTCAATTACACGGTAAAGAACATTTCTATGGGTAATACCACCATTAACATAATAGCCAAATCTGAAAATAAGACTGAATCTACAGCTATAGTTAAAATTACTAGATCAAAAGATGGTGATATGTATTCTCTGGAATATCTAACTGAATATCCTAGTCAGTATTAAAAGTAATTAAATATTTAAGGTTATTTTCTTTTATTTTTTTAAATTAAATAAATTAACACGGATAAAATAAAAAATATTTTTTTTAAATTTGCCTAATAGAATAAAAAAAGCAAAATGAATTGGTGTTTTTATGATTATTTCTTAAAAACTAGTAACGGGGCGAATAATAAATGTTTTTAAATTGAATGTTGACACAAGTCCCATTATCGCCGTTAAATTTTAAAACACCGTCCAGCTGGTCGGTTAAAGCGTGAACCAGTTCCATACCCAGACTGGGACTATCTTTAAATTTCAAATCCTGATCAAAGCCTACGCCATTGTCTTTGACTATTAATTCATATTCTAAACCGGCTCTTTTAAAGTGAACGGTGATTTTACCATTTTTATCCGGCGAAAAGCCGTGTTTTATGCTGTTGGTCACCAGTTCATTTATAATTAGACCTACGGGAATGGCCATCTCAATTTCCAGTTCTATTTCTTCACTTTCCACCTCAAATTCCAGGTAAGCCCCCATTTGATATGTGCTTTGCAGTCCCCGGATGAGTTTGTTAATATAGTGGAACATATTTATGGAGGCAAAGTTTTCACTGAGATATAAACTCTCGTGGACCATGGCCATGGATTTTATACGGTTTTGGCTGTCTGTGAGAATATTTTGCACTGTTTCATCGTCCAAACGACTAGACTGCAGACGAAGAAGACTGGAAATAATCTGCATGTTATTTTTAACCCGGTGATGTATTTCAGCCAGGAGAAGTTCTTTTTCTTTTAAAGATGCTTCTAAAACAGTTTCAGCCTCTTTAACTGCTGTAACATCAGAAGTGGTAAGTAT
This sequence comes from uncultured Methanobacteriaceae archaeon, assembly GCA_963698135.1. Lineage (GTDB taxonomy): Archaea > Methanobacteriota > Methanobacteria > Methanobacteriales > Methanobacteriaceae > UBA349. The sequence continues at coordinate 11,164 of CAVOPP010000010.1, read as the reverse complement.
GGCCCCGTTGAATTTACCATTTTCAATTTGAGGGATTATCCACCCGCTGACAAAAACATTATCCCGGGTATTGGTAACTTTTATGGAATTTACAAAAGCTGGTTTTAAGTTTTTGACCACCTGGAGATAATTTTCCTCAATATTAATGAAATTCAAAATAGAAGGGTCCTTTAAAAAATTTTTATTTAACAAATCTCCGGATTCTACCTGAAATATTTCTTTCATACCCTGATTTAAGTAGATTATCTTGTTGGAAGAGTCAGTTACCAGTATTCCATCTACAATTCCCTCAATAATGTCTTCAAAGAATTTTTCCATTTTTATAATTCTGTTTTCTGATGCGATACGGGCCATATGGAAGCGATTAATTCGATTAGCATATCTTAAAATTAAGAAAAAAGTGAATGCTAAAGTAAAAATGATGAGTAGTACCAGTCCAAATTGTTCTGTAAAAATCTTTAACTGCTCTAAAACCACTATAAAGAGTCCAGTAACCGATATAATTATTACCGAAGCGGGAATGAGATAACGGGACATGTAACCCCCGTAAGCCTCCTGGTGAAAAATCTTTATAATTCCCTCTTTAGGAAAAATACCAATGAAACTGAGGGATAAAGCCAGGTGAAGGAAAGAGGAAAGGGGGGCCATTTGATTGTAGATAAAAATGTTTGATGAATTTCCTAAACCAATTAAAAAGGTTAAAAGGCCTAGATATGATATTAATCCTGTAGTTACGCACAATATCTGGCCTTTAGCTATTTCCATAGGCCTGGAAAATAAAAGAATGATTATCCCAAACAGGAGAATGTTAATAGAACTTAAAAAACGGGGCCGGGTAATGGCCTCTGGTTGAGAGGCTAAAAGTACATTGTCCAGAGGAAGAAAAATCCCTAACACATATTCCATAATGGTAATGAAACCAAATATTAGGATTAAAATTCCAGTAATACTACCCAATAAACGTATCTTTTCATTGGAGGAATTTTTATTAAGTAAATAGGCCATAATGCCCATAATTAAGAATAAAAATGCTGTGTTGAGTCTGGTAGGCACCAAACTTCCAATAGCTCCCTGAAAAAAGGGTATGTTAAAAATCCAGCCCCCTATAATAATGAGGGAAATAAAAATGACAGATAGTGAAAGAAATTTAGACATTTTGTGGGTTTTATTGACCCATGCCTGGTTAAATTTACCTTCTGGTTCTTTATAATCCTTAATAAACGGATTATTAACTTTTGGAGGCTGATGGATCATTTATATCCCTTAAAAAAATTTTAATTGTTCTTAAAAAATAATTTATTATTTTTTTATTAGTTATTATATGATATAAATTGTCACTCTTCTCTAATAATCCTAAAATTTAAAAAAAATGATTTTAGATTAATCTGGCTCTTTACCCCGCCAGGTAACCAGAATGGCCACGAAACATAGAATCCCGAATAAAATCAGGGAAATCTGGGTGCACAAAATAAACAGGTCAATATTGTCCGGGCCAATAAAGGAACCTCCAATAAATATATTTAATAAAAGCAGGGAAACCGCCATCCCTATGAGCTGGCCTACCACCCGCATGGTACTTAAAGAGGCCCCGGCCACTCCGAAATATTTCTTTTTAACTGAGGAAAACACGATATTGTTGTTGGGAGTTCCAAAAAGGGCAAACCCAATACCCATTATTATTAGAAGGGGGATTATTTCCCAGAGATAGTCCTTGAAAAAGGCCAGGCCAAAGGTGGTAAGGGTTACCAGACTCATACCTCCCATGGCCAAAAGTCGAGGATCCTTTTTGTCAGAGAGCCGGCCGGCGTAGGATGAAAATATGGTAATGAAAAGGGGCTGGACTGATAAAACCAATCCGGCCGTGGCCGGGTTCAGTTTTAAGGCATACTGAAGATAAAGACTCAATAGAAATATTATAGGATAACTGGCCGTGTAACTGATAAGGGTGGCCAGGCTGTTAAAACCAAAAGTCCGGTTTTTAAATATGCTCAAGTCAAATACCGGGGCTTCCACCCTGCTTTGATAGAAGTAGTAAAATAATCCCGTTAGTAACCCGGCTATTAGAAGCAGGGCACCATTGGTTTGTGGTAGCTGGGTCAGGCCCAGAATCACCAGTACCATGGAAACTCCCAGTATCACTGTTCCAGTAATATCAAAGCTTTCCCCAGCGGCTGGTCTCCATTCTTCTTTTAATTTAAAGGCCGCGAAAGTGGTGATTATTCCCAGGGGGACATTGAAAAAGAATATACTTCTCCATCCCAGGTTTTCCGTTAAGACTCCCCCTAGAACCGGGCCCAGGAAGAGTCCCAGGTAGGCCCCGGTTACTGCTATTCCCAGGGCTCTTCCCCGTTCCATGACCGGGAACACCGAGGCCACCATGGCGGTGACATTGGCAAATATCATGGCCGATCCAATTCCCTGGATTACCCGGAAGAATAATAACATCTCTCCTGAGAAGGAAAATCCAGCCAGAAAGGAGGACGCAGTGAAAATAATTATCCCCATCCAGAATATTTTTTTCCGGCCGTAAATGTCAGAAAAACGACCCACTGGAATTAATAATACGGCCAGAACCAGTAAATAGGCCGTGGGTATCCAGCCCATGACGAGGGCATTGATGGATAATTCCTGGCTAATCTGAGGAAGGGCGATGTTAATGGAAGATCCCACGAAGGGAGTTAAAAAAGAGGCCAGGAAGGCCAGAATGAGGGCGAAGGATCGGGTGTCTTTTATCATTTCATCAACTTTTTTATAAAATTAGTTTAAGTATTATTATTCTTTAAATTTGGAGATATTAAATATGTTTTTCTAAGAATTAGTGACTATCATTAATTTATTATGGTTTCGAAAAAAAATCTGTGTTGTCAGCGAAAAACTGCTTTTTAAGTTGAATAAAGCCTTATAACTTACAAAAATTATATATATTACTTGAATATAATATTTTAATAAGTGGCTGTTGGCTTTGGGGGTACACGAGAAGCCAGCGGCGTACTTAATTACTTAAAATAGGTATCAGGACAATTTATACTGCATTTTGTTTTTTTAAATAAAATAAGGCCCAGATTTATTTCTTTAATTAATTATTTTAATCATATTTGGGTATTAAAATACGATTTTTTTATTATCTCACCTGGAAGTGGGTTTAAATATAACGATATAATGATTTGGTAGAGTAACAGATTACTACCAATAAATACATATTTAAACCAGATAATGATTTTAGGAGAGTAACAGATTACTACCAATAAATACATATAACTACCTGGGAAAAATAATTTAGAAGAACTGGGGGAAATAATACATGACCATACCTGACATATCAGTAATTTCAGTCACCAAAGAAGCCGTTCACTGCGATTTAGAAGAAGAAGTAGTGATACTGGGCCTTAAAGACGGTGTTTACTATGGCCTGAACCCGGTGGGTAGTTTCATCTGGAAGCTAATTCAAAAACCAGTTAGTTTCAAGGAGATAAAAGAGGCCGTTTTAGCAGAATACGACGTGGAAGAAGAAACCTGTGAGAATGATTTGCAGGAATTACTGGGTGACTTACTGGAAAAAGGCCTTATAGAGATTTCTTAGAAAATAGAATCATATTATTTTTTTTAATTAAATATAAAGAGGAGCCCTAATGACCTTAATCCACAGTTTCTTTAAATTAAATAATGAAACCAGATTACTTTTAATTAAGGCCCTTATGGTGCTGTGGATAATTCGCCTGATGCTCTGGTTGTTTTCTTTTAATAGAATAGAGAAAATAGTTAAAAGATTTAGTCGGGTTAATACCAGGTTAATAGTATTCCTTTAACCAGAATTACCTGGGCGGTGCAGGTGATGGGCCGTTTCGTTCCCGGATCTACCTGTCTGGTACGGGCCCTCTCTGGTCAGATCTTACTGGCCCGTTATGGATATTCATCCCTGGTTAAGATTGGTGTTTCCCAGAAATAAGGGAGAATTTGAGGCCCATGCCTGGTTGGAACATGGGGATGAAGTTGTTTTAGGGGAATCTGAAAGGGATTTTGTTCCCTTGAGGAATGTGGGAGAATAATTGAATAAATAATTTATTTTTTAGAATTTACTATATCTAAAAATCACATCATAATTTATATTTATGAAAAAAATAAAAAAAGGATTTAATGCCCATCTAGGATATTAAATCTCCATTACTATTGAATATGAAGCTTTGGTTGGAAATTAAACTCAGATCCTGACTGGATGTCCAGAAAGTATCTATTTGAGTAGATGTTCTTCCTTTGAAACCAGCCCATGAACTTCCAGTGCCTTGGGGACCACTATAACCAATTTTCCACTCCATATCCCCATATATAAACTCGAATGTTCCATTACTGTTTATTCTAAGCTGGAAGGTGTTGAACAAAGTTGGGTTACTTCTCTCTATATATGAAGGTACATGGTCCCAAGTAATGATAATCTGACTACTGTTCATAGTATAATATACAGAACCGCCGTACTGCAAATCAATATCATCCCAGAATGGTGCTATAAATCTGTTGTTACTATTGGGAGCCGGAATATAAGCAGTAATTCCTGAATTAAATGATATTAAACCATTAGTACTTATGTAAAAGCTATTATAAGACCTATCATACAAGTTAATTGTAAATGGTGTGGCAATAGCTCCTGTAATTCCATCATCAACATTTATTCCAGTACTGCTCGTAAATGTAGTCACAGGGTTGGATCCTGGTGAAACAGTAATTTGTAGCGATTGGAGGTCATTGGTTATATTGTGGTCATAGGTAGTTTCATGATGTTTTATTAGCCAAATTGTTAATGTTTCCATTTTGTAAAGCCTGTACAACTAGGGTAAGAACACTGGTCACCATTAACATTTAAGTTTCCTATATCCCAAATTCCAGTGATGGAATTATAAGTTCCCTGGGAAACTGTGTAGGATAATAATTTCAATCCATCAGGTAAAAGATCAGTTATTTTAACACCAGAAGCCGTATCAGGCCCATTATTTTTAACAGTCACTGTGAAATTCACATTATTTCCAAATAATGGGGTTTGATTACTTACCGTTTGAGTTACCTGGATATCTGCTGCCGGAGCTACTGATAGGTTTACTGATTGCCCATCATTAGAAGTATCATAGTCATAGGTAGTTTCTGCCGTTTTAGTGGCCACATTAACAAAATTACCAGTGGATAAAACTTTAGCAATTAAGGTAAGATTTAAAGTCTCATTGGATGTTTATGTCCCCAATATCCCAAATTCCAGTAGTGGAATTATAAGTTCCCCGGCTTAAGGTATAAGATTGTAAGCTCAGGCCATTTGGAATAAGATCAGTTATTTTTACTCCTGTGGCAGTATCCGGCCCATTATTTCTAACATTCACTATTAAAGAAACATTATCTCGGTAGTGTGGGTTAGAATTACTGGTGGTTTGGGTGACTTGAATATCTGCTGCCGATTTGATGTTTAAATTTATTGCATGAGCATCATTTGAGGCATTATAATCAAACTGTGATCCGCCAGTACGTGTTGCAGTGGTTTCAATTATACTTGCCTTAATAACTTTAGCTATAATATTTATGGTTGCTGTTTCTCCTACTTGGAGGTTGGATATAGTCCATATTCCATTAATAAAAGTTCCGTGATTAGTACTGTGGGAAACATATTGAAGGCCCGGAAGCAATAGGTCTGTAATTTGTACAGTATTTGCAAAGTCTGGACCATAATTAGTCACATTAATAGTTAAAGTCACATTATCCAAATAATTAGGAGTAGAATTGTTAACCGTTTGTGTTACACCTATATCTGCTGCTTTAGGAACTTCCAAAATGGTTGTTTGGTTGTTGTTTCCGTATACCCAGTCGCTTAGTGATTGTGATACAATATTAGCTGAATTTTTAAGTGTTCCCGTTGAAGTAACATTGGCTACAATATTCAATACCAAACTCTGACCATTAACAAGAGTCCCAATATTCCATATGCCCGTAGTACGGTTGTAAGCACCAGCACCATTATCTGAAACCCAGGTTAAGCCACTAGGTAAAAGATCCTTAATCTGCACACCATTTACATCATTAGGACCATTATTACGCACCGTAATAGTGAAAATCACATTACTATTATAATTAGGAGTAGAATTACTAACCGTTTGAGTAACTTGAACATCTGCTGAAGGAACAATATCCAACAACCTATTAGCCTTATTATTCGCCGCATTAACATCAGTCTGATCAACAGACTTCAAAGAAGCAGTTAAATTCTGACTGGAAGTCATGTTACCAGTTTTATTCTCTTCCAAAAATACATACATCGGTAACATACCACCAGCAGGCAAATCACCAATATTCCAGGTCAAAACACCGTTACTGTACTGAGTAGTACCAATGCCCCGAGTATAACAATCAATATACTTCAAACCATCCCCAATTTTATACTCAACAACAACACCAGACGCATCACCATAGCTAACACTATTTCTTACATCCACAATCATCACAGTAGGAGTACCATAAGCATACTGAGTGAGATAAACCTTAGCAACATAATCATAATACCACGGATAAGTCTTAACAGAAACATCAACTTGAGGAGTATAAGATGCTCCATTCACTTTAAGGATGGTTGTTTGGTTGTTGTTTCCGTATACCCAGTCGCTTAGTGATTGTGATACAATATTAGCTGAATTTTTAAGTGTTCCCGTTGAAGTAACATTGGCTACAATATTCAATACCAAACTCTGACCATTAACAAGAGTCCCAATATTCCATATGCCCGTAGTACGGTTGTAAGCACCAGCACCATTATCTGAAACCCAGGTTAAGCCACTAGGTAAAAGATCCTTAATCTGTACACCATTTACATCATTAGGACCATTATTACGCACCGTAATAGTGAAAATCACATTACTATTATAATTAGGAGTAGAATTACTAACCGTTTGAGTAACTTGAACATCTGCTGAAGGAACAATATCCAGCAACCTATTAGCCTTATTATTCGCCGCATTAACATCAGTCTGATCAACAGACTTCAAAGAAGCAGTTAAATTCTGACTGGAAGTCATGTTACCAGTTTTATTCTCTTCCAAAAATACATACATCGGTAACATACCACCAGCAGGCAAATCACCAATATTCCAGGTCAAAACACCGTTACTGTACTGAGTAGTACCAATGCCCCGAGTATAACAATCAATATACTTCAAACCATCCCCAATTTTATACTCAACAACAACACCAGACGCATCACCATAGCTAACACTATTTCTTACATCCACAATCATCACAGTAGGAGTACCATAAGCATACTGAGTGAGATAAACCTTAGCAACATAATCATAATACCACGGATAAGTCTTAACAGAAACATCAACAGATTTAGGAACTGTAATTATAGTCTCCTGAGCATTATTATCAGAATTTGGATCATTTTCAATCTGGGCAGATTTATTTACTATAGTTTTTATGGTTGCTGTAGAATTGACTCTGGTGATTATGTTTAACATTAAAGAAGAACCATTACTGAGATTTCCAATGTTCCAGATTCCTGTAGTTTTATTGTATGTTCCATTAGAATCATCAGAGACATATTCAAGACCATTAGGGATTTTTTGAGTTATCTTAACCCCCGTTGCATTGCCAGGCCCTTTATTTGATACTGTTGTGGTGAACTTAACATTATCGTTATAACTAGGGGCACTATTATTCACAGTCTGGTTTACTTGAATATCAGCATCTACAGCATAGACTGCACTAGAAAATCCTATAGCTAAAATCAATGCAAATGTTAATATTATTAATCTTTTAAAGAATATATCCCCTTTTTTATTTTTTTCATCCATTTGTTCACCACTGTATAAAGATCATATAAATTTAGATAAATTTGTGAAATGTATCACATACCTAACAGAGTTATAATTATTTAATTAGAATTATACTGAATTAGATATAAAGATTTCGTTTTAATATTCATTTTTTGTGAAAATTATCACTCGTTTATAATAAATAAATAATTTTTTGTGAAAAAAATCACGAGCATATAATAAAAATATTTTTTTTGTGAAAATAGTTTAAAACAGATTATTTTAAATTAAAAAGGCAAATAAAAAATAAAAAATCATTTAACATAATATAATTAAGATTTTAGATATGTAATAATTAGATTTAGAAATATTAATCTATTAAATAAAATAAATTAATTCAAAATTAGTTAACTATTAAATTGGAGAGTAAAAATGAGTGCTATCACTGGAATATTTTACAGAAATAATCATTCTGTGAAATTTGATCAGATAAAAAAAATGAATGATAGTCTTTCTCATAGAGGTCCTGATGGCTCAAAGGTTCTAAATTATGAATCAATTGCTTTAGGCCATCAAATGCTGTATACAACTAAAGAATCATTAAAAGAAACTCTTCCATTTAAAGACAAATCAGGATTAATAATAACCGCTGATGCACGTATAGATAACCGAGAAGAACTTGCAGATCAATTAAAAATTGATAACAGCCCTGAGAATTCAGATAGTCAATTTATTCTTGAAGCTTATAAGAAATGGGGCGAAAAATGTCCTGAAAAACTGCTGGGTGATTTTTCTTTTGCTATATGGGATATAGGAGAGCAGAAATTATTCTGTGCACGAGATCACATGGGCATCAAATCTTTTTATTATCATTTAACTGATGATGCCCTATTTTTTGCAACTGAAATTAGAGCACTTTTTACCAACCCAGAAGTTAAATGTAAACTTAATGAACTGAAAATTCCATTCTATTTAAGCGCTAGCGAGGAAAAATCTACCTTTTTTAAAGATATTATTAGTTTAAATGCTTCTGAATCCATGACTATTAAATCCAATAGTATAGAAATCAAGAAATACTGGGAACTTGATCCTAATTATAAAATTTTGATGAAATCTGAAGAGGAATATATCAAAGCTTTTAAAGATATTTTTTCAGAAGCCATTGAGTGCCGTTTGAGAAGTGCCTATCCAGTCGGATTCGAGTTAAGTGGCGGCTTAGATTCATCATCTGTGGTTTGTATGGCCAAAAAAATTTTAAAAATTCAAGAAGGTAGTTTAAATAAGCTTAAAACTTTTTCTTTAATTTTTAAAGGTTTTCCTAAAGGAGATGAAAGTTATTATATTCAAAAAGTCATTGATAATGGAGGGATAGAACCTCATTTCATTGATGGAACCAACATAGGACTTATAAAAAATATAGAAAATATTTTAAATCATCAAGAGCAGCCATATTATGCTCCTTTTTTGCCAGTTATGTATAAATCTTATGAAAAAATGCACAAGAATAATATCAGAATTTTATTAGGAGGTATGGGTGGTGATCATGTTATTTCATATGGTCAAAAATATCTGATAGAACTTGCAATTTCATTAAAATGGAAGAAATTGATTAATGAGCTTAAATCCCTCTCAAAAAACCAAAAAAGAAGTTTTTTCAATGTCTTTAAAACACAAGTATTTTTTCCATTAATTCCTGCTAATTTAAAAAAATTATTTAAAATATTTTCAAATAAATTCTCAAAAGAGCCAAAATCGATTGAATATAGACAGGATTTCATTGAAAATATTATAAAAGAATATGATTTCAATTTAAAACATTTAAAGAATAACAAAAATTCAATGAAATCTAAAGAATTTCATTTCGAATTAATTCAACAAATAATGAATTTAGAAAATACTATGGAAATGTTAGATCATGGAACTGCTTCTTATTTGATAGAACCCAGATATCCTTACTTAGACAAGCGATTAGTCGAGTATTGCTATGGAATACCTACTGAAATGAAATTTAAATCTGGTTGGAAGCGTTATATTCAAAGAGTAGCTATGGAAGAAATATTACCTCCGGAAATACAATGGAGAACCAGAAAAGGAGTTATTTTAGAGGTCTTGCAAAGAAATTTGTTTTTATTTGAAAAAAATGAAGATAAATTTATTGATAATATTCAGTTGAAAGAATACGTAAATTTAGATATAATAAAGTATATTTATAATAAATACAAATTAGGATATCAATACAACACTTATATTCTATGGAAAATACTATTATTGTCGCAATGGCTAGATAAATACAAATCAAAAACAGCTGAATAAAAAATAACCATTTAAGTGATTTTATGAATAAAAAAAAATATAAAAAACCCGAGCTCAAAATTCATGGCGATGCTAAAAAAATTACTGCAGGATCTAGTCCCCCTTATCAAGTTGAACCCGGGAGTTTTGCGGATTCAGAAGCTTGATTTAAATGTCAGAATTTCATTATTATGAATCTCATGGACTGGGAATTAAATCAGAAATTCCTTTTCCAGAATTAATATCTAAAAAAACTGGATCAGATGTTATAATATCCTTTGATTATCCGGAATCACTCCCTGAGGCAAAAAATAAATTTGATGAGCGAATCAGAAAATTTAAGATTTCATTCAAAGACATTATTCTTTATTTTGACTCAGAACCTCTTTTCAGAGAAAAAACGGAAATAATATTATATTAAATAGAAATTTTGATTTTAATAATGTTTTTTTTAGATCTTTGGTTTTAGGCCAAGGTATAGGAATATTACTATGCCAGAGAAGCAAACTAGTTTTTCATGCAAGTGCAATTAATATAAATAATGAAGCTATCGCACTTCTTGGAGGTTCTGGATATGGAAAATCCACGACAACATTTGCATTAAATAATAAAGGCCATTCTGTTATTAGTGATGATGTATTATCCGTAGAATTTGACAAAAATAATAAGCCCATAGTTTTTCCTGGATTTCCGCGAATAAAATTATGGGAAAATATTACGAAAGAAATTGCGGATGAAAATAAACATACACTAAAAAGAATCCATCCTGAACTGGCAAAATACTCCTATTCAATTCAAAATGACTTTAATCTAGATCATATTCCACTGAAAAGAATTTATGTGCTTCAAAAAGGTTCTAAAAATGAAATTAGTGATATAAAACCTCAAGATAAACTTTTAGATCTAATTGGAAATTCATATTGTGTGAAAATATTCGAAAGTAAAGAAAGAGCTAAAAATTTATTACAATGCAGTAATATTGTCAAAAATGTGCCTATAAAAAAATTAACAGTAAATCATGATATTAGTCAACTTGAAAATTTAGTTGATATGATCGAAAATGATAATTAAATCCTCTCTCACTTTGATTTATT